>JAGBVI010000001.1 GCA_017630395.1 Paludibacteraceae bacterium
AAATAGAATCAAGGTAGTTCTTAAAAGATTTCTTTTTCGCAAAGTATTCTTCCATTACTTCATACCATTCTTCAGTGTGTTTATTTTTTTCAAACCATTCTTCTGTGTATTGCTTGTATTGCATGTTCTTTGTTCCTTTCTAGTGTTTTGTTTGTTTAGTGGCTCACCATGAGCACAAGGGCATTATACACGATTTTTGAATTTTTGTCAAGCAAATAATGATAAAATTTCAAAAAAATGTAAAAATTTCAAAAAAAAAATGTGGCAGTCCCTTTTGGAACTGCCCTCTAAAAAGGAGGTCATGTTTCAACCTCATCGCTAGTTTTATTTATCCTAATGGTCTATGCGAGTAATTCTTATAACATCCCCAAATACCACAAATCACAGGTTTTTCAGTAGATTTGTCAGTAAGTTTCCTCTTTACTTTACTCACAACTTCTTTACGAACCTTCTCTTCTTTTGTATTCTTTTTATTCATGTTTTATTTACTTTGAAACTTCTTTCTCCCACAAAGTATAACAACACAGTCATTCTTGCCTTTTATCATACCTTATTTCCGTTTGTTTCATTATCCATCCGTCAGCACTCAAATTATTGGCTCCTCCGTAATCATACGTTCCGACTGGCTTCATAATTTGAGAAGTCCATTTATATATTTTCTTTGTTTCACTCATGTTTTCCTCTTTTGTCACAATCAATCATCAAAAATGTCAATAGGTGGTGGCATTACTATAATAGTTCCTTTGTCGGTTTCAACTGGTAAAGGACAAGGAACTCCAATAGGTGAAACTATTACCCCTTGTATCTCTGTATTCTTATCAATTTGATTATGTTTCTTTTCCCTCTCATCACCACACGATGATAAAATTATTCCTAAAATAACAAATACTATCTTTTTCATGCTTCAATTCTTCTTGTGAAACCATTTCTCTTTTCAAGCAACACAGTCTCAGTGAGTTGTGGAAGAATAATATCAGTCTTATGAGTAACCACATAAACACTTTTATTATCAACATTAGCCCGTTCTGCAATAAAAGATATAATGTGTTCAAGGCTCTTGTTGTCAACGGAACTATCCAAAATCTCATCGTAGAACACCACATTATATTCAACGTGTCTATGAAGTTTTATAATATCCAAAAACGCAAAGGCGATAGCAAGGTCTATCTTCTTCATTTCTGCACCACTACAATTGTTGTACATACAAATGACACCATGAACATCTTTAATAATTTCTTCAAATACTTCATTAAAAGTAAATTCAAAGGTTGATTTGAACGATTTTAAATAATACCTAATTCGTCCATTCAAAAGTTCAAGCAACATATTTACAATTTGAGAACGAACACCACCCTCACCAAGTATATGCTCCGCAACATTCATTCTACCCAATGATTTCTGAATTTCATTAACGATGCTTTTCTTTTCGTTTGCCTTAGCCTCTGTCTCTGCAAGAGATTGTACAAAGGCATTAATAGGACTAATGGCATACTGTTCCTCAACTTTTTCAATCATCTGTCTAAACTGATTGATAGATGTTTTAGCACTATTGATACGAACTTTATTCACCTTTATCTCATTCTCCAACTTCTTCTGTTGGTCAATGATTTTCTGAGTGTTGGTCTTGGACTTTGCTAACTTCTGCTGTTTTGCTTCGTTCTCTTTCCAAGTAGCATACACAGCCTTAGCCTTTTCCATGAGTTCCACCTTCATCTTGGCATTGTCATTCACAAAGCCTTCGTCATACGCTCTCTTACATTTAGGGCAAGCATTACCTATCTTATTGATAGCACTTATCTGTTCTTTTATTGCTTTTAATTCGTATGCCAGCCCACCAATTTTAGCGGTGAGTTCTTTGTCATATTCATTAACCTTTCTCATGTTCTCCGTCTGCTTATTGAGAATGGAAGGGTCAAACTCTGCATTATTCTGTTCCATCAATGCAATCTTCTCTTCCTCTTTCTTTATGCAGTCTTCGAGACGCTGCTTTTCAATGGCAATCTTCTGCTGCTGTTCCTCAATCTGCTTTTCAATTTCCGCAATCTTGGTCTTGTAATGCTCAACGTTCTCATTCATGACCGATAATGCAGAGTTTTCGATATCAAAATCAGAACGTTTTTCTCTAACATCGTCCTTTACCAACTTTAACATCTCACTGAATACTCCCAAATTGAAAATACTCTCAATGAAGTTCTTCTTCTCTGTTTTCTTCTTGGTCATAAAAGAAGTTCCGCTATTGGCACGCATCACAATACAATTTCTAAAAATCTCATCATCTGCATCCAATACTTCGAGAATGTACTTATTAGTCTCGGCAATACTTGACTTAGTTTTCTCAATGTCATTTTTCCAAATTCTACATTTATTAGGTCCAAGTGTACGCTCAATTACAAAGTATTCCTCACCCCTCTTGGACGAAATATCCTCAAACTCCAATCGTATTACTGCTCCCTTACCAATCTTTCTATTGATTAAGAACTTATTTGGTAATTCAACCAATGGCTCACCAAAGATAGCAAAGTAAAAAGCCGCAATCACTGACGACTTTCCAGCAGCGTTGGCAATATCTTCCTCATCTCGATTGATTCCTCGTATCAAGTTCAATCCATTCTTGAATTTTACTGTAACAGGCTCATTACCAACAGATAAGAAGTTCTTAATGGTGAGTTTAGTAAAGTTTATCCTCTTCATAAGTGATATTATACAGTAGTTCTGTTACTTTGTCAAAACTTCGCCAAATAGACTTAAAAACATTTTCATATTTCTAACCTCATCAGGACAATAATCATAACTTTTAGGTAGTCTTCCAGTCTTTTCATAAATCTCCCAAGTTATGTAATCCTCTTTAGCACCAATAAACAGTTCATTGGGCAATTCATCATCACTCATTACATGATTTGGTGCATCCAAAAATGTAAGATTGCGATTTTCAAGGGCTGTAATCGTGTCTTCATATGCAACCCACTCAATGTTTGTTATTTTCCATTCACTATACATACGCTTATTATACTGTAATTCTGTTACTTCGTCAATGGTTTATTTCATAATTTCAACACTTCGTGAAACTAATCCTCTTTATAACAAATATTACACAGATATTCTACGCTTGAATACAAGAACATGGTCAAAGTCATCCACTTCTGAAAACTGCTCCTCATGAAGTATCCAACCATTTGCACCCATGTCATTAATTACATCATGGTCATGTTGTTCAGCAGTAATTCCTACTGCCAAATAATCCCACACATTTTTCTTTTTATAAGTTTTCACCCATTTGGTAGCGGTCTTATTTCTAAAACTCACTCTACTATTTGCATGAAATCTATTTTTGTTAATTTTTCGTTCTCTTGTGGTTATGGCATCCCTATCCCAATCACTGCGTAATCCTCTTCTTCTCTTTCGCTTTTGTTCTCGCATGGCAAGTATTATACAATTCAATAACCAATAATTTTAAGAAACTGAATGCGCCAAGGATTACCCTTACGATAATTAGGACTAATGACCCAATAATCGCCATCAAACTCACAATAACTCTTCCTTATTTTTATAGTTTCGTCAAAATAACCAGTTCTTATAAGTATTTCCTCACGCTTTCTGTCATAATGTCCCAAAACACCACTTACATAAATGTAATCGCTCGTTTCACAAAGATTTACAAATCTCTCAAATGCTTCATTAGAATACTCATAATGAAAAGCCCCTGTCATTGGATTCGTCACCTCGTATCCAAATCTTAACTCTTTTCAAATTTATTTCCGCTAAAACGATTATCCATTCTCTGAATTTCAAATTCTTTTTAATTCACAACTGTTCAACAACATCCAAACATCCTAATTCCAAACATTACCAACCATGCAACTAACATGTAACCAAGCCAAATTTCACCTTGCCTTGATAAACAACCATAACGGCTACACATGTACATGCTAAAAAAGCCAAAACACGTAACTATAAAAAATGCTACCTTCATATGCTTATTATACTACTTTATAATGTTTTTACCATCTACTCTTTGGTGCAATTACTACGCCTTGAACATGATTATCATAATCAGAATAATCCAATTCAACATTTGAAGCAACTTCGTACCCATCACTTTCGTAACCATAGCAAAGAATGGGCATATTCTTGTCAAACTGTTGCAACTTTTCAATCAAAACTCCAACAGTAACAATTTCATTATCGTTTTCCATACGCTTATTATACAATTATTCAGCTACTTTGTCTAGCAAAAATGAATTATTTTTCTATTTTCACTGATTTTCTGAGCCTTCTGAGGATTGTTCTGCACACCTTTATGTATTCGGAGTTGTCATCTCCCCAAACTTTTTCCTCTGCTTTCAAATCTTCAATTTTATCTTCGACCAAAGAAAACAAAATATCTATATGCTGTCCGTCAAGTTTATATAATCCCATGATACTTCTTTGGTAATTTTTGTATTCTTTAATGTAATTTGCGTTCAATGTACTATTATTGACAAATCTCCCACGATTGGTTGAGTTGTATGCACGTTATTCGTAACCCTCATAAAATTATCCAACCGTGGGAGATGTGTATCACTAATTATGCGATTCCGACTGTATATGGTGATTTAGATTGTATATCGTGATTACATGTATATTATACATTAGTTCTGTTTGGCTTATGCTCATGATTAGGGTCAAGTTGGCGTATAATTTCCTTGGCTTCCTTTATAACCACACTTCTATCAAGAATACTCCAATGTTTAGTAATACTGTCTGCTGTCAATTCTTCCTTTTTAGGTCTGTATGAAAATTCAAAAGTTATACCCTCTTTACACTTTCTAATGTCAGCATCACCATACAAAAACATTTTGTCATCCCATACACTCAACGGTGTATCGTCAGGTAAATTTGCAAACTTCTCTCTAAACTCTCCTAATGTCTTGATAATCATAAATCTTAATTTATCGGTTTGTTACGAAGTCAGTATTTCATAATTCAGTTACTTTGTCAAGAAAATAATTGAATTATTTTTTATAAAAATTTTCTTTATCAAAGGGTGCTTCTCAACTCTTCCAAAATTTTCTTGCGAAGATTTTGAAATTCTAATCTCTGATTCTCATCAAGTTCCCCATTAGTCAGCACGAACTCAACACAAAGCTTCAATCGGTTAAGGTCACGCCTTGTAAAACCATCATCTTGAATTATAATATAACTATCAAACATGACAAAGAGATTAATTATACAATTATTCAGTTACTTTATCAATCATTATTACTTCGCATTACTCTTCATTCCATTTTTCAGAAAGATAAGCGAAATAAATCTCTTCCACGAATTCTTTCAAATCTTTCTTCATGTAATAATCATCAACGTGGATAATGTCATCTTTGTATCCAAACATGAACTCTCCATTATCAAAAAACAAACCAGTCTTAATCTTAAAAGAAACAATGAAACTGTGACCATTCTTCATGTAAATGGTGTAACAATTAGGATAATTATAGGAAACAATGGTTTTAGTAACCTTTGCGATACCTACTTTCTCTACCATCTTCTTTACGAGATTATAATAATTCACGTTCGTTATTCCTTTCTATATTTTGTTGTTCTTTCTGGTTCTTAGTACCTCAACCTCGTGGGTACACCCAGATTATACACACTTTTTGAATTTTTGTCAAGCAAATAATTGAATTTTTATACAAAAAAGGAGCAGCCAAAAGGCTGCTCCTTAAAATTTACATTTGATAACAAGTCATTAGTAAGTGACCATCTCGTCTGCACGACCCCAAGACATATATTGGTAATCGTTTTCAATCGCATCGTATGTCTTATGAATATAATGACTCATACTGAGTGCAAGGGAATTCGCTTTTCTGCGCTCGCCACTCTTCAACAACTCATTGAGTTCGTCCATCATTTTAGGAAGATGTTCAAGACGCTCTTTGATTGCTTTAAGGTCTTCCCAATCAAAACTGCGGCGTCTAGCTTCACTAAACCATTCATCTGTGTATTGCATGTTCTTGTTCATTGTATTTTGTTCCTTTCTAGTGTTTTGTTTGTTTAGTGGCTCTCCATGAGCACAAGGACATTATACACGATTTTTGAATTTTTGTCAAGCAATTTTTGCTATTATTTTGATTTTTTTACAAAAAAGTTAATTTTTATACAAAAAGGAGCAACCTTTTGGTTGCCCCAATCATTCAATCTATCATCAACTCCTAAAAATGATTCCTCTAACAAAGTCATTTACATGATTTTTCAGACCATTATAGAGTTTCCGATACCAAGTCTCTTTATTTTCCTCGTCACTCCCAGTTTCAATTTTATGTTCGTCATCAACGCTGGGCTTCTCACTGGATTCTGCATTTGTTTCTTTTTCTGCATAATTCTTCATAACCCAAATGGCACCAGAAATTACAATGCTCCAAGGACTGTAACTCGTACCATCCTCAACGACAAATCCATTTCTATACGGTCTACTTTCAACAACCTCATCCTCACCTTCATCGTTATACTTCATAATTTTAACGACCTGTTCCTTTACATCGGTGTCCAAATAATAAGGTCTACTATTACAATCATAGGTGTGCATGTAGAACTTAGAAATCGCTCTATGTCTATCCTCCATTTCATTAATCTTGTAGTTTTCAAGTTCTACTCCGTCCTTGATTAGGCGATAATAACCATCCTCGCTATCAATTAACTTATAAGGTTTATAAGACATAACTCTTATCTTTGTTACCTCTTTCACGGAATTGTCATCATTAGGTAAAACAAAATTGCAACATCCATCTGCAACAACTGACCCATCTTTAACGAAAAGAGTTCTGCCAATCTTTTCATTTCTCAAAATGTCACATATTTCCCAAATCTTATCCTCATCATCATGAGAAATACTGATAGACGACAAGAATTTACCACACGAATCATCTTTATAATGGACATCAATGTTATTAAAGACGAACCCATCTTTATCCGCGAATTGCAAACAGAATTCCTTTGTGTAATCACACCTTTCAGATGAATCTGCGGTATAATACATTAAAGGAACAAACTTCGTAATTGTATCACCATCAATCAATTTGAAATTTGCTCGCTTCTTTGTCTCTTCATACATCTTATCTCTGATAATTACACTTCTTCTATAAATTTCGTTGGCGAAATTCTCTGCTCTTTCAAGTTGTGCTCTTAACTGACAAAAATACTCAGCAATATTCACATAGTCACAGTACCCAAGACACTTCTTCGCCTTCTCCAATCCATCTTCTGTTGGCATTAGCGGGAGAAGGCCCTGAACTCTATTCATCAATACCTCGATTTCTCTACTATTATCCATAAACATTATTATAATGAAGTTCTTAAAAAGAAAAAAGAGCAGCCTTTTGGCTGCTCCCTAATAATCAATTACTCAAAATCTACATCTGTTACGAACAATGAACATCCATGTTCATAATCACATTGGAGAATTTGGTGTTTGTTTTCGTCAATGTAATCAAAGAACTTCCTCAATACCTCTGACTTATCCTTTTGTAGATAAACTGTGCAACAGCGACCATTACTTTTGTTAAACAAATGCATCTTGAAATCTATTGGGTTTTCATCACCTTCTCCATCCCAATACACATATCTATCGACATAAAGTTGAACACCCCCTATCTCAGAATCAGATGAGAATAAACCATCGTAAATTTCAATACACGAAATCCTACCACCCTTCGCTTCATGTACTGCAAAATGTACATTTCCATTGAGCAACATTCCAGATTCCATCACCTTAGTGAGAATCTTCTCAGCGATTTGTTTTTCTTTCTTTCTTGTCTTCATAAGTCTTTATTTTACATTAGTTCTGTGAGTTTTTGTCATCCATTATTTGCCACTTGGTTTCCATAATTTTCACATCGTTCTCATCTCTAAGGATTTCTGTTAGATAGGGGTAAGACCACTCAAACCAAAATTTATAAGGTTTTTTATGAAGTTCATCATAGCACATCTCCTCTTCTTCTCTTACATAAGAATAGTGCTCACCATCCACTTCACACGAATTCTTGTATAAAAAATAACGAGTCAATTTCTCATCTTTATCAAATCTGAATACTGTATAAGTATCATCTAACACTTTATCAATGGTGTGGGATTTTTTACCATCACTCAAGATGGTATATTCCAACTTCCATTTCTTACCGTTCCACATTTTATGGACACTTTTATAATGCTTCAAAATTTCTTTCATAAGTCAATTATACGGTAGTTCTATTACTTTTAGAAGTTTCTTTGTCTGTTACTCTTCATCATAATAGCATTTGCTAGGCTATCCCTCAATTCCAAGAAAATAACATTCTCTCCCCAAAACTCAATGTTATGAATTTCAACAAGACTATCACCAAACTTATCAATAACATAGGAATACAATTCATTAGGCTTGCCTACAAAACTTTCCAATGTTTCCAATGAACATTGATGACGAAGTACATGCAGAACATCATTACGCATTTCCTTGTGTAACTTGGAATAATAATAACTGTATGTCTCTGTGTTGAACATACCTACATGTAGAAATTTTACGATGTCCTTTGAAAAAATACCCAACAAATGCTTTATCCATCGTTCATTTGCAAGATTACAAAATTCTACATAAGGAAGTGATGAATCAATTCCTTCGTATATGTTCTTCTTTTCAGAACGAATTATGTACTTTATTAGATTCATAATTTTGTGATGTGTTTTTATCCCAATCATGAGAGGGATTATACACAGATTTGTAATTTTTTGTCAAGCAAATAATTGATTTATTTTACAAAAAAAAGAGCAACCTTTTGGCTGCCCCCAATAATCAATTACTCAAAATCCACAATCCCTATTCATAATTCTAAGACGAACACTCGCCTTTCTATAAGAATTTTTATAAGATACACCTTCACCAAAAACATAACTCCAACAACTTTTTACTTCACCATTTTCTTCACAAACTATGTCAATTTTACTTTCTTCCAAGTTTGTTACCAAATGATAAGGTTTTCTCGTATGGTCTTTTACGATGTCTTTATAAAGGGTAATCGCATCATCAATACCCTTTTCTACATCTTCACATACAATAAGTTCAACGCCATCTTTGCTGATTATACCTTTTTCGTCATCAACTTCAAATCCTACATTACTTTTCTTTTTCATACGCTTATTATACGATAGTTCTGTTTGTTACCATAACATGCCCCTCTTACGAAAGTATTTTTCTGTGGCATCATTTATTATTTCCAACAGTTCATTAACATCTTCCTCGCATTTAAATGTTCTCTTCTTACAGTCCTCACAGTAATTATTTTCATAATCCATGTGAGTTACTCTAACCTTTATCTTTTTTCTATTAGTCCAAAATGAACGCCCTATTTGGAACTCAATGCGATTATAAAACGAGTCATACGCACGCCAAAATACAACTTCTTTATAATCTTCAAAATCTTTTTCTCTATGATGGATAACATCATTTGTCAAAAGTGATTTGAGAACTACATCCCAACCTTTATCTTCAAATTCGTCAGGTTCATAAGTGACGACCCATACAACAAACAAAAATACCGAAGTAATAATTCCTAAAACGATGTCAAATGTTGTCACTGGCTCACCAATAATGATACCAACAAATAAACACATTACTATCGCTGCTATGACTTCCTTCATGACAAGGACAATATACACAGTTTTTGATTTTTGTCAAGCAAATAATTGAATTATTTTTATACAAAAAGAGCAACCAAATGGTTGCTCTCTAATAAGTCAATTACTCTTTATTCCATTTTTCAGAAAGATAACTATCGTAAACCTCCTTCACAAGTTTCTTCAATTTCTGCTTCATGAAATAATCATCAACCTTGACAACCTCACCTTTGTAACCAAAGAAGAATTCGCCATTATCAAAGAACAATCTGGGCCACTTATCTTTGAAAGCTACAGTGAAATTATAACCATTCTTCAAGTAAATGTTAAAGCATTTTGGATAACCAAATGAACAAATTTCTTCGGTAACTTTTCTAACACCTACTTCCTTTACTGTATCCTTAATAAGAGTGTAATAATCCATTTTTATGTTTCCTTTCTATGTCTTGTTTGTTTGTCTTTCTCAGTGGTAACTTACCTTATCGCCCCCTGACACAGACAGTATACACGATTTTTGAATTTTTGTCAAGCAATTTCTGCAACTTTTTTTTTGAATTTTTATACAAAAAAGAGCAACCTTTTGGATGCCCCTGTATGCGCTATATTCTGGAGAAGACTCTCCGAAAAAATATCAGTTCATTTTTCACTTGGCAAATCACTCATAAAATCATAATTCATAAACTTTTTCACAATGTCATACACCATGAACTTATGAATTAATTTTACAGCCTTTTCCATTTCCTCCTTTTTCTTTTTGTTAGAAGGAGTGTAATTTTTGGTGAAGTAATTATGCTTCTTCTTCATTTGCTTTCCAACAATGACATGTATCGTTGGGGTCAATTATTCCCCAATTTTGAGAGCATGGCAAGTCCCAATTATCAACTCTCTTATCTATACGAAGTTTCCAATGCTCACATGTTCCACAAATCTGTCCGTTCTTTATTCTTTCTTCCCTCTCTTTTCTTCTTCTTTCAGCAGACTACCTAGTCAATTCAAAATTAATAATGTCCATAGTCTTATTATACAATTATTCAGTTACTTTGCCAATGTAATCATTTTCTGAGAAAGGCATTATAATGTTCTCTTTACCAAGTCCTTCCTCCACAGGAAATCCATTCAATTCTTCAAATCTTCGTTTCCACAAATTATTTTCAAATTCAACTTTAGCCTGTCTTCTCGCGTTGGCTAAACTCATCATGTCGTCATATTTCATGCGCTTATTATACAATTATTCGTCACTTTGTCAAGAGTTTTGTTTATCTGAAACAACAAAAGGATACATGAAAACAGGAGGGTCATCTTCATGTTCTTTTCTCATCGTTTCCTCTAATTCCTTTAATCGTTTTGCTTGCTCAGCTTGTTTTCTCTCCAATTCTTTATACCACTGTAAAAACTTCTCATTCTTACAGTCATCAATGGAACAATTTACAAAATCAAATTCGTCAATTACTGCCTAAGTTGGGGGTTTATCCATTGTGCAGAGTGATAAGATTTGAATTCTTCCGTTATCATACCACCATTCATGATTTGATTCTTTACCATACTTACCAAAATGATTACTTTCCCAATCAAGGAGTTCATCATAATCCTTGAAACAATATACTGTGTATTTTGCCATACGGTTATTATTCAGTTATAATTTTTCATCTCATCTAATGTGACAACTCCATCACTACTTGAATAAAGACGAGTATAACTATTCTTTTCAATTTTTACGAACCTTTCTAAAAAATCAATTGGAATGTTAAGAAAACCTCCAATCTCCATATTGAACTGCAAACGAAACATTACACAAATCCCATCTTCCTCACCAAATACCTTACAAAAAGACATATCGCTATCATAAGTCGCTATCATATCTGAATGAAAAGCGTTGAATACCGTATGTTTTTCTTTACCATTTTCATCTCTCAAAATGTTACACTCAATAATAGGGTTAAAATAACCGATGATGAAATTAGTCAACTTTTCCTTAGAAAAACAATCCGAAAAATCATCGCAAAAGGTCGAAACTCTAATAATGCCCTCAATAATAGAAATTTGATTAGGGTAAGACGATGGTATTACATTAGTAGGATTACAATAACCGCAAATAATGTTATTTTTATTTTCCATAAGCCAATTATATGTCAGTTCTGTGGATGTAAAATGATTTTTTATTCATTTAACTTCAATCATAATGTATTCATCGCCATTTTTATCTATTGACCATACATACAAAACTTCGTCTTTGAAATTATGTTTTGCGTAATGTTCTTTGGATAAATGAAGTGGTTGGGAAAAATACATTTTTGTGCCATGAGTGTTAGGAATTAGTTCTATTCCATCGTGGATTTTTGGATTTATTACATTGACAAAACCATCATATTCATCATCGTGTTCCATTGAACTACCATCAATCCACGATTTTAATTCCTTGCGAGATGGAGGAGTATGGACATGAATTCTGCGTTCAATTTCTGCATCATCTTCTCCACAAAACTCACGTACTATTTCACACAATTCATCCCAATCGTTTTTCATAACTTGTCATAAAAATTTTTAATTTTGTATATGTTTTCTTCACGAGTTCCATTCTTTTTTTCATTCCCAATTCAAAATGGGGTGAAACACATTGGACATATTATTGCAGATTTTTTATCTTCAATTAGTTCTACACCAAGCGCATTACTATAACCATTCATATCAATTTGATAACCACAATCAGGACATTCGATTGGCTTCACAAACCTTATCAAAATGTTCATAAGTAGTTTAGGATTAGGCTTAGGAATACTCTTCTTCATTACCTCATCCAAATAAAATTTCAATGTCTCATTAGTAAGTTCCACATTAGGGTTTTCTTCCTTTACCATTTCTAATGCTTCTATTACTGTAACTTGTCCCAAATCACCAGGAACATAACCTAACATGTACCTTGCTTCGTTTTCAGTAACATTGTGATTATTCATATATTCTTCCACCTCTTTACGCTGATTAGGGCTGAGTGGATAACCTGTAACATCTCTCATACTATTATTATACATTAGTTCTATTATTTTGTCAAAAAAAAGAGCAACCGAAAGGTTGCTCTTGAATGCGCTATATTCTGGAGAAGACTCTCCGAAAAATCTATCAAAGAATTACTCTAATCTTCAAGTCCGTCTTACCTTGATAATTCAATACATCAACCAAAGTTAGCAAACAAGCACAAAACTTATCACAAAGCCCTGTCTTATACTTTACTTCTGAACGAATTACACGATAAACGAATTCATTAAGTGTCTCAGGATGTGGATAAAATTTATGAGTTCCAATAAGCAAATACTTACCGTTGAACTCTACATTCAAGGCACAACCCAAGTATTCATCATGATTAGTTAGATTAAAACGAGATAATACTGCATCTTCTGTTTCAACAGCAAATGTATTATCAAGTTGGTCAATCCAAACATAACCAGTATTATGCGTAAGAAAATAGGTAAGTTTATCGTATTGGAATACACCAATTTCATCAGCGTTCCATTCACGAGTGTCCCAATCCTTACCTGCCCATTCATCAATAAATTGCTCAAATGTCATAATTTATAATTCTTTCTATCAAATAAAATCATCAGTTCAATTCCATAGCATCAATTCCAAAAGAATTACCACATTCCATATATCTGTCAAGAATTAGGTACTTCTTTTCGCACATTTTCTCATACAAACGAACAAATGCGTCAAAGATGGGCTTAGGAACTTTATTACCATTTTCAATTTTATAAAAAACACGCTCTTCTAAATAACCCTTTCCATCTACCTCACCATAGCCATAAAGAGTAAATTTCCAATCAGCACCATTTCTATGAGGAGGAGCAACCATGAAAAATACATCCTTCAATTTCTTATTGGTATAAAAATTCTTCAATTTCATACCAAAAATGTTAAACTTCTCATCATGCCACAACGCCACATTACCCTTTTCAATTTCAGCAATAACATCTCTATCAATAATGTCATTGATAATCTTTTCAATTAGTGTCTTTTCTGGTTTAGTTGCTGTGTAATAACCAAAAGCAGCATAATTCAGATTATTTGCAAAATGTACATTTTGCTCAAATTCATAATCGTCTTCGTTAATATATTCAACCGTTCTCATAATTTATAATTCTTTTTATCAAATAAAATCAGCGTCAATTAGGGTATGAGACTTACCATACTCCTTATCGTTGTGAAGAATGAGGTGTTTGTTTTCCTCAATGTATTCTACCAAACGATTGAAAGAGGGAGATTTTTCCAAATTACTATGGTTCACCTCAAAGCAAAGTTTCAACAATCGTCCTCCTAAAGTTTCACCAACACCAGGTTTTTTATACAATTCAAAAACATAAGCAGGTACAGCCGTTTCACGGTTAAATCTATATGCTGAACCATGAATACCAATGGCTATTTCACTTATGCTACTTTCTGGGGAGAATAAGTTACGGATGGTAATCGTTGAAATCTCACCCATGTATTCCCATACACAAAAATCACCATCTCCTGTGAGTAGCACCTTACTATCGATAATCTTATCAACAACCTTCTTTATTACTTCTTCGTCTCTCTTTCTCATAAGTCAATTATTCAGGCAAATAATCACGC
Organism: Paludibacteraceae bacterium; assembly: GCA_017630395.1. Taxonomy (GTDB): domain Bacteria; phylum Bacteroidota; class Bacteroidia; order Bacteroidales; family Paludibacteraceae; genus UBA1181. The sequence continues at coordinate 14,224 of JAGBVI010000001.1, forward strand.
TTCACATTAGGGTCTTCAAGGTTATTTCTAATGTAAGAGTAGATATTTTGTTCAGCCTCTTCACAAGCAATGTCAAACTCATCATTACTCATAATTTCAGTAGAAATTCCCTTTTGATACATTTGGATAGAACCTCTTACAATGCTATACAAAATGAAATCATACTGTGACGGAGTAGGTGCATAATCCATTGTCTTTATAAAGTCAATAACCTTGTCTCTCATAGACTTGGATTTTGCCAATGCTTTATAAACAGCCTTTGCATCTTCTTTTGATAATTTGACAATGTAATCTTTACGAAGTGATTGAATGTAAGATTCAACTTGCTCCTTCGTAATCCCTTCAGGTACTTTTATAGTTATTTCTTTCATAAGTCAATTTTGATTGTGTTTTTCTAGCTTATTAAATGTCAAAACATCAACACCATCTTCACAAATTTTTATCTCATGACAATACTCTTCATTCAATTTCAAAAATCTTATACACGCTTTTCTCACCTCTTCCCAAGTAAGATGCTGGGTAAAAAGAAGAGAACCATCCAAGTTATCAATCCACTCTTTTCGCTCTTCTTCCGTCATTGGTCTTAGCTCTAATTCTTTATTCATACTCTTATTACACATTAGTTATGTAAATTTGCTATAATTTTTATCTTTCAATAATAGGCATCAAATCATTTCTTTCAGAAATTCTAATCAATTCAATGGTCTTTACTGATGGATAAAACCAATCGAACTTTTTAGATAATTCTTTACAAACCAAAATAGCATCAACCGAGGTCACATCTCCATAATAAAAAGAACTGGGAATGTATTTGAAATTTCGTTCTTCAAAAAATGCACGAATGTCACTATACGCCTTTTCAAAAGAATCTTTAACATAAAGTTTCTTTAACATTTCGTTATCCAATTCTATAATAATACCATGTGTTTCTTTCATAAGTCAATTATACATTAGTTCTGTTAGTTTGTCAATGTTCTTATTTTTTATCACATTATACAATTCCAATGCCTCCTTCTGCAACTCTTTATTATGACATGCAGCATGAATTGCAACTATTGCGACTGAGAGGTCTCTCCCAACATTTTCGCTATCTTCAAAAACTCCGTTGACAAATTCATCTAATGCTGGATACTTCGTTTTCATACGCTTATTATACATTAGTTCTCTTTCCTATATTTGTATTTTATTTCAAAGGGCAATTTCACAGGCGGTGGAAAAATACTAGGTTCAAAACACAACATACCCACAGTGTCAATCCATCTCCTGACACATTTAGGATTGGGCTTAGGAACGGCTCGTTTCATTACTTCATCAACCCATATATCCATCGTTTTATAAGAAAGTTTAAGATTAGGATTTTCTTTCTTTACTATGTTAAATGCCTCCTCAATTGAGACTTGAGGCAAATCAAGATGAACATAACCTAACGCATACCTTGCTTCGTTTTCAGTAATATCGTGTCTAATCATAAATTCCTCCACCTCTTTACGCTGATTAGGGCTGAGTGGATAACCTGTCACATCTCTATAATTCAATTCCTCTTTCATGCAGTTATTATTCTTTATTCTTACTTCATTGAGAATTTCATTTTTCAATTCTGAGTTGGATAAAACCATATTCCTCATAATAGATAAAACCCACCTACGAAGCCCTGTTTTGGTCTCTCCGTTATTCACCCTTACATCTTCTTTTGCTATTTCTTTTTCCAACCAAGAAATACATTCTTCTTCATTCATACTCTTATTTCACATTAGTTGTGCTACAAATTCTGTTACATCATCTACTTCTTCAATGGTCACATTTTTATAACCTAGACCAATCAAGTAATTTTTATAAAATTCAACTATTCTCAGTTCTTCTTCGGAAGGATTTTTGGAAATAGGAACAATACATGGGGTGTCCTCGTCAGTCGTGTATTCTTGTATAGTCTTTCTACACACCTCTTCAACTTCACCGTGTAGTAGTCCGATTTTGTATAAAACCATGTCGCTCATAATGTTATTAAAGTTAATTTTGCTTTTTTATAAAAAATAAACAACCGTATGATAAATTAGTGAACAAGCGGAAAAGAAAAAAATAATAACCCAAATTGAACACCAACAATTTACCAAATCCAAATCCTCATCGCAAGCATCACAATCCTTATCACAAGTATAACCAAAAGCTAAAATACTTATCAAAGATAACACTGCAAAAACTAAAATCATACGCTTATTATACAATTATTCTGTTACTTCGTCAATCACTTTTTTAGAAAGAAATAAACATGTGGTTATGTTTGTCCAACTGAATAGGAATAATAATTCTATCACTCTTTTCTTCGTTAGATTTGTCACTATAACATTCGCCACTGATAATAGCAACACAAAAAGAAGTCATCATCAGAATCATAAAAATTGCCATAAAAATTTCCGTCACCTTTTCTTCATCCATACTTCCTTTGTCTATGGTTTACTTTTCAAATTTATACTTCGTTTCAGCGAATCAAACTTAACAGGAGATTTATCCAAATAGTTTATGTAACCTCTGATAAAAGGGTCAGGTTCAAATTTCCATTCTTTATTCATAATTTCTCACTTCGTCTAACGTAACACCCTCATTATTCTTTGAATAGAGATGAACACAACTACCATTTTCAATTTTTACAAAATCTTCCAAAAAATCAATAGGAGTGCTGAGAGAATCTCCAATCTCACTATCGAAGTTTAATCTGAAAAACACATAAATCTCATCATCTTTATCAACTACATTAATGTGGGATTTGTCACAGTCATAAGCTGCAATCATTAGAGAATCAAAACAATTGAAAAGTTTAAGTCGTACTTTTCCATTCTCATCTCTCAAAATGTTACACTCAACAATAGGGTTAAAATAATCTTTAATGAAATTGGTCAATTTTTCTTTTGAATAACAGTCAGACAAATCATCTGTGAAAGATGAAATTCTAATAATCCCCTCAATAACAGATAGTTCATTAGAATAAAATGAAGGAATTAACTTTGAGTGGTTCACGTATCCTACCGTCATATTATTTTCTTTATTCATGGTTTCTTTACGTCTTTATATTTCTTTACAGAAAATGAGTCATTTTCTTCATCAATTATGACTGTGGTAATGCCTTTTTCCGTATCCTTAAACGCTTTGCGGATTTTATACAATTATTCTGTTACTTTGTCAAGGGTCTAAGATACTTTTTCCATTCTTCAATGTGCTTCTTATTGATTTCCTCTTTCTCCTCCCATGTGGAATTTGGAGGATAAGGGTAATACTCTGCCTTTATACCTTCCTCCCAATTCAAACATGTATTATCAGGGAGGTGGCATATAAATTTTTTCAAACAAGGCTCAGAATTACCGACCTGCCAATGTTTGCAAGTTTCACACACTTGACAGTTCTTTATCATTTCTGTTTCAAGTTTCCATTCATCTTGAAACTTCTTATCATCCTTTTCACACATACGCTTATTATACTACTTTATTGAAAATTATGCCTTTGTTCTCTTCAACATAATCGTAAAGTTTTTTGGCAAAGTCTTTGTGTAAAAGAAAATCACCCTTTTCATTGTGAATGGTTGTACAATATTTCTCGTCTTTTTTGCGATAATGTATTATAAGACAATCTTTACAAAGTTCAATACTAACATCATAATAAGGACTTTCTTCATCAAAAAGACATGTAATGGTGAAGCATGTTCCATACTCTTCGTCATTATACATCATCGGCTCAATGATAACATTACTACCTTTCTTTACCAACACTTCACTTTCAATAATTTTGTCAATTATTTTATCAACCACTTCTTGATTTATGCTTGATAACACATAAACAATATCTCTTTTTAATAGTTCTTCAATATCTAACATAATAAAAATTTTTATACATTAGTTCTGATTGTAGTATTTTATAAAAGTCTCGTAACTCTGTGCAATTTCACCTGCTTCTATTATACTTTGCGTACTTACGCTGTCAATTTCTTCACCATCAACGTAACAAGTGACGATGTAATAGGTCTCTTCCTGTTCACCAATTCCCAAAAAATCAGGTTCAATCGTGAAGCGTCTAACATCTTTGGTAATTTTTACATGAGTCCGTTTCGTCAACTCATTAGTCACCAATTTATACTCTTCTGCGTAAGTAGTCATAAGTCTATTATACAATTTTGGTATTTTTCATCAAAACAGGAAGGGAAACTTCTGGGTCTTGCGCTGCGTCAAACCAGCTCGGATAAACTTCCTTAACCATAGGAAGAAAATGTGTTTTATCGAGATTATCGTCAGCATTCTTTACTGGATAACCACTCCATGTTCCAGTAGTGGGCATCGGTTTGGGTTTAGAATGACCTGGAAGCCACCCCTTAGTTACAAATTCTGGAATGAAAACTTTCTTCATACGCTTATTATGTTTGTTAAGATTTTTGTTCAATTTGTTCCCAATTCCAAGGTAAATCATCACTCCATACAACCTTCTCTCCAAATGGTCTATCTCTCAATAACTTATTGGCTTTCCAAACTTGGACTTGACCTGGATGTTTAGGAATACCCCTAAATCGTGACAATACACCACCATCACTATTATCATAAATCACATCAACATTGGCATACACTTCACCATTGCTATCAGCGAACTGTAATGTAAAGGTAAAGGGTTCTTCTCTTGGCTCTACCTTTGTTACGATGTCTCCTTCTTTTACTACCCAATTTTTATTTTCCATAGGTCAATTATACATTAGTTCTTTTTGTCTCCAACACCATTACACCTTCCACTTCTTCTTGTCTACTCACAACTATTCCTTCATAATGAATAGTCTCACCAATCGGTTGCAAATCCAAATCCAAAGGTTGAATATCAAACTCCACTCTCTCAGAAGTTGGCTCTTCTCCCTTCTTGAAAAAGGAATAGGAACTCCATCCTCTAGGATTTTTGCAACCTACTGCATTGAACTTCATATGTCCATTAGTTCCGATTATTTTACAAAAATGCTGAACCAACGGATGATGAGAGTAGATGTTTCCGTTTTCTATGTAATAGGTGACGATGTGATTCATGGTTTCTTGAAAATTACAAATTAATCCTGAATTGGGAATAGTGCATTGGCAAAACACACTTCTTCTCCTTTTTCATTTGTTCTAAAACCAATGAAAGTAAAAATATCACAAATTCTATTATTATAAATGAACTTATTATTTTTTACACGTGTCATAGGGGGATAGTCACATTCTTCAACAGTACCATCTTCATTTTCCAACTTTACTTTGCCTCCTTTTTGGACAACAGGTTCTAACTTTTCAAGTTCACTCTTAGGGAATTCAATCGTCCATTCCATACAACACTTTCCACGACCATTTTCACAATAACCGTGAAACTTAGTTCTCTCAATATTATTAATTACTACTTCTTTCATAAGTCAATTATAAGTTAGTTCTGTTACTTATCCCACATTTTTACGATTTTTCTTCATCTTTATATTTCTTGACAGTAAATGTGCCAGTAATTGAGACACCTTTTTCATCAGTTATGACTGTGGTAATACCTTTTTCCATGTCTTTTATTGCTTGGTCTATGGCTCTTGCGTAACTATTTCCAAAAATATAATACCAAAAACCGATAATAAGTGCTACAATTGCTAAAACAACTGCTATACTAAGAGCTATTATAGTGTCCATACGCTTATTATTTCACTTTATAGAGTATTATATAGGGTTCTTGTCAAGGAAAGTTTTGATACAATAATTTTCGTAACACTTTCTACCAAACTTAATCCAAATTCTCTTTCTTTCTTTACGACAAATTGTTGCATCAAGTTTATCCCTAAATTCTCTAACTTCTCGCTCATCCAAGTAGAGCATTCCTACTAGCATCTTGACAGAAACAGCAAGAATTTTATAACCAAAAACTACGCTCATAATTAGAGCGACCAAAAGTATGTATGATGTGATTTCCATATGATTATTATACAATTATTCAGTTACTTTGTCAAAAACTTTTCATCCATTTCTTTGATAGTTTGCTCAATCACTTTACGCTCAAAATCTACGCAATCAATTATCTCACTAAATGAGGCTTTGCCAATTTCAAGGTCATTGAACTTACTATCTTTATGATGAAAGGAAAAGCGTTCCTTTACAAACTCTACAACCTCTTCCCATCTGCTCAATTCTAAACCTTTACTTTGGCAATAACCCTTGGAAAAATTAACAATCGCTGCTTCTGTTTCTGTATCAAACTTCATAAACCATTCACGCTTCGTATTACTCACCATCACTTATCAAGCACAATAATGATATGACATTGGTTTTTCTTTCCATTTTTCTGAAAGGTACTTTTTACTCAAACGAACATAAAGTTCAAACATTTCATCCCTTTTTCCTACAAAAGAGATTTCATAACCATTCATTACAAACCACTTTGAAAGGCTTTCCACTGTACCCTCTACAGATTCAAGTGATACCCTATGGTCAATCCATCCAAAATCCTTTCTCACTCCATCTTGTAACTCACGCAATGTCAAAGGTTTATCGTTTTTCTCAAAGTACAAAAATAAATAATATTCAGGCATAATCATCATTTTTTTTTAGATTTTCAAGAACTCCTCCAATGTTCCGTTTTCGTATTTTTCAAGCAATTCTTTACAAAATTCCATCATTCTTTCATCTCGTTTCAACCCAAACTCCTCGTTTAGTTTCTGCATCGCCACTTCATACGAATATTGTCTAAGTTCTCCACTAGCACAGTATTTGTATAGTTTCCACTTAGCATCTATCATTTTGAGTTTTGATTGTAATTCTTCTGTATCTTTTGGGTCATAATGAACTTTTGTACCCCACTTTTTCATCACTTGTAAGTCTCTAAAAAATTCTTCATCCTTACAATCATCAATGGAACAATTTACAAAATACACATCATCTGCGTAGTATCCTATTGTTGTACTTCTTTCCATCAACCCAAGCTTATAATGTGTGTCTGACCAACAGTCAAAATATTGGGAATAGTCATCTCTTCTTGCTATTGGCAAAAGATAATCATTACCCCATTCACGAAGTTCTTTATAATCTTTGAATAAAACTAAAATAGCCTTATTAATCTCGCCCATACACTTACTTTTTATATTCTTTTGGTTTAGGAGGGTTTGCGTCTCGCACTTTATAATTACTTCTGTCATCAAGTGTCATCATCATACCAACAAACATACCTGTAAAGAATACGATAACATTTATTAAGATAAAAATTTCTATATTATTCATTTTTCACTTATTCATAACAATATCCATCTTTGTGAGCAAATAATCACAAATCCATTTCTTATCATCCTCTGGAATTTCAATCTTTTCAATATATTTCGTTAAAGAACCAGACAATGAGAAATCACCTGTCGGAAAGTCATCACCATCAATGTTTTGTGAGAAGGACTGTCCATTCTCCCATTCAAAATTGGCACTTCTTGGCTCACAGAGATTCACCAAGGTCATCAATTCATTCAAATCTGATAATGTAATGTTCTTATCAATAATCAACTTGAAGTAACTGTTGGCAATCTGCTGCTTCAACTTGTCAAATGCTCTCGTAGCAATAAGGTCTGACAACTTGTAACGGACAAATGTAGGACTTATCGTATTCTCTACAAACTCGTACTACAATGTCTCTGTGTCAAATATGTCAAATCCCTTAGGTGTTCCCTCATCTGAATAATCCATCTGGAAAGGATTGCCTACATATCGAACACTTCCTTCTTCGTAATCCTTTATCTGTCTGAGATGGAAGTGACCACTATATATTACCTTGTACTTAGGCAACAATTCAGAACATTTGAGGTCAGAGTTACATGCTCCTAACTTTTTATTGAACTTGAATACATTGATTTCAGCATGAGTGAATAGAACATCTGCACTGTCTTGGAGAGGGTCATATCCCCAACCACACATAAGAGTATCAAGATTACCAAACTTCACATGAGTAGGCTTAGTGTAAACCCTAATGTTTGGATAACCATTGAAAATATTGACCGCACTAACATCGTAAATCTTATCGTAATAAAGGTCATGATTACCCAAAATCATATGTAGATTGAAGTTCTTGAATTTATCAAGGAACTTACTTGTTGCATTGAGTGTATCAACAGAAATGGTAGAACGATTATGGAAGAAGTCACCGAGGAACACGATGGTGTTTATACCACCGTTCTCCAATCGTTCAATCATACTATCTGCCCACTTAAACGCAACATCATGCCATTTATGGTCGTCTGACTTAATACCAAGATGTAAATCTGTGAATATAGCAATTTTCATACATCAATTATACGGATGTTCTAAGAATTGTCAAATTATTTCTTCAAAAAAAAATGCAGGTCTGTCAACTGCTAGTCGCAAGCGACTAGGAATTAAATCCTGTCATTTTTTGGCTTGTTGTCTGAAAAAAGGAAGAAAAAATCTGTAAATACTGCCAATTTCATACAAATGTTCTATTACTCAATCTCAATAAGATATTCCTCGTTAGAATTTGTATTATTCCATTCGTTAGTGCTTTTCATATCTGCCATCACATTTTTTCTGTGAGGTATTTTAAAGACTTGCTTAACTTCTCTATGCTTTTCACACACTCCAATAATATCATCCAAATTCATTTTACCATTGGAATTGTAACTTATGAGAATTTTATTACTCTTTGCTCTGTGTATCAGTTCATCAAATGCACCAACAACAATATCATTATTCACATTCTCCCACACAGATATATCACAGTCTTTCTTTGTATCAATTCTGCGTCCTACTTTACCAAACACATCAGGTTTATCATTCAGACACACTGTTTTGAGAAAATGATAATAGGTTGAATAGCGAACTCTACTACTAGGCATTTTTATATTATTTGAACCATAAGGAGGGTCAATGTACATGACATCTGCTTGTATATCATCAACCAAATCAAAAACATCTCCACAAACAACAAGGTTATCAGATTGCTTGATTTTGTAATTAGGAACATTCAAAATCAAATCATTATAAGACCTCTTTGAAAAATCCCTCAAATATGACGAAAAATGACCAAGTGTATTATCAACCTCATTCAGACCCTCTAACAATGAAACTATAAGAGTAGATTTTTCAATTTCGGTCAAAGTCCATTCGTCAATCTTCTCTCTTATGGCATCAAGTTTCTTAAGATTTTTGATTTGATATGGTAATTTCTCCAACGAACCATAAGTTTGAGAAAACCAACCATCAATACCTTGTAAAGCATTCAACTCATTTATCATTTCCGTATAATGATTACGGTCATTATCATTCATAAGATAACAATTACCAATATGATAAGACCACACAGAAATATCCGATGAGATTACATTTTTACCTTCGTTTGAAAAGTTCACACCAACTCTACATGAACCACTAAAAGCATCCCACAAAGTTGAACAACCACTTATACATTTTTCTATGCAAGGTATTATCTTTTCTTTTGAACCTATATAATTTATCATTGATTACAATTATACAGATGTTCTGTAAAAGAAAAGGAGCAACCTTTTGGCTGCTCCCTAGAAGAATTACTTTTTGAAGAATGGATTAGGTAAGGAGATTGAACCTTTCTTTACCAATTTGTTCAAGAGAGGATAGATTGTATAAGATTCATGAGAACCAAAACCATTATAATCCTTGGGATACTTACATTCAACAATACTTTCAATAAAACCAAACAATCCTCGATATTCAGTTTCATAGTCAGATGCAGAAGCATCGCTGTCTATTTCATGCCACATGCCTTCCAATTGGTCTGCCCATTCAGGGGTGGTCCAGTCTGACTCAGCCTTTTCAAAAACAACATTTTTGAATTCAATAGGCTTACCTGTTTTTGGATTCTTCGTGAAAACATTACCAACAACCTGCTTCTTATTCTTGCTTGTAATTTCAAGTTTAATGTCAATCTTCTTAGGAATTTCATAACCTTGTTTGATTGACATACCACCTGTCGTGTTTCCACTGAAAGATTCAGGCTCGTCAAAACCACCAAACTCAAATCTCTCATTAAGACACTTAAAAATTGCCTTATTCACAGCCTTCTCGTTTTCTTCGTAACTGAACATAGTATTATTATTTATTTTATCTTACTAATCTTATTTTTATTCATGAAATCAATAATTACCTCAGGATTTTGATTTTCGGAAAGTTCTCCATAAATTTGTCTACGCATTTTATCGGCATCATTTGAAAACATTTTTAACCAAATCTTCTTAATCTCAGAATCACTCATTTCACCAAGATGATTTTTAAGTTTATTAGTAATTCTATGCCGAACCCATGTGTTCTCATTAAGACAATTTTTGATTGCCTTATTCACAACCTTCTCATTTTCTTCGTAACTGAACATAGTATTATTTACCTGAGAGGATTACTCAATCCAATCTGCGTTAGGGTTTTCATCAATCATTTTACCATAATTCCGATGAATTCTGAGTTCCTCTTTCAACTCATCAATGTTATTTCTAATGAAAGTCAAAGCTTTTTGAACATCATTACCAATATACACATCACTACTATAAAGTTTATTTTCAATAAAGATTGCAGCCAATGTTTCTTCACCATCTCGTTGAAAAATGTTCATCTTTCTCAACACACCCATAACGGTATCAACGCTATCTTGAATAAAATCATCGTTGGTCTCCCAATGTTCATGACTCTCATTAAGACACTTCATAATTGCCTTATTCACAGCCTTCTCGTTTTCTTCGTAACTGAACATAGTATTATTTACCTGAGAGGATTTTACCACATTTTTTGAATTTTTGTCAAGCAAATTCCGCAAGAATAAATAAAATTCTGATGAGTGATACTGACTATATGCCTGAAATCTGTAACATGAAGCCATTGGAGGCTTACATGAGCACAGACCTCAATAATAAGAATAAAACTTACGATGATATCTCCGAGAGAATTCTCCATTTCTTCGGTTATCCTGCCGTTTCAGTTTCTGATTTACATCGTAATCAAATCTATGATGCTATTTCTATGGCTGTTGAACGCTTTTACAAGCATGCAGGTGTTGTTAAGGAATACCTTATTCTTGATAGTAGATTGTATGAGCAGAATCATGGCATTCCTATTGATAAATTATGCACTATTAGCGGTGTTCTCTCTCGTCCTGATGATTATGCTACTAAACGCTCCGCTGAAAGAGGGCCTGAGCAAACTGTAAAAGTCCCTGATGAAGTGTATATTACAAAAGATTACATTTATAAAAAGGACTATTACTTGTCAAAATCTGATTATGAACTTCTTCATAAATCAGTTGAAGAAAAAGATAAACCTGAGATTGATATGCTTTATGCTATGTCTCAAAAATACCCTGACGGTATCGAACCTCTTTCTATAATCTCTGAAAAACTTTACAAATACCTCGTAACCAAGAGAGGATACGATACCGAAATGTTCAAAAAATCTAAGGATACTGTCTTTACATTAGGTGGTGAGAAACAAGAATTACATACTGAGACTGACCTTGGTAGAGAAAGAGAATCAATACAATATAACAAGATGTTTGACTATGACATCATGGATTATCGTAAAGTTGTTTCCGTAACAAATTACTCTGAAAGTGGCGTATCTTCAATTACTTCTCTTTATAACTTCGATACTTCTCTTGCTCAGCAGTTTTTCTATACAAATCAGTTCAACCATCGCTCATTTGGTCTTACTACTTGGTATGCTCTACATGAATGGCGTAATCTTTATGAGAAGATGTTGGCTGTAAAGAGGGGTTGGCATTTCAATAAGGATACTCAATACCTTACACTTACTCCTCAGCCAAGAATGGGTGAAAGATTTTTTGGAATTGTTGAATGTTGGGTTGAAAGACCGTTGAAAGATGTTCTTAAAGAACCTTGGGTATTTGATTATGCTTTGGCTTTGGTCAAAGAGATGCTAGGGGCCGTAAGAGCGAAATGGGGGGACAGTGTTCAGATGTTAGGTGGCGGTTCATTGACAGGCAACGCTTTGCGTGCTGAAGGAGTCCAAAAACAAAAAGAACTAATGGATGAATTGATAAAAAACCAAGCATACGGAGCTATGTCAAAACCAAGATTCTTCGTTGGATAATAAAAAAGAGCCACTCATTAAGAGTGGCTCAAAAGTTGTTCTCCTGCTGCTTTCTTTAATTCATTTATAATCTTTTCTTTTTCTTCTCCTTCAAAGAAAGGATTAACATACACAGCAGTTATTCCATCATATACCTCAATCTTTCCCATAACCGCAGGATGATACGGACTTGGCTCTACCATCCACAAATTAAACAATAACTTGTCAATAGGATTATTCTCTTTCTCAATGTCCCACTTCTTGAATTCAAATTCAAATCCTTTAAGTGTAAATGGTGACTTCGTGGGGAACTTCTGTTCCCCTTGCCAATTCTTATAATCTCCTATTATTTCAATCATACTGCTACAGGCATTTTGATTGCTCCCAAGGGATTGTAATCTACTACCTTGAAATCACTTCCATCTACGGCGAAATCTGATAACTCCAACATCTCACCACACCATACCTTTTCCAATAGACGCTCACTTATAACTAACTGAGGCTTAGTGCATTTTGTGACTTCTTCCTAACGGCTGATAATTTCTTTCACACCTTCTTCTTGGTCAAGATAGTAGTGAGCATTACCGAGAACACCACGAACAACACCAGGGATGTGTCCACTACACATTGCTACAATCTTATTCACAATGGTATACTGCAAAATGTTATAAGGAATACCAATAGGCATGTCTGCACTTCGCTGATGCCATGTAGTGTCCAATACACGCTTACCATCCTCCCGCTGTCTTGAATAGAACCACAAAGAATGGTGACAAGGTGGAAGAGCCATTTTACCAATCTCAGCAGGATTCCACATAGATGCTACCAATCGTCTATCAGTAGGATTAGTTCTCAATGTATCTATGATGTTCTGAATCTGATTGATATGGCTATCAGTATTATGGTCATACCAATTCACAAGTTGCTCACCATAAACAGGCCCAAGATTACCATTAATATCTTGCCAAGGTCTCCAATAACGCACTCCGTAATCTTCAAGATAGCGAGTATTCGTCATAGGCAAATCCTTATAACGGTCATCTTTCATGTGAATGCCAAGTAGCCACAAGGTTTCAATCACAGCACCCTTCCAATGGATTTTTCGTGTATTGGAAATAGGGAAGCCACTAAAACCTCTAGCATCCTCTGCTTCAAGAATAGCTGTGAACACGGATTTTGTTTCAATCCCTGTTCTCTCGTTCTTCTCCTTGAAGCCCAACTCTTCAATTTTCTTTAATAGTTCAATGTAACTCTCGTCAAATGTCATACTTTTTGTAAAATTACCAATTGGCTATCTCCATTTTCGTAATTCTCACGCCAATCAATGAGAATTTCAAGTGGATTTTCATTATATACTTCAATTCTATAAGTCAAATCATCGTAACCTCCAAATGGTACATGAGCAACTTCTCTACCATCTTCCGTAGAAACCAACGAAAAACACGGTGAACCTCCATCTGTATATTCAAAATAGTCAAGATGGAAATTGTACTTGTAAAGATAGAGAGAATTCAGATACCAATATGTTCCTCCTGTTGCAATGATTTGCCACGAACTCTTTTCGTTCTTCAAGAATTCTACCAATTCAAGAAACTCAAACTTCTGTCCTTTTTTCATCTAACTTAAACTCATCAATTAAAAACTTTCTCCAAGATGGACTTACTTCATAAAACTTTCTACCATAACTGTCAGTATAATCGTAAACGAAGATTCCACAATCAATACAAACTCTAACAAGGTATTCTCTATCCATGAATTCACCGAGCCAAAACTGTGTACTATGGAAGCAAATCCAATCATTGTACTAGACTTCGGGTTCATCAGGGTCAGAATACTTGTAAACTGCTCTACATAAATGTTCAAGAGCGTATTTGTCCTGCCAATCTAGGAGGTCAAATAACTCACGCTTATGCTTTTCTTGTAATGAGTAATACAACTCGTAATTCATATGTATTATTATAAGGTAGTTCTAGGGATTTGTCACAAGATAAATAACGAAAGATGAGTGATATATATGACATTATACAAAGTCCTTTGAATAAAACACTTGAAGACAAATTCATATTTGTGATGAACTTACCAAATTGCTTAAAGAACTTGAAATCAAAGTACGTAAAACAATTATCGGAAACTGGTATAGGAACAAACTCAATTGCATGGTCTTTAACAAATGTGGACATACCAACTAACAGCATCAAAGCGGAAAGTATGCCTTATGCTGGTGGTCATCATTATGTTTCGTCTCACACGAAAACACCTTATGAACCACTTAAAATTGAGTTCAAAATTGATAACAATTACGCAAATTATTTCACCATCTATGAATGGATGAACTTGATTTATAACGAAAAGGAAGCTCGTTATGACGCTGAAAATTTAGCAGGTGGTAAATCAGGTTCTAACATTTACGCAACACAGTTGGCTGTAATAGGAACTGACGAATATAATAAACCTATAATACAATGGTCATTTACTCATGCGTTTCCAACTGAATTACAAAGCATTAAATTAAACTATCAAAATACAGGCGAAATTACTTGTTCATGCTCGTTTGTTTTCTCCTAGATGTATGTTAAAAATCACTTATTATCAAACTAATAGACAATTATGATACCAAAGTTTAATGACAGAATAATGTATGTTGATGGTCTAAAAGAACAAGTTTTCTCCACAATCAACTCAATACATGGAATTTTATACATCAATGATGACTACTCAATAAACACAATTGATGGAAATGAATTGGGTGTTTCTATTACCGAAAATAATTTTTTAGCAAAAAACTTAAAAGTTTTGGGTAATTGTGAATCTAATAAAGTTTAGACTTACCAATCTGTGACAATTAACGAAATAGAGTTTCCAAGTTCGATAAGTGTTACAGATAACAAAGGTGACTTTCTAATCCATACAGAAGACTCTCAAAAATGGTCATCTGATATTTTAGATGACTGGTTGGAAAACAAAATAAAACAACACTTCAAAGATAAGTATAAATCAATTCCACGAGGAGCAATTCATTGGTGTTACATGTCTCTGGATGATTATAAAGACTTACCATCAGATGACCCATTAAAAACCAATTATTTGTTATGTGATGGTAGAAAATATAAAAAAACAGAATACAAAGAACTATCAGAAATACTCAAAACAGTAATTCGTCATAAGAAAAACGAAAATCCATATTATTATTATCCAGAAAAAATTGATAACTCAAAAGATTAGGAATATTTTTACGTTCCTGATTTGAGACACATGTTCATTTCAAATGTCCAAAATGAGAACAATGATTCTGGAACTTATCTTCCAGACTGTAACTCAGTTAATGAAAAATTGGACAGAAAAAACCATAGACATTTTGTATCATATGGTGTATGGAAATTAAATCCTTTCGGTGAATATGCACAATCAAACGAATTGGATTATCCTAATAAGTTTAAATTTGATGAAGGTAACGGATGGTATGATAAAATTGGCGATGACGACTACAACCCAACTCAACCAATAATAAATGCAGAACAAGCATACAACAATTCTAATGTAAAATTAGAAAATGGGGACGAAGTTGGAATTTTACCACTACACAACAATCCATATACAACATATAATGATGGCATGATTGGTTTTGGACACAACACCTCCCAAAACAAAGGCGTTGATTCAATTCCAGTTGGTATTTTCTTCCAAAAAACAAATCACAAAGACTCTCCTATAAATGGTGATTTTGCTGGTCTTTCGTCAAATGACATTGACTCATTTATACCAACAACAAATCAATAGCCATAGGAAAAAATGCAATCAGATTACACAAAAGTATCAAAGGGTCATGAAAATTACCCAAATTTCTACCCTATGTTACCACTTATCAAAATTTAATTTAAAATATATCTTATGAGTACATCTATAGAAAACTTCCAGACAAAATATAACAAAATTCTTCGTATTTCACCGAACCTAGTGGATGGAAAGGTGGAAGATGATGCTACGAAGATTTTAAAAGAAAACGAAGTTACCCTTTCAGACTCGTCTGGTAATCTTTTACCAGTCTCCTTTAAAAAATGCGGAACATTTAACCCAGAACACAATAAAAATTTTATAATCATTCAAACAAAAATTTCAAAAGAAATTAAAATTGACAACAATTTCAATATTAGTGGTCAGTTGCGAACTTCCGAATTAAAAGTTAATACACTGAATTATAAGTTCAACGAAGATTCATTAAAAATCTTAAACGAAAAATAGACTATAAATCGGTTTGATTATATACTAGGAATAGATAGTACAACTAATTCTTTTTCAATAGTAAATTTAAATGAAAAATACGAAGAAATAAAAAACAAATATGCAAGTAGAGCATCTGGTGTAACTCATAACCTTATTTTATATCATGCAATGCCATTTGCAAGATACATATTTCACAAAAAGAGACAAAATGCAACAGAAGACAAAATCGTCAATGGTGTTACATTTTATTCCAAAGTGAGCGACGATAAGACTCTTTATAAATCACATCATTTTATTTGTAGAGATTATAAATTATGTGATGGAAACGACGAAACACCAAATTTAATGTCACACGAACCAACATTTATTCGTGGACTAAACTTCTCACATAATGAATCAGAATATATTTCAGATGATGTGATTGACAAAAATAATTTTGATGAAAAAATGTCATTGTTGAAAAATGACACCACAAACTTCAAAATCGGGTACGCTGCAAATCTAAATGAAAAGTTTGATATAAATGATAACTGTTATACAATTTACCCAAAAAATATAACAGACATAAAAAGACTTTACAAAGGAACTTTTGACTATCTTAGCGAAAGTAAAGAAGAGCGTACCAATCATAGACATTTACTCTTTTCCGACTATTCACCAGATTCATCATTTAATGACTCAAATGATGAATCATATATCAATACAGAACATTTTTGTATTTTTAAAACCGATGAAAATACTAACGAAATCATCGGAAATAAAACAATCTATTCACCTTTATTTTCTAATGTTATTGACCCAACTGACAACGAATACTATAAATGGCTGGATTATTGTAAAAATTTAAATAGTTTTCATGGAATAAAACCAATACCAACTGCTGCATTGACAGATATGAGACCAGATGTGGACATTTCATATAAAATTTAGGCTAATGAATTGGAAGGGTCATTCCCAATAGGTAAAACTGGCTGTGTTCCATTTTCATACGAATTATCTCAGAAAAATTAGTCTGGTGATATAATACAACCAAAAATCAAAAAATATATTGGAAAATACATTTTAAGAGGTATTCCTAGCAAAGAAAATACAGAAAATACGCCAACTAAATGGCGTTTTGATGATAATTACATTTGGAGAAGCATGACAAGTTTACCAATTTTACATGCAGATAAACTGGGAACTGAACAACATGTTTCTGAAATTTTCAATAAAGAACCAAATACCAAAAATCCAACACCTTCTTATATAAATCTTTTACCACTCATCAAATCATGACGGATTCAAATAGAGACACACAAAATAAAAATATCAGCGATTCATTTAGAGGAATTCTCAGAATCACCAATGTATCAGATGTAACAAACATTGGTGATGACTTTGATACATTTTCTAACAACAAATTATACGCAACCAATGAAAATAATTTGAATCCTCAGCTTCACAACGGATTTATACAAACATTTGAAGTTCTAAACAAAAAATCAAAAAGATATTAGGATGGAGAAATACCTGTAACAGACTCAATGGGTAACTTCCTTTATTGGAATATAGGTAAAGAAGGGATTTCAATAGGGTCTAAGGTATTTGAAACGACTAATTAGACACTTTTGTCAACTACTGATTCAATTATTTCGGATTTTTTATTCGCCAAATCAATTTTTATAAAAAATGATTCATATAATTTATTATTTGAACCATCTGATTTTTCAAACAACACGATAATTGGAATTGAATCAGTAAATGAAATTGATAATGTCAAAAATATCAAAATTGTAACAAAAAACCTCGAAGATTACATAGATGAAAAACTAAAAGAATACGATGATTCCAAAGCGATTTCTCAAATTCCGACTGGAAGCATAATTCATCATCACGCATTATTATAGGATTGGCAAAATGATGAAGTTATGAAAAATGAGTATTACGATTCAATCAAAGATGACTATCTTTTTTGTGATGGTAAATCTTATACCATCAAATATACACCAAATCAACAAGACGAGCTTTTTGATTTATTTTTCACAATAGGATACAATTATACGGAAAATAAATCAGATGAAGATTTTCAAAATGATTTGATTGCATTTCTATCATTTGATTTGATTTACAATTATGTCAACTCAAACCCAAACACGACAGTCAATGAGGTTAAAAACTACTTAAAAATAACACAACTTCCAGAATAGTACATCTTTAATTTACAAAGTTTTAACCTTACCGAAACATCATCTTATTTTTATTGTGATGAGGCACCAGGGATTCCGATAGGTGTTGAAATTAAAAATTTTGACCTAGCCACAAAATTATCACAGGTTGAAAACTTTATACAAGATTGTATTTCTAAAAATCCATTAGACGATTACACAATCACTTTCCAAGTCCCATCATTTAAGATTCCTTTATCTTCTTCCACTACATTTTTGGGTTCTACGAGTTCTAAAACTACATCAAATGTAATTAAATGGGAAAATAAATCAAACGATTTTATAATACCTCATAGACATTTTATCGCACTGTCGAGGGGTTCTGTCCATAATGTTGGTGAAAATACATATACTGTAATTTTTGAACCATATAATTCTAATAATTATGATTAGATTCACAAATGCAGTCAGAATCCAAAAAATGAAAGTGATAGAAATTATGATTTGACTCGCACGCTTGATTCAGAAACATCATTAGTTGCGGAACATTGTGATTTCTCATTAAATTTACCACAAGGGCTTGACATTTATAATGATAGTTATATTTTAAGAGATGTTCCAATGACTCTTTCATCGTCACTTTCACCGTCAGATGGCAATGAAGATATGTCAACAACTGAAGATATGTCAACAACATTATATGGAGGATTTGACACATTGATTTTAAGAGATTCTAATTTTGTTGAATCTAATTTCGGTGAAGATTTCACCGATGATTTAAGATTTAGAAATACAGAACCTAATAGAGGATTGAGTGGAGATGCAATTTTTGATTCTGAAAAAATTACAGAAACAATTTCAAACGAAAAAACAAACAAAATGAAAATCAATGAAAATATTTTCTGTAATAATTTCTTTTCAATGGAAAATGTATCATTATTACCTCTAATAAAGAAATAACTCATATTTTCATCATTTTATAATCATTTTTCATCATTTTATAATCAATAAATAGTTAATAACATGTCTAACGAAAGCATAAAAATTTATTCTGACACAGTTGTAAGGCAAACAATACTTCAAGGGATGGAAAACGAAAGAACGTACCCAGGTGAGTTTCTCATGGGTGAATTGGCATTTACACGTGACACAGGACGAGTTTTTGTTGGAACTTTTACTAACAATAAACAAGAAAAAGACTGTGAAGAAACACCTGGTGGTTTAATTGTGGGTAACAAATTCCACGGCTGTATAGATGAAAGTTCTTCAACAGAAAACATTTTCGTATCATCCAACATTTCTGGAACAAATTATTACACTGGTGACTTTTATTTTGATAATACCGATAAAAAAGAACTCGTAATCGTAAACGGAAACAAAGAAGAAGATTATATAAAAATTACATCTTATGATGTACTTGACGAAAACGGAGTTTTAATTACAGATAAATCGGAAAATTCAACCAAAAAAATATTAAAAACAAATAAAGAAGCTATTGAAAAAATAGTCAGCAATCAGGCTGAAAAGGGTATAGACAACATAACAATAAAAGATACTTGTAAATTACCATCATCCCTTTTCTACGATGGTAAAGAAATTTCTTTATCGTTTCCAATTAACGAAAATTAGTCAGAATTTGTTATGACACTCGTAACAAATACAACAAAAGACGAAGAGGGTAATATAGTAAAAACAATTTATTCTTACGAACCAAAATCTTTCACAGATTTCTTTAAAGAAGGTTACGTGTCTTTGGAATCAGACCAAGAAAACCCTGGTATAATTGTAAGTAATAGAACAGACAGCACAGGTAGTGGTTTTGCTTACAAAATAGGTCTTGATATGAATAACTTCAAAGAACTACTTTCATAGGTCACAAACGAATAGCCTACAACTTCACAAATAAACCATTCTTCACAAAGCAGGGGATTATTTTATCTTTCCTATTTAAAATCCATCCCTTTCACAAACAACATCATTGAAAAATCAATTAAAGAAATCGAATTAAATGAAGAAGACGGGTCAACAATTCCATATTCTGCACAAAGTGTAATACTTCAAATAACATCCAAAGCAGATACCGTAACACGTATCCGTCATCTTAAATCTAATGGCGTTCTTCTTCTTGAACTTCCTGAAAATTCAAATACACAAATTACGACAGTTGAAGTTCCTCTTATTGAAAACAATGACATGAACGACAAAAAGTTCATCATTCATTCCACAAGCAACCCCACTGTAAAACTTTTAGGATATCGTATCTAAACAATGTTCAACTATAAATCAACTTCAAAAAAGGACTTAAATGAAACCATAATTTATGCCTTTGATATAAATGACACAGATTCATCTCAAATTTCCTTTGGTTTTTCCAAATCTGATGAGAATTCTTTTGTAGACAAAAACATTTTCATTTTAACAAATGTAATAGTACAAGAAAATAACACTTCAAAAAACATTTCATCATATAAAAATGAAAGGGGAAACAACGTTTTAATCAACTACGGTGGAAAGTTATTCGGTAGGGATATAATGTTGCGAGATACAGTATACGAAGAATCTGATGATAAATTTTCTTGTGCATTCTTTATCCAAAATGACAATATTAAGGATAACACCAACTCAATTTATGTTTCAAATGTAACTTATCAACGCATTCCAGACGATGTTTGTTCTTTGACCCCAGTTTTTATTGAAGAATACTGTTCATTTGAAGAGTCCGCATCCAAAATTACAAACGAACCTCGCGTCTTAGTTTTCGATTTAAATCCAGATGGGGACAAAGAAGAACTCTGTATTTTATGTTCAGATTATGAAGTTGAAATAATTAACGAAAAAGGATTAGGATTTTCAACAGTAATACTAATGGAATCAAATGACGGTGTTACAAAAACATCAAATTATTACTTTACAGACCTTATAACAAAAAACACAAAAGATAATAAATCACACTTGCGATTTATTATCTCTAATAAAGGTAGAGATTTTACAATTTCATCACTCAACCCTTTATCCAACATATACGATTCATCTGTAACTTATATTTTTAACGAATCTAATTTCAATTTAAAAGATGATGAAGACCAAACTGTATCTGTTAGATTTTCAATTTCTTCACCGTCACTATTAAATGTCACGGAGTCATCTGGTGTTGATTCTGTAATTACAAATTTAACAAGCAATTTTTAATTGTTTTTATAATCAATTATTATATCAGCTCTCATAGCTTCAAATCTTTCTTCAATATACTTAATAAGAGAACGTTCAAGTATATTGAAGCTTTTCTTGGAGCGAAACAGATACTCATCATTCATACCATCTTCCTCAATCTTATCAAAAATATAATCAACACCTTCAATAAGGCACATCCATCGTGCCATTGAATCTAAATCTAATGAGTTTACATAATCCCTTGTTTCTTGCTCCATCTGTCTACACTCTATTATAAGGGAGTTCTATCAATTTCACCAACTTCTACTCCATCGTACATGTTGGCTATCTTAGGATTATTAGTAATTCCACTCATCAATATAGTGGATGCACTAATAACTACTTTATAAACTGCTCCACAATCAGGGCAAGTGAAGTAATTCTCTTCTTCACTCAAATCAACAGTACATGGAATATACTTCGTTCTATCACATGCACAAGTGAATCTCATCGTATTTTTTGCTGCAATCTCTTGTATCTTTTCCCCTAATTGCTCGTCTAACTGTGCAACCTTTTCTTCCAAATCATCAGTTTCAAGTTTCAATGCTTCTTCATAATCACGAATGACCTTTTCAACCTTTAACTCTGTTTCTTTACGATACTTTTCTTCAAGACTTACCTTCGTCTTTTCAATTTCAATCTTGGCATTCTCTACAAAATTAGTATAAGTCTTCTGCAATTCAATTACCTTTTCCTCTGCATTCTACTGATAACCCTTTGCTACAATGGCTTCTGCTTCTGCCTTTGTCTTATCAGATTCAGCAGACTAAACACGCTTATTCATGAAGTGATACACAGTACCACTTCCTATAAGTCCTAGTGCTATTAAAATACCTTCAATCATTCGTCACCTTTATTCATGTTTGGCTTAAGACCTAATTGGTCAAGTAATGGAATAATCTTAATAATAATATCCTTATTCATTCCATCAAAGATGTCTTGCATCTCTTTCATTATATCTATGTTCTCTTGAGTTACCATTGGCCAGGATTTACAATCTTCAATGTGATTGCGAATGTTTGTAATGTCTCTGAAAAGATTAAACAATGGCTGCTCTAACTTCTCAATCTCTGCAACAGTCTATCTCTTTACCATTCTAGTTTCATCCTCAATCATTCGCTGGACTTCCCAATTATTTTTCATCTGAATATCCGCATTCATTACAGGGTCAGGTGCTCTGTATATCTTATAAGGACTTGAACCTTTTGATAATGTAAAACTTGTATCTTCTTTGAGATGTTTTTTCTTATTCTTCATCGTAATTATTTAACAAGGACTAAATAAGAAAAGAATGAAGAAAAAATTATTTGAATCAAAGTTTTTGACAAGCCTTCGCAATCGCAATGCTTCTCTTATCAGAGAAAATGAAATGGATACTCTCGCAGATGACCTTGAATCTGAAATGAAAACACCTTCTGAACCAATTTCTCAGGAAGAAGCAGACCTTGAAAATAGTCTTAGTGAAGGTAATCCTGAAATGGCATCTAATCAAACTCAAACTATGGAAGAAATTAAAAATGAAGACCAGATGCTCAAAGATAAAATCCAAGCTCGCATCGAAGTCGCAAATCAGGAGATTATTGAGTTTGCAGAAAAAGTTGAATCTTTCCTTTCAATCCTTAATGACCCAGAAAACCCAAGTTCAATCAAATACGCTATGGATAATTCTACCGAAAATAGCCCATTCTCAAAAGTGAAAAAGACTTGCGGAACTCGTATAGGTCGTATTGCAGGTGAAATCGCTGCTCTTGGTCAGGAACTTCGCGCCCTCATCGGTTCTACTTCCGTTGATGATATGCTTAAGTAATTGATACTATCATGAATAGAAAAACAGCAATCCGTCACATCATCGCAGAGGCAATAGGAAAACCTATTCTTTCTCATGAAGATGATTATGAATATAGTAATATCAAAGAAATTGCTTCTCCTATCATTAAAGAAATGAGAGGTAAAATCAATGAGGGACAACAAAAATTACCCACAATGAAAAGTATTGCTCTTAAAATTCAAAGTGGGAAATTAGGTCGTGATTCCCTTGAAGATGTAAAACGAATCTGGTTGAATCTAAATCATATAATGACACGAATCTTTGAATTAAGAAACGATTTACATACATCTCTTAAAGATGCAATTGAAGAAAGATTAGTTTCTTATGAGGTATCACGAGCTATTATTTCTGACCTTTACAGATACATCTCAGGTGCTCAGGCACTTACTCGCAGACAATACAAATATTGCTGCGGTGAGTCTGTTGAAAACATTTTTGAAGATGTTGAAACAATGGAAAAGTATCTTTCTAAAACAAACGATACCCTTTATGTAATCACAAAGGGTATGCTTCATTAATAACTTATATCGCCTAATAGGTCAGGTTCTCTCTAAGCGGACAGTATTTCAAACATGCTGTCCGCTTTCTATTTCATTGAATCTGCCAATCCACACTTTACATTAGTCTTTACAATATCAACAGGAATTTCATTCAATCCCTCACCTTTTGCCCACTCGTTGAAATCTTTATACTTTTCGCCTATCTCCTTGGGCCAGATAAAAACACACTCTCCTTGCGCTAGAAGTTTATGTGTTTTCTCTTCCGATGTTTTATCTAGTATTTGACTATCCAAGACCCATACTATTCTATGTGTAAGTGTAAATGCTGCTAATTGGCTTCTCTGCAAATCTGTCAAGTCTTGCTTATCACCTACTGATACACCTGCCACTGCTACACCATTCTTCATGAAACAAGCATCAATCGGCCCCTCAAATACATATATATCATCAATGTCTCCACTTACCTTATCCAAGTTGAATACAGACTTCTCTGCCCCTACCTTAGATAGGTAACGCACTTGTTCCATCACCTCGTTATCAGTTCCTCCAAAAGCACGCGACTGATAAAATGGTATTCTTCCAATGAAATCAAAGAAAGGGAAAATTATTCTATCTCTATGTGTGTAATCCTTATGACTCAAATAAATCTTATCAGGACGATTTACAGCACTGTCTAATCCTCTCTCCTTCAAATACTTGACAGCTTTATTGATTACACTATCACTTGAACCATCTAAAAATTCTAATAGATTTACACTATCGTAAGGAACACCAAAAACATCTTCAATCAGTTCCTCATCAATAAGTTCATCATCTTCCTTATCAAGATTGACGATGTTATATTCACCTCCTAATACTTCTTTCTTTATATCTTGGTATGTGAGATTCCCTGCTTCCTTAATCCAATTATAAGGAGTATAACCTCTACCACAGTTAAAGCAGTAGATTAGATTTTGCTCAGGTAGCCACCAACAGCGTGACTTCTTACCCCATGACTTACCCTCATGACAAATAGGACAGCCACAGTTGTAGCTGCCATTATTTTTATGATAGGTAGGATTGTGACCAAGAGAGTAAAACTTCCTAGTCACATAATCCTCTGGGAGTTCTTTAATTGAAAAGGTTGGCGTATAAATCATCCATTCTTACAGGGTTGAATAGATTAAACCACTTATCAGCTTGCTTATGAATTGTCCAGAATTCATGCTTAGCCATGTGCTGCTTGAATTTAGTTCTATCAGCCTTACTCTCCTCATTCAACTGTTCCTCATAATAAGCAATCTCATCAGCATTCTCCTTTACTCTATCCAAGCACATAATCTCAATGTTTGTAAGGAATACACCAAGTTCCTCATCATCAAGAAGATTCTGTGATGTTACATTCTCTACATCAAAAGCAGAACCCATAGCTTTTACTACTGCTTCGAGACGATTCTTAGTGAGCTTCTTTTCCTTAGAACCAACACCTTTAATAGAGTCAGCAGTATCACCTTTCAAAGCCTTACGAACAATGAATTGTCTACCATCCTCTACATTATAGTTCGTCTTGAGATAGTTCTCCGTAATAACAATCTTTTTGATAGGATTGTATATCTTATTTTCGCTCAATTCAGGGACAATAAGTTGGTACATATCAGTATCAGTGCTTACAAGAATGCTTTGATTAGGATACTTTACTGCACATAACCAATACATAATGTCATCACCTTCACGCATAAGAGGATGAATCTGAGCTACACCAAGCGTATCAAGAATCTCACGAATATCATCAGCATATTCTTGAACAGCTTCATTGAACACTCTATCCTTTTTATAATCTTCGTAGAGTTCTTTACGCTCGTTAGAAAGACCACTCTTACGATAATCCCAAGTACATACAATCTTATCAGGTTGGAATTGAGTTACATAACTCTTGAGTGTGGAAAGGAAAAAACGAACATACATATCAGGCTTCTTGTCGTGCCACAACTTGTATGCTGCGTGATAACTTCTGTGAAGGAGATTTTCTCCGTCTATTACTAGCACCTTATTCATACAAACTATTATACACATGTTCTATAAAAAAAGAAGGGTAGTAGAATTAACTACCGACCCTGAATTAACACTATGACAGAAAATTTACCAAGATGAAGTATATTCAATAATGTAGTCACCCTTGTATTCACCTGTTACAGGGTCACTATTGATAGCGAAGCCATACTCACAGTTAAGAGTGTCCAAGGCATCATTAATCTGCTCAACAGTATCCTTCAACTGCAACACATACCAATCATCGTATTCCGTACTTCCGAAGAAGAAACCACCACGGCTAGGAAGATACTCAGTCGCGTATTCGACACCTTCAGGTGTGAGATAAAGAACATCAACCTCTTCCTTCTCCGTTGCACTATATGAAGTATAACGCATTGCCTTACGTTTTTCAGTCATCGTAAGAATCTTCTCACATAATTCCTTGAGCTTTATGAGGTCAGCAACCGTAATAGCATATTGTTCACAATCATCAACACCATTCTGACAATTCTGTACGAACCAGTTGTGAATCTGATTAGCCTTACGCCAATACATCAACTCCTTACCATACATATTGTCATCATACTCAGGCTCAGAATTGCGGTACTCTTCCTTCTGCTCTTCCGTAAGACGCTGAAACTCTTCATAAGAATACTTCTGTTCCCATGCTTTGTAAGCTTCAAGTTTACTCTGAGTATTCTTGTTGCGAATGTTTACATACATGTCTAATCCCATAATCGTGTCCTTTCTGTTTCTTTTAGGTTACAGGAGGATTATGCACAACCTTCTAGTTTTTGTCAAGCGAAAAATAGAATTATTTTGAGGTAAAAGAACTTTTTTATACTTTTTTAATAAAATTTCTATGTTTTATTGCAGTTCTTTTCATTGCTTGGTCACAATACTCTTTCAATGGATACCAAATGTTGTCAGGGATTGTCTTCACATAATCCAAATAAGGCAACTTATGTCTATCATCGGGGCTATGTGCTATAATCTTCTCTGCTCTCTTAGCATCCGTATAATTCGTCATGAAATACTGCCTATCTATCGTATCATAAAAGTATAGCCAAGGCATTTCAATCTTAACCAAGATGACAAAATGCCCTCTGTAACCAGGGGCATTGATTCCAAACATGTCTCCTTCTTTGAAACGATTAGACTTCATCTTCCTCTTCGTGATTTTCAAACCTCACATAAGTAAAGGATTTATCATTTTTAATATCCTCAAAGAAATTATAAGCATCACGCTTATTCATTGTATCTGAGGTAACAATAATCATGTTATCACACTTATCCTTTATTTCTTTCAAACCTCTAATTTGCTCATCGCTAAACCAACAGATGTCATCAATGATAACTAAATCATAATTTGTTTCAGTATCAATAGTCTGTCTAAGAGTTATAGAAGAACCATTTACCAAATTATACTTATTATTAGATGTATCACTTACAAGGTACAACGGATTCAACATTTCGGCTAATCTCTCACGACAAATCTTTATACAATTCTCGTTAGAAACATAGATAACAATGTTTCTACCACCCTTAATCATAGCTTCACGGATAGCATGAACCAATGTAAAGTTTGTCTTACCTTTTTGTCTTCCCATAACTAAACAACATCTATCGTATCTAATACTGGCATAGATTGCACAATCGTTATGATATAGACTATAATTACGAACTTCACAAGATAAGTTTGACATCAGACATTCGGCAAACTTCTTATACTTTTCAATTTTATTTTCTTTAACAATCATAATTTTAATTTCTTAAAGTGTTCAATAGATACCTAACACTTACATTATCATTCGTAAATGAAAGGAATACAATCTCTGTTCTACTTACACCTTGTCCGATGAATGATGTTTCAAGGGTCATTTCATCAGCAAGGAATAAGCGACTAAGTGTAGAAACATTGAGAATTACTTTACCTTCCATCTGTCCTTCTTCAATCTCACCAATGTAAATGCTCATGTTATCAAGATTGTTCTTTGTACGGTCATTGATTTCTGCAACAACCTTTGTTCCATCTTGGTAAACATAGACTTTGTTCGCATCATCAGAAGTGAATGAGGAACATTGAATGATACTCTTTACAACAGGCTTGGAAATCTTCATTCGTGAAGTCTTCTCAAAGCTGTTGAACCATTGAACATTTACTCGTGCATTCACAGTCTTGGAGGGTCTATCTGCTAACATGAACTTAGCACCCTTTACCATGTCATTCTCAAAGTAAATGTGATTATCTCTGATAGAGAATGTAAATGTCTCACCATTATTCATGTCTAATAGTTTCTGCATCTTGGTCAAATCCTTTACATGAATAACCAATTCATCTGTTTCCATTCCACTTATCTCAAGGATGTTCAACTTCGTATAAAGAATAACAGATGAATTATCCTCCGAAAGCACAAGAGCTTCAACAAAATCAGGGTAGAACTTCAATGAGACACCACTTCTATCTACATTGAGAATAGAGGAGATGAATGTTTGCAATTCCTTAGATGAGACAGTTACATTTATCATAAAGTATTAAGGAAGAAGAGTATCGTCAATGTCGGTGGAAACTTCCTCACTAAGGTCTGCATCAGGAAGATTGGTAGAAGCAACTACCTCTGCAATGTGAGTAGGAAGTTCATCAATCTTAACACCGTTCTCACGAACCGACTGTACAAGAATACCAAGGAGCTTGTTAGTCTTTACCTGCTCAGCAAGTAGAGCCTTAGCTGTCTTATCCATGTTCACATAGAAAGTGTTGTTCTGCTGCACGGCACGCTGAGGAGTGCCACCAAGATACTCTGAAATATCAATATCACTCATAGTTTTAGGTTCTTTGTTAGTATAATTGTTTTGTATAACTGGACGAACACTACCCTGTGTAGTATTCTTATATGCTTTATCTACATTCAGTAAATCAGAAAGAGGGACTTCTATCACTTCTGTTGAAGGTTGGCTCGCCATCATTCGTAGTTGCTCACCTTCATTCAACATTCTTGCCATATTTTCACCTACCTATTCCAAAGCAGGAATTTTGCTGTGATAGATTGAATTTTGGTCTTTCTATGACCCAACATATCCTCGAACAGCGAGTTCGTTATGCTCTGTCTCTGCAACACCACGGGCAATGGTATTAACAAAAGCAAACAAACCTCCACCATTCTTTGTAATCTGTCTTGGGTCAATAGGTCCTTCTCGTAAATCCTCATATTTTTCGTCATGAGAATTATACCGTGTCTGATTATGACCGTAAGCACTTCGTCTTGGATTTAATGGTACTTTTGCCATATCACATATATTATAAGGGAGTTCTATTCATTTTTCAGAATAAAACTCCCTTATTGTTAGCACTTATAAATCAATAGATTACATTCCCATCTGCTCTGCTTCAAGCTCAGCCATGAAGTCATCCATGTCATTACTCTCAGCAAAAGTAGGAACGGAAGCATCAGAAGAATCAAGGCTGTAATCATCTTCAACCTCAGTATTCTCATAAGTTTCCTCCTTGGAAGCAACAACCTTAGGAGCAACCTTTTCCTCATCGGACATCCATGCAGCGGAAACGTGCATAGAAATCTTAGGATTGGAAAGGAAAGACTTCACAAAGAGCTTCTTCACATCACCATAAGGACGAATGCTATCCTTTACAATCTCAGTAGGGTCAATCATGTCATTAGCAATACGCTCCTACACGATTTCTTTGAGAGAAACACCCTCCTTTAACATGCGCTTGGTATCCTCTGCATTAGCATCAATACCATTATCACCGAAGAGGTCAGCCTTGGCAAAACACATCTCAGACTTAGCGAACTGAGGAATACCACCGTTATTAAGAGTTACCTTAACACGAAGATTCATACCATCAGGAGAAAGGTCAAACACCTTCTTGGCAACCTTTACCGAAGAACCACGAATCTCAGAGAAATGTGCATCCAACTGCCCATGAAGAGCACCATCAACAATATCCCACAATGCCTTATTAAGCTCGACAGGGAACACCTTACCGTTATTCTCAGGAGACACAGGGTCATCCACGATAAGAGCATTCATTATACGAACCTCATTGCGATTGAGGGGAGAAAGTACACGCTTAATTTCCTCATTGTTACCAGTATTTGCGCGGAGGAACTCTGTACGCCATTCATCAATAGGGCATGCTTCACCAATGTTACCAGCCGAAGTCACATAGTTCCACTTACCGTAGGACTGACCAGGCTGGGGCATACCCTGCCAACGATACTGATAGCGGTATACATAGGTCTTGTGGAAACCCTCTGCACCTTCCTTAGTCCAAGGAAGAAGCTTAATGATGTAAGTGTTACATACATCCTCAATCTTCTCACCCTTCTGGGGCTTAGGGGCTACAAACTTAAAAATCTTGCTAGAAAGAAATTCCTTCTTAACACGATTACCACTATCCGTCTTTGCTACTACTGCACTTACAAGTGCGTCTAAGTCAATATTACTCATAATTACTATTCCTTATTTTTACTATTCCTTAATATATTGCGTGTTCGTCATTCGCCCGAATAACCAGTACCGCCCCCTGTTACAAAAACTATTATACGCAAGTTCTATTAAATTATCAATTTATATCAGGATTTTTTTCCTGCTTTTATCAATCTTTGTGAAAATTTATTAAATCTAGTCCCTATTTCTCGCATCTCTTTACTTCTTAGATATTGCTCCTTAGTATCTTCCCATACTTTTTCAAATTCGTCAGTTATCATCTCTCTGTAATCGTAAGGGAATATATCAATGTCAATCTCTAAGCAATGAATGTGATAAAAACTGATATTCTGTTGTTTCAAATGTATTATTGCCCAAGGTACTCCGTGTTCATTTACACATGTTTTATACTCTGCAAGCGTAATATCTTTCTCTTGAATGAAACCATAAATGAATAAAATGCCATCTTTGAAGTCTTTTATACTTTCAATGTTATCTACATCCTCGTTATACTTTTCACGCATGTGTTTAGCATAAACTCGTGTAGCTCTCAATGTAGTAAAGTATTCAAGTGTAGGATAGGTGCTCAATTCATACTTGAACCCTGCTTTGAAAAACTGGAATGGATTCACATCCTTATACTGCTCAAAGAACATTCGCAACTTTTGAATTTGTAATACATCCTTTTCACGCATCTTAGAGAAATCCTTTCTCGCCTTATAAGGTCGTTGGTATTTCTCTGCCATCGCTCTTAAATATTGATTATAAATCCTTTGTTCCGTTTCGTTTAGCATATTCTCGTATTATTTCTATTAACCTATCCCTTTTCTTCTGACTTCTAAGTTCTTCGTATTGTAATAAAGTTCTTATCAATTCTACAATACCTTCACTCTTAACTTCTCTATTTAATAAATCGTTAAAATTGGAGTTATTTTTAGCAATCTCAAAGACATCAATAGGATGAATTACCTTCCCTTCTAATAGACATCCAATAGACATCATTATTAAAAGGGAATGTTTAGTTTCACTTTCAATCAAAGTCTCATAAGGGGTAGGCAAATAGTCCCATTCACTCATGAATTTTATTTAATTGAAGAGATTGTTCATCCCTTGTATTGCTTCTGATGGGCTTCCCTCATCTGCTTCGCCTAATTCTACACTTTGTGCATCCTCGAATCGCAAGTTTTCAATGTTGAATCTCAAAGGAACTGTCATACCTTTTGCACCTAAACGACTCTTCAAGATTGCAGCTCTCATGATTCCCATCGTCAAATCTTCCTCTTGTCTGTATAAAGAAACAATGAAATCAGCCTCAGCACAAATTGCAATGGACTCTGCGAAATACTTCATGTCAGGGGTATTACTCATGCCATCTCTGTTAATCTGTGCTGCTGTGAATACAGGACACTTGTACTTGTAACTCAAAGCACGCATTTCTCGTGCTATTCTCTTCCCTGCTTCATTACTATTATCAGCATTAGGTGCATATAACAATGTCAAATAATCAACACATATCAAGTCAAACTTCTCACCTTGTCTTTCCAACTGTTCAATGTAACCATCCAATGCGCTTACTGTCAATGTACTAGGGGGAAATTCCTTGATTTTCATCTTACCATACTGCTTAGTAGCAACGCTTTGTCTAAGTTCCTCAGTAAGCATAGGAATACTATTGATAGGAAGATTATACAAATCAGCGTAGATACGTTGTGCATAGACAGTTTCACTCATTTCAAGGGAAACTACAAGAACATTCTTACCTTGTTTACAAGCATTTACTGCAATGTTAGCCAAGAAGATTGACTTACCCATGTTAGTTGGAGCAGAAACAACACCTAGAACCTTACCATCAGCAGGTAATCCACCATTGATAATCTTATCAATCTCTGTAAATCCTAATGGAATACGATTATTATCTGTTCTACTCTCTTGAATGAACTTCTCTACATCTCTGTAGATGTCAAACGCATCTTCTTGGATTAGTTTTAGTGATGCCACATTGGTAAACTTCTCTACCAACATATCACTATCCAAGTCACCATTAGGGTCATAGTTACTAAAAATGTCCTTAAATGTAATGAGGGCAAGACGCTTCTTTATATAATTCTCAAAGTAATTATAAAGTTCCTCTTTCGGCATTTCCTTATGGTCAACGCCTTTAATATTACCAAACGCTTCTCTTACATGTTGTGCTAAACCATCTGTATTAGCAAGCAACTTCACATCTTGTAGAGTAGGAACTCTACCCTTTTCATTGTAGAACTTCTGATAAAACCTAGATACTTCCTCAAATGACTTGTCAGCAAAAATTTCAGGCTTGAACTTCACATTCACCATAGGTAAGAATGCGAAATCCATTACTAGACTTTTGAATAACAACTTCTCTAAGTATGTCTCATTAGGCTTCATACACTATCCATTATACATGTGTTCTTTTTAGATTCCTACCCACTCAAGCATGTCACCTCCCATAGTCTTTTCCATAGGACTATTCACAAAGGTTTCTCCCTCACAACACACAAACTTGATTCCTAAATGATGTGCCACACCTTCCATTAGAATTTTACCAAGTTCCTTACCCTTGTTCTTGAATGCTCTAAACATATTGGAACTCTTAGGATAATCCACAAAGAATTCAAATGACTTCTACATCGGAAATGCTGTAACATTTACATAACCATCCTCACCATTCACTCCATTACCCTTATTAAGATTCTCTTCAAGAGTTTCCTCAATTAACTGGGCAGTCTTACGGTCAATCTTATCACATACGAATCTCCAAGTGTAATATGGGATATTCTTCTCGTTTTTCTGACGAGCAAGAGCAGCAACGAGACTATCTTCTTCAATCTAATTCACCTCTTCCCAAGAACGAGAACTCTCAATGAACTCCATCAAATCCTTATTCTTTTGAGTATATTCCTTAACTATTTCGTAAGCCTCAACTTTCTTAGGAAGTTCTGCTTCAAGTTTGTTAATTGTAGTATTGAGATAATTAATACGATTTCTCATCTGTTTTACAGCATTATTGAGAGATTTAACATCTTTACTCTTATTTTTCTTAGCATGTTTAGAAGCAATAAGTGCTTCACTATATTGTACTTGAAGTTTTACAAGCTCATCTTTGAGATTCTCAATCTTCTGCTTCTCAATACTTTCATTAAAATGTTCCATAGAACATCCAAGTCTCTGCTCATACTTGGCAATAGTTGCTTCATACCTTTTCTTATCAGAGAATTCAGAACCCTTACGGACTTCACCCTTAGAGCGACTACGAACCTCCACACCTAAACTGTTACGAATTTTCGTAATGATATTAGGAGAATATAGATGATTACAAAGGTCAGCCCAAGAGCCATCATATTCATCAAGGCGAATCTCCCATTCTCTTTCAATCTAATCAAGAGTAGAAGGTGTAAGTAAGAATGACATCATCTTAGGAGTAAAATTCTTACCTAATTCTTCTTCAATTTTCATCTGACGCTTATAAGCAGTTTCCCAAATCACAGTCTGTGTATGACCTTTTACAGAATCACAAGCAATACTATCGAGATAAGGAACTGCACGGTTTCTAAAACAGTCCAACGGCATAGAACAACAGAAGAACTCACTCATACCATCGAGAATATCTCTGTCACAAATACCTTGCCAACTACGACCGTACTTTTCTGCTTTAAGGAATGAATTAGGTGTCTTGAAATCTTTTACAAAAGTAGGAATAATCATACCCTTCCAAGACTTAGGCTGTGTATCCTTAACCATTTGAACAAAATTAGGATGCTTCTGACAATTCTCATTAAAGTTCCAAGCTTTTTCAGTAGTATAATTCTTAGGAAAGAACTTAACAAAAGCATTTAAGTCTTTTTTAGACGAAGATATTTCTTTTTTGTTTGAATATCTAATAACACATTCCTTCGAACGATATACTTTATCAACAAGACCAAGTGTTTTCAAAATTGAAGAATGTATAGTAATAGAAGAAATTGCATAATCACTTGTTACAATTTTGGCAGCTCTCTGCTCATTATCCGTAGGCTTACGGATAATGACTTTCTTATAATCATCTTTGTTAATTTGCATAAAAATAATGTACCATAAATGATGATACTCTGTCAACTACTTTTTTTAAAAAATATTTTTATGATTTTTTTATCAGATAAGCAATAAAAAAGACAGTTAGATTTTCACTAACTGTCTGAGTTACTATGCGAATTATTATGTATGGGAAATTTTATTCTATATCTTCATTTATATCCTCATCAATAAATTCATCAATTTCATCTTCATCAATGAGGTCAAGGTTAGAGCCGTTATAAGTCCAGTTCTCTGTAATCTTTTCCTGAAGCTTGGGAATATACTCATCCCAGAACTTTTTAGATGTTTGAATCTCCTGCTTAGTACCAATATACTTATCATCTACACCATCCTCAGTTGAACGGATATAGAGTTTACCTGCCTTATTGTAAATGAGGTCAAACTCCTGAGCAAGTTCAAGCAAACCGTAATACTTGCGAAGCCCCTTCTGCCAAGAAATGTACATAGAACCCTCCATGTAAGGTTTTACTACTCGGTTCTTAATACTAAGACCACGGATTGCAATACCAGTCATGCCCTTAGAGCCAATGGCTGCTTCATCACCAGTCTTACGGTCCGCATCACCCTCCTTAACCTGTACAGCGGAAAGCTGTAGAACAGTAGAGGAGAAATACTTAACTGACTTACCACCGCTCATGTTCTTCTCAAGGGAGGGGAACATCTGACCAGGGTTGTCAAAGATATGGTTGGTACATACGATAGTAGTCTTGGTACGAGCAGACATGTTGGTCATCATCTTAATGAACTGCTTCATGCTCTTAGCGAGCGTACCCATGTCAGCGGAAGAACTTTCATCTTCAAGACGCTTGAAGTCCATTTCAGACATCATACCACCAAGACTATCTACGAGAATGAAGAACTGACCCTTCATACCCTGTGATTCTACAAAGTTCAAGAAAGCATACATGCTATTCTTACACTGTTCAATAGACTTAACAGGGAAATACTTTACCTTGGTAACATCAAGTCCAAGATTGGTGGCAAACTCTCTGTCAATGGCATTCTCAGAGTCAAAGATAAGAATTCTCTTACCCTTTTTCTGTGCCAATGCAGCAGCTTGCAAACCGATATAAGATTTACCAACAGAAGAAGGAGCAGCAAGAACAGTCATGCGACCTTCAGGGAATCCACCACCTACAATACGACCACTAAGAAGTGCATTAAGCATGCAACATCCTGTGTCATCGAATGTATCAATGTTTGAAAGTGCTTCGGAAAGCATACTTGCAGAGTCATTACACTCATCAAGTACACCCCAAGCCTTATCAATGATTTTCTGCTTCTCCTTATCGGAGAGTGTGTTGAAATCAACTTTTACTTCTTCCTTCTTCTTTGCCATACTTTATATTCGCTTCTTCTGTTGTTTTTTTTTTGATTTTTTTAATTAACCCTTATGCTTATCACAAAGCTTAATAATGGTTTCATAATGAGCGATAAGTCGTTCATCATACTCTGCATCATCGCTAATGATGTAATTGGGATTAACTGTCCAAATATTATCTGCACTATCTTTAAGACATGCACCAAATACATAAGGAGTCATTTCCCATTTAAGACTACCTTTCATGACAGGCTGTCCATGCTCATCGGTTCTGATTACAGGCTGACCATGCTCATCAATTTTAACCTGCCCATTTTCATCAACCTCATAAACAGGTTCATTTACAACAGCAAATGCTATTGATGCTGGGTTTGCCACTGAGTAACGACCGCATTCAGTCTTACCCTTTACCACACCAAAGGAGGTAAGAACACCATCAGACCACATAATATACTTCTTTTCTTCCATGTCTTTATTATATCACAGTTCTTTTTATTAGAGGGAAATATTTCTAATTTTTGTTGGGATTTTTTCTGTTGCGTAAATCTCTTGTCGCTTTTCTGCGTGTTTCTTAGCATACTTGTAGTTGGTATCTACTATATCCCAGATGTTCAACTCTTTCTTATCAGGGTGTAATCGCAATCCACGACCAATAGACTGCACTACTGTCACAGAACTCTTACCACCTGCTGCTAAGACAATGTTATGTAAGTTCTTAATGTTAATACCTGTGGAGAATATCTTTGTAATGGCTATACAAATAATGTCATTCTCTTTCTCCATCAACTTTTTTACTTCTTCTCTCGTGTCCGTATCTACCTCACCACGAATAAAGTATATCTTCTTCCTCTTTTCTTCAGATAGACTATCATTCCACTTATTCAAGTATTCCTCCAAGGTAAACCCATGATTAAGGTAATTCACCATCACAAGACTATTCTTACGAAGCGTGAATAACAATTTAGTCAAGAATTCATTTCTTTCTTTACAAATTCCTAACCATTCCTTTTCTGCTTGGTAGTCTAATCCCTTACATACATTCTTTGTATATTCAAGATTAAGAATTTGAACAGTGGCACTCGTTAAGAATCCCTCATCTCTTAATTCTTTGGAAGTCTTTTCATAGATAACATGACCTAACAAACCTATGTTACGCATCTTATCTTCTCTGTTCTCTGCTAATGTACCTGTGAAGCCATAACGGAACTTGTTACGCATCTTCTCAATACACTTGCTCACCTTATTATCTCTCTTAATACTGTGAGCTTCGTCCACTATCAAACAGTCAATCTTCTCTCTAAAAAACTTTTCATTGGCTGCAAATCTTGCAAGAAACAATGGACGATTAGCAATGATAATCTCAGCATCCTCATCAATGGTATTGAACTTGTCATAGAACAAACATACCTTCTGCTTCAATCCGTAATCCTCTACCAAGTCATGATGGAACTGTACTACAAGACCATTATCAGGTACAAGAATCATCACACGCTTTACTTGACTCATACTGAATAAGTTATGAATAATTGAGGAAATAGTGAGAGTTTTACCTGCACCTGTACCCATGACTAATGTACCGAATCGCTGAGCCAATGCTCTACTAACAGCTTCTTTCTGATAATCACGGAGTTTCAAATTCAAATCATCACGCACAACTTCCCAAGGCTTCACTTCAAACTTAGAGGAATAAGCAGCAGTGAAATGATAAGTGACAGTTCGTGTATTAACATTCTTCTTCAACCAATCAAGAATGAGAGGAGCAATACCATAATGGCACTGACCTGTGGGAGTAATGAAATAGATTCTGTCAGGGATAAAACGGCGGTTAGGGCCTTTTACAAACTTCTTTGCTTCATTAGGTACAGAAAACTCCTCCCTCAATCTCTCAAAGACATCAAGGTCATCAATTTCAAATCTGCAATAATCCTTCTTAGGCAAATAGTCTACGGTTACATTCATTACTAAGACTAGTATACCATAATTTTATTATCAAGTGTTAATTTTTTATCAAAATCACATTAAAATTTTAATTTTTCTTCTCCAAGTTATAAGAAGAAGACTAAATACTTATAACGAATGATAGTTCAAAGAACAGAGACGCACGTAATCAAAGAATCCAATCCCATCTACAATTGGATTCTTGAAGAATGTTCTCGTTCTAAGAATCTTTACAACAAAGCGTTATATGTTTATCGTCAAGCCTTTACGGGAAAACATGATAACATTCCTGAGTTTAAGGACATCATAAAACATGATAAGTTTATCGCTTCTTTTGCCTTGGTCAATAGATTGAATGAGATAAAGGATGTGGATTTTTGTTCTATGATGAAGAAAAACGGAGCACAACAGATAGTGTTCCAAGTAGATAAGAGCATGAAATCTTGGTTCGCCTCATTGAAGGCTTATAAAAAAGATAGTAGTAAGTTTAGAGGTAGACCGAGGATTCCGTCTTATAAGAAAAAGGGAGAATTAAACTGTTTGACTTATACTACTGCTGACGCAAAGTTACAGAAAGACGGAACTATCAACATTTCAAAGAAGATTAAACTTTCAATTCACACAAAACTTAAGAATTTCCAACAAATTCGTTTAGTGCCTAAAACTGGTTACGTTCAAGTAGAAATCGTTTATAATAAAGAAGTAAATGACAATCGTTTAGACCAAACCAGAGCAATAGGTATTGATTTAGGATTGAACAATTTAATGGCTATAACTTCAAACATTGGTAACATATCTAACCTTGTTAATGGTAGACCATTGAAGAGTATAAATCAATACTATAATAAGAGAAAAGCACACTTCATGAGTTTGTTAGAGAGGGGTAAGTTAAAGAGTTCTAAGAGACTTAGAAGATTAGAAATGAAACGAATAATGAAAATTAAGGATTATCTTCATAAAACAAGTAGAAGAGTCGTTGAGTTGATGGAACAGAACAATATAGGAACTTGTTTCATTGGTCACAATGATGGATGGAAAAATGAGGCAAACATGGGTAAAAAGAACAATCAAAACTTCGTTTCTATTCCTTATTCTCTCTTAATCAATATGTTAAAGTATAAGATAGAAGAAAAAGGAGGTCAGTTGGTTGAACTCAATGAGTCTTATACTTCTAAATGTTCTTTCTTGGATAATGAAGAGGTATGTAAACATGAGACTTATAAAGGGAAGAGAGTGAAGAGAGGATTATTCTTATCAGAGAATAAAAAGGCATTAAACGCTGACATAAATGGCTCTTTGAATATTCTTAAACGAGGAATCGGATTCAGTTTCAAAGTGGAGAATGATATTTTTAGACCAACTAAAATAGATATAGAAAAGAAACTCTTGAATCCGTTAGGATAAGGAGTAGAGGCTATAAGTGAAAAAAACGAAGTTTCTGAACTAAAATGGTGTAGCCAATTATTAAACATAATAAACGAATTTTAACATTTTTTTGATAAAACTAGAAACCATAAGCAAAATAAATATAATTTGTAATGAATTATAAGGTAACTTTTTATAAAGATGAAATGGAGATGCTTACAGAACGTAAGGCTAATTTTGTCAATAATGTAAAGAAGTTGACCTCACAAGTAATGTCTAAGTTAGCAAGAGAGTGTGGAGGTAACGGCGAAACAAGTGGTATGGCTATTTTCAACCATCTCAAACAAATGCACTATGATAGAGAAAAAGTGTGGAGATGTGGAATTACACTTGACAATTATAAAAATTTCAAACTCGATAACTTTACAAATACAGGGAAACCTATACCATTCAATTTCAAATTCGTAACAGGTGGTGATAATGAAAGTTATAGTCGATTTGACGCTAGGGGTCATGTTCTTCCTAAAACTATAATGGGAAGAAAGTTCATTTCAGAAGTGTATATCGAACTTGATTTCTCACTCTGTCTTACTGATAATCCTAAAATAGTTGTAAAACAACTTATCAATGAAATTCAATCAACTCTCACTCATGAATTAGCACATGCTCATGATGAGTTTATGATGGGTGAATTATCGCAGTATAAAGAAAAAGGTGTATCTGATGAAGATTTACGATACATACTTTATTGGACTAAACCTACTGAAATTCGTTCTCACATGTTAGAGGTTATTCAAAATCTAAATTCAAAGAAACACCATAGTTTTGAAAGAACTTTCAAAAACATGTATAAAACCCATCAAACGGCAGAAGAAGCAGGAATACAACATTCCCCAAAAGACAAAGAGAACATGAAAACTGCTTATTCAATGTTGAAGAAACATAATTCCTCAATCATTATTGATAAAAAATCTTCTGATGCTTTGGATGATGTTATTGATAGAGCATTCCACAATCAATGTCCACCTCTTCATAAAAAGTTCATTCATGATTATCATATTGCTTTCATTCAGCAATCTAACCCTAAAATGAAAGAAAGATTTTATGATAAGTTGTTCCCTAATACTCCTACACAACCCCTCGATAAATTGAATGACTTTTTGGAGGGTATGAAATCTGTTGCTAGAGCTTTAACAAAGTTGGATAATGAAATCTCTAAACATGTAACAATGTGTTGGAGAAGCTCATCTTGGAAAAGAGTAGAAATGATAGAAAATGCTGAAAAAACGAAAGCAGCTTATAAAGAATTTCGTAACAAAATTTGGGAAAATGACAGTCCTATGAAACAAGCATTTAAAGACTATGATGTCAAAATTCTCAAAAATGCAGCCAAACAAATGATTGAGGAATTCAGAGAACAACATGGTCTTATGACTAAAGCAATGTTGAAGAAAGCAGCAGCAAAGGATTTTGGAAAATAAATAATTATCACAATGAAGTATAGAGTATCATTTTACGAAAGTTTAGAACATTTGCTCACAGAACGAAAATCTAACTTTGTCAATAACTTAAAGAAATTGACAAGTCAGGTTGTTACTAAATTGGCAAAGAAAATGGCTGCTGAAATGGGTAAGCAAGAAAAAACAAGTGGTTTGACAATTCTTGAATTCCTAAAAACAATGGCAGCGAATGGAAAGGAAGTGTGGCGAGGAGCAATAACATTAGACAATTATTCTAACTTGGAGATACCTTATTTCCCAAACACAGGGAAGCCTATTCCGTTTAAGTTCAAATACAACTGTAATGGAACTTACAACATATCCAAGTTTGATGCAAAGGGTCATTGTTTACATCAAGCTATAAAAGGTCAAAAAGTGATTGCTGAAATTTATCAGGAAATGACCTTTTCTATAAACCCTGATGCAGACCCTAATATTGATGTAAAAAACTTAATCAATGAAATTCAACATAACCTTGTTCATGAACTTGCACATGCCCATGATGAATACTTGTCTAATGAAATTTCTACATACAAAGCAAATTCACGAACTTCTGATTCTGACATCAAATACATTGAATATTGGTTGAAACCAACGGAAATCCGTTCTCACTTCAATGAGATGATTCAAATTATAAACTCAAAGAAACACCATAGTCCTGAAAGAACTTTCAAAAACATGTGGAAAACACACGATAAAGCTAGGGATTTAGGTTATAGTAGTGGAGAATGGGGAGACCAACAAAGGAAAGTATATGGAATGTTGAAGAAAAAACATCAATCAACATCAATTGACGAAAAATCAAAAGATGCCCTTATGACTGTTCTTAATAGGGCTTTCAGAGGTAATTGTCAAAAACTACTTTCAAACTTCATTTACACCTATCACATTGCTTTTATTAGAGACTTTAATCCTAAAATGAAGGAAAGATACTATGATAAGTTCTTCCCTGATACTGATGTCCCATCATTGGAACAAATGTAGGAATTCTACGAAGCAATCAAGAATGTTACAAGAGGTTTCACTAAACTCAAAAAGGAAGTTACTGATAGCGCAGTAAAAAGAGGAAGAGCAAGAGGTTATTTTTCAGACGAAGATAGAGAAACTGTAAATGAATTCAATGATTTGTATACTAATTTGTGGGAAAATGATACTTTGAAATCAGCTTTTGAGAACTTTAATCCTAAACTCCTCAAAAAACTTGGTAAACAAATGATTGAAACTTATAGAGAAAAACACGGTTTCATGACAAAAGGAATGATGACCAAGGCAGCAAAAGCTTATACAAAACAGATTGAAAAAGAATACAGAGAAAAGCATGGTCGTGGAGCTGAGGGTATGGAAGACTTCTTCAACTCAGACCCATCAAGTGTAAGACGATAAAATTGAAAAACCCATTACCTTAAAAGGTAATGGGTTCGTTCTTATTATAAGAAGTCATCTCTTGGACAACCCTGTCAACATATGGAGGGAAGTACCAACAATTAGGAACATCAGGTGCTTCATTATCTCTCTTTACATCCCAATCTTTGTCTACCCAAAATTCAAGCTCTGTAATAACAACATCACCTTGAATGTTATGATAACCAATTTGGAATAATCCTTCCTCATCTACCCAGAAGATTGAGATATGTCTCCCATTCTTCTTATACCCCCAGTCCATACCATGTCGAAGATTTATCTTCTTCTTGT
Organism: Paludibacteraceae bacterium; assembly: GCA_017630395.1. Classification (GTDB taxonomy): domain Bacteria; phylum Bacteroidota; class Bacteroidia; order Bacteroidales; family Paludibacteraceae; genus UBA1181. The sequence continues at coordinate 56,564 of JAGBVI010000001.1, forward strand.
CACGGAGGTATTCAATCAATTCTTCCTGATTCATTATTTCCAAATTTCACCACTCTTGATAATCTTGGTAATTTCTTCATCACGAGCTTTCGTTCTGAATTTACCACTCACCCACTTATCACCTTCCTTAATAAAAGGTTCTGAAATATCAGTATTCCATTTATCATCTTTATACGAGTGAGTCAATAGAATACAGAACACCTTACCTCGCATGAAGCCTTTGTTGTACACAAATGTAAATAAAGGCTTCCTATCAACAAGGTCAACTAATTCATATACATAAAAATGGTCGCTTTTCTTCAACTTAGAAGCAATCTCACTTTCTATATAAATTTTTTCTAATAGTACAGAATTACTTAATCCCTTGTGTCTACTCTCAAAATCAACAATACCAATCTGTTCTTTATCAATTTTCATAATCTTTCAACTTTTTCTAATTCAATACGATTTTTAAGGTCATCTGTTACCCTACCCAACACATACTTAGCATCTTCGAGGTATTCAACTATGATTTTTAATTCTTCAATAGCTTCATTTATCTCTTGAACCTTAGCAGTTGCATTAAATTGTCTCTGAATAGCATCCTTAGATAATCCTATCTCCATTATCTTATCAGATTCTGCAAACGCCTTAAACAAATCCCTTTTCTTCTTTTCAAGATTCTGTATTTGAATTTTTGAACGATACAATTCGGCAATCCAATAATGTTTAATAGAAGGAATTTGTAATGATTTCTCATCCATATTCATTCTATCAATTTTTATATCTTTTTCTATGTCTTTTACTATTCTTTCAAACTTTTCCCAAGCCATAGGTCGTCAAAAGATATTATATGTATGTTCTTTTTTTTAAATGAACACAACATTTGATTTTCTCCCACCTTTTTTAATGGGTTCAACTAAAAGTTCGTTAAACTTCTTTAAAGCACGGTCATAATTATTAAAATGCCAGCCACTTTGACCAAATTGTTCGTTGGAGGGGAAGATGGGAGAGCCTGCTGGGGTTACAGACCCATAATATTCCATATCTTTTGTCGTATAACGGATAATCATGACTTCATATCCACGATGTCCTGTTCCGAATTGCCAATTTTCTCTTATAACTTCATAAATCGCAACATCTCTCATTCCTTTTTCAAATTTCAAAAGTCTACGAAGCATGTTATCCTTTCGGAATTCTTTTGGAATTTCCAATTTTTTAATCGTTATTACATCTGACATGACTTTATTATACAGATTCAAAATAAAAAGTCAAGCAGTTTTCTTATTTTCTTTAAAATTTCATTATAATGTCGCAATTTATGATATTGAACAATACTTTTATCGCTTTTTTGATGTAAACATTCTTTTTAGATTAAAAGAATGCGAAATGGAGGTGAATTAAGGCTGATTCCCAACACATAAATTTAATTACCTAATAAAATTTATAAATTTGTTCATTGTCAATATCTGTTATTTGGTTGAGCGGTAGTGAGCCATCCCCTTGTCAGTTCTTTTCTCTTTTTCTTTTTTCTTTATATTACTTTCTTTTTTCTTTTTCTCTTTTATACGAATTTTAAGCCAAAATTAGACTAAAAAGTCATAACTCGTTGATAATCAACAAAGTAGTGTTTTCATCACTATACGAAAAACGGCTTTGCCAATTTTCTATTTTCTTGGAAAAGCCTAAGAAGTCTGCCTTATTCGTGGTAATTTTCATCATCATGTGACTAAACACCATGTCGCAGTTGGTTGTGAGTGGCATTACGCCCCAATCTACCCTGTTGCAGTTTTTAAGTGTGAGTTGCTTCTCCTCAGATTATCATTATCAGTTTTATAGTGCGCGTTTATGTTTTACAAAATGATTTTTTGATGGATAAAACGTTATACCCTCTACAAGTTGGTTATTTCTAACATCACTTGTTTCTTTTATATTGATTTTTATGATAATCTGAGGAGAAGCAACTTTTCAAAACTGTCTGAAAACTTGTAAACAACCTAAACAGTTGCTATACAATCTAAAAAACTATTCCGTGATTTAGTTATTTGTATATCGCGTATTACTGGTCGCCAATCCCACATCTTGCATCCAAGTCACACAAACTTGGAGAAGGTGCATTTTTATTTTAGTGTAGTTCTTTCCCTGAGAGGAAAAAAATGATAAAATAATTTATGACAGATTTAGGACATTGGCATCTCAGAGATGGTTTATCACTTCCCCAAGACTTTGACGAAAACCCACCTTTAGGTTTCATCTACAAAGTCACTGACAAGGTAAATGGTAAGTGGTACATTGGTCAGAAGAAGATTACCAAGGTTGAGAAAAGACCTCCTCTCAAAGGCAAAGTAAGAAAGAGAAAGATTGTAAAACAAACTGATTGGAGAACTTACACTTCATCATGTAACACATTGAAATTTGAGATTTTACAAAGAGATAAGAGTGAATTTGATTTTGAAATTTTACATTTTGTAGATTGCAAATGGATGTTAAGTTATGTAGAGTTGTGGTATCAAATGCACCATAAAGCAATGTTCACTGATGAATCATATAATGGCATTGTGAATGTTAGATTGAGTAAGTTTGATAGTATGAGACAAAAGTGGAGTGATATTGAAAAGGACTTACCACAAGATTAAATAATTTTTGCTATGATAAAGAACATCTGTATAATGTCTTCTGTAATCTTCTGCATGGCACTTACATCATGCAAGATGAGCTTCTCAGCAGTTACACCAACTCAATCATTTACTGGGTCTGTAACAATCTATGATGTGCCTGTTGTTGAAGATTGGAAGAAATAAGTAATCCATATGAAAATCAGAAGTCTGTATCTTGTAAATCTCGCTGACATTATTAAGAAAGTTGAAAAGTCAGTTTTGCAATTCTCCGTGGAAACAGGGATTGATGTTGTAAATGATTTGACTAACCTCTTCATAAGTCGTGTTTTCTTGGAGATGTCCGAGATTTACAAGGTACAGCATGATGCTTTTGTAGCATTCTATATTGACCAGAAGATAAAGTTGCATCTCCTTGATTGTGAGGGATTTATACTTTACAAGAGATTCTTCAGAATAATGGAATTGGAAGTAAAGTTCCCTGTAATTATAGCAAATATTGACTATGAGAAGTTTGCAGAGATGATGAAAGGTAATTGTCCTGAGTATGATGAAGTGATTGCCAATCATCGAAGTTTTGCTGAATTATTCCCTAAGTTGAAAAAAGTTATAACAAGAGCAAAGTATCATAGACTTAGTAAAGAAGTTGTAGAAGATTTACAGAACAGGTGTAAAATGATGTTATCATTATGAGTAACGAATTGAAAATGTACGTACACGAAGTTGAGTGGGAGATAATTTGTGATATTCTTAGTAGGGTGAATAATGTTAATAAGTTGTTTACATATACTATGCCTAATAAGGCAGAAAGCTACGCTTCTGAGGGATTTGGGATAATCCAAAAAATTAACGAATATGGTTCAAGTGAGGACGAAAGTTGGAGAATTACAACGGAAACGAATATAGGACTTGAATGCGGAAATGATTGGAGCTTAAAAGTCGGTGATTGGATTATAAGTCGCGGCGTTAAAAATCTTTGTATTCCTGCAATAAATTCAATAATCATTATACCTTCCTCGGACAGCACATATAAAGGTAACAAAGATTTGACTAAAATTATACAACTTACCAATTGTATTTCTGTTACACCGTTATTGATGAGAATGAAAGATATTCCTGTTGAAGGGGTGGATGGAAAGTTCAACCTCGGAGTAAGCTTGGAAGTAATTGACGAAAAAGATGACGAAAAAGAAAAACCCGCTGAATAAGAGCGGGTTTTTCTTTTTTTTTAAATGAGTCCTTTTGATTTGAAAAGTTTTAGTTTTTCTTTAATCCAAGGGTCTTCTTCGTTTTCAGCGAAGGGTTCTTCTTCTGATTCAGTACCTTTTTTCTTACCTTTATACATATGCGCTTTTTTATTAGCGCGGGAATGAGCATTCATTTGTGCGCGAGTCTTGACTCGGATTTGATTATTTGTGTTTTTAGAAGTTTCCTTTGCTTCGACGTCATGAACTTCTTCATTATCAGGATTTTCACTGGAAACATGTGTCTGAGAAGATGGTTCTTCAACAACCTCCGTATCACTCTCATAATCTTGAATGTTTTCAAGTGATGTATTGTCATTTTGTGGTTGTTCTCCCTATATATCAGTTTCAATTCCTTTTTCATTTTGCTTGTCAATGGAATCTTCATTCGGTTGAGTATTTTCCTCGTCTTGAATACCGTTGTTTTGCATTATATTATTTTCTGTTTCGTCAAATTGAGGACTTTTAGTTTCTTCTGACGATTTTTGCTAAGAAGAGTCTTCATTATTTGTCGTTTCAGAATTTGCATCTTCCGATTCCTGTTGATTTTCAGAGTTTTCTACCTCCGAATCGTCTTGTACCTCTTGTTTTCGTCTAGTATAAGCAATTGTGTTTAATTTTTCAAAGAATTGATAGTTTCTCTTATTTTCGTCCACGCTATATCCCATGACAAAAAATCCTTGTTCTCCTTGTTGTTGGATAGACTTGGCTAAATTAGTTAAAATTGGTTCAAACTTTGAACTTTCAACCGAACCCAATGAAAAAAGTTTCATGAGAATTGAATCAGAAGATTGTATGATTTTAGTAACTGCATTTACAGAAGATTTGGAAACTGTCTTTGTGTTTGTGTCGTTGTTCGCCTCAATTTTTTTCTTTTTTTCTTCCAATTCTTTTAATTTTTTATCATTCTCCTGTCCAAATGCGAGAGGTTGACCTTTGTCAATTAATTCTTTGTACTTTGCTTGTAAAGGTTTTAATTCTTTGTCTATTTCTGCAATTTCGTCATTTATTGTTGAAGAATTGTTTTTAATAGGAACAAACCACAAAGTGAAATTCATTAGGTCTTCAAAATCAGTTTGAACCTATTTGACTTCTTCCGTTGTAATGTTATCCATTTCCCCATCTACTTCTCCGTTTTGATTGGGTGTAGTAGATGTAGTGTTGTTGTCTTGTGTTTCAGAATTCTAAGTGGCGTTTTGAGTTTGTTCCAACTGCTGTTCTGCATCTTCGAGAATTAAACTATTTTCAAGAACTGTAAGAAATTCAAATAGTGTTTCTTCTTGTTCTTCGTTTCCGTTATCTTGTAAAGGATATTGATTTTCATCACTTCTCATTTCAGGTACTGCTCGTTTTGCCTGTTTAATTGCTTTTTTCCACAATTTTCGTTTTTGTTCTAAACCTGAAATCACATCGTCAAAATTATCACCTTTATTACACATGAATGATGTAACTGGTATAATCGGTATTGTTTTCAAGTCAATTTCATTCCAAGAAGGGATTATAGTGGAATCAATGTCTGCATCTGTTTGGTTTGATAAATTCTACGGAATTGCAGTATTTGATAATTTTGAACGAATTGCATTTTTATCAGTTACCAAGATTTCTTCCGCATGAACTATGCTTTTTGCTCCATCACAAATTTTTTTCCATACAAATCTGCCACCTAATGCAGCAATAGCACCGCCCACACCTTTTGCAATGTCTTTTGCCATATTTGCAGCACCATATACAGGTTCTAAAAGACTCTTGTCTTCACCACCCTTTAACCAATCAGCAGCACCCATAGCACCCCTACCGAGCGTTTTTAATGCACCCCATGCACCTTTTGTTACTGATTTACCTGCTTCAACTCCAGCTTTACCAGCAGTGATACCCATTTTGAGAGCTTTCTTTGCCTTTGAATCATCCCATTTTTTAGCGGTTTGGTCTGCTTTACCTTCAAGACTTTCCCCATAAACTACATCAATACCATCATTAGATATATTTGTAGCACTCACGTCAATGAGTGCTTTAAGTTCGTTCTCTACAAATCCCTTTGAAATTAGAATAGGATTTGTATTAGTGCTTCTATCAGAAACTGAAAATGGAATTTTTTTATAATCTTCTCCCGCAAATTTGATATCAAGTTCAATAACAGGACGGTTTTCGATGTTACCTCCACCCATGTTTATTTCAATAGTATCAATAACCTTGGCTTGAATCTTTTTTTCATTCCCCTTGTCATCATGAGTAGTAAACATCAATTCAGAACCTTGCTGATGGAAGTCAGTACCATGAATAACATTATATCCACCGTTACCACTATCAATCTTTGCCGATAATTCACCAAGTCCCTTAATAAGGACAGGTTCTTCAAGACCAATTACCAAGCGTTCTAATAAAACCTTTTGTTCAAGAAAATCTAAGTATGTCATTGTAAAATAATATCACCTGTTAGAATTTGTGGCTCACTCTCCATAGCCTGATTATTGTTATAGTCCATGAGAGAATTGAGAGTATCATTGAATTCTTTCAACTTATTCTCCACTTCCATCAAACCCATCATAAGGAATGAATCGTCAGTCGTTCCTGAATTGACAATGTTATTCTGAATGGTATCACAAAGGTTACGAATGTTAATGAGTGTAGCAATGGTAGGAGATGAAGGCAATTCTTCAACAGGCTCATCTTCAATAAAATCCTCATCATCATCGTAGTATGTAGGGGCAGCACTTATCCATGAAAAATCATCACCTCTTGAAGAGATAATGTTTTCAATAATCATACTAACACTTTTTTCACCACAATCCTACATTTTACTTTATTTAGTCAGGAGAACTGTGTTATAATAAGAATATATGAAGATTGCAATCATAGGACAAAACATTGAAGCTAAGAAGAAAATTCTTGAGAAGTTCCTTGAACTTTGTTCTGATTATGGTACATTGGTAGAGACCATTTATGATGAGAAAGTAACTGTACCTGATGATGTGAAGTTCAATGAGGAATGGAATGAGACTGAGAAGGAAGTGTATAAGCGAATCGCATTCCTTACTACTCAGCATGACAAGTATGCTGATAAGGAAAATGTAATCTGGGTAGGACATAGCCTTGACATTCTTATGGAGACAATTGCTCTCAATGAAATGGAAGAAGTAGGTTCTGACTTTGTGGAGAAGATTATCTATTGGAATCAGAAGCTCATGAAGAAACTTGACCTTATCTATTGGCTTCCTGATTCTGAAAAGGTTCTTACCGACATCAAAGAGGATGAAGAGATTGACCTTGATAAGTGGTTTGAACATTCCGTTGAAGTTGCTTATAATAACATCTGGGATGATTACATTAACAACTTTGACCATTCAGTAATTCTTCCAAGACACTGCCCAGGTATGGGAGTATTTGAATCAGAAGCACCCTCAGCAGAACTTGCGGACATTGTTCAAGACCTCCATGCTACTGAGGGTAAGGATACAAGACTTGATGACATTGCTAAACTTGACCGCATTATTAAGGACAAGCGTTTGCTCGATGGTATGAAAAAGGCTCTCATGCAGAACACAATTCCTCTTCCAAGTGGTGAAAGAGTAAGTTCAGGGGAAATTTCCCTTGAAAATCCGCTCTAATTTGAAGAAAAATGTAAATTTTTGCATAAAAATTCAAAAAAGTTGAGAATTTTGCCAAAAAGTTCTTGACTTTTTCTTTATAATCGTGTATAATCTGCGTGTACCCACAAGGGTGGGACTAAGAAACAGACAGAACAACACGAATTAGAAAGGACATCACGATTATGAAGAACAACGCTATGACCAAGGCTCAGCTCGCTGAAATGAAGAAGGCTCTCCGTGAGATGAATCTCATGACTGTAGAGGAAGTAAAGGCTGCTATGGCAGACCATAAAGAAGTAACTCTTACTTTCTATAAAATGGATGGGTCTGTTCGTGTCATGAAAGCCAATCGTAATTTCGCATACGATGAACAAAATAAGGATGTCACTGGTTATGTAGCTCCTAGTGGTGTTGGACTTCGTTATGATAATACCGCAAAGAAGTTAGTAACGGTTTATGACCTTGAAAAGAAAGAATTTCGTCAAGTTCCAGCCAATCGCATGATTAGCGTGGTTGTTGATTAAAAACCGTGATACACATTCAAAAAAGAAACCTCGTTTTATCAACGAGGTTTCTTTTTTGTTATTATTGTTGTTCTTCATTTAATTTTTTCTACAACTATGAAAGAATGTCGGATATGTTTACCACAGTTGATTCTAATGCACTAAGTTTAATTTCAATGTCATCAACCTTTTTAAAATAATCGTCCAAATATAAATTAAGAGTTTTTGTTTCCGTTATGGTGTCAGTACCTCCCTCAACGATTATCGTTTTAACCCTTGAATGTTTTATTCCTTCGGAAGTTTTGAGATTTGAAACATCATCCTCCAATAATTTAATTCTTTCTTTAATTGGCGTTTCTGTCGTTTCTGTTGTTTCTGAATCAACTTCAAGACCATCAAGAGCTTTTAATCTATTTTCAATTTTGTCTATTCTTGGAGTTGATTTATCTTCTATTTTGATGTAATCTTCTTCGTTGTGCTCGTATGGATTTTCACCATCTGGTTTATGTGTAGATTCAAGTTCATTACCTTCCAAGATGCTTAATCTTGTCATTATGTTGTTTATTCTTATTCCTTCTGGTGGTTCAGGATTCCATTTTTCAGCTTCCTGAGCAGAAATACCCTCACCTTCCTCTGGTATATTATATTTTGTATAATCAATGCAAAGTTCATTAGAGATATCACGAACCGCATCATCTAAGTTTTCCAAGCGCAAACGATAATCATCAAAATAATTTTTGACTTCATCGATGTATGATTTGATGTCATCTATTGTGTCTCCGAACTCTGTATGGTCGGCAGGGACTTTGACATTCTCCCAGTCTACTAATGCTGTGCCATTATCAGTTTGTATAAGCAATCTATCACCATTTACCAATTTCAAATTCTCTGGCAAATCTTCAATAGACGCATATACCTTATTTCTTCCGATTGTTGTGAAACTCATTACTCACTTATTTATAGAACATCTGTATAATATATGTATGGACTTCAAAGAATTCTACAAGCTTCTTGATGAAGCTATTGCCAAAGATGTATCAGGTGTTGTAGCATCTGATGAGAATTATAATGCTTTCATTTTTAATCGTTATCTGTCATTCTATCATCCACAGATAGCAATCCTGTTAGCCAAGACTACGAACCGTGTTCATTGGATTCCTGATGGAGAGAATGAGGAGATGTCTTTCAAGTGTATGAAGGGTGTTCTTCCCAAACTTCCCAAGGCATTCATCCAGTATGTGAAGAAACCTGCGGTTGTGGCAGCTCAAGAATTGGAAATAACAGAGGATGAGATTAAAGATGAAGCAGCGTTCCTTGAATGTTCAAAAAGAGAAATTAGAAATTTGATATTAGATTATGCAAAACGAAGCTGAAAGAGAGAGATTGTTCAATCAGGTGAATCCTATCAGTCGTTCTGACATTGACCTTGAGGGTGCAAATGTTAGCCGTGAGGTAGGTTTAGGTGATAAGTGGGTAATTGAAAGATTGCTCGCAGACTTCATTCTACTTGAATACATTGACGTGAATAAGGGTCAATTTATGGATGAAGATGGATTTTATGTTGTGAAGAAAGAGAGTAAACAGTGGCGTAAGGCTGTCGTTCGTTGTATTTCTCCTTGGAGTGCTCAGCACTTTGATTTGAAGTATGGCGATACTGTTCTTCTTCCCGATGATAAGGGATTGAAACTTGGTAAGACACAGTGCCAAGCACCTGATGGTTCTATTCATGTTATTGAACATGGTGCATTTGTAAATGGTATGAAACTTCTTGGAGTTATTAAGTCTATATGACAGTAGGTGAACTAAAATCAATTACTGACGAAAATGTTGTTATTCTTCAATTTATTAAGAAGACAGATGGTAAATTAAGAATAATGACATGTACAACGTGCTATCCTTTATTGACCTCAAATGAGGGTTTAATGCGTTTGCATTTTAGAAAAACATATAACGACCCTCCTTATAATCCTCTCCCAGATAATTTAATTGTTTGGGATATTATAAAAGAAGATTATCGTCAGATACCCGCGAATAGAGTGAGAATTTAGAATATTATACCTGCTCTTGATTACTTGAAGATGTTACGTGGTCGCTAATAAATAAAAATGAGTGGCAAATATCGTATCAGTAATTGAGGAAGGATTGGAAACATTAAAGGGTAAACATATTGTAATCTCCTACAATGAATCCAAGGTTGATGGTATACTTCAAACATTCAAATCGAAGGAATACTTTTACGAACTTGTATTGAAGAGCGGTCGCTATAAGAAAAAATTTGTATTGTTTTATCCCTTTTCTGCTAAGGTGGAAAAGGGTTCTCTATTGTTTGATTACAGAGTAAAGAAACTTCCTCCCTGTATTTCCTCAGAACTCGTGTATAATATGTTCGAGGGTGATTCTCACCCATTCTTTAACACGATAGTAAGAGTATGCGAATTGACTTGATATAGAATTTTCCTGATAAATGGACTCCTAATGAAGCGCAACAATTCATCCTCAATGAGTTAGCTAATGTTCTTGATGATGAAAGAAAGTTCATCATTATCTGTGCTCCAACAGGAAGTGGTAAGTCCATGATTGCTAAGACTTTATGTAATAGTTCCTCTTATCCTACCAAGGAGTTTCAGAGGGATTGTATGAGTGGAGCGATGTATGACCCTAACAGAGTATCATTAGATACACATTTTCAGCGTAGCGGTTGTGCAGTATTGACTTGTACCAAATCTCTCCAAGACCAGTATGTGACGGAATTTACGGATGGTAAGGCTCTTAAAGGTATGGTGAATTATCCTTGTACTGTCAATGAAGACCATACTTACCAAGATGGTATCTGTAAGTTTGTGAGTGGTCAGAAAAAGATTTGTATGAAAGAGGGACAGTGTGCCTATATCAATCAGAGAGCATTGACGGACTGTAATCGTTCCCAGTTCTTCAACTATTCTGTATTCATGCAGCGTTCTCCTAAGGTTAAACATAAGGATTTTATTGTATGTGATGAGGCTTCTGAATTGGAAGTAATACTTGTAGGCGAATATACAGTTGCTATTTCCATTGAACCTTTTATGGACTTGGTAAAAGTTGCACTTCCTCCTACTCCATTGAAGAAAGCTCCAAGAGGTGAGTATCTTACTTGGATAGATGAGTGTAGAGAAATCTGTGAGCAAGAGGTTGCTATTCTTGAAAATAACTGGTCAGAAGCACAGAAAGGAAATAAGAAAAAGAAGAAGATTCCTTATGCTGAATTGAACAGACATCGTAAATTGTCTGAGTATGCTCTCAAACTCAAAACTCTTTCTGAAACTTGGTGGGAGACTGAGTATCTCATTGAGAATGAGGATGATGTATTGGTATTCAAACCTTACAATATAGATAAGTTAGCTGACAGATTCTTGTTTAGTTATGGTCACAAGGTTGTTCTAATGAGTGCCACAATCATTGACCATGAGAACTTTGCTAAAACATTGGGGATTAAGCCTAATGATTATCACTACATTGAAGCACCTAGTATGTTTGACCCACAGAAAGCACCTATTAGAAAGGTTGGTGATTTTGGGATAACATATGCTAACAAGCGTGAAACTCTTCCTATTGTGTCACAGATTGCTCAGAGGTTATGTGAAGCCCACAGTGGCGAGAAAGGTATCATTCATTCACATTCAATGGAAATTCTTGAGTATGTTCGCAGAGCTATGGGAGGTGATAAGAGATTCCTTTATCGTGAAGATGACAGAACGAATGAGGACTTGATAAAGCAGCATAAGTTATCCACAAAGGATACAGTGCTAGTATCTCCATCAATGACACATGGTGTGGACTTAAAGGGTGACTTGGGTAAGTTCCAACTTATTATGAAAGCTCCTTTCAGCCCTATGGGTGATAATCGTATTAAGCGTAAGATGAAAGAAGACCCACAATGGTATACAAACATGATGCTTAGCACATTAGTACAGGCTTGTGGTAGATGTAACAGAACGGCTGCTGATGAAAGTGTTACATACATCCTAGATGCAACAGCTTGGAATACAATAATGAGGAACTTGAAGAGACTTCCTGAGTATTTCAGACAAAGATTGGAGGGTTAAAAACCCTCCTTTTTTTATTAAAAAATTCAAAAAGAGCTTGACAATTTTAGAATTTTAGTGTATAATCTCCTTGTCATGAAAGAGAACAAGTTTATTAGTTGGGAAGAGATTAAGAAGGTACAGAATGAGAACCGTTGTTGTGTATTCACCGCACTTAACATCATCGCTCCTTCTTCGTCGCGGTTTGTTCGTGTAGATAGTGGGTATCTTGTAGTGGAAAAATAATGGAAAAAAAATAAAAAACCAACTCATATTTGAGTTGGTTTTTTATAATATATTTCTATCCGTTAAGAATTAACGCTGAATGTCAAGAATCTTCTTACCAGGCTTAGCCTTAGCACCAGCAACGGTAGCCTTGCGGTCAACGGAAGGAGTTCCCTTCTTGCGCTCAGGAGCACCAACAGCGGTAGCAGCCTCACCCTCACGAGAAGTTACTTTGGAGAAGTCACCTTCGCCAGTTCCCTTGCGATTTACATCAGGAGTTCCCTTCTTGCGGGCAGGAGCGGAAGTCGTGGAAGAAAGAGTGGCAGCGGCAGCACCCTGACCATCACCGAGAACAGTTTCTTCGTCTTCTTCAAATACGCCCTCTTCCTCAAAATCAGGCTCAATCTCGTCCTCAACTGTCTCAGGCTCATCAGCAGGAATAACATCGTCCTCAGCCTCAAGCTCGTCCTCAATCTCAACATCATCAACTTCACCTTCGCCATCAACGAGAGCAAGGATAGAACGAAGAGCAGCAACAAGGTCAGCAGAAAGAGTAATGGTTACATCACCTTCACCCTCAACAGCTTCCTCTGTACCGAACTCGTCAACAGGAGCATCCATCTCAGCGTCAAACTCATCTACGCCACCCTCAACAGGAGCAGCACCTTCCTCAGAAAGGGTAGCAATGTCTGCACCCTCATTGAGGTACTTCTTACAAAGAGCATCAAAGCTCATACCTTCAAATAATTTCTTAGCCATAATGCTTTTATTTAGTTATCTAGTTTGTAGTTCTGAATAAAAATGTTGAATAATTAAGCAGAACTGTTATCTGAACTTCCAAGGGTCTTTTACAGTAGTTGGAGCTGGTGGTTCATCGAACATCCAAGACGGGTCATCGTCAAAGTGTTTATATTGTTTCTTTACATTTGCGTATGGGTCAACTTTCGGTACAGGAATGTTGTACTGTTTTGTATTCGTGTTTACTCCCATGTATCGTCTATGGGACATGCGACCAAACGCCATAACATTGAATCGTCCATACTGTGCAAACTTAGCAGATAGAAGATGTTTTTCATCAGGGTCAAGTACATAATGGAAACGGTTCATTACTCTTTGAGGTTTACCGTTTTCTTCTTCACCACAAACAATAAAGTAATCCTTTACCAAGTCACGATGAAGAGGGAATAATGCCCATGTCAATGACATTTCCAAGTCATCATGCCAATTAGTTTCAGCTTCCCATCGTCCATTAGGCTTACGAACAAAGTGATAAAGACTATCAAGGAATGCTTTATCATGAATGATTACTTGTCTTTTATCAGAAAGCCAATACTTCATGTTAGTAATAGCAGGACCGCGAGTATTCTGTGAGGAGTTTACACCAGCTCTACTCTTCTTGTTACCATCGTTACCAAAACATACGAAATGAGGGTATGCTTTATCAATATATAAACGGTCACACACTTGTCCACCGCAACCATTTCTTTCCACAACCATTACTGGTCTACCATACATGGTTGCAATCTGTTCAACAATCTCTGTGAAAGCAGTTGGGTCAATTCTATTATTAGCATAACAAGCAACTTGTTCAATTTGGTTAAGGTCAGTAATGTCCATTACTTGAACAACAGAAGCATCTAAACCTACACCTTCTGAGACATCAACGCCCATAGTGTACACCCTATCATTTTCTGGAAGCTTCCAAATTTGGAGATAGCCATCCATGTCACGGAGAATTGGGTCGGAGATGTCTTTTGTTATTTTTTCAAAGGTAATCTGTGGGAATGGGGAATTAGTAGCACCTAAGAATTTACACTCGTATTCTTGTTCAAAAATTTCAAGATTTCCAAAACAGTCGTCACGAATTGTTCGTTTTTTCCATTCTTCGTCACGACCAGGTACATCAGACCAGATAACTCGCTGAATCGCAAAATTATTTTTTCCATTCTCCGCATCGTCGTATAGTTTATGAAACAGATTACCAATACCATTAGGGGTAGATGATACGAACATTCGGGCATCTGGATTATTGGCGAGTGTCGGAGCAACGGCAGTCCAGAACTGTTGTGCGATTTCAGGAGCAACGAATGCGAACTCGTCTAAGATTAAGCAGCTTAATGAGTTACCACGAGGACCCTCTGCTGTTGTATTAGATGTAACAATAGACGACCCATTAGCTAATGTCATTGAAGATTTATTCCATTCGGTACATGGCTCTTTCAACCAGTTAGGAAGCTCCTTATAAGCCTCTTTAATTCGTTTGAATAACATACGAGCAGTATCACCTTTATGAGCGCAAATAATAATAGATTGGTCTGGAAAGAAATTGGCAAGCCATAACGCATATACTGTCATTAGTGTTGACTTACCTGACTATCTGCTCTGGAGTGCTAAAATTCTTTTATGCTTCATCGAATCATCTAAAAACTTTTTTTGATAATCGCGCAATGGAATAGGTATTCGTTTTGGTTTACCGTCAACTGGGGTAATGATAATGAAGAAATTTTCTGCAAAATATGTAATATCGTTTTTACATTTATCATATGCTTCAACCATTTCTTCACTCCATTCAAACTTTGATTGTGCAGTTGGGAGTGTATGGTCTCCAAGGTAGTATTGCTCCTCAGCAACCATTTCCTTACCGAAGACTTCAAACTTTACTCTGTTTGTTTTTCTAGCCATTGAGTATATTTAAGTTAAATAAAGAATGAAAAATTATGGCTCTTAAAAGATTTACATTCTCTAATGATTTGAAAGCAAAGGAATTAAATTATTGTGACGATTTCTTCTCCCTTAAAGGTGAAAAGATTACACCTTCTGATTCTTTTTCATTCAATTCTTACGAAGCGTTAAAGGGGGTTAATGATTTTAAAACTAATAATTATTCAAACTTATTTTTGACAAAAAAGTAGAAAATGTCTAACTGGTTGCAAACTAATGCTTTATCTCATACTGATATAAAGGGCATCGTTTCTACTTTGGAGTGGAAAGATACAAATGGTAAATCTTGGTGGTTATATTTCAATGACAATTATAATGTTAAAGATTTGACAGTTGATGAGATTAAATGTTCTTTGGTTGATGTTAAATCAAAAAAACTTTACGGAAACCATATTTTTTATATTGAGTTTTTGAACGAAATTAAATGTCGCATCTCTCATACATTTGCTGATTTTTCAATGGTGATGACTTGGGACGATGTAGCTGGATTGTTCAAGTTCAAAAGAGACGACGATTATGAATTTATATATCAGTTGGAAGGTGAGAAATTAAAATTGTTTGATAAGAGTGGAAAAGTTTTAACTTTTGAAGAACCCACTGACAATGAAAAATCTCCACTAACATTTGTTGAAGATTCTGAGTGTGTTTGTTACATTTATAGTAATTTTTTAAATGTTGATTTTTATGAAGATTCATCTTGGGTTGGTTATGATACTAGCAATGGTATCACTTCCATTGATAAAAATAGAAGTATTCAAAACTTAGAAACATAGGCTTTAATACATCATCAATACAACAAAGATGGAGGGTTTAATTTCATACCTTTGAAAAATAATTTGACATATAAAGGAAATTCAGTAAGGGGTAACAATACAAATTACTCTGATGATGATTATCCTGATGTTGATTATAGAAATTATACTTCCATTAATAGCGGCTTAAACCAAGAAAAAGGTAAAGATGCAATAACTTTAAGTTTCAGTTTTGTTGACCAAGAATATGAAGTTAATGGGGGTCAAACACTAAGTTTCACTATTGATAAAAGCAAAGACGGAGAATTACCAACCTTATTTCCTTATAAAGAAATAAACATAAATGACACCAAGTTTATTAAAAATGGTGCATTTGCGTCCAATGTTCCATTCTTTTCCGATAAAATTAAAATGATGTAGGATGGGAGTTTCATTGATGATAAAACTCCAAATAATGCAACGTATCTTTGTACTTGGCTTTATAAGAAAGACGAAAACTCAAAACCAATTTGGGTTGATAGATATTATTATCCTGATTTTATTTCTCGTGAAAATGCTTTATCTGGGGATAACAATTTTGAACAATCTTTTGATAATTACGTAAACTTAATTTCAGATAATAAAATTAACAATGCGGAGTAGATTAGAGATAAAATAAAAAACGAAACATATTTTGATAAAATTTCTGATGTGATTATTAAAGAAGGTAGTACATATCATTATCAGAGAATATCTGATAGAATGGTCAATCAGGTTTTGGATAAAATTGAAAAGACAAGAATTTCATCAATGATTTCTAAGTCAAATAAAGAACTAGATTTATTGCAATAGTTTTTATTTGATGGAAAAGAATACGGAAAAATAAAATACAATCAGTTTAATGATACGAATGTAATCAACATGAACTTTGACATCTTTTTGGACAGAACAAAAAAGATGGGTATACAATTGTTTGGAACGGATTATAAACACGGTTTTAACATTCAGAATCGTAAAGATTTAGTACCATTTCATTATTATGCGACAAATGAAGTGATTTATCTTTTGAATAATAAATTTGAAACTGTACATCAGTTTGATTTCAGTACGAAATATTCGGATGAAAAGATACAAAAGATGATATTAGGTGAAGTATTTGATGATGTTGTTATTATAACAAATGAATATAAAACCGTTAATAAAATTACAACAGTCACCAATGTCTTTATGAATATATTCACCTACGACTTATAGCTTAAACAAAAACTTAGTCTTAAAGATGATATATATAGTGAAATTGGAAATAATTTAATCAATGCCAATATATTTGAAAAAGCTATATTGTTTGAGAATAACATTTATCTTCCATTTTCAAATGGGATACTTAAAGTTGTGATGTCTCCTAATTCGAAGGATAAAAACTTATTATTATCAAGTGGTGGAAGAGAAGTAGGAAAGTGGGATAAAGAGACACATAGTGTTGCTTTTAGACTTTTGAGAAATGATGAATACCAAAAGGGATTCATTGGTGAAAGTGATGTAAAAAATATTTATATTGATGAAGATGGAACGATTTATGCGTTAGACTTTGATAAATTTACAATTTCTTCTGATGGAGAAACTTTATATGGAATTGTGATAGATTCCAAAGAAATATCTACCGATATTACAGGTGAATGGGTTGAAGTTGAAGAACTTTATGATGAGATTGGGTAGACTAATACTAATAAACCAACAAAAAAATATAAAAATACTTTCTACATTGTACATCAATCGCTTGCCAAATTGTATGGAGGTATTGAAAAATCAAAATATAAAGAATTTGTATCTGAAAATAGCATAGATATGATACAAATTAATAAATTGGGTGAAATGTGTCTTATACGAAACTTTACCAATGACGGTGAAAGAAAGCGTATGCAAGTTTTTGATAAGACAAAATAGCTCATTTTTGAATATGATTTGAGCTTATATGATACTGTTCATTCGTTAGATTCGTATACATTTATAGATGAAAAACAAAAAGAACATGTTTGTTTTACAGCAGTGATGTCAAGTGGTCTTGAAATGAATAGAATAACTTACATTAGCGATAGTGCATCTGTCACTGTGTCAAAAATGTCAATTCCCACAAGGAATATTGATGTGATAACAAGAACAACAACATATATTCCAAGATTTGATGCGGATGGTAATGCTATTGTAGATGGGAATGGAGAGATGGTTTTTGATTATACTGTTGAAGAATCAAGATAGAAAAAAGATGTTGCTGGATTCCCATATGGGAAAAAATCATCATTGTTTGAAACGGTTAATAGTGTAAGAAGTATTTCAACTCTTGATAACAATGCACTCTTTTTTAATTTATTTGTTCCATCAAAGTTTATATATGACAATAAAGCCACGATTAAATTACCTTTGGATGATGTTCAAACAGGTTGGTATAATTTCAACATTTATGTTGATTTAGAGTCTGCTATTTTTGAACTGAAGATTAACGATGAGATTTACGAGGTTATTAAAGATGGTAAACATTATAAAAATTCAAACGGAACACTTGTCGTGGATGATGAAATTGATATGAGTTGGTTTAAACCATACATTTCCGCAAATGATACCATTTTCAATACAACTTATTATGTTGGTGTTGTTGGTAAAAAATATGGAACGATTTTGAATAATGTATTAAAAAATGGAGCAGAAGACCCATATATATCAAAAAACACTAAGATTGAGAATGTTCATTTATATACCAAAAAATTAAATTTCCATCAGTATCAAGCTATGAGAATGCGCGGAACCAAAATTAATAAACTAATTTTGACACTTCCGTGTGGTAATAGAAATTGTATTGATGAAATGATTAGATATTTTAAGTATGTCGCTACACAATCTGTATCAAATAACATCAAAATAACTATTGCAGGAACTGGTTTACAAACGGAAGGTTAGTTCAATTAGTTGAGAAAAGAACTTATGACCACATTGGAAAATAACAAAGATTGTCTAATTAAGATTAGAGATATTGAATTTATAGAAAGTGAAGATGATGTATAATTACGAAAAAAAGTATTGGAGTAGTGGAGAATATTCTCTTAGAGGACAATCTTATGAAGGATATGTCGGAATTAGAAAAGGCAACGGATATGTATTTGATACAAATGAACCGTTGGTCAAAAATGATACATTTAGTGTTCAATTCAACAGTAGTAAAAACTTCTTTGATAGAATTCTTGATGATGATTTACAACTTCCACATTCGAAAAAAGAGATTCAATACCAAAATAACGACTTTTTACACAAAAATACACTTAGAAATATAATAATCAATTTATCAGAAAATAACGATTATATTTTTAAGTGCAGTTCAATCAGCAACACTTCATTACCAGCAGCTAGAAATTGCATGTTATATACTGGTAATTCAAATAATGTTTTTGACTGTTCAAAGCTGACTTCTGAATCTAAGTTTTCAAGTTCCAATTACTTTAATGATATTATCGCAACTGAAACTTGCGTTACTAGTGTAGATTGTGTTGACGGATGTAAGAGAGCTAATTTGTTATTATTTTTTGGATTTAGAGATAAAATAATCATTTTGAAACATGTCTATTATCCTTCAGATTTTGACAAGAATACTGAACAATTAGATTTTAACAAAGCATTGGTAATTGATAAGGTTGACATTAATAAAAATAATTCAATTAAGTTCCTTAACATCAAATCAATAAAAGTTTCTGATAATCATCTATTTGTGGTTGATGAAAAATTACATATGGTCGTCAGATATGATATAGAATTTTTAAGAACATCATGGGTTGACGGCGAAGATAATAAGAAAAATGTAAAGGTATTGGATGTGGTACAAGGAGAGGGTACTCTTGAAGATAAGGCTTATTTTAAGTCACCGTGTGCCATTGATGTGGATGAGAATTACATTTACGTTGCTGATGCTGGAAATGGTTGTATTAAAAAATACACGAGGTCTTTCAATTATATTAAAACTTTATGGAATGTTAGCTTGGGAGATTAGAAATTTCATACAATCACAGTTAATCCATTTTAGTTTACGATGAGTGATGGTACGAGAATACCAAAAAACTCGTTGTGGGTATTCACAACGACTTCTAATTTCATATATTTGTATGTAATTTATGATAATCTTATGATTTTTTCACGAAGACTTGAAAAAGTTAAGATGTTTAAGCATAATAATTTAGGTGAAGAAACCATAATTTCTGTTAAATTTTCATTAACAAATTCAAATTATTATTATGTATGTACAAATAGAAGAATTTTTAAGTTACATTTAACTAAACCATTTTTCCCATTTGCCACCATTAATTACAAAAAACAACGATTGAATTCATCCGAAAAAACAAATAGCAATTCTCTTAACTGGGGAGATACTTCAACGACATTAAATTGGGGCGAATTGGAACAATTAAACGATAAAACATCTATGGAGATAATGGATAACAAAGCATTTTCTATTTGTGGATGTGATAAGTTTACAAAAATAAAAAATACAGATTATAGATGGTAGTTCAACGGAGATGTAATTTTTCACATCGGTGGAATTTACGATTTATCTAACATTGATAAATCTTTTTAGGAAATAACATGGAGCGATGTTCATTCGTCTTCCGCTAAAAAGCATAGTGGCATTTTTGTATATACAGAACCATAGACGAACTTATCTGCGATAGCAAATACACATTTTAGAGTTTATACATCTGATTAGATGGAGAGTATTCATCATGATGAATACATAAATGCTTAGACTTTTAATAAAATTGTTTACAAATTAGCGTATAATCTTATAAACTTAAAGAATCAGATAATAGGTCGTTTTGTTGGTGCTTATAATTCAGACGGTATAATGGTGTTTGACCAACTTGAATACGATGACTTTTTTTAGAAATTGACGATGCAAAATATAGATGACCTGTTTGTTCATGAAAATGAACAAATTTCAATCATAGTTAATAGAATTTTTGAAAGAATTTACGACACATAGGAACAATTATTAAACCGCCTCAAAGCAAAATATAGAGCAATTTCTTCATTCACGAATAATTCAATACAAGTAATTTAATTATGGAAAACCCTTACTGTAAGTATAATGCAAAGAATTGGTTGGAGGATAATCCAATTTCTTATGATTAGAGAAAAGAAATGTTTCCTGGGCTTACACCAGATAAATGCGCCAACATTTAGGGTGGTATCGCTACATCTGGTAATTATGACCAAGTTACATATGATAACTAGATTTATAGTTACATTGCTGAAAATGGTTTACCTTGTTGGTATTATCCTTATCTTTTTCAAGAAGAGAAGATGGAAGAGTTTACTGGGGAACACAATAGTGCTGGATATGCCAGACCTATTGAGGTTCTTATGGTGCTTGAAATAAAGGATACTCCATCTTGGGTTAGCGGATTGGGTATAGAAAATGATGATACTGTTACAGGTTGGCTTCATATAAGAAGTTTTAAGGAAAAGATTTATCCCATTCTTGATAATAAACTAGATGAAAGAAATGAAGATTATAGTTCAATTTATTCAAAAAATCCTTGGATTTCAAAATCTCATCTTAAAAAAATTCAACCAAAACCAAAAGATTGTTTCCAAATTTTAACAATCGCGTGCGATAGAGAGTGGGATAAAGGGGCAAAAATATGGGAGATTACTAATATAGAAGATGAACTTATTTCAGAAAAGTTAAATCCTGCAATGGGTCACTATGTGTGGAAAATTACAGCAAAACGGTATCGTTATTCATTTGAGTATGGTATGTCTAGCCTTGATGAAAAATCTAAGGATAACCCATTATTGGGTGAAATGGGAGAAATAGGAAATCATCAGGTCTATGAGAACGATATAGTTAGAATGTATCTTGAGCAATCTAAAATAGTTAAAGAGGATGACCTTTCCATGTCAATTTATACAGAAGATGACGAAGTATTGGAATCAGAACTGAATGTTAAAATCGTGGGCTATGAGAAAAAATACTCACAAGATGAGGTTTGTGAAGATGCAAAAAATGAAGTTTTTAATATGTAGTGTCACGATTCAGAGATTTATTCTCACGAAGATGGAATTTTCATAGGTTTTTAGCAAGGATAGGATAATGAATTAAATGATGAAAAACATGTTTTTGAATAGGAAAAAACTTATTCAAACAGAATAAATGATAAAAATGTGGACATTTTATCTAACGTCGATAGTGGAGGTTTCTTTTGATGAATGCGATGCAAACATTAGATGATGTAAAAAAGGCAATAGAAAGTATAAAGAAAAAGAAGTCGTCTTTAAGAGCCAAAACGCCTGTATTATATTCGTCATTTTCCAATGATTATAAGAAACATGACTGGTCTTAGCATTATATTGAAACATAGGAATTAAAAAAGATTGCCAATAAAAGTGCAATTGGTGTTATAAGAAAAGCAAGAGATTTAAAGAAAATAAAGGTTATTGGAAAAAAAGATAATCATTTTTATTATTCAAAAATGAATGTAAAGGGATTGTTCATTCTCTAGGAGATGATGTGTCTTACAGATGATGAATTTTGGACAAAAAAATATCGTGTCACTAAAAAACAAAAGAAAAAAAGGAAAAAAATAAAATATATTCCTTTTTATTTTGATTCAAAATATTTAGGTAGGTGTTATATTTGTTCTCATCCAGAATCTTTGTCGTGGAAACGAGAACTCGTAACAGAATACTTACAAGATAAGCATTATATTTTTGACGAGACAAATAAATTCGGAAAACCTTTACAGATTGTAAGAAAATTTATTGAAAAAAGTTTAATAAAAGGATAGGTTGAGAAATGGGATTATCACTTTCATAGATTTCTGACGAAAACGACTAAATAAAAGTGCGAGTATTATTGTTATGGAAAAAAAAGTTCAAGGAAGTAAAGAATGGATGAACTACATACAGGGTGGTGATGCAACAGACGGACAGTGTATGTTTAGTTCTGAATCGTATTATGATTCATTTTGGGAAGATGCAGCACATGGTGTTGCTATTATTTCAGAATCAGGTGAAGTAATTGATGCTAACCCTGCTTTCTGTCAGTTGCTCGACATTCCTTATAATGAAGCATGTGGTCTCCACATCAGAGATTTTGTTGCTGATGGTGCTTGGAGAGAAGACATGAGAACCATTGATACCATTGCTATTGGCAGACTTGGTGAGATAACAACGGAAGAAAGATGGAAGTATCATCTCAATAACAACGGCCCATTCATTCCTGTTCGTATTCGTGCTATCCGTATTCCTACGAACCGTGCTCAAGCATTCCAACACATTATTCTCCATGTATATGACCTTCGTTCCTCACGATATGATGCTCAGGGAACAAATTGGAGCAATAAGACCTGGCCTGAGATTGGTAAGGAAGTTCTTATGAATCACTTTGGTAAGGTTGCCTTTGTTCTTACTACACTTATCACACTTCTTGCATTGAATGGTTCTCTTGGCGAAACTATTGATAAAGTAATCAAAACATGGGGTGAAAGAAATCGTCCTGTATATATTGAAAAACAACAGACTACACCTACTCACATAACACCTAATCCTCCACCTAAGCAAACAGGTGTTCTTCCCCAATCGGCTGATACTACCGAAGAACAATGACAATAAAAAGACCCTCTCATTTCTGAGAGGGTTTATCTTTTATATTATCAAAACAAATTACGGTTCTTCATGTACCACCATCCAACTTCAATTTCAAATTCCTTTTGAGTAGAAACTTTACCAATCTTGAACTTGGAAAGGACATCAGGGCTTTCCTTATCCCATGACTTAGAAACTTCAACAGAATCCTTGCCATCGTAAATGAAATCGTACCCTTCAATGTGTGTAGTAAAATTCTTATCCATTATTAATCTTCGTTATCTATTAGTTCGTTATCAATATATTCAAAGACATCAGGGAAAGAAGTACGAGGATTGTCACCGTTTAGAATCTCATCAATTGCTTCACAAATCTTGTCAATTCTTTCACTGAGTTCATCGTCCTCAATTTCTTCAATGATGTCTGCCAACTTTTCAGAAATAGTATCTAAGTTATCGTACTGTTTCTGCAAACTTTTTCTTACCGTATTTATTTTCATAATTTTAATGTAGCATATTTTTCTTATACCATTTGAGCATCATACGAACTTCGTACTCCATATAATTACCAGGTATATAATTCCATTTATCATCTTTCAAGTGCATAAGGAAGATTTTTCTACATTTTTTTCCTGTTCTTAATGAAAAAAGATACGCATAGAGTGATAATTGTAAACAGTAGAGGTTGTAATTGCAATCTGAAAGGTGAGAAACAGGGTCTAATAATCTATCGCCATACTTGGAACAGAAGTCAATACTCTTATTAGTTTTGAAATCACCAACAGAGAATTCATAATCGTTATGTTCAATAATCAAGTCTGCTGTCCCTGCTACTTTATACTCATCTACCCACAACAATTCCTCAGAGTAGACTTTCAAAGCCTTCATGAAATCTTCTGTGGTAATGAGATTGAAACTCTCATACAAACTTGAATAACCCTCCTCCTTAGTACCATGAAGAACATAATTCTCCATAAGCAAGTGAACATTAGTACCATAGTCACATGCTTTTTTACTATTGGCTTTCCACAAAGCCTTTACCTCATCTACTGACACACCTAACTTCTTAGCCTTCAATGCAGCAAACTTATTCTCATCAAAAGGCTTCTAAAACTTGTGTAGGAAAGTAGTACCACTAATGTACTCCTCTCCTTTTTCATTAAAGTATTGGTGTGTGTCTTCCTTAAAAGTTACCATAGTTATTATTATACACCTGTTCTAAAAAAGAACTATGGTATAATGTAATCATGTATAAGGACTTTACAGATAAAGTATATATTTTAGAAGGACCTGATGGTTCTGGAAAGACTACATTGGGTCAGAAACTCGCTGATGTTCATGGATGTGAGTATGTTCATCTCACTTATTATAAGGATGAAGAGATGATGCGGACACAGTTTTATGATGTAATCAGACGAATTAATACACAGAAGAAAGGCTTCGTAGTAGACCGTTTCATTCTTTCTAACATCATTTACGGTATTGTATTCCATAACTGTAAGTTTGTAGATGGATGGAAGATGTTCCTTGACGCTCTCTGTCGTGATTGGTTGAAGGGTAAGGAGATTGTTATTTGTCTCCCTGCTGATAAGCAAGCCTATCTTGAACACTTTAAGAAGATGACAGAGGAACGTGAGGAAATGTATTGCTCAGTAGAAGACATGAGTAAGATTTATGATTTGTACGAAGTTTTTTATGAAATGCTTTCCCACAACAAAGATATTAATGTGAGTAGATACGATTGGATGAAATAAATTATGATGACAGATTTTCAACAAAGGCAATTTATAGCTGAAATAGTAGGAAAGGCTATCGATTCAGGAAAAATTAAAATTGAACCTCCACCTGCTCCTCCAATAATTCAGGAAGTAAAAGAACCTGAACCTCCAACTTATGAGGGCGGTCGTGTGACAATTTTTGACCTTTTAACTTGTATAATGTTTACACTCAATCTCTTAGGTGTAACAAACATTCATTGGTTATTAGTATTTCTTCCATTTGTATTCCCTTATGTTGCATTTTATGGTATACTTGGTGGAGTAATGCTTTGGAACAAATTTAAAAACAGAAAGAATAAAGATAATGGAATTACAGAACGAACAGAAAGCAAAAGTAAAACTAATTGAGGTAGGCGGTTCAACTTGTGGTGTTTGTAAAATGCTACAACCTATGGTGGACAAGGTAATTACTATGTTCAACAAGGATGAGTTGGAATATGAATATGTATACGGAGATACTGATGAAGGTAAAGCAATCATGGAGGAGAACTCCATTGGTGCAATAAGTAAAGTACCTACTTTTATATTCATCGTGGATGGTGAAGAAAAGGAGAGATTTGACGGAGGTATTACACTCACTGGTCTTCGTGATAAGATTAAGAATTATCTATAATAAATGAAAAAGAGTATTACATTTGGAAGTGAAGCCCTTACTCAGGTAGCTAAGGGTGTAGAAATTTTGGCAAAGACTGTAGGTTCAACACTTGGACCTGGTGGTCGCAATGTTATCTTTGAGAATCTTGGATTTCCAATGGTAACAAAGGACGGTGTTACGGTTGCTCGGCAGATTGAGTTGCGTGACAAGATGCAGAACATTGGTGCTCAGATGGTTAAGCAGGTAGCTAACAAGACTTGTGATGATGCAGGTGATGGTACTACTACATCTACTATCTTGGCTAATGCTATTGTGCAGGAAGGACTTAAAGTTCTCTCCACAGGTGTTAATCCTATTAGTGTGCAGCGTGGTATTAACAAGTCTATTGAGGAAGTAATCAAATTCATTGAAGCTGAGATTAAGCAGGATGTTGAAGAAGATGGTGAGAAGATTCGCCAGATTGCAGAAGTTTCTGCTAACTGGGACACTGAGCTTGGACATGTTGTCGCTGATGCTATTATTGAGGTAGGTCTTGATGGTGGTATTCGTCTCGCAGAGGACAGAGGTTATGAAACGAAGTATACCATTGTAGATGGTTTGCAGTTTGACCGTGGTTATGTAGCAGCACAGTTTGTGAATAATCAGGCTAAACAGCTCATTGAGATGGACAATCCTTATGTTCTCTTTTACAGTGGTTCTTTGAAAGATACTGAGGCATTGCTTCCACTTCTCAAGGAAGCAAAGCGTGAAAAGGCTAATCTCTTCATTATTGCTGATGAGTATGACGCTGATGTAATGCAACAGTTGGTTCTTTCCAAAATGCGTAGTGGTGTTTCCGTTTGTGCTATCAAAGCTCCTCACTACAAGGATATGCGCTATGACTCAATGATTGACATTAGTATTCTTATGGGTGGTACATTCATTGACCCTTATGGTGAGAATCCTATCGCTCTTGAGGATGTGCGTCTCCGTCATTGTGGTCGCTGTGATAAGGTAATCTGCTCTCTTTATAAGACATCATTCAGTGGTTTTGGTAACATTGCTGACGCTGAAAAGAAGAAGGAATGGAAGGAAAGACTTGAAGCAAGAATTGCTGACATTAAGGACTTGGCTACTGATGACGAAGCTGAGAAGCTCCCAAGAGAGAATGCCAAGTTGCGTTTGAAGCAGATTAATGCAAAGGCTGCTATCATTTCCCTTGGTGCTTCTTCTGAGGTAGAGTATCAGGAGAAACTTGACCGTGCCGATGATGCTCTCCGTGCAGTTCGTTGTGCTATGACTGAGGGTATTGTTCCTGGTGCAGGTTATTCTTATCTCAAAGCCACTAAGTGTAAGGGTCTTACATCACTTCTCAAATCTACTGATGATGGTGAGAAAGTAGGAGCAAAGATTGTACAGAAAGCCTTGACAGTTCCTTTTAAGAAGTTGCTTAGCAATGCAGGGATGGAGGATGAAGTTGGTGGTATTATGGACAAGGTAATCAATGGTGACAAGGGTTACAATTTGAAGTCCAAGAAGTTAGAGAATCTAATTGAGAGTGGTGTTATTGACCCTTGGCAGGTAACTAAGAGTGCCTTGAGAAATGCAGGGTCGGTAGCAGGTCTAATCCTTACATCAGAAGCCATTGTGTCAGATGAGGATGAATTGAAGGCAATAGATGTCTCAGAAAAATTACCAACTTTGTAAAAAAGTTCTTGACTAAATGACAATAATCGTGTATAATGTCCCTGCAACAACAAACATTATACACGATATATGATTAACAGCATTACGCTTGAGAAGGTTAATGAGTGGGATAACCTCGTTGATGTAGATAACACAGGAGAGGATATTCAGGCTCTTGAATCTTATTTCCTTAATGAAGATGGAGAAAGTTGTTGGGTTGATGAAGCAGTAAAGGTGTGCTTCAATGCCTATGACTACGATAACAATCACGATTTCGATACTCTCCGTTCTACTCTTTCCGAAGTTGGTGTTGAATTGACTGACGGTGGTTATGAAACCGAGCAGGGTGATTTTGACGGAGATTTGAACACTTCTTGGGGAACTACAAAATGTTGTTATGGTCGTATGTATTCTATCATTATTCCCTTCATTAAATAAATTTTAAGGTCATGAAAAACTTATTCATTACTATGTTGGCATCAGTCGCCCTATTGAATTCTTGCATTGTTCCCAGTGGATATGTAGAGAATGATACAGGTTTTGAAGTGGACACCGAGACAACTGCATTGATTATTGCTAGTGGTCTTTTGGATAAAGATGCTTCTTACGAGGACGAACTTGTAAGGATTTCTGACATGTTGGCTAATATGTCTTTTGATAGTGTAGTAACGGTGGAGGAATTGCGTAAGGCATGTCAAGATGCAATTATGCAATATAGCACTCCCAAGCGTAGGACGAAGGTACTGGTAGCCTTTGAAGTATTGTTTGGTTACTATGCAAACGCAGCAGGTAAGGAGGGGTATCTTACCGCTGATTCGGCTGCTGCTATTGACGGTATTGCTCGTGGAATTGGACGCGCGGTTGAATACCATTGGCTCGTTGAGAGTGGCAAATAATACTATAATTTCCATTTCGAATCTTGAGGGTAGGGTAATTCCTACCCTCTTTTTTATAAAAAAATTAAAAGCGTAACCTACCCCTAGGTTACGCTTTCAAAGAATGTAAAGTATAGCTAAGGATATTAGCCTTCTGATGCTGCAATCTCTTCCGTATACTTATTGGCAACAAATTCTACAACGATGTTTTCGGCTGTGCGTGTAGGAGCAGCAGCAATACGAATTGCCAAGTCACCATTATTGATTACCTCTGGGGTATTGATTGTGGTATCACAAGTAAGTGTATAAGCATATACACCACCACTATTCTTAATACCTTCAAGGAATGGGTCAATGTCGTTGAAGATTTGGAGACGAGTGAATGAGTTGTTAGGTTCAAAGAGGTAGAAACGAAGAAGTTGTTTTACCTTTTTCTGCATATACAAGAATGTACGTCTGCAAGTATTCTGGTCAAATGCAGTTGCAGCCTTACTCATTGTTCTGATACCCCAGATTGTTACACCGTAGTTAGGAATCTTAGGTACGGAGTTAATACAAATCTTGTAAAGGTCTGTACGCTGAGAAACATTAGGGCTGATAGCATAATCAAGAACACCGTTGATAACACCTCTACGAAGACCAGCAGCAGCGTACCAAGGTCCGTATACTGTATCAGTTGCACACATATTTGCAGCAATATAACCAGAAATAGGAATCCAAATCTTCTTGGCACTATGCTTATCAAGAATCTTAACCCACTGAGCGTAAGTTGACATGTAAGATGAAACAATATTGTCAAATGTGTGCTTAATTGGGTAATAAATTGAAGTTGGGAAGGAGTGATTTACTGATTCACCTAATTCGTAAGATGTTCCTTCCATCTTCTTACCGAAAAGAGTTGTAATCTTGGTATCTTTGCCTTTAATGAGAATGCCTCTTGGAATATCTGATATGTAGAAGCAGTCACCGCGACCACCATTCTGATAAGAGTTGGCAAATTGAAGGAAAACATTTTGAACTGCATTGTAATTTTCCTTAACATTCTGTCCCAAATCAGAAACTGTGTTTCTTCCAGTTCTAAGGTCTTCAAGACCTTTAAGAACGACAGCATCATCAAAAGAGCCAGCAGCAGTTGTTTCGCCATTTTCATCCAAATCACCCTTAGCATTGATGTAAACCGTTCCGAGTCCACTTTCAAGAACAAGGTCAATGTCAGGATACATTTCATCATTTTCAACCAAACTAAGTGCTCTTTCAAGTTTAGCTGGAACTTCACCAATAGACTTACTAGTGCTATCGGCACCGTCGTATGCACCGAAAGGAAGCAATGAGTTAAGAGGTTGGAATCTACCATATTCATCAGTAATGGAAGCTTTATCATTTGATGCGACTGAATATCCCTTGAAGTGCTTTTTGATAAATGTAGGTGTTACACCCGCAGCAGCAACTTCATTTTCCCATTCTTTGATGTTTGAGATTGCAAGCGTGGCAAACTGTATCGCATCAACTGGTGCAGAAGATGATGATGGTACTTCTGTAATTACATGACGAAGATATCTCTTCTCACTTCGTTCGAGGTTTGAGAGCAATTTATTACCAAAGATACGAATCTTGGCATAAGGTTCACCGTCACCATTAGTTTTGTCATGTGAAGAAATGTTTGTATTCACCATGATTGTAAGGTTATTGGAATCAGTTACTATATCCTCAGCAAAGTAAGATACTGGTTTAGTTGAAGATTGGGCAGACTTCATACGAGACTTACCAATTGACCAGTTGTACTTTTCTTTAAGTGAGCAGTTCAACTTAACAACATCCGAATCCTCAGATGTAATTGACATCTTAAAGAGTCCCAAAGAAATTGTATCATCATATGCACGACCAGAAATATCATTTGCGGTAATATCTCTTGCAAGAATCTTAGAGATAGAACCGTTTGAATTATCTGCGAGCTTACAAGATAATCTGCTTGGATGCAACGGATTATAATCGCAACTACTACTAATAGTGTCTCTTAAACCTACATTTAAGTCTTCTACTGCATCGTATGTATAAGTCGTAGTCTTTACACTATCCACTGCGTTGAATACAAATTCATCATCTGTTGAAGTGATGTAGGAGTTATCAGTAAGACCGATGTAGAAACCTTCAAACTTATTATTGATGATTGTGCGGGCGGTATTTAATACGATAAATGCTGCGCGACCAATAGCGTCAAAATGTCCGAATTTTCCTGAATTGGCTTCCGTATTTGATTCCTTGTTTTTATCTTGTGCATTAATGGAAGTGTTGAGACCTCCGAATACAAAAGGTTCATTTTCCCATTTGAGACTTTCCCCAGTAAGAATGCGATAGTATTCATTGAGTGAAACCTGATATGTTACAGGGGAACCAACGATATAAGTAATATCTTTTTCAATTCCATAACCTGTGTAATCATCTGCAATCACGTGCGAATGAACCAAGCTGAAATCTATGAGATTTTCTTCTGTTGATTCTGTAAGACCTGCGATTACAAAACCAGCAATGTCTTCCGCAGTAACTTGGTCGTATCTAAATTTAAGATACATTGAACCGACTACCAATCCATTTTTTGAACTATTTGAATTATCTTTCTCTTCGAACTTAATGTTATATGAAAGGTGTAAGAAGGTTGTAGTTTCCTTGGTTTCTTCGTTTACTACGGATTCAGTTGCCATGAAACCTTCTGCTTTGAGTTCAACCCCAGCTTTGCTTTTCCCGTTCTGAATATAATTAAATCTAATTTCTGGTGCAGTAATTTTACTAGAATCTGTATCAAACTTAGTGAGGTCAACTGTCGTTCCAGCCGCAGGAATTGTTGAAGTTGTGCCGATTTGTACGATACGAATTGTTTCACAATCAGTTAAATCGTCGTCAAGAGTCAATGTATAAGAATCAAGTTCTGGAATATAAGGTTCATCATTAACCAAAATATCAGTCCCATCGTCAACATTTACGGAAACCATTTTTGCTACACTGAATGCCTATATTAAGGCATCTTCTTGTTCAGATTCAGTAAGAACAAACTGGTCAAAGTTGTAAGAGAACTCCGATGGTGTCGCACCTTCTTTGTCTGAATTTGTATGTTTATCTTCGTTCCAGATGAACCACTTCTTTCCTTCATCTTTTGAGTATTTTGTATACTTTTGCTTAACCACTGGAATAGCTGGATAAGCCATCATTGTATACTGATTGGAGATAGTGTCACCTGAATCGTCACCATAAGGAAGACGAGTACAGAGAACAGTAGTGCCACCACTTGTATTATCAAGAATAGATTTTACCGTATAATAGAAATATCTTTCTGCCGAATTTGAAGGTACACCGTAGATTGTTTCAAAATCAGAGATTGAACCGATTGACATGACTTCATCAACAGGTCCTTGCGCTGCAAAGCCTGGGATGTACACAGTAGTTCCTGTGCTGG
This sequence comes from Paludibacteraceae bacterium, assembly GCA_017630395.1. Classification (GTDB taxonomy): domain Bacteria; phylum Bacteroidota; class Bacteroidia; order Bacteroidales; family Paludibacteraceae; genus UBA1181. Next base: position 88,216 of record JAGBVI010000001.1, read on the forward strand.
TGTCAAGTCTAAGCGAATTGTCAATCTCACGGATTTCAACTCCTGGTGACCCTAATGTAGATGTTAAAGCCATAGTTATTTTTATTTATTCATTTTGTATCTTTACTTGTTTCAGATAATGGGTAATTGTGAACCCATTATGTCCGTCTATTGATTTTGTTTTTCATTATTTCCTGTTATGTTTAACCTAATGAAATAATTATTTCCTTTTTGTGTAAGTCTCACATTATCTCCGAATGGCAAAATAGTGTCTCCGTTATCATCTGTTCTAAGATTCATTGTTTGAAATAATAATTGTAATTCATTAAGGGCGATACCAGTTATTATTTTGTTACCCTTGATGGAATCTTTTTTCATTTGATTAACCAATTTTGCCAAATTTGGAAATCTTTTTTCATTTTCGGTAGTTTTTTTACCGTTTTGTTTATAAGGCTATGTAATACCTGCAGCTATGTTATCAAGAGACTTACCAGATGCTTTATTACCGCCTTGAAGAGTGATACTTGTCAAATCACCAAATGTATTATATTCGTTAAGTATTTTGTTTAATTGAAAAATATTCATAATTAATGTAGATATTGAATTTTATAATCATCAAATACGAAGTTTACGATAGTTTTTTTGAAAGTTCCACCGTCGTTAAATTCGTAATTTTTTGTTATTTCTCCTCTTTTAATAGGAACACAGTTATTAAAAATAAACTGTTTTACACATTGCATACCCTATGACCTTTTGTCATATGATGACTATTTGTCATAATTTATGTGACATTGGGCGTATTCTTTTATTATTATTCTAGCTTTTATTGAGGATGATTTTCCGTCTTCTATCAATCCTCTTTGACCAACAGCAGCAATCCAAGGGTCAAAAAGGATATCTGCTATATTCCAATTTGAAATTAAGAAACTTATGTTTAAATTTCTATTTGCTGGTCTTGCCATTGCTATGCTACCAAAATTAAAAAAAGAACCATGTGCCGAAGCTTGTGAAAAGAAGTTTTCATCATGTGTTACCTCTATTGGTGAGAATGAAACATCCTGTGCCAAAAAAATTTCAGGAAGTCCCGCAAAGTTTGAAAGAAATTTATTTGATACACTTCCTGCATTTTGGAGAGCACTTGTATCAACCCCCCATTTTGTTGTTACCTTTGTTTTCCATGTATCGTTTGCTGATATAATTGCATTATATAAAGTTCCTAATGTCGTATCGTTCGTAACGCCTATATCATTTCCAAGTGGTTGAATTCCTATACTCACCGTCCAAATGTTATCAGATGGCGGCGCAAATTGAAACAACTGCATCATTTCCATGAAGTTGTCAAGTAAATTTATTTTATATGATTCATTTTTCTTATCATTAGCATCTGCCATACCCCTTTATTTAATTTTCATAATAAATAAATGAAATGGCTATTCAAACTAAAAAGATTTCAGAATTGGGAAGTATTCAAGAGATTACAGATGAAACAACATTCTTGGGTACACAGGCTAATGTAACTGGTAAGATTTCCTTTAAAACTATTAAGGATGCACTTGCTAAGGATGATACGACAGGTACTGTTATTGCAAATCTTGTAAATGAAGTTGAAAATGTAAAGCAAAATGTTTCAAATATTGCTTTAACACCTGCTTCTATTTCTAATCCTTGTAATTGTGCTGAGAAGATTGCAGCTCTTGAAGCTAAGGTTGCAGCTCTTGAAAGTTTTGTACAGGCTCTCCAAAAGGACGGTTATCTCACCCTTAAAGAGATTCAGAGAGCAGCAGCAGCAGCTTGTCCAATTTGTAACCACACTCACGAAGAAGAACAATCCGCTGAGTAAAAAATTCAATAATTGTTTCATCATGGGAGTAACTAAAAAGTTACTCCTTTTTTTATTTTGTGCTTGACAAAAATCAAAGTGGTGTTAAAATCTCTGCGTATGGAAGAGAAGATTCTAAAAAGTGGAGACATCACAGACCGTTTCCGATATTGGATGGAGGCAACATTTGGACTAGATGTTGGACAGTTCATCCTAGTACAGAATTGGGTAGGTAAACATATCCCTTGTAAATACGATGCTAAAACATGGGGAATCCGTGATGGATATTATGGTAATGTTGAAATCACACTTGACAAATGTTTTAAGTGGGAAATTCTTGAAGTAGATAATTACCATTTTCTCCGTTTGTGGTATTATGTAGGAGATGAAGGTGTCGCAAATTTTGCGACAACTCAATCTTATTTCATTGAGAAGTGTGTTCGCCTTCCTCGTATTGAACAGTTAGACATGGAAAGGTATGGATTATGAATTATGAAGAATTTAAGAAAGAGATTATAAAGTGCTCTAATGATGAAGAATGTATTATGGCTATTCATCGTAGTGATGAAAACACGAGATTTAATTTTAGAGCAGATGAACACGCTATGTATTCAGACTTTTGGCATAACCCTATCAATTATGCTGGAGAATTTACTTGGGAAAGGGTTGAAGAATTACTTGAAAAAGGATTGTGGCAAAATTATCCTCTCGGAAAGAGAACTGTTATGAATGTAGATGGTACAGAATTTGTCATTGAAGTTTATTTTTTAACCGATGTGAACTAAAAAATGGACTATAAGATTGAAATTAAAGACCAATGGTCTTGGGAAGATAAGTTTTCACTTGTTCCTCAAGAGGTAGCTTATTGTGTAAGTGTTTACATTGATGGGAAACTTAGTTTTGACCATCCTAACATTTCCTCAATGGAAAGAGCAGGAGCAGTTGCTCTTTATTATGAAACCTTTTTCAAGTATTACAAACAGAAATGATGTCCTATTAAGTAGGACGAAGTAGAACTAACATATAATATAAACATGAGTAATAAACTATACATTGTAATTGACGTACAGAACGACTTTGTAAGTGGAAGCCTTGGTTCTCCTTGGGCAGTGGCAACTACTGAGAAGATTGCTAAGTTCCTTGAGAGTGTAAAGGATAATCCTGAAACTGTGGGCATTTGGGCAACTCGTGATACCCATTGTGATGAGAATACTAAAGACCCCTTCTTTGGTATCAATGTCTCTGAGTTTGAGGTTTATGAGAATACTCTTGAAGGGCAGAAGCTTCCTGTTCGTCACTGTATCATGAATACTGAGGGTTGGGAGATTGTTCCTAGTGTGGCTAAGTTCGTAAAAGCTGATAAGATTTTTGACAAGCCTACATTCATGAGTGAGTGGTTGGGTCGAATTGTATTGACCCATGCTCGTGCTAATGCAGTAAATCTTTCACAGTGCATTGATGAGATTGTTCTTATGGGATTCTGCACTTCTATCTGTGTAATCAGTAATGCTCTTAATCTCCGTGGTTTGATGCCTAACACAAAGATTACTGTGATGGAAGACCTTTGCGCTGACGTAAGTCCTGAGTCTCACATTGCTGCTTGTACAGTGCTTCGTAACTGTCAGATTGAGGTGAATGTTCCTACGTTTGCTGAGCTTGATACTCGTATTCTGGAACTTACTTCTGTTCGCCCTTCTGATGAGGAAATTGAGAAGGTTGTATTTGGTATGCTCAATAGTCCTAAGTATAACTTCCGTGACGAAAAACGAATTGATAAGAACAGCAAGTTCAAGAGTGATTGCATGTTCGATAGCCTTGATGAGGTAGAGTTCCTTATGGAGATTGAGGAGAAGTTCGCCATCTCTATCTCTGATGAGGAAGCTATGGAAGTAGAGACGGTAGGTGACGCTATCAAACTCATTTCATCTAAGAAGAACTGATGTTTTACAATTCATACGCAAAAGAAGAAAGAGACAAGTTTACCAACAAGATTACGTTGGTGACTTGTCCTGAAAATTTTAATTTTTCTTCATTTTTTTATAATTTTGCAATCCATATTTTCTTGGCAGGTGGAGTAATCCCTGATAATGATTGGCGAGATGAAGTGATTGCGTATTTCAAAGAGAATTGGAAACATAAAAAGGGCATTGTGTTCTTTTCCCCTGTTCGTCCTACTTGTAACTTCAATGATGTTGATGATTTGAGAAAACAGATTGAATGGGAACAGAAATACATGAACGCTAGTGGAATGCTTGTTTCATTCTATTTCCCTAATTCTCAATATCATCAGCCTATGTCTTTTTATGAATTAGGTCGTTGTCTTGGGAAGAGAAAACAAGATGCTTTTGGTAATTGGTTGGGTAATGATGTAATCGTTTCTGTTCATAAAGATTATTTTAGAAAGAACGATGTTATTATTCAGACAGAAGTTGCCAATGTCGATAAGGTTGCTAAGGAAGTAGAAAGTGTTGCAGAGTTCGCTAAGCATTTGATGTGTTATCTTGAAGAGAATTATGATTTGACTATTCCGATGGAAAGTTCTTCAAAACAAAAGTGTTTTCTTTGTAAGCATTTTTCTGAAATACCGACTCATGGTTCAATGATAATTGGTGAATGTCTTAAAAAAGAAAACATGGTTTGGTGTTCTCCGAATAGATACAGTGGGAGACATAAGGATTATAAAACTGTATCTGAAGATGATATCTGTGAATACTTTGAAAAAGAAGAAAAAGAAATTGAAAAATTTTGTTTTAATTGTGAACATTATCAGCCTAAAACTCTAAACAATGGATATTGTAGACTTGATGAGAGTAAGACTATTAGATGTATGGCGTATAATTGTGATAAAATCAATTGAAATAGAAATCATGTTGAAACTATGAATAAATGTTGTATCTGTAGAAGGATTTTGGAATCTACGATGAACTGTCGAGACTGTAAGAATTTCATTCACCCCATCGGCCCTGAGTGTTATGGTTGGGGTGAGTGCAAATTAACTGGTCGTAGCGTAGATTCCGAAGGTGCTTGTGTTGCTTTCAAGGATAAAGAAGATACTTGTGATGATTTTACTGAGAAAGAAGATGTGAAGAAGACAACTCCTGTTAAAGTTGAAATCGTAAGGAAGAAGAGTCCTGTTGATGAGACAAAGCATTATTTTATGGTGAATGTCTATGATAATAAAGGAGAACTTATTAACGCAAAATTCTTCACAACAGAAAATTTAGCAGGGCGTTACGCATTTGAAATGGAACAGTATTACAAATTTCTAAAAGAAGATTAATTATGTTAAAGTTTAATGGTGAAAATGTTGTAAAGGGACGCTTCCCTAATAATGAGATAGATTATAGTCCTTTGACTTATGCAATGCCAATTAAAGATTGTAATAAGTTTGAATTGATTTTTGAAAGCAATGAGGACTTGTTTAATCTCATGGTGGTTAAGAAGTGGTTTGACGATACGATGGTTGACCCCACACGTTGCGAGTTGATTATTAAGTATTTCCCTTATTGTCAGATGGATAGAAAAATGGATAGTCATCTATTCTCACTCAAATATGTTGCTCAGATTATCAATGAGCTGAAGTTTACAGTAGTTGAAGTTCATGACCCACATAGTAATGTTCTTCCTGCGCTTCTCAACCGATGCCGTGTGATTTATCCAATGACTTATCCAATAAATGTGAACAAAAACAACTACGATTTATATTTCTACCCTGATAACGGTGCTGCTAAGAAGTATAGCGAGATTCTTGACATGCCTTATCGTTTTGGTAACAAGAAGCGTAATCTTGATACAGGAGAAATCGTTTGTTATGAGGTAATTGCTGATAAGGCAGACATCGAAGGTAAGCGTATTCTTATTGTAGATGACATGGTAATGGGAGGTCGAACATTCGTAGAAGCCGCTAAAGCTCTCCGTGAAATGGGTGCTTCTCAGGTAGATTTGTATGTAACTCATCTTAAACCTGAATCCAGAAAGTTCTATAACTCTAAGGGTAATGGTCTGATTGATAACATATACTCGGCTGATACATTGGAGATGATTCAATACTTCAACATGCCTGAACCTCGTCCGTGAAAAAAATCTGGCAGATTGTTCTTGACAATCTGCCTTTTTTCTTTTATAATTTCCCTGTTATGTTTAGCAACAAGAAATTCACAGACATTTACAAACTAACTCCTAATGCAGCCAAGGCTCGTGATAATGGAGATTTTAGGGTATTTGAAAACATTTACAATGAGAAAACTCTGAAAGCAGCAGAGAAGATGCTTCACACTCACATCTATTCTGCTGTTCAACATTGTATTTGTAGACTTCCAGCAGATAATGTTCATTACAACATGTCCGACCTTTTAGAAGAGTGTATTGCTCTAATGGAGAAGGAAAAGGAGATGTGGAAGTTGTGGGAGAATAAAAAAGAGAATAGGAAGAGGTACAAGAAAATTCATGATGAAAAGGAATACCCTGATAAGTTTTCCCTTGAACGTGGAGATTGGGATAATTTCAACTTTGATGAATGGTTGAAAACCGCCACCACAAAAACACGACTTACTTTTACACCATCATCTATTGCTCTTGGAGACGAAGACATTATCGGATAAAAATTATGAAAGAAAATGAATTGAAGACAACGGTTAGAGAAGTCATTGTAAAAGACCAATATTGGCGACCTATTGGAACGAATTACATTGTTGAAGTTACAAATGATAAGGGTCAAATTTATAAGAAAGAAACTTATCATAATGTCAACGATGCACAGGTTGCTGCTAGTTACCATGAAATGAACAAACATAAACTCATACAAGATAGATGGTGAATTGATGTTCATGTGTTTTCGTTAAGGTTTCCATAAATAAAGTTGCGAATTTTTATTATAGTATGGAAACCTTAACGAAAACATGGCATCCCTTGGAATTGCTGTGGTTGATACTTGCACCAGTTGCAGTAGCACTCACATGTGTCTATGGAGGGGATTGCGACATATAGTCATTATTATCTTGTATCTGTGGCATACTCTTTGTAGTATTGTGTGCAAAGGGTAAGTGGTATGCCTTCTTATTTGGTATAATTCATTGCTTCATCTATGGAATGATTTCTTATGAGCAGACATTGTATGGTGAGGTAATTTTGAAAATTGGTTATTCAATTCCTATGCACATCTGTGGTTTGTTCTTGTGGTATAGGAATACAAGTAGAAGAACAATGGAAGTAATACATAGGAACTTGGACGGTTGGGGTAAGTTCCTAATAGTATTCATAATTGGATGTGCTACTTATCTGTTAGGAAATGTTCTAGCATTACTTGGTGATAAGTTACCTTATATTGATGCTTTCACAACAGTTGCTAGTATTCATGGTGCTTATTTGATGGTAACAAGAAGAGCAGAACAATGGACTCTCTTTATCATAATCAATATAGTTAGTATCTACATGTGGTTAATGCGTTACATTGATACAGGTGATAATCTTGGAACATTGGTTATGTGGATTATTTGGACAATCAATAGTGTTTACGGTTGGTTCAAGTGGAATAAGTATTAAAAAAGTTGTAAAAAAGACTTGACTAGAGAAATGAAATGCCTTATAATGGTCTCACAGCCACTTATAAGGCATTTTTAATTATGGATACAAACGAACTGAAACAAAAGATTGGGGAACTTCTCAATGAATGTCCTGAGCGTAAGGAAGGTGCAGCTCGTGCTGCCACATCTGATGAGTTCAAATGGTATATTTGTGAAGACTATCTCCATGTCATCCAAGATTATTGTTGTACACATTTGGACTTTTATGAACTCGTTGCTGAGGGCAATTCTGAAAAGATTGCAGCATATATTGAATCTGAGATTGATAGTTTGAGAAATTCTTTTATTGAAAAGATTGAAAAAGTAAACGAAAGGTATTGATTATGTTTATGAATCCCTGGTTACTGACGGACTTTTATAAGTTGACGCATATTCTCCAGTATCGTCCTGAGCTGCGAGAATTAACCTCCTATCTAACTCCTCGTGGCTCACGTATCAAGGGTGTTGATAAGGTAGTATTCTTCGGTTTGAGTGCTTATGTGCATTCTTATGTAGTAGAGAACTTCCGTGAAAACTTCTTCACTCGTAATTTTGAGTATTGTGAGTGTGAGATTCGTGAAGTGCTTGAACTTGGTCTTGGTTATACTGATGAGATGATTGACAAGACTATTAGACACTTTAAGGCTCTTCACGAACTTGGTTATCTCCCTGTGGAAATCAATGCAGTAGCAGAGGGTACTCTTGTTCCTATGGGTGTTCCTTGTGTAGAGATTAAGAGCACTAATCCTCAATTCTTCTGGGTTGGACAGGCTCTTGAAGCATCCCTTTCTGCTGCAATTTGGCATCCTATGGTAAGTGCTACTATCGCTCGTGAATACCGTAAGATTGCAAGAGGCGCATTTTCTGCGACAGTTGAAAACGGTATTGATGAGCGAACTGCAATGTGTGACTTCTCCATGCGTGGTCAGGAAAGCAATGAGAGTGCTGTGAATGCTTCTGTTGCTTGGCTTACTTCTATGTGGAACTCTTCTACAGTTGCTGCTCGTAAGCACATTAAGGATGTTTATGGTATAGATAAGTCTCCTGTCACTCCTTTCACAAAGCAATGGAAACCTCAATACACTTACGGAGTTCGTGATAAGATGAAGAATACGATTGTTCGTGGTCTTACTTCAACTGAGCATTCTGTTATGACTTCTCATGCTTGCCTCGATGGTGGTAATGAAATTCCTACATTCGCGTATCTGTTTGAGCTTTACAAGAATGTATCATTCGCTGCTGTTTGCGACAGTTATGACTTCTGGAATGTCCTCACTAACATTCTTCCTAACAACTTCATGCAGGAGATTGATGAGCGTGGTAAGCGTGGTGTGTTCATCGGTGTGCGTCATGACAGTGCAGAACCTGTGGATGCTCTCTGTGGTACTGTGCCTATTCTTCACGCTGATACAGTAAAGCGCATTCCTAAGGACATGCTTGAAGATGGGACTAAACTTGAGTGTATGACTCTAATGTTTACAGAAGAGGAAGCAAATAATCTTTGGGAACAAGGTTTCCGTGAGGGTAATCTTGTAGCAGTAATGTGTGATGGTGAGGAATACCTTGTTCGTATTCAAGCAGTTGAACATTTGCGTAGCATTGATGTGTCTATTGCTAAGGATTGTCCTACAATGTGGGCATCAGGTGTTCTTCAGAATCGTTCTCGTACTTGGGAAGAGAAGGGTATGGTAGAGACTATGTATGAAATCTTTGGTGGCACTGTGAATTCCAAGGGTTACAAGGTTCTCAATCCTGGTATTAAGGCTGTGTATGGTGACAGTATTACTATCACTCGTGCCAAGAAGATTTATAAGCGTCTTGCTATCAAGGGATTTGCTGCTAATAATGTAAGTCTTGGTGTAGGTTCGTTCTCTTTCCAAGCTCTTGAAAATGAAGATGGAACGCTTAGTCCATTTACGCGAGACACTTTTAGCTGTGCGATAAAGTGTTGTCACTCAAAGTATTGTGACGAATATGGCACTGTGCGTGAGCGTCATGTATTCAAAGACCCAAAGAATTTTAGTGGCAAGAAATCTCAAAAGGGATTGTGTAGAATCTTCTTCAATGAGTATGGGGAACTGACTTATGAGGACGAACTTTATGAGCGTCACCTTGTAGGAAAGAACTCAGCCTTGGTTACGTACTTCAAGGATGGTCAGGAGTTCAAGCAGAACTTTGAGACAATTCGTGAAACTATTGATGAAAATCTGTAAAAAAAGAGGGAAGTTTATTACTTCCCTCTCAACAACAAATTATTATGGAAAGACTATACATAAACATAACGTCAAAGTGTAATTATTCCTGTCCTTTTTGTTGTATGTCATCGTCTCCGTTTAGAAAGGAGGAGATGACATTTGACAAGTTCAAAGAAATAGTCGACGGCTATGATGGAAAGGATATAGAGATACAAATAGAGGGAGGTGAACCGACAATTCATCCAGCATTTTGGTTATTTGTTGAATATAGTTTTTTCAAAAATAATGTCTCACGAGTTATAGTTGATACGAATGGGCATAATCTTTATAAGATTATTGACCATTTTGTAGAAATTTCAGAACGACATGGCAAAAAATTGACTATTAAGGCATCTGATAATCATTATATTAGAGAAAAACGAGGTACAAAAATTGTTGATGAGTATATTTCTCTTATTAGTGCATTAGAATTTGTTGAAAATGTTGACCTGCTAATCAATCTTCGTGGCTATACTGAAAATGAAGTAGCTGAAATGAAAAATAATTATAAAACCCAAACGAAAGATTTTACACCATTTGTCAATGGTTTTACTTTTAATAGATATGGCAGACTAAAAAATGACAAAAGACTTCCAGAAATAATAATTAATAGAACAGTTGATACCTTTCATTGTTACGATTCTGAAGGAAATTACTACGGAGAAAATTTATATAAAAGAGCTGAACACGAAGAAAAATGAATACATTAAAATTTCAACCTATTAGAGAGAAGAGACAGGAATGTTTTGACCTTGAAAATTATTCATTCAATGATTTTACATTCGATAATGACGTAAAGAAACGAGTTTATTCTAATGTGAATCTGTCTATTTTTACAGATGATTATTGCAATGCAAATTGTAAGTTCTGTGTAGCTCAGTTGCGATTTGAGAATAAAGGGCAGATGTATAAGAAGTGTAGACTCAGAAATGATGAAGAGTATTTTGCCAGACTTGAATATGTTTTGGATTATCTTCGACCTCTCAATCCGTCTGTTTCCATTACAGGTGGCGAACCAACAAAATCACATCGTTTGAAGAGAATTCTTGAACTTATCAACAAGTATGGATATCGTAAGCGTACTTTGACGACGAATGGCTCAGGACTTCTTGATGATATGCAAGGAAAACCAGTCATCCAGCATATCGTTGATAATGGTTTTTCTCACTTGAATATTTCAAGAACTCATTTTGATGAGGACATCAATAAATCTATCATGCAATACGAAACTGGTTATTGTTCAAATGATGATTTGCGAAAGATTACAGCATTTGCCCGCGCTAATAATCTTCGTCCCAGAATGTCGTGCGTTCTTCTCAAAGAGGGCATTCATGATTTAGATGGTATTATCAAGTATCTGAATTTTTATGAAGAACTGGGAATGGATAATGTGATTTTCCGTGAATTGATGGATTTTGACCATAAAAATATGTCCAATCTTGAAAAAATGAATTATTGTGACGCTAATAAAGTACGTCTCAATGATATCTGGAAAGAGATTGATAAAGACGAAAGATTTTCACCAATTCGTCAGCTTCTCGGATATTATTATTATGTGGAAGTTTACAAGTATCGCTCTATTGATATGGTTTCTGAAAGTGCAAATCTTGTGAAATTGTATGAACAGAAAGAAGTTGCTAAGGATGTTGTATTTGAGATGGTTTTCCATCCAAACGGTAATCTCAATGGCTCTTGGGTGGATAATGAAGATATTCTTTTGGAGTATAATGGAAAATAAAAAATGAAATACTTTAAGACGATTCGTAAAACTATTGATGAGAATCTGTAATTATGAAAACACGTAAACCCAAATGGATTAGGCGAAAATGGCGAAAAATCAAGTTTTTCGTAACTCATTATATTCTTGAAGAAAAGAGAAGCGAAACATGCACTTTCAAATGTCACTCTACTGCTTTGTATTTCAGAAAACTTACAGATAGTAGACTTTTTGGAAGAAAAGTTTGGAAGAAAAGTGCTTAACAAAGTAAAAAAACATGCCTGTTTATAAAGTAACTCTAAACGAATCCGAAATTTATCTTTTAGAAGAAGCTATTGATAGGATGATGGCTGATTTGGATGCTGAAGAGGAAGCATATGAGACGGATTTAACGGAGGAAAAGTTGGATTATAAAAAGATTCTTAAACGATTTTCGGAAAAAGAAAAAATCAAATGAAATTTATTAAACAAGGAGATATATTTAAATCATCTTGTGAAGTGATTGCCAATCCCATCAACTGTGTAGGTGTCATGGGTGGTGGGTTGGCACTTGCCTTTAAAAAGAAGTTCCCTAAACATTTTGAAACTTATAAAAAGATGTGTCAAAATGGGGAAATAAAGGTTGGCGAGCTTTATGTTATAGATGGCGATGAAAAACACAAGGTACTTTTATTCCCAACAAAAATTCATTGGAAAAATCCAAGTTTGATGGAATATGTTGAGAGTGGATTGATATATCTTGTGAAGAACTATGATAAAATGGGAATTAAATCTATCGCCATTCCTGCATTAGGTTGTGGACTTGGTGGATTGAAATGGGAAGAAGTGAAAGAAAAGATTCTTTCTATTTTGTCAGAAATTGACGATAAAGTTGAAATTGAAATTCACGAACCGAAGTAAAATTGTACAAAATTTCAAAAATAATTCTATTTTTCTCTTGACAAAGTAAGGGGGAAGTGTTATACTTCCCCCGAACTAATAAAACAAACATGTCCGAAGAACGACTTATTGAAATTTTACATAAAGTTTCCAATGATGACAGGTATGTTATTCTTTTGAATGGCAATACTGTAAGTATTGTGGGAGATGCAATATGGTTGTTGGATGAAGAAGGATGTGATTTTTATCACAACCTCAATAGTCTCAGCATCGTGAGAAATCACGGTGAATGTATTGACATTTTATTAGACCGTTCAGAATATGAATTGGAAATCACAATGAAACAGAACATTAATAATCTATAAAAAACTATGGCTATTGACCATCCTGAATTAGAAGAATGTATTGAAGACTTTGACAGTGTATTTTACGATGTCGATGGCTTTAATGAAGTAGAGAACATTAAGCGTCTTTATGAAGATGAAGATGAAGAGGGTCTTATGGAGGCTGCTGAGCGTTTGAAGAAAGTAATTGATGATGCTGAGATGCACCTTAGTAACATTATCCATTTTTTGAAGAAGTAAGTTATGACAAAGGAAACTAAAAAACGTATAAAGGATTGGTTGACACTATTGTTTATTCCAATTACAGGACTCCACTTTTTGATAAAGGAGTGTAAAAACGATGATTTCCAAAACTTCTTCTCAGAATGGTTTTGCTATCTTCTGATGCTTATCATGTGGTGTGGATTTGTTGGACTTATTGGTTTTGGTATTTGGGGATTGATTTACCATTTTGATACTGCGATTATCCCTGTTAGTATCATTGGTGGTGGAGTATTCGTATTCTTCATCTTACCTGCTATTATTCACAAACTTATTCATAAAAAATGATTCCACAAGTAGTAAAGAAGATTGACATTTCTAAACTGAGGATAAAGAAGTATGTGGATTGGGAGCATCCTCAAGTTTCTACTAAGACATTAGCAGAATTGAACATTACAGAGGATGAGCCTTTTCAAATCATTGATGAGGGAGGTGATTTGAATGGGAAGTTCGCAGTTGTTAGGGAATTTTGGGTTAGGGATTGGCAAACTTTCTACATTATAACTGAAAAACAAGCAGAGATTTATTTTACAAACTTATTCAAGGCTTCAGAAAAGAAAAAAGAATACATGATTATGGAAAAGAAATACGAATTTACGCCTCAGTTGGCGTTTGCAAATATTGAGACTCACATGAAAACGTGGGCTTGGCAGACTAATGCTAAGAACTTTGTTGTTGGTATTAGTGGCGGTAAAGATAGCACAGTAGTTGCAATGCTTCTTTGTGCAATCTTTGGTAAAGACCGTGTATATGGTGTAATGATGCCACAAGGTGAACAGTCGGACATTCAGGATAGTATTGATGTATGTAACATCCTTGGTATTCGTCATACTACTGTGAACATTGGTGGAAGTGTATCTGCTATTACTGATGAGATTTACAAGAATCGTTCTAAGAGCGGTATCTATCCCACAAAAGACATGGACATTAATCTTCCTGCTCGTATTCGCATGTCTACTCTTCATGCTATTGGACAGTGTGTGGATGGGCGTGTAATCAATACTTCCAATCTCTCTGAGGACATGGTAGGTTATGCTACCCAGTTTGGCGACAATGCAGGTGCTTATGCTCCTCTTCAAGGTCTTACTGTAACTGAGGTAAAGGAACTTGGTAAGTATCTCATTGATGTTCTTGGTATTGATGATAAAGAGTATAGTGCTCCTGCACTTAATAGATATGTTTCTATACCTTATAAGAAGCGTCTTATTGAACTGGTTGATAAGACCCCTGTTGATGGTCTTCAAGCACAGACTGATGAACAGCGTTTAGGATTCACTTATGATGACCTTGACAAGTTCATTCGTCTCAATGAGGGTTCTGATGAGTTCAAGGCATTGATTAGAAAGAAGTATCAGCAGAATAAGTTCAAGCTGGAAATCGTTCAAATGCCTCAGCCTGATTTCTCTTATCTTCCTAACTTTGTAAAAGACTGATGTTCAACTGGATAAAGAAATTATTCGGAATAAAGGGGGAGGAAACACCTCTCCCTGACCCTGAGCCTCAGCCTACTGAATTGATACAGAAGGTCTATGATTGGATTACGAGTATCAGTAAGGAGGACATGATAAGTCAGAGGAACGATGATTACGGAGTAGACATAACTTGTCTCAAATGGTCTGAAGATGGCTATGATAAGGCAAGGTATTGCTTATTCCAAGGTAACTATGCTGAAGAGAAAATTGATAGAAGTATTGAAATTATAAGATTAGAAAGTAATACAAAAGATTCCTGGGGTTGTTCTTCTATTTCATACTTCATCATGGAACTTAAAAATGGTGATGTTGTGATGGATAAGCATGATATGTTTGAAGACAATCTCAATATGGATAACAAAAAGACTTACAGAAGTATTTTCTACTACATTCAAAATCTTTACGAATTTTCATGTGAGAACATTAATCACATAGAGCATAAGAAAGACATGGAGGTAAAGTATAAGAATTTTACAAAAAACTTCTAAAAAAGTCTTGACAGTATACCACGAAAGTGGCATACTGTCCTTGCAACAAGAGAAAGGAAATAAAATGAAGCCTACGATTAGAGTAACGAAAACGATGAAACTGTTCAACTGGGTAATTGACGGTGAGGAAGATTTTACACTCATTGATAAGAACGGAGTTGTTCTTGAAGGTGTTTGTACCCTTACTTTACCCCAACATGCCAAGATGTTTGTAGAGTGTATGCTTGAAAAGATTGACAAGTTGATAGCAACGAAGGACATCAAGGCTCGTGAAATTGCAGAGAAAATGAGTGACATTGTTGTGAAGTTCGGACAAGGAGAACTCCCTGACCGTATTCATGATAAGTTTGAGAAAATCAATTTTAAACGCGAGAATGAAATCATTCACCTCATGCTTATTATGATTGTTAGAAATGGTGAAGAATGGAATGGTGAAATTGCACAGTGATAATTATGAACCCTAACGGATGTTTTGCAGTTATTTCAATTTTAGTTTGTTGTATAGTGTCATTCTTCTTGGGATGTATTATAACATGCGATTGTGCATTTTATGAAAGAGAATGCACAATAACGATAGATAATAATTCTTATGTCTCTTCAATTTATCCTTACATTAGCAAATCTAATGGGACAGTTTCATTTAAGTTGAAAAATGGGAAAAGAGTTGAACTTCCTTATAAAAAGGTTGTAATTGAAATTGAACAGTAATCATGAAAGAGCAATTATTGACATTCCTTCTTTACCAACGTGAGGAGTTGAAGAAGGAGAACATTTACATGTACTTACGCTTGATGGCAAGTGGTAAGTTATTCGTAGGATTTGAATACTATTATCCTTACATTACTTTTGATGGAGAACCTATAAAAGGACGTGACAAGCGTTGTAATCTGAATGTTTCATTTGATGACCTTACGCCTAAAAAGTATGAGAAGTTTATGAAGAGTTATGAACGTATTTTAGGTGAGGTTAGAGAAAGTCAGAAAAGTGCTAAGAACGAATTCAGAATGGTGGAATTTAGTTTTCAAGCAGTAATGAAAGATTTTGAATAAAGAACTAATTTATAATTGACTTATGAAGCCTGAAAGAACTTTGCAAAGGATGTATGACGAATATCCTAAGTTATTCCCTGTTCGTCAGCGAGCACTTAACCATTTGTTTTGTGTAATAGGAAATGGTTATTCTTGGTATAAGGGTGAGGTTGTATCCGATAATGATTTATTCATTTGGGATAATAAAATTGAAAGATATATCATTGACCCTGATTATAAGATTGATGAAGAATCTGACATTATTTCCACTCCTCCTAAAACCGAGGAAGAATATAAGAAATATATGGAAGACTGGCATATGTTTCTTGCACATTTGAGACATCGCACTTGTCCTGAAACATCCATCGAAGAACATTATAAAGACCTCGAACATAATTTTCGCAAATGGTATCCATTATCTAAGAAGTATTCGCTCATTTACGAAGTACCTGATGATGTTACACCTGAATGGAAAGCATTAGTAGAAGAGTGTAAAGAGTTGCTTAGAAAAGATGGAATTGAAATATAAACAGAACTAACTTATAATTGACTTATGAAGTTTGAAACTTTTATAAAGAAAGAATACAGAGAACCTGACAATAGAACAAAAAATTTTTTCAAAAGATATGGGCTTGGAGAGCCGAGTCCTGTAAAGAAGCGTTACTATGTCAGAGTTTATGATAAAGGACACTTGATTGATGAGGAAGAGTTTTGTAATGCAATAGACGCTCAAAATTACATCCAAAAGACAAAATCATTTTATTCAAAATTAGTATGACAACATTGTATAAAAGAGATAAGAAGGGTAAGGTTCGTGCTTGGACTATTGAGCATGATGCAGTGAGTTATTGGACTATTAGTGGCATTTATCCTGATGGTAAGATGACTAAGACCGCTCCTACCTTTGTGGAACAGAAGAATGTAGGTAAGGCTAATGAGACTTCCCTTGAACAGCAAGTTCTCAATGAGGTTGCTTCCAAGATTCAGTATCAGATTGACCAAGGATTTACCTATGACATTCCTACTGAGGATAAGCGATTTGAGGTAAGCCTTGCCAATAAGTATCAAGACAGAATTGAGAAGAATAAGTTAGACTTCCCTTACATCGTAGAACCTAAACTTGATGGTGTTCGATGCTACATTAAGATGGTAGATGGTGACATTCGTATGTTCTCACGAAAGCATAAGGAATTCAAGAGTGTTCCTCATCTTATGGAGAATCGGTTTATCATTGAATTTTTCAAGAAATACCCTGATGCTATTCTCGATGGTGAGTTGTATAATCATGAGTTGAAGGATGACTTCAATAAGATTGTAAGCCTTGTAAAGAAGACGAAGCCTACTGCTGCTGACATTGAGGAGAGTAAGAAGATTGTAGAGTATCATTGTTTCGATAGTTATTATCCTTCTGAGCCACAGTTGAAATATGTTGAGCGTAAGGTTCGTGTAGGTGAAATTATTTCAGACATTCGTGGAACAGATATTCTTTTCAAAGAGACAGTCGTAACTTGTGAAGAGGTGAAGATTGTGGGACTTTTCTTTATTCAGCAGAAATCCAACAATGAATATGGATGGTGGCTTAATGTTGTTCAAACGGAGGAAAAGTCTGATGCCTATCTTGTAAATCAGTTGAAGTTTGGTTACGAAGGTATCATGCTCAAGAAGGATGTTCCTTATTTCTTCGGACGCTCATTTGACATGCTCAAATACAAGAAGTTCTTCGATAAGGAGTTCAAGATTGTAGACTTTGAAGAAGGTAATGGTAACTTGGTAGGAATTGCTGCTGCTGTGATTTGTGAGACAGAAGACGGACAGACATTCAAAGCAGGGGTAATGGGAACTCAGGATTATGCTCGTGACCTCTTTACTAACAAAGACATGTATAAGGGCAAGATGGCAACTATTGTCTATCAAGCACTTACGCCAATGAAAGATGGTAAGGGTGGTGTTCCGCGTTTTGGTAAGATGAGAGAGATTAGAAATTACGAATAATGAACTTATTTTTATTTCTACTTTTCCTAGGATTCTTATGGTTGGGTGTAATAAAATACGCCTGTACCTTGGAGGAAAATAAAAAAGAAAAAGAGGGAAAAGAGGATGATTGAAGAAGTTATTGAAGAAAAACACAGTCTCACTTATAAAGAACTAAAAGAGATTTTGAATACTATGAGCGACAAAGACCTTGAGGAAGAGGTCTTTGTCGAGTATAAGGCTTATTGTAAAGATGGTAAGGATTGGTATCATGAATGGACTGATGCTGTTAGTTACGAACTTATACACACCAAGTCTGACCATGAATTTTATAACAATAGAAAATACCTTAAACTGTACCTTAAATCTTATTCAGATAAAACAAATGAAGGATAAGCGTAGAGTAGTAGCAGAATGGAGTGGAGGAGGATGGTCGTTATACATTGATGGTAAAGGTGGTGTTCCTCGCTTTGGTAAGATGAGAGAGATTAGAAATTATGAATAAACTATGACAATTGGTATTTTATTACTCATAATAGTCATGACAGTCATTTTTATTTTAGGCTGTATTGGTTATATGTATGAAGAAGATGTTGCAGGTGATTACGAAAGAGCTATGAACAAAGCAATAAAAGACATGGAAAAAGGTATTACCACAGTTATAACTGATGGACCAAATGGAGCATTTTCTGTGGAGAAAACAAAAGACGGAAAGAAATTATGAATAAATTTGCAGAATTAGTTATTGAAATTTTACAGGAAGAAGTAAGTTCGGGAAGACCCTTATTTGAAAAGCGTTTCATTGATGCGAACTATGACAAAGCAGAGCTTGAGATGTATTTTGGAGAAGGGTCTTGTGTATCTTCGTTGAAAGTTACTTTTGACCGTGAAGAATTTGTAAAGAGAATGGCTGATAAAAATTATGCAGTTCATGTTGAAAAATAACAAAGTAGAAGATTTACAATGGAGAGTAGTTCATAATTGCTCCCATATTGCAGTTGATGAGCATAACTTCTTATTGAGTTTTGCAGCACATCATTATCAAAAATTGACTATTGATGATGTGAATTGGTGGAATAAGAATAACATAACACATAATGTCGCAGAGAAGAAACATCTTACTTCACCCAACGATGTATTGATAAAAAGTAAGAAGGACATTGACGACATCACTCAGTTCATTTTGGAGAAGTTTTATAATTACACTCTCTATGCTAATAATGATAAAAATCCATTCAACGAAATTATTCCTCTTCTTAACGCTGTGTATTTTGACAAATGGGATAATGAAAAATTGGAGATTAGTGATGCAGAGGATATGGAATTTTGTGTGAAGTCTTTTATGGAAGAGATTGAACCTATGATAGGAGCAAAAATCAAATACTTCGTTCATAATTGGATGGAGGAAGATTTTGAACGACTGAGAAAAGAAATTTTTGAGAAAGAAACAAAAGAAGTATGAATAATCGTCTATGATAAAATTGAATGAAGAATACTTTATACTCGAACATTTTAAGAATTCTGATAAAGACATAACTCTAAGAGAGTTACAGGATAAATTTGAGGAGTTTGATAAGAGTATTAATTATGCCTGTTGGCCAGGTTTTGGAACTTGGGGTAGGGTGTATACTGCGGTTCTTCCTTATGACAAATGGTTGAAGATGGACCGTTACAAAGTTTCATTCATAGGAGATAGAGAATCGTTTATGAAATACTACGATATGTTCTGGAAGAACACTAAACCTTGTTATAAATGCGATACTTGGTAATGAAAGATAAAACTTTTATAGAACTTTGCGAAGAGGCAGACATCATAAAGTGTTATGGACAACCTGCATTTTTCATAAATGATACTTTGTATTTTTATGCTCAAACACTTTATGGCGAAAGCAAACAAGAAATCAAAATAAACAGAGATAACCAGCCTAAAAGATGTGGTAGGTATCATTGGATGTTTGGTAACGAAACTCACACTATACAATTTTTTAAGGAATTATGAACGAAGAATTGCATGAATCTTATCAGAACGATTTAAATAGACTTTTCAGAAATCATAAAAAGCAGTATTACGATTTAGTGTTTCCGAGAAATAACAATGTTAATGATTTTACTGAAATTCTTGATTTTGTGAATGTTAGAAGTGTCCATGAAGCATGTAAATGGATTGACCAAAACCTTTCAGTTAGAGAAATCTATACACTCCCTTGGACATTCACTTTAGAATATCTACCTGAGTGTAAGAAAGTTACAGTTGTTGCAGATTTTGCACAATCCCAAATCGAAGAAAATAAGTATGACATGAGTAAAATTGTTATTGATATTACAATTGAACCTTATGAAAATATGTCATTGATGACGAAACAAACAACAAATGGAAATAAAACCTTTATAGAAATTTTGGAAGATAATCTATAAGAATTGTAAATAAAATCATGGGACTCGCAATAGCATTTATATTTTTTGTTTTGTTATTGATGTTTTTTGTTTGGTGTTTATTAAAAAGTGCCAAAATGAGTGATGAAAAAATGGAACGATTGTATAAAGAACACCAAAAACAAGCAGATGAAGTTATTGAAAAACTTTTGAAGAGAAAAGAAAAGAAATCTTGAAATTCTGAAAAAGTGGTGAGAAAAGTCTTGACAGTGTGGTGGGTTTCTGCTACACTGTCTTTGTCATGAATAAAGAACTCACAATTAAGATTCTTAGTGAACTTATTGAATTGAAAAGCCAATTTGATAACAAAGATAGGGAGATGACATTTAGAATTACGGCTTTTCCTCATCTATATGTCAATGTCTACCCTTATTCCGAAAATCCTTTTCTTAAAGTAGATTTGAGAAGCATTACAGAGGAAGAGTGCGAAGAAGCAATTCAAAAAGTAAAAGATTTGTTATGAATGATAAGCGTAGAGTAGTAGCAGAATGGAGTGGTGGAGGATGGGCATTGTGTAGTGGCGAATGGTCACTGTACATTGATGGTAAGAACTTCACTAAGAAGATACCTAAGAGATTACGAACATCTCCCATGTATACATTAGGCGAGTATTCACAGTGGAGATGGGGAGATGATGGTGAAGAGTGGTATACTATTACAGATGGAATGAGCAAGACCACATGGATAACGGAGAATGAGAATTGGTTATCCAAGATTACTGATGATTATTATCTGTGGTCTGAGATTTACGATGCGTTCCAAGAAAAAGATTTCAGAAGTTATCAATGTGGGGGTTGTATTTGAGAAATAAGGCTCTGTCCTACCAAATGGAGGACAACCCAAACTCAACAGAACATCGTTATAATGGAGTAAGTCACACGACATCCTATAACTAGGCAAAAGAGAGCAAAAGTGCTCAAATCACTGATGCTCTCTGAAAAATAAAAGATGCGGATTATTCTTCCTCAATTACAAAAAAATAACCGAGAAAGATACTAAATCTTTAGTTTAGTGTATGAATCGGAGGTAAATAAAATTGTGTACGCTAGGAACTAGCGGAATTCAAGCGTGCGGAGTCCACTGTTGTGGACGATGAACCACGAAGCGTCTAAATCTTTTAGTTTAGACGCAGTTCACAATTCAGGTATAAAAACTCCAAAAGAGGAAAAAGAACCACCAGTGGCGATTGTTGCTATTTCTACATTAAGGTCAATGAGATTCATAGCACTTTCCTCCTTTCTACATAAGAAAAGGAAGAAAAACCGCTCTTTCATTATACTACCGTCCATTAATCTTAGGCGGTTTTCTATTGTTATGTACAACAAGATTCGATAGAACATCGTTATAATAGATAGAGAAAGGGCGCGGATGCGCTAACACCCACGCCCAATCTTTTTGCCAGTAGTTTCACCAGAAGTCTACACCTCTTTTATGTAACTATCGGTAAATGTCAATTTCACTCTTCGCAAATAGTCGGATAAAACCGAATATCTCCAATTCAAAGACGGCAGAACCGTCCGAGAATGTATAGCGTTGAATGAAAGAGCCTCCGTAATAGGTCATAATTAGCGAGCCTACGGACTCAACTCGCTAGACCGTTTTTATAACATGTCTAATCATAGTGCCTCCACTATACCGTAGTGGAGGCTTTTTATCAATTAGTCAAATTTTATGCAACCATGTCCAATACAGGAATCATGGGTTGGTCACTTACCTTGGCTCTCTTTCTTTCCTATTGAAGTCGTTGTTAAAAATCACTTGATGTTGGTGATAGAGCCTTTTTTGGGATGACTAAGCATCCCCATTTGGTAGGACAGAGCCAAAAAAAATAAAAATTCTTACAAAAAGTTCTTGACATTATTAGATTTTTAGTGTATAATCTCCCTGTAAACAAGAAAGAAACAAAAACAATGGACACTAAATTCGTAAAAGTAGAAGCAGTATTCGCCCATGCAGCAGAACATCACGAAACTGTTATGCTTGATGGTAAAGATTATTGGGTAAAGCGTGACGAAATATATAAGTGTTGGGACTTGGAGGGTCGCAAATGTCCAAGTACACATGTCTATGATGAAGACCTTGAAGATGGTTCTTTTTATGAGAGATTTGAAACAATAGAATATTTTGGTTGACAAAAACTGAAAACCGTGTATAATATAGCCATGAGTTACAGCGTGACTATCACAGATAAGGAGGGTAATGTTCTTCATAGTAATAACCCTCATGGTATTGTAGGTGGAACTTACAGTTCTGAATCTACTGAACTTTACCTTAACATTACTTTCAATTATCGTAAACACTTTATTAGAGGTGATGTATTTGGTTCTGATGGAATCAAGTCTCTAAACGGACTTACTGTTGAGGAGGCACGCCCTCTTATTTCTAAGGCAATTTTTGCTCTTGATAATGACATTAGTTCAGATTATTGGGAAGCAACCGAAGGTAATGCTAGGCTTGCTTTACTTAATCTTCTTGGACTTACTCATCTCGCTCCTAATGATTCTATTATTAAAATTGGATACTAAAAGAAATGAATACTAAAAATCGTATTACTGGTGGTCAAAGAAATAAATCTGTCGCTTATGTATATTGTGATGGTTATGATGTACATGAGATTAGTGCAGATGTTGCAAATGGTTTTGGATTCTCAAATACTCATACTAGTTTCATAATTATAAACTTATGGCAAGATGAGGGTGAGAAAGAGATGTTGAAGAGGAAGTGTCCTCACATTACAGAAGATGCTTACCGTGCAATTCTCGGTGCAAACCTTCGAGGTGTAGATGTTGAAATTTTCATGAATGCCATGAAGAGTAAGAAATTTTATGGCAAGGCAGTTGATGTGTATACAAAAATCAGCAATCTTCCTCTAAAGGAATGGCAAAAGGTTCAAAAGATTATTAGTCAATATGGAGGTTCTCTCGCATGAGTGATTATTACAGATTTTTAGACGAAGATGATGAGCTTTGGGTATTGTGGAATGAGAAACACCCTCAATTCAGAGATTGGATTGATAGGATAAATCGCTTTGCTCAAAGTGACAGTGTAACAGAAGACGATGTAGACAATATGCAAGGTGAGTTTGAAGAAGGTGATTATCAAAACCTTTGCAAGCGTCTTGAAAACTTAAAATATGAAGTTCAAGACCTCTACTTTGCCATTGACAATGCTTACGATTACATTGAGAAGTTGAACAAGACTCAGAAACTTGTCAAATACACTTTTGAGAAAATAAATGGCGATGATGATGAGTTTGACTTTACCATTAGCAAAGATGGTGAGGTGCTTTATACAATTCACTACAACAGAGAGAGGAATACTGTAAGTGAGCATCCTCATTTCTACGCTCTAAATGAGTATAATAAAAATAAGTTCTACAAGGCATTGAGACGGATGCCATTCTATAAGGATAACAAGACGGATTTAGAATTCTACGAAAAAGTATGAGTGCTTGGGTAAAAGTTAGTGGTTACATGGTTATTGGCGATGGCTTACCTTGTCGTATAGGTAAGTATGGGAAGCCTTTTGACGAAGAGATTTCTGACGAGGAATTCTTAACGATGTGGAATGGTGAGCTTTGTGTTGGTGGTGTTTCTGACTTGTTAGGTAAAGTTCTCATTGCAATGTCAAAGAATTGGCAGTATCTTACTGATAAGCCTTATAATCCCTTTGGTTTCCATGACAGAATTCTTTGGAAGAAGCCTATCTATGACGATGAAGGATTGTTCATAGAAGATGAAGAGGAAGAAGAATGGTTTAGATGGGATGAACTGAAACTAAAGGATAAGTCTCTACTTGAATGCTTACAGTTCCCTTGTGGTTCTGAGGGGCCGCTTGACGTTACTGTTACTCCCCACATTGATGAATGGGGAACATGTTGGCACATCGTATTCAATGGTAATCTCAGAGACAGAACAGATGGTTACTTTGAGCATATTAAGTCTTGGTGGGAAGCCATGCAGACAATGTTCAATGTAGGCAGTGGTTACATCAGAGCATCGTTCTATCCTAATACTTGGGAATCTAAAATTATAGGAGATTGAGCATGTTTGTAAAAGCAGCAAGACATGAGGGGGAGCGTTCATTGCTCCTCTATCTTCTCATTATTTCTCTCGCATTTAATATCCTAGGGTTCATTACTACACTAATTATTCTGTGGTATGCTATTTGATAAGAGAGAATTAAGACAATATTGTATCAATGAGGGTATGTATCAACACATACCCTTTATTGACAAATGGGTGAACCTCACCGCTTGTGAGAAGGCAGACGTTGAATTTGTAGCTCATATGAATGTCACATTGGATAATTGTGATTGGCTTACAACAGAAGGAACTACTTGGGGAAGAATTAAACTTTTCTTCAAGCGTATTTCACCTTGGCATATACATAAGATGAAGTGGTACAGAGCCGTTGAATTCTTTTGGGAATACGAAGAAAAAGAGATGGCAAGAGTGTATGAAAGAATGGGATTACCTAAAAGTGGAATAAGAGAAGATGACTGCGAGTGAAATTATAATTGGTGGTGTAGCATTGAGTGCTGCAATTTACCTCTACTTGGTGTTATTGAACGATGACTAAAGAAGAATCAGGTTATTTTTATTCAAATTGTTTGATAGAAGCTTTGAAAGCAAAGATTAGACATCCTTTCAAGGTTAAGATTACATTTGTTCCTAAGTCTGAAAAGGGTTCATGTCATTTTATGTGGTCTGATGGTGAAGCAGACTATGATTTTGGAGTAGAACGAGACATAAAATGGTATGAAGCCTGGTGGTTCAAAGGTGAGATTAGAAAGAGAAGTCTAGGTTTCAATGAGAAATATAAGGAAAAGATGAGTAAGATTTGTAGATGAGTAGAAGTAAGCATCCAAAGTATAAAGGATTTACGAAGTATTATGGTTGGTGTGATATGTATTGGAATGACAAGTGTGTAAACTGTTCTAACTTCCATAATTGTCATAGAGGACATAATACAAGGGCTACTTGGAGAGCAAGGAAGAAATTGGTCAAGAAATTTACAGAGAGACTAAAATCACCTATTATAGATAGAGATGAATGAAAATTATTTTTCAAATTTGTCTTGACAGATTAGGTAAGTTGTAGTAAAATGTCCGTGTCATGAAAAAGGTAAAAGAAATAAAGAACTTCACTTTGATGGATTTGCGGAATTTCCTCAACACAATGTCTGAGGAAGAACTTGCGAATTCTGTTCTTGTAGGATTCAAAACTTGGGGTGCAGATGGAGATTCGTATGAAGAATGCGAATTTGTATCTCGTGCTGATTTCGGTGTAGATGATGTTGGTAAAAAGTTTGTAAACCTTTACGTGGATAATCATTGATTATGAAAGAGATGACCGTTACAACAGCGAAATACTTGGCAGAACTTTTCCATGAGGGACAAACTCGTGCTGATAAGGTAACTCCTTACATTGAGCATCCTAAGATGGTTGCTGAGTTT
The DNA here is from genome assembly GCA_017630395.1 of Paludibacteraceae bacterium. Classification (GTDB taxonomy): domain Bacteria; phylum Bacteroidota; class Bacteroidia; order Bacteroidales; family Paludibacteraceae; genus UBA1181. Next base: position 113,860 of record JAGBVI010000001.1, read on the forward strand.
GTTGAAAAGTTTGGAGGTGATGATGAAGCAATTGCTCTTGCTTGGGTTCATGACATCTTGGAAGAGAGTGCTGATAAGGTTGCAGCTCACTTCCACCTTGAGCCACAGCACTTGGAATCAAAGCCTAGGTTTTGGATGCAGATGAAGGACAGATGGGGCAGTGGTTTCTGTATGAAACTTTCTAAGCTTTCTGACCATTGGAAGATTGACCAAGACCTTATCAAATCCAATGGTAAAGTTGCATATCTTGCAGAACTCCTTATTAGTGCTGATAGTAAGGTTCTTCTTGTAAAGCTGTGCGACATGCTTGCAAACATCACTGAAAGTAATGGTTCAAGGATGAGCCAAGAGACACGGTACTTCAAGGCTGTGCAGTGCTTGAAGATGGCTGAGCGTAAGGACTTGGATGAACGCCATGAAGAAGTGATTACCGCAATTGAAGCATATTATAACATTCATAATTCTAAAAAGTAATGAACGACCACAGTAGTTTACATAGAGCAAAGGCTAATAAGGAAGATGAGTTCTACACCAAATGGGGTGACATCTCCAAAGAACTTCAACATTATTCTAATGAGTTGATAGGAAAGAAAATTCATCTTCCTTGCGATACTGACGATAGCCATTTTGTAATGTATTTCAATAAGAATGAGAACGTAACTCATTCTTGTGAAGATTTTAGAGACCAAGATTGGAGCAATGTAGATGTCATTGTTACTAATCCTCCTTTCTCTCTTTTTAGAGAATTCTTGAACAAACTAATCACAGAGAACAAGAAGTTCCTTGTGTTAGGTTCATTGAACATGATTACCTACAAGGAAGTGTATAATCTCATCAGAGATGGTAAGATGTGGTTGGGACACAATAGTGGTGACATGGAGTTTGAAGTACCTAGTTGGTATGAGCCTAGAAAGACAAGGTATAGGGAAGAGTTTGGTAAGAAGTATCGTTCAATGGGAAACATTTGTTGGTTTACTAACATAGGAAACCCTTGTAGTAAGAACTTCATCGAACTTACCAAGACTTATAATGAGATTGATTATCCTAAGTATGATAACTACGATGCTATTGAAGTGAGCAAGGTAGCAGACATTCCTAAGGATTATAAGGGAGTGATGGGTGTTCCTATGACATTCCTTACGAAGTATAATCCTAATCAGTTTAAGATTGTGGGTTTCAGAAAGGGTAACGATGGCAAGGATTTGCGTGTAAATGGCAAAGATAAGTATTTCAGAATTCTCATTGAAAGAGTTATTTTGAAGTATTTTGTCATGAATTCTAATGAAGAAGTAGAACAAGTATGATACCAAAAAAATTGATAAAAAAGACTATTGTTGACCTTTCTAATGAAGGGATGTGGAATATTGAATTTGTATCAGGAAAGAAAAGATACAAGGTCAAATACAATAAAGAAAAAGATGAGGTTTTTACTGATGAATTTGGAGTATTTGATTTTGAAAAGATAACTAATAGTGATATTAAAACTAATTTCACACTTAACTTTCAGTATGATGGGAAGTTGTGTTATTTTATTGCTTCAAGACCTACGGTAGAAATGTATATGTTCAACCCAGGGTTAAATCCTAGAAATTGTGTAGCACATTGGTAAAACAGAACTAATGTATAATAATACACATGAATGACGAAACTGCAATTAAGTCTTTGAAAGAGATGATGGACGAAGGTTACATCTTACTTGACACAAAGATTGATTTTGATAAGAGTGAAGAAAAAGAAGGCATGATAAAAATCAACGTGGATTGTTATTTTAAGAAACCTGAAGAAATAAAAGTTTATCTAAATTATGGAAAAGAAAATAGGTAATGTGTGGAGTGTTTTTCCTCTTTGTGGAAAGACATATTGCACTGATATTGTTGGTGTAGATGCGGTTGATTCGGATTCTTCTCAATTTTCTTGGGTTGAGGAAGATGGCAAAAAGGTGAGAAATCCTGAGTTTCCCAAGAATTACATTGAACACATCAAAGATGCCATTACTAAGCATGAGTATGTGTTTGTTAGTTCTCATCAGGAAGTTAGAGATGCACTTGAAAAAGAGGGAATTCCATTCACGCTAGTCTATCCTCATCGTAACTGTCTTTCTAAGTGGATTGATAGATATGAAAAAAGAGACTTCAATGGCTTCCCTCTACAGGTTCTTATTAACAACTGGGAAAAGTGGCATGACGAATTGGATTCACAGAATTGTGAAAAGAAAATTATTATTAATGATAACGATTATTTGAGCAATATACTATAAAATATGGAAAAGAAATGCAAGAATTGTATGTGTTACAGTCCTGCTACACATCATGGTGATGGGACTAAGGGAACATGTGGACAGAGTGGAAAACTACTCGTACATGACCGTGAGGAATTCTGCTCATGTGGAATGTTCATGGAACTTCCTAAGAAGGAGAAGTTGGCGAGAACGATTGAGAGAGATTTGCATGCTTGGATTCGTGAGCGTGATGCCATGTTTAACCGTTCTATGGAACTCGTATGCCACATTGGACATCTCTTTGAGCAAGGTGAGTTCAAAGTATTTGATGTAGTGAAGTCTGCATCAGAGATGAAGAGTTTGGTATTCTTTGGTAAGCCCACTCTTACAGGACTTGACAAAGTATGGACTTATCATTGCCCTTGGAATGATGACATTGAATTCTTCATTGTGATTACACAGAGTGGCAAGATGGTTGTCAATTCTTGGATGAATGATAAGTTTGTCTTTGAATGGTTTGACATTGAGGAAGACTTTGAGAAGTGCATGGGAATCGTTGATAAGATTCGACAGAACTGTATCTTAGGAGCAAATGCTACTGATGTTGTTAATGAGGTTGAACAGAACAAGTGTGTATCAAGTCTTGATGAAGTGACAGAGATAATTCATCCTATCAATCGTGAAGATGATGAACTTCCACCACCTCCTCCTGTAATCAATCTCTCCTCTATTCGTTATCCACGCTAATTATGTATTTTGTAGATGAACATACATGGCGTTCCATTTCTCATGGTAATCCGTTTGAGCAAGAACTGATTTATCTAAAAGATGGTACGGAGATTAGGATATTAGGACAGTTCATTTATACCAATTCTAAAATTCCTCATGACAAAATTCTTGAAATTATTTTTGAATTAAAATGTATTTGACAAATCAGATTATTACCTACATTGGTAACAAGCGTAAAATCCTTCCTTTCATTGAGCGTTCTCTCAATTAGATTGGAATAAAGGATTATACATTCCTTGACCTTTTTAGTGGTAGTGGTATTGTAAGCAGATTGGCTAAGATTCATGGTGCTAAGAAGATTATTGCCAATGACCTTGAGTATTACAGTATGGTTCTCAATACTATATTCCTCCGTAATGAAGAGGGTGACAAGAAAGAGTTTGAGGAAATGAAGAATGAAATTCTTTCTAAGCCTTTATTTGAGGGATGGGTATGTGAGAACTATGCACCTAAGGATGATAATGACATTCGGAGAGGTGAGCGTTGTTTCTATACTCGTGAAAATGCTTTGATTATTGATAGTTATCTTGAATCACTGAAAGAACTTCCATGTGAAGTTGCTGACATGTTTCTTGCTCCTCTCATTTATGAGGCTTCTGTTCATACAAATACAAGTGGTGTGTTCAAGGGTTTCTATAAGAATAAGCAAGGTATTGGACAGTTTGGTGGTGAGGGTAAGAATGCCCTTCAGCGTATTTGTGGTAAGATTGACCCAAAATTCCCTGTATTCTGCCCTAACGAAACAGAGAACATCATTATCAGTGCTGATGCTTCAAGTGTTGTAAAAGATACAAAGATTGTGGAGCAAGCCAAAGGCATTGACATTACTTACATTGACCCTCCTTATAATCAGCATCCTTATGGTTCTAACTATTTCATGCTCAATGCCATAGCCAAGTGTAAGTGTCCTGAGGAGATTAGTAAGGTCAGTGGTATTCCTAAGGATTGGAACAGAAGCATCTACAACAAGAGGGTAGAAGGAGTAATGCAGTTGCTCAAAGACATTGAGAATGTGGATAGTAAGTATGTGTTGCTTAGTTATTCAAGCGAAGCATATCTACCTATCAAGGACATGGTAGCAGAGTTGGCAAAGATAGGATTGATAACTAACTTACAAGAGATTGACTACAATGTGTTTAGAGGTAGTAGAAACTTGAGTAACAGACCTAAGAAGTTGCAAGAGTATTTGATAACGATAAGAAAGTAAAATATAGGGACGCTCGATAAGGAGCGTCCTTTTTTCATTTGATAAATAACTAATACAATGGTTATTAGTAAATGCGTTCCGTTAGCTATTTCAAGAAACAAGTTTTCAAATTTTGATTTACATACTACTCCTGAAAATATGGTGTTGGTAGGATATAAAACGGTCAAAGAAGAATCAAATGACGGTAAAGAAAAAAATGTTAATATCAGACTTAATTACAACATTATAAAAGATGATATTATAAAAACTATCAAAAATGACCCACAATGGGGTCAAGGAGGAGAAAATATCGTTGCGCCAGAAATTCCAGTAACGCCAGTAACTCCTGTTGCATTGGAAACATATGCTATCTCTGTAACTTCATTTGATGAGTTTGATGAGCCTATTCGTGTAACTATTGAAAATGGTGGAACTTGGGACACAGAGAATAAGACAAACTTTCTTGATGTTAAACAAAGGCAAGCACTTATTGAAATTAATTCAGGAGGTAAGTATACAAGCGATTATATTTACATCTATGACCCCATGAATGGTTCAGTTTCTCATATAGTTGTTGATAATACAGGATTGCCAAATGAAGATGGAACAGTCACCCCACCAGAAACCAATTTTGTCTTGTATTATGGCGGTGAAGATAATTGTTATGAGATTTTATCCGTACCTCCGATGTGTAGAGGTGTCATCCAAGTTTTACATTCTAAAAACATGAACATGGACTTCATTCTTCATTCGTCCTATGTAGATGTACCATCCGATGTTGATGTAACAAGATTTGTACCTGACTAGAAAAATGAAAACGACGATTTTAACAATACGCCTGTTGATAAGAGTCCTACAATGATAACCAATGCGGATACATTTTATATTAACATGAACGAAGAAAAGGGTTTTTTTGAATTTTATACGAGAGAGCACGATTCGTATACATTTGTATTTTCTTCGCCAGAATTGGGGTCTTCAACGTACATGGTCATTAATAACTGTGGAGAGAATTATCATGGACACCCTGTTAAAATACGATATGGAAAAATTATGGATGTCAATAATAATGGAATTTATGATGATAGTGACCTTGAACTTGCTTACGAAATAACAGAAATTGAAAATGAAATTGCTATTATTGAAATTTTCCATTCTCTTTCTGCTGATTTTGTAGTTAAAATAACCAAAATTTAATAAAAATGTTTTATCTGAATAATATAGCTTAGGAAGTATATCGTGAATTACGAGACAAGAATCTCAGTCAGATTACAAATTTGTCAAATATTGAGATTTGTAATAATACTGACTTCGTTTTAGATTTAACTGGCGTTAAAATCAATAACGAAAGTCCCATTGACGAAATTTTACTAATCATGATTCAATGGGGTGATGGCACTTCTGATAGATTATCAAGACCTATGACTAAAACAGACGTCGAATGGAAAATGGCTACACATTTTTTTAATACTAATAATTAGAAAAACTTAAAAATTACAATAAAAGTCTATAACATTAAAGGTGAACTCGTAGAAATTCAAATACCTTATACTATTTTGAACAAAAGCATCTATGATTTAGGTGCAAAATTCAAATTGTTACAAGCGAATGTTTCAAATAAAAATCTGACACAATTCATTTTGAAGGAAGGTATAAATGATTCCATAATAATTGTATCAGAAAAAGGATGGAAAGAATTATAATTACATGATTTTTCGTAAAGATGATGCACTAATATTAGTTTTAACATCAACTGGTTCCACCTTTACATTTACATTAGGATATTTTTGATTATAGTATTTCTCTATTGTTTTAAACCGTTCAATGTCTTTGTCCTTATTCGCACAACCAAACATCACAGTTCCCTCCGTAATCTCAGAACCAAATTCATAGCAATCGCGTACAGGGCTTTGCTCAGAGATTCTTACTTCAATACTATCTCCAAACATTTCATGTAACTTATCCTTGGCAAACTGTGGAGTAATTACTTGACCACTCCCTGTCAATCTCTCATTTTTCTTTGATGGATTAGACACCAATACAATTACCTTACCTCTTACTTTACTAGCAAGAGATTGGTAATGACTTATCATCTCATAATGCCCTTGATGAGGGGGACGAAATGAGCCAGGGATTAGACAATAAAAAGGGCTATGATTTCTCATAGCCACATTCTATCTCATGAATCTAAAATTGTCAAGATTAAAAAGTTAGATATTATTTAAATTATCACCTAACTCATCATTTAATATTAAACCTGCCCCCTTTACAAACTCAATAACTTGGTCTGCATTATCCGTTGTGACGGTTTCAAATTGTGTAGGAATGATGATTTCTGGTTTATTATCTTTTAAAAATTTGAGCATCGTGTTCGCCCAATTTGCCTTGGTTATAGGGGAAATAAAAGTTCCTATTTCAACATCAGCAATTTGAGAAGGGTCTTGTTCTGCTTCACCTTCCGTTGTAGCACCATCTTCAGCAGGGGATTCGTCACCTTCCGTTTTCGTATCTCCCTCATCAGCAGGGTCTTCCGTAGTAGCTTCATCACCACCCATTTCAGCATCATCCTCCATAGGCATTTCATCAGCTTCATTGAGCTGCTTCATCATGTCATCAATAAATTTAAAACACTTAAACATTCTGTGTATTATTTATCATCCTCAAACACTCAAAAGATTAGGCTCTATCACCAACATCAGGTGATTTTTAAGCAATCGTCAACAGTCTTTTTTAGTCCTACTTGTCACTAAATAACAAAGTGACTATAAATGAATTATCTAGGGTCTTGGCTATTTTGAATGAGAACAACGAGACCACTCCACCAGAATTCCATTTTACAGAGACACAAGGCAAATGGACAAACTCACCTAGACTCACTCCATTACAAAGCATTCCATTGACTTCGGAAAAAGCAATGAGAACATTTATTAATGGACTGGAAGAATTGTCACGAGAACAAGAAATCATGACGATGTTCGGCAAGGTTCGTATGAATGAGAAAGTGAAAAATCATCTGCACGAGAAGAGACGCAAGGAAATGTCTTGGCGAACAGTTACATTGGGATACGCCGTAGAAACACTTAAACGCCCACAAGAGGTATGGTTACAAAGAAATAGACGATTACTATTCATTAGCCAGTATGAAGCAGAGATAAGAAACAAGAAGACTAACTAGATGGAAAAGAGAATAGTCGTCTCAATAGTGGTTACTACTCTGAATGGAGTTTGTGTAACCGCATACAACGAGAAAAATAAGCCACTTGACCAGTATAAATACAGGAAAGGAAAGTTGGTTTATGAAAAGTGAAAAAGGACAGGTGAATCCTGTCCTTATCATGTTCTACACCGCAGGTTCGTTACGGTAAGGCTACACAAGGAAAGTTATCGCACGACCGCCTTGCCTTGCTACGGAGAAAATTATACACCTTTCTCCTTCAATGTCAACACTTTTCTAATAATATTTTCAAATTAAGCAACCAACGGAAGCGCAGGACGCTGACTAATCTCTTCAACGCGAGTATAGCAATTAGTTGTCAGAACATGGTTAATCAGAATGCTCATCTTCTGTGTGGTAGTCTCCTTAGCGTAGTTGAGGAAGTTGTTCCAGAGAAGATAATTGTTCAGATGCTTGGTAGATACGCCATTAAAGCGGTCAATGAAGCCTTTGAGTTTGCCGTGGTAGTTATTGATGTGCTGAATGTGATAGATACCCTTGACTCGTTTTGCCTTGGAGAGTTTGATTTGTTCAAGGGCGTTTTCAGCAACAAGACCACAATAGGCAGAACTGTTATCCGTGCAGAGAACAGAGCCATAGGCAACATGATTACCAAGAACGGAAGTAATGACCTTGCGAGAAGGCTGTCCGAGAGTTGCAATTTGAGAGACAGACTTGCCATTACGATTGACAGCGCAGGGAACACAAACTTGCTCACGAGACAGACCTCGCTTGTGAATTGACTTACCTCGCTTATGAGACTTACGGTTCATGTTGAAGGATTTGTTCTTCTTGTGATTTCCCTTATAAGAGACAGGGAAGTAGGTTTCGTCCGCTTCAACGATACCGCTCATCTCAATGCTATCCATGATTGATTTGAGCGAGTCCAGAACCTTGTGTCGCCAACGCCATGCCGTATTGAAGTGGATTCCGCATTCCTCAGCAGTTTTGCGAACAGAATGCCCTTCCATCATGCAGGAGAGAAACTTCTTCCATACCTTGACAGACTTCTGGGAATTGTAGGTTACGCCATTGGTGCTGACAGTGAAACGCTTTCCACAATGCTTGCAAAGATAACGCTGTCTGCCAGTCTCAGACTTACCATTTCTCGTCACGCCCTTGCCCTTGGATTCACAATGAGGACAGACAATCCCATTGGCGAATCTCATATCAACAAAAGCCTTATCGTCCATAGGAGAAGATGCGCTCTCAACGGCAGAGAGAAAACGATTTCTCTCTGAGATACTAAGTTTCTTGAACTCTTTGAGCAGGTTTGCTATGGCTTCGTTACGCATAATCTCTTTATCTGACGCGAGAATTATATCATAAACGAAACTTATTGTCAATAGAATTCTAATAGTTTAGATGAGAATTTTAGAAAAATTCCAGGCTTTTTAATGGAGATATCAGAAGAATGCTAAATAAAGGAAAGAAAAAGATTATGTACAAGTATAAAGTTCAAATTAAGAAAGTTAGCGGAAGATTAAACGAGAGTGTTCTTCCTTCTAAGAATTTGGTAGTAAAATCCAAGACTAAGAAGTCTAAGAGTACAGTTTTAGCAGAGGCATCTAAGTTCTTCAAGAAGAAGTATGGTCTTGTGATTGAGAGTGGTGATGTTGATATGTATGATGATTATGATACGGACGGTTGGTTTGCCCCATACAACGAAGATGAAGAATTTTTTGTTGTTGATGTTAGTAGAATTGGCAGACAAGATATTGGAGATGTTGTAGATTCAACAATGACAGTTGACCAACTTCGTAGCATGTTGACAGGTTATGATAGAGATACCAAAATTATTCTTTTTGATGACAGAAAAGGTTATGGTAGTCTTACTAATTACGACATTAACTTTACTGAAATTCAGGCGTAACTAAAAATTATTTCCAATCAAATCAAAAACCCACTACTCAAAAGGTAGTGGGTAATTTTTTGGGAGTGTTTGAAAATCACCTGATGTTGGTGATAGAGCCAAAGATTATGTGTGAAATTTATCTGAAAATCATACAAATGAATAGAACTTCTGTATAATGAAAAGCAGTAAGTAAAGATTACACATTACACAGTTATGATTATTGTTTTATTTGTGCTAATGGTATAAATAAGTATATGCAGAGAAAAACCGATAAAGAATTTATCTTAGAATTACAGGAAAAACATGGTGATGTTTTTCTATTTGATAAATTATGTTATAAAGGAAATACAACAAGTGTAATTATTGGTTGTAAAAAACATGGTTATTATTTTTCTGTAACACCAAAAACGATTCTGAAAGATAAGTATGAAGCCCCATGTTGTATAAAGGAGAAAAGTAAATTATTTTTTATTGAAAAGTGTAACGAAGTTCATAAAAAATTTTATAATTATGATAAGTTTGAATATGTTACATCACATACGAAAGGGATAATAACTTGTCCTGAACATGGTGATTTTGAGCAATCCTTTGATGTTCATATTAGAGGTGTCGGCTGTCCAAAGTGTAATCAAAGAAACACACCTTATACGAATGAAGAATTTATTGAAAGAGCACAGGAAGTACATGGTAATCTTTACGATTATTCAAAGGTTGATTACGAAAAAAGTAATAATCCTGTTATAATCACATGTCCTATTCATGGTGATTTTAGGCAAAGACCTAATTCACATTTGAATGGTCAAGGGTGTCCAAAATGTAACGGAAGTGTAAAGTATACAAATGAAGAATTTATTAAGAAGAGTAATTTTGTTCATCAGAATAAGTATGATTATTCGGAATGTTTTTATGATGGAGCACATAAGAGTGTTACGATAATTTGTCCTAAACATGGAAAGTTTGTGACAAAAGGTTATTCACATCTAGCGGGGGTCGGATGCCCTTCGTGTTATGAACGATATAAAAAATTTGAAAGTGAAGTTTACGAATTTGTTAAGAGTTTATATAATGGATACATAATACGATGTGATAGAAGAGTTCTAAAAGACCCAAATACAGGAAGATGTAAAGAAATTGACATTTATCTACCTGATTTAGATTTAGGTATAGAATGTGATGGTGAGTATTGGCACGAAAAATATGAGATTGAACAACCAGGTTATCATGAAAATAAAAAACAATTATTTAAAAAATACGGTATACGTTTATTACAAATAAAATATAATGATTGGCAAAAGAATAGAGAACAGTGTTATAATAAATTGAAAGAGATTTTTACAGTATGAGCGAAGTAACAGAGAAAAGAGTTAATAAGATTGATTGTGTCGACACAATTAATGAGTATATTGATAAGAGAGATTGGCGTATTCAAGCAAATGCGAATGGTTCGTATAGCTTTTCTGGTCTTGTAAATCAAACTGCAGGAAAAGTTATAGCAAATTATTGGTTAAATGAGGTGTATACTAAAAAGGAAGGTGATGCTCATCGTAACGGTGACTATCATATTCATGATTTAGATGTGTTGGGAGCTTACTGCTGTGGGCATGATTTACAGAAATTACTCCAAGAGGGTTTCAATGGTGTTGTAAGCCGCGCATCTTCTAAGCCACCCAAGCATTTCCGTGAAGCACTCGGATAGATGGCAAATTTCGTAGGTATTCTACAGAGTGAGTGGGCAGGTGCTCAGGCTTTCTCTTCATTCGATACTCTCCTTGCTCCTTATGTTTTCTTTGACATGACAGTAGAGGGTATGGATGAACGAGATGTAAAGAAAGCTCTTCTCTCCTTTGTCTATAATCTCAATGTTCCTAGCAGATGGGGCTAGAGTCCATTTTCTAATGTTACTATTGACATGACTGTTCCCAATCACATGAAGTACCTTGCTCCTCAGCGTGGGGAAGAACCTTATTTTGTTCGTAATTGGCGTGAATTCCTTGAAAGCGAAAATCTTACGGATGACCCTGATGCAGCACTTGAGAAGAATGAGGGTTGGAACAGATTGTTTGAGGAAGCACGTAAGCGTATTGGTGATTATGACAGTGACGAAGAGACTATCCTTTATTCTCTCACTTATGACCACTTCAAAAAGGAGATGATGATTATCTCTAAGATGTATTATGAGGTTCTTTCTGAGGGTGACTGCGTAGGACAGCCTTTCACATTCCCTATTCCTACTGTAAACATTACAGAGGACTTTGAATGGGATAATCCTGATTATGAATTCCTTTTTGAGAATGCTGCTCTATATGGTTCTACCTACTTCCAGAACTTCATTGGTTCTCAGTATCTCCGTGATGAGAATGGTAAGCTCACTATCCGTGATGAAAGTGCTTACTCTACTGATGACGTAAGAAGTATGTGTCCTCTTACACTTGATACTAAGGTAATTACGAATAAAGGTGTAGTTGAATTGAAAGACTTAGACCCTTCCGTTCATAAGGTTAGAACAAACATGGCAAGATGGGCCGAGTTCAGGAAATCACCAATTTATAATAATCATACTGTTTTCAGAATCACTTTTGAAAATCAAACATTTGCAGACATGAGTTCTGAACATTTGCAGTGTGCAATTAAAGATGGTAATAGTAAACTTTACAAGGCTTCTGAATTGGAAGTTGGTATGAAGTGTATGTTCCTTTATGATTGCACTGTTGATGGTTCTCGCGTAATGGGTGGTAATGAGTATGCCATTACACAAATTGAAAAGATGGGCGTTGCACCAACTCAGTGTATTGAAATTGTTACTGATGATGAATACGAGCACGAATTTATGTTGGCTAACGGCTTGATGACTCATAACTGTCGCTTGCAGCTTGACCGTAAGGCACTTAGAAAGCGTGGTGGTGGTCTCTTTGGTTCTGATGCACAGACAGGTTCTATTGGTGTAGTAACAATTAACATGGCTCGTCTTGGTTATCTTTATAAGGGTGACTTGAAGGCACTCTATAAGCGTCTTGGGCAGTTGATGGACATGGCACGTTCTACACTTGATAAGAAGAGAGCATTTGTAGAGGAAATGAACCTCCGTGGTCTTTATCCTTATACACGCCGTTATGTCCGTACCTTGGATACATTCTTCTCTACGATTGGTGTAAATGGCATGAATGAGATGGTTCGTAATTTCACCAATGATGAGTACGACATTACCGATGCAAGAGGACAGAAGATGGCATTGGATATTCTCAAGTGGATGAATGAGCGAATGGTAGGTTATCAGGAGACAGGTAAGGCATTGTGGAATTTGGAAGCAACACCTGCTGAGGGTACTACTACACGATTTGCTCGTGAAGATATTAAGCGTTATCCTGACATCATTCAGGCAGGTTTCTCTGATGCTCCTTACTACACCAACTCTTCACAGCTTCCTGTAGATTACTCCGATGATGTATTTGCAGTATTGGATTTACAGGATGACTTGCAGAAAGCATATACAGGTGGTACGGTTCTCCACATTTATAATGATGAGGACGTAACAGCAGAGGAATGTAAGGTTCTTCTTCGTAAGGTGCTTACCAATTATAGACTTCCTTATGTTTCTTTTACAGCAACATTCTCCACATGTCCTAAGCATGGCAGAATCCCTGGCATCCATGAGTTCTGTCCGTTGTGCGACAAGGAGTTGATGGCAAAACATGCTGATGAAATTGACCCCAATAAGGCATAATGAATCTTCAACTTCATAACTGTGATTCATTGGGGTGGTTGAAAAACCACCCCTCCCATTCTATCGACATCATCCTTTCCTCTCCTCCTTACAATACGAATAAAAAAGGTGGAGCAACATTAGGAAAGCAGAACACTAAGGGACATCCTACGGTTCGTTATGACATCAGACTTGATACGATGACGAATGAAGAATATTCAGAGTGGATGCTTCAATACTTCAAAGAGTTTGAGAGAGTGTTGAAACCTAATGGAGTAATCTTATGGAATATGAACTATGGTGGAATGAACACAGAATGTATGTATTTGACATTAGCAGACATCTTTAGGAATACATGCTTCACAATGGCAGATGACATTTGTTGGAAGAAAAAGAGTGCGATTCCTAATAATGTATCAGCCACTCAATTGACAAGAATTTGGGAGCATGTGTTTGTTCTTTGTAGAAAGGATGAGATAAAAACATTCACTACAAACAAGGCTGTGAAAAGTGTCAGTCATCATGGACAGAAGTTTTATGAGTGTTACTACAACTTCATTGAAGCAAAGAACAATGATGGAACTAATGATTTGAACAAATGCACATATTCCACAGAGTTGTGTGAGAAGTTATTGTCATTATATGGCAAAGAAGGAATGGTTGTATTAGACCCTTTTAGTGGAACAGGTACAACAGGAATGGCATGTAAGAACTTGGGTATGAGTTACATAGGTATTGAACTATCAGAAGCTCAAACTGAGTATGCTAAAAAAAGATTAGAAATTGTTGATTTTTCGTAAGTCATTGATGCTACGACAATGATTAGGGAAATTCAACTGAAATTCAGAAATAATGAAAGAGAAATGGTAAAAAGTAGCATGTAAATAACAGTACAATTATGGGCAAGAAAGAATTTTTGAATAAGTATGAGGGTGAGAGACAGCGTTGTGAGGTATTCTCTCGTGTAATGGGTTACTATCGTAATGTTAATTCATTCAATGTTGGTAAGAAGTCAGAATTCGCTGAGCGTGAGTTCTTTAAGGTCAAGGGTTGTCAATGCTCTTGTGGTTGCTGATTACTAAACCTCGATAACAGAATGTAATAATAGACCCTCCTGAGATGGAGGGTTTTATTTTTTCTTTAAAAAAGTATTGACAGAGATTAGGAGTTGTAGTATAATAGTTGTGCCATGAAATTTACAGGAGTATTATACGGAATACCTAACGAATGGGTAATTGTGTTGGAAGGAGATTACTTCCGTTACCAAGAGCTTTATAAGACTGAGACTGTCGATTGGACACAAGGACAGATGTATAAGATATTTGGTAAACAGAAGTTCAAAAAGATAGTACAGACTTTGGAAGAATATGTAGGATATCCTCGTAAGTTTGAGATTACTGATAAAATGCTTACTGTGGTAGGATTATGGCGACACATGGAAACCAAAGAAATTCACAAATCAGATTACGATACAATTTTATGGGAGGTAAAGCGTTAAAAACAGTAGGACGAATTCATAAGGAGGAAATGGAAACCACTTATGAAGTTCTGAGAGAGCACATCTATCAAGCCCTTGGTTTGGTAATTGGAGAGTATGTACCTTGTGGTTCATTCCTAGTTCGTGAAAGTTGTGGAGACATTGACATTGCATTTGATGTGAATGTGGCAATGAAGCGATTAGGATTAGATAAGGAAGGTATTACCAAGCGATTGAACGATTTGTATGTAACCCTTCCTGAATACAATTATTCTAAAGGTTTAGACATTCACAGTATACCTTTCCCTATCTTCGATAAGGATGGTAAGCGTACTGACCGTTATGTACAGGTAGATTTGATGCCTGTAGAAAATGTTCAGATGGCAAAGTGGGGTATGCTGACAGATGGTAATAGTCCGTGGAAGTCTGCTACTCGTAATGGACTTATCCGTGCAATTGCCAAGTATCGTGATACCAATGTTCGCACCAATGAGAATGGTTCTGTTCTTGAATTTGATAGACTTTATTTTGACCAAAGACATGGTTTGTTCCGAATGACACGCTCTTATGAGGGCAAGAATGGTCGCATCAACAAGAATCCTAAGACAATCAGTAAGAACTTGATTACTAACAATCCTTCAATGATTGTAAAACTTCTCATGGATTATACTGAAACACATTGGGACATTCTGAATGCAAATGATGTATGGAGTGTTCTTATGGAGAATACTTACTTTGATGATAGACGATTTGCCATTATAAAAGAATACATTGATGAGATGGAAAGAGAAGGTTTTGATTATCCCTCCGAGATTAAAGAGTGGTATAATGAACAATTAGAAGACGATTGCAAATGAATAAAATTTCTACAATAAAGATGAATAAGGTAAGTCGTAAGCGTTTGAGAACTCAATTCAAACCACGATTTATTGATAACCGTAAGGAACTTCACCTTCTTACCCTTGGTATTGGAGGTGGTGGAGTTACTGAAAAGATTGATGGTCAATGTTTTGCAGTAAAGGTAGGAGATGATAGCAAAATCCTAATCAAAACTGCAAGAGGTGAGTATGATAAGATTAGTAGAGAACCTAGCCACCAAGCTCTCGTTGAACACTTACAAACGCACATGTTCATGGAACTTTTGAAGATGAAGCGTAAGTATGGTGCTTTTGAGTTTGAGGGTGAATTGATTTATGCTCCTCAAGAATACTATGATGCTGACAATACTGTTACCATAGTAGCTACCAAGTATCATAAGGTTCGTATGGGTAATAAGGGTGCTGTTGTCATTCGTAAGTTCAAGGGTAATGTAAAGGAAGAGGATGTTGAGTTCGTTTTGAAAGAGCTTCAAATGTACTTTACGATTACTGCTCACAAAGGCTTCAAGTGTTACCTCATCGATGAGATGATTCCTACTGAGGACATTGATACTGTTGTTGACATTCCTAGTAACTGTGAATTGTCAGACATTCCTAATCTCCTTGACAAGTTGGCTGAAAGTTCTAGGTCTCTTATCAATGGTTCAATTGATGTAAAGGGTTGTGAAGTAGAGGGTTATGTATTCTATGTCAATGGTATTCCTTATGCTATTATCAACAAGAGATGGAAAGCATTGAAAGAGAAATACTTAGAGAAGTATACTGAGATTGCTGAGTTGTATGGCATCTATAAGAAGCTTGAGCGACCAATTGGTTATGATGATATTAACATATGGGTGAAGAAGTGTGAGGATTTCTTGACAGATAAGGAGATTCCAAAGGGAGTGCGATTTACAAAGAAAGAACGAATCATGAGCATGCTTCCTAAATTATCGCAAAACATTCCAGTAGGAGATTATCTGAGATTTACCAACAGATTACTCAGCGTAGTTGAATAAATAATTTCAACATGTTTAAGTATAAAGTCACTGTAAAGAATGGTAAAGGTTCTCTTAATGAAAGTAAAACTGTTCTCGTAAAAAGCAAGAGACACCTTACAAGTGAGGAAGCATTTGATAAGGCTTCTGAGTATTATAAGAACAAGTATAATTTCATTGTGGAGAGTGCCGATGTAAGTTCTGATAGCACGATTAGTGTATATGTAGGAACTTGGGGTAAGTACAATGATGGTTCACTTCACGGTGAGTGGATTGACTTGTCAAAATTTGATACTCCTGAAGATTTCAAAAATTATTGCCACAAGAAACTTCATGCTGATGAACCTGATGCAGAGTTGATGTTTCAAGATGTAGAGGGGCCTGCTTGGGTTCGTTCCGTAATCAGCGAGTATGGCATGAACTATGAAATGGTATGGGGTTGGTTAGGTCTTGACAAATGGGAGAAGCCAGTTGTTGATGGTTACATTGAACTTTACGGTATTGATGGATTCAGTGATTTTGATGAGTTGGCAAGTGCTGCTCAGGATGCCTACATGGGCGGTGAAGGACAGGACTTTGACGATTGGGTTCAGGATTTCTTCTCAGAGACAATGGGTCACATGAAGGTGTCCGATTTCATTGACAAGCATTACAACTGGGTTGATTTTGACAATGCCAAGATGTACATGGATAATGATGGATATGGCTACAACGAAGAGGAAGACGATTACGAAGAGGTTGATGACGATGCAGCAGAAGAGTGGGTTCGTATGGGATACAGCACTGTTCAAGACCTCATTGATAACAGCCTCATTGACTGGCCCTTTGTAGAGCGTGATTATAAGATTGAACTCTCCGTTGCTTCTAATGGCTGCGTATATTATGGATAAAAATGTATTGAGTTCTGAAAAAAGAACTGATGTATAATTATTGGAGGGGTTATAAAACCCCTCCTTTTTGTTTAGACATGAAATACGAATTTGAAAATTTTACATTATTCCAAGGCGATTCATCAGAAGTGTTGAAAACTTTTGATGACGAATCCATTGACATGGTTATTACAAGTCCTCCTTATGACGATTTAAGAAATTATAATGGGTTTTCATTTGATTTTGAGACCATTGCAAGGGAATTGTATCGCGTTTTGAAGCAAGGCGGTGTAGTCGTTTGGGTAGTAAATGACGCAACTTATAAAGGAACAGAATCATGCACAAGTTTCAGACAGGCATTGTATTTCAGAGAATGTGGATTCAATCTCCATGATACGATGATTTGGATAAAGGATGGAGGTGGAGCGATTGGTAGCAATAAATGCTATACTCAGAATTTTGAATACATGTTTGTGTTTTCAAAGGGTTCTCCGAAATCCATTAATCTCATTTATGATAAACCTAATAAGACAGTTGCAAGAACTCACAAAAATACAGAAACTTGTAGAATGGGTAGAAGATTAAAAAATGGTGTTCATAAACAAGAGAAACGAACATTCAGAGAAATGTCAAAGAGAAATAACTGGTGGTATCTCGTTCCTCAGAAACAGGAGGGTTCATCGTGGCATCCAGCGGTTTTACAAAAACAAATTGCTGATGACCATATAAAAAGTTGGTCAAATGAAGGTGATGTGGTTTTAGACCCATTTATGGGAAGTGGAACTGTTGCAAGGTCTTGTGAAGAACTAGGTAGAAAGTGTATTGGAATTGAAATTTCAGAAGATTATTGTCAGAAAATGATTGAAAAATTTGGACTTGACAAAGTTGAAGAACTTGAATAAAATAATCCAAGTAAAGGAGAAATAAAATGGAATATAAATTAACTCACGAAATGTGTCTCTTGTGTGGTGATATTCATGGTTGCCTTAGAGATGAAGAGGAGCACAAAGGATTTTTTGACAGTGTTGACAAGTGTGGTGGTTTTGAGAATACAGACATCATCATTCTTGGTGACATTGGTGTAGGCTTTTATCATTATGATTACATAAATGATGATTATAAGCCTTATGGTGATGTAAAGTGGTTAAAAGAATTGGATAAATGGGCAAAGGATAATAACAATGATGTATGGGTATTCAGAGGTAATCACGATGACCCTTCCAAATACACGGAAGATAGTAAGTTATGGGATTGGTTAGATAATGTTCATTGTTTGAGAGATGGCGATACTGTTGTTAGTCATAATGGTAAGCGTTATCTCGTAATCCCTGGTTCTATCTCCATTGACAGAAGTGGCAGACATCGGGTTCTAGGCTTCACCTATTGGGATGACGAATACATAAAGTATGACCTTTACGAACAGATGGAAGCACAGAACTTTGACGGTGTATTTGCCCATAGTGGGCCTACACCTCCTGAATGTATGAAGTCACACTTTGTAGAGAACTGGGCAATCCGTGAGAAAGAGGGTGACTTCTGGCAACCTAACAAGAAATTCCCAAAGGGGTTGAAAGAGACTATTGAGGAAGAACGAGAGAACATTGATAAAATAATTACCAAGTTCAAGCCTAAGTATTGGTTCAATGGTCACTATCATGAGGATGCACACTTTGAGCGTAACGGTTGTGAAGTGTTTGCATTGAGTATTAGCAAATTCTTGGAGTTAGATAGATACGAATAATGGGAACTAGAAAAACATTAAATGATGCCAAAAGAAGAAAGGCAGATGAATTTTATACTTCGTATGAAGATATTGAAAAAGAAATGAAGTATTATACTCATTTTTTCAAGGATAAAACTGTATATTGTAACTGTGACAATCACGAATCTAATTTCAGAAAATACTTCTTTGATAATTTTGATAAGTTAGGGTTGAAGCGTCTTATCTGTACTTCTTACCCTTATGGTACATTAGAGGACATCAATAAAGATGAAATGCAACTAACTGTAATGAACGGTAATGGAGATTTCAGAAGTGAAGAATGTATTGAGTTTTTGAAGCAATGTGATATAGTTGTTACCAATCCTCCATTCTCTTTATTCAGACAACATTTGAAGTTGATTATGGAACATGGTAAGAAGTTCATTACTCTTGGAACGAATAAAGGAGTGGTGACAAAGGAAGTGTTTCCATATTTCAAGAGAAATGAGGTGAGACTTGGTGTTTCAATACATAGTGGCGACAGGGAGTTTAGAGTTCCTGATGATTATCCTTTAAGTGAAAAGGCAAGTAGAATAGATGAAAAAGGTGTAAAATACATCAGAGTTGATGGTGTAAGATGGTATACAAACTTTGATATCTCACAAGATAATAAAGGAATTGAACCTGTATGTCATTATAATGAAAAAGATTATCCTAAGTATGATAACTTGGACGCTATTCATGTGAAAAACAGTAAAGACATCCCTGTTGATTATGATGGTCTAATGGGAGTTCCTGTCACTTACATTGATAGACAAAGAGAGGATTTGTTTGAAATTGTAGGAATTTTCAATAGGTTTTCTCAAAGTGATTATGTGAACGGATTTATCTGTGGTGAAAATGCAGAATACGAAGAAAAAAGTGGCAAAGTTTTGAGAACAAGAGGTCCTGTTCTTAATAGAAAAGCACTTTATACAAGAATTCTAATAAAGAGAAAAGTATGAGTAATAGAAGAATAAGTTGTTCAAAGAAAATGGAATAAAATTACTAAATGTTTGTGACATAAGATGGATAAAGAACGAAACGAGAGAGAAGGAACGAATAGTGCAGTTTTTAGCAAAGTAGCGGGAGTAGAAAAGATAAGCATGATTGACATGAGGGGTTATGTCAGTTGTGTATTATTCTCAAACAAGTGTTCTGGCTATGTTTGCCCATACTGCTACAATATTGATTTGTGGAAAGGGCAACTTCCTGAGTTAGACCCACAAGAGATAAAGGATTATCTTTTATCTCGTAAGAATCTCATTGATTATGTGGTATTCAGTGGTGGAGAATGCACACTTCATCGTGATTACTTAATTGACAGTGCGAAGTGGTGTAAGGAGCAAGGGTTCAAGGTCAAAGTAGATACTAATGGTTCTAATCCTAATCTCGTAATACAGATGATTGAGGATGGATTGATTAATTATGTAGCCTTGGATTACAAATACCCTGACCTTCCTAATGAATACTTGAAGTTCCACAGTAACAGTATGCTTAGATGGAACATGGAACAGTTACTTGAATATATGATTAGTAATAATGTTCCGTTTGAGACAAGAACTACAATACACCCTGAGATTACCGATGAGGAAAAGGCTAATAAAATTTTAAAAGAATTGGAGAAATGGGGTTATAAGGGAACACATTATTTCCAGTTCTTCAACGAATGCCCTGAGACGTTAGGAAATGTAAATCAAAATCCTAGAAGATTTAGAACAGAGGATTTGATAGAAACAACGTTTAAGGTAGAGTTTAGAAATCTGAAAGCGAATGAAAAACGAATGTAAAAACGTGTTATTGTTAGGAGATGCAACAGAACGAATGAAAAGTATACCTGATAATTCCGTAGACTGTTGTATTACAGACCCACCGTACAATTACGAATTTATTGGTAAAAATTGGGATGAAAACGAAATTGAACGAAGATGTAAAAAGGTTGAAAATAGTTCAACCTTAGTAAAAAACATACCTTACGGAAGTGCATTGGCAGGAGGTAAGCGTGATGCTAAGTGGTACAAACGAAACGCTGATAATATTCTTGCATATAGAAATTGGATTCAAGAATGGGCAAAAGAACTATTTAGAATTCTAAAACCAGGCGCATATGTATTTGTATTTAACAGCAGTAGAACAATTGCCCACGTACAAATTGCTCTGGAAAGCGTTGGTTTCTATGCCAGAGACATTATAGTATGGAGGAGGAATTCAGGCATTCCAAAGGGACTGAATATATCCAAGAAAATGGAGAAAATGGGAGATATGGATTTTGGATATTGGAAAGGGTGGCATAGTTGTTTGAGAAATGAATGGGAAGGTATATCTCTTGTTCAAAAACCATTAGAAGACAATTACTTAACTACGCTTAAAAAATTTTCAGTAGGATTGCTTAATACTCGTATTAATTCAGAATCTTTTCAGTCAAATATAATAGAAAACATTGGTAGAGATAAAATTGATGACTATAATTCTCACCCTACGGTGAAGCCTTTATCTTTGATTAGATGTTTGTTACGACTTGTAGTAGTTCGTGATATCAATTTCACAGTAATTGACCCATTTATAGGAAGCGGAACAACTGCTATTGCCGCTTTGTGTGAGGGTGTGAATTTCATAGGGATTGATAAATCCGAAAAGTATCTAGGTATCGCATCGAGAAGAATTAACGAATATGAAAAACGAATGTGATAAAGTAATTCAAGGGGATTGTATAGAGGTTATGCAATCCCTACCTACTGCTGATTTGATTATTTGTGACCCACCTTATTTCAAGGTTGTGGCAGAAAAGTGGGACTATCAATGGAGAACTGATGAAGATTATCTTGAATGGAGTAAGCAATACTTAACAGAGTGTTACAAAAAGTTACGAATAGGTGGCACAATGTATTTGTTTGGTTATTTCCGAATGTTAGGTAAGTTGTTGCCATTATTGGAAGAGATAGGGTTTTCATTGAGACAACAGATTATAATCAATAAAGGCAGTAGCAGGAAGAGCAACGAAGAATTATAAGATGTTTCCTAACTGTACTGAATCTGTTCTGATGCTCATAAAGGATAATACATTATTCTCAAAAAAGTTTCTCAAAGAAAGACAGAAAGAATTAGGACTTACTTCAAAGGAAATCAATGAAGCATTAGGAGTGAAAAGTAATGGTGGTGGAATGTGGAGTATCTATACAGGCAACAATGTATGTAAGCAATTCCCTACCAATGAATTATGGGATAAGTTACAGAAGGTATTGAAATTTGAACTACCTTATGAAAAGATTGCTCAAACTTATAATCCTATTATGGGACTTACAGATGTATGGGATGACATTGATTTTTATAAAGAGAAGCGTTATCATCCTACACAAAAGCCAAAAGAACTAATAAAGAGATTGGTTGAAGTTTCTAGCAACAAAGGTGATGTTGTAATTGACCCATTTGGAGGAAGTGGTAATACCGCATTGGTTTGTGAAGAACTTGAAAGAGATTATTATCTGATTGAACTTGAAAGAGATTATTATAAGAAAATAACAGAAAGAATTGAAAATGAGCGATAAAGAAGTAAGTGGGTATTCATTATATTCTGTTCAACAGAAGGAACGAACAGTTGAAAATCAACTTCCTGATTTTTATCCACCCCTTCCTGATAAGAAGTATGAAGTGATTTATGCCGACCCTCCTTGGGATTATGGTGGCAAAACTCAGTTTGACAAATCATGTATCAAAGGTGAGAACAAAGATTGGGAGAAGAACATTTTTCTATCTGCTGCTAATTTCAAATATCCTACTGTAAAGACAAAGATTTTGAAGACGATGCCTATACAAGACATTTGTGCTGACAACTGTTTGTTATTCATGTGGGTAACAAGTCCTCATTTAGCACAAGGTATTGAACTAGGACAGTCATGGGGATTTGAATATAGAACTGTGGTATTTGTTTGGGATAAGATGGTTCATAATCCTGGTCAATACACACTGTCAAACTGTGAGTTATGTTTGTTGTTCAAGAAAGGTAAAATACCAACTCCAAGAGGTGCAAGAAATGTACAACAGTTGGTAAGAAGTCCTAGGAGAGAACATAGCAGAAAACCTGATGAAGTTAGAGATAACATTGTGAAGATGTTTCCTACTCAAAAGAAAATTGAACTGTTTGCGAGAGAAAAGGTAGACGGTTGGGATTTTTGGGGATTAGATGTAATGAAAGAGGGCTGACCTAATAATTTATAATAAATAAAAGAAACAGTTATGTATAAGTATAAAGTTCAAGTAAAGAAAGTAAGTGGAAGACTCAATGAGAGTGTTCTCCCTAGTAAGAATTTGGTAGTAAAGTCTAAGACAAAGAAGTCTAAGAGTACCGTTTTAGCAGAGGCTTCTAAGTTCTTCAAGAAGAAGTATGGACTTGTAATTGAGAGTGCTGATGTTGATGTTGAGTCGTTTAATGAAATTATTGACATTTTTTCAGAACAGTATGAAAATTATTACTACATGGTTGATAAATCCGAAGTTGATGAAACTCTTTGGGCTGAATGTTGGGAAGAAGTAACTTCAAAGATTGTGGAATTCTTAGATGCTCATCCAAGCGTCATCAAGAAGATGGAAGGTATGGATGATTTTAAAAAGGGTGAGTATGCTGCCAACATTCTTAAAAAGACCAAACTTGGGGTAAGAATAGAAGAAATGGTTGAGACGTTAGAAAGATTCAGATAACTAATCAAAAACCCACTACTCAAAAGGTAGTGGGTGATTTTTTTGGTATGGAAGAGGGCTGACCTTTATTGGTCAGCCCTAATACATTTATGGTTAAGTTATTAGTCAACAAAGCGTTCACCTAGTTTGCCCATGAACTCAATATAAGTTTCATAAGGCATACCAATCATTCCCGCTAATGTGTAAGGGCCGTCTGCTCTGAGAAGAGAAGCGAGAACTCGTTTTTCTTCAGGGCATAAGTCCTCATGCTCTTTCCAAATTTCGTGTTCGATTTCCATCAAAGACTTACCTTCATGAATACATTTCTGATGTTTGTGAAGAGTGCAGTAAAGTGCTTCCATTGGTGATTTTTTGTGTGTAAGAACCTCATCGTCATCATGTTTGTAGCAAGTTTTCTTATGCTTTTCAAGGATGTGACAAATATATTTCTCAAATTCGTGGTATAATTTTTCGTCTTTACCTGCCATAACTTCATCAAGTCTATCATCTACATATTTCCTGATTGTTTTAACAACATCATCAGGCATAGGAGGCATAGGCAATAATGGATGTGGTGAATAAGGTGGAGTAGGTATCATAGTTCCTTATTTCCTTTCTATTGGTTATATACAAAAGAGGGAGTGGAGAACTCTAACATTCTCACACTCCCTCAGTCATAGGTTAGGGTGTAGTAGTTGTAGTAGTGGTTGTCTTGAGAGCGTTGATAATCTCAGCGGTCTGAGCAGCCTGTGAATACTTGAAGATTTGACCCTGCAAGTCAGCGATTTGCGTATTCTTCTGGGTGATAATGTCTTCTGTATGGAGGTCACGCATCAACTGTCTCGTAGCACATCCTTCGCTTGCAATCAACTGTTTGATACCACAGTCTTGCTGTGCGATTTGGAAGCCCAAGTTACTGATACCATTACCTAATGTAGTGAAGCCGTTGTTCATTGCGATGGTCTGATTGAGAATACCCTTCTCAATACTGCATCCGAGCATGTCTAACTTATTCTGAGTTGCACAGCAACAATCCTTTACAGCAGCTACGATACTTGCTGTTTCTGTTGAAGACTGGAACTGAATTTGTGTAAGTGCTCCGAGGATAGCAGTCTTAACATCACTAATGTTTCCGCTTACATCAGTTATTGCAACACCAAGTGCTCGTGCATCATTAGCAAGCTGGTCAAGTATTCTCATACCATTAGCATTGCCACAGTTAATATCTGAATGTATTTGAGCAACAGTATCACGGATAGCGTCAACCTATGCAGAGTTTAATGTTTGTCCTGCAATGTTAGGGTCGCTTACCCCTGTGTTACCAAATAATCCATTCTGTCTGAAAATGGCAAGCCATATCAAATACATGAATGGGTTATTCCAAGCGTTGTTGTAACTGTTAGCATCTCCTGTCGTAGTGACAGGCATCGTCATCATTGGATTACTGAATTCCATAGTTATTGTGTCTTTCTATTGTGTTATGTTTGTGTTTGGTAGACTTACTACCATGTGTGTTTGTGTTTCGTGTTTGTTTTGTTTGTTGTTTGTGTTTTAGAGTGACCAGTTTTCCTAGTTCTCTACTTCTATTTACAAAAATAATCTCAAAAATCTCATTTGGTCGGACTCATTGATTATGAATTAGTTATGACTTTCGTGACGAAAATGATGAAAAATTTTTCAAAAAAGTTTCAGAACTAAGTTATAATTAAAACATGGGAATTGAAAAAGTAAAAAATGATGGACAAGTTTTTACTCCTGACTTTATTGTCAAAGAGATGCTCGATAACATAAATTACAATTCTGAGGAAATTGTAAATAAACATATCATTGATAATAGCTGCGGAGACGGCGCATTTTTATGTGAAATTGTAAGCAGATATGTGAAATTCGCATCATTGACGAAAACAAAAGAAGAAATTTCAGAAGATTTATCTACCTATATTCATGGCATTGATGTTGATGACGAAGCAATAGAAATGTGTATTTCTAAACTGAATTCAATAATCAAATCATGTGGATTATCGGATGTAAATTGGGATATTAAAATTGGCGATGCATTGATAGACAATACATATGATAATATGATGGATTATGTTGTTGGAAATCCACCATATGTAAGAATTCATAATATCAATGAAAACAGAGAAGATGTTAAAAAATTTACATTTGCGAACTCTGGAATGACTGATTTGTATCTTGTGTTTTTTGAGATAGGTTTTAAAATGCTCAATAAAAATGGTGTGATGACATACATCACACCTTCATCTTGGTTATCAAGTCTTGCAGGAACTGAATTGAGACGATTTATTCAAGAATCTCAAAACATGCTTTCTCTTGTTGATTTGGGACATTACCAAGCATTTGATGGGGTAACTACATATACAATCATTTCTACATTCTCAAAATCCATAAAATCAAAATCCTTTGATTATTATGAGTTTGATAAGATTACCAAGAAGAGTAAAATAGTTGAAACATTGACTTACGATGATTGCGTAATTGATGATTGTTTTTATCTAAGTGATAAAAAAACCCTCAAAAATCTTAGACAAATAAAATCGGTAGGTAAATCTGAAATCAAAGTTAAAAATGGATTTGCTACTTTGTCTGATAAGAGTTTTATAGGCGATTCAATTCCTGAAAGCGAAATAACAATTCCAGTCCTTAAAGCGTCAACAGGCAAATGGTCAAAATGTTTGTTTCCGTATGATAAAAATGGTAAACCTTTATCCAAGGAAGTAATTTTTTCTAATGATTGTGTAAAAAAACATTATGAGAATCAAAAGGAAAAAATACTCAAAGGAAAATCTGAATATGATGGTTGGTGGCTTTACGGAAGAACACAAGCACTTAATGATGTTTGGAAAGATAAGGTTGCAATCAATGTTCTTATAAAGGATATAAAGGACTTGAAAATAGAAGAAGTTAAATCTGGTTCAGGAATTTATAGCGGTCTTTATATTCTAGGGTGCGAAGTAGATATTGTTAAAAAAACTTTGATGACGCATGATTTCATTAATTATCTTAAAGCATTGAAAAAGTATAAGAGTGGAGGATATTACACATTTAGTTCAAAGGACTTAGAGCAATATCTGATATTTTCAACGAAGATGTAATTTTTAAAAAGAACATCGTTATAATAGTTTTTGTCAAATGTGGAACTAATCGTTACATCTGCATTGGCAAAAATTACATTAGAATATAACATAGAAGAAAACATGAATAACGATAATTTGCTGAGATACGTCACCGAATCATTTTATAAGTTCATTGATGTTGGTAATTCAAGATGTACTGCAAAACTTGACCCCCTTCATGGTGGTATTGCCAAAGATTTATCATCATTGATTGGGAATAATTATACAGTTCATTCTAAGGGCTGGGGTGACGGAAAGGAGATAAAAGTTCAAGGTCGTTATTATCCGAAGAATGTAGATGTAACTATTAAAAATAGTGAAGGTGATGTAGTTGCTGGTATCGCAGTTAAGTTTGTTATGCAAACTTACTCAAAAAACTCTATCAATTATTTTGAAAACATGATGGGCGAAACTGGCAATCTTCGTAAGAATAATATACCTTACTTCCAGGTGTTCATCATTCTTGATGAAATTCCTTGTTATAAGAACGATGGGACAATTAAACATTGGGAAGTTTTTTCGGAACATAATAATGAAAAATATGTGGCGTTATCTTATGATGACCCCGAAACTGACAAAGACGTGCCGAATAAAACTTTGATGTTTATTGTCCATGTAAAAACAGATGATGTTAAAACGAGGGACGATTATTTGTCGTATCATAACTTTAATAAGTCTGAATTGGAATTGACAAATTATACATATTCAGAATATGGTGATGCGGTAATTTTAAATGACTACGAAAAATTTTTGAATAGCATTGTAACCAATTTGTATAACAGAGAACAAATGAAGGGTTGAAAATATAACCTCCCTTGTGTAAAAAATTTGAAAAAAAAAGTTTCAAAAAGAGCTTGACAAAAGATTAGAATTTTAGTATAATCTCCCTGTCATGAAGAAGCTCACACAGAAAGAAGTTCGCAGTTGGTTGGTTTCACTTGCTCAGTCTCAGGGTTTTTACGGAAGACTGCTCCGTGATTTCAATAATACAGAGGCTTATGTTCGTAGGAACTTTATGAGTGCTCTACATGAGAATAAAGTTAAGGACATGTTTGATTTTGTGATGTATATTGAGGGATAAATAATTGAAAGATTATGTTTAAGTACAATGTTAAAATTTTGAAAGTTAGTGGGAGACTCAATGAGAGTGTTCTTCCTTCTAAGAATTTGGTAGTAAAGTCTAAGACTAAGAAGTCTAAGAGTGCTATTTTGACTGAGGCTTCCAAGTATTTCAAAAAGAAGTATGGTCTTGTTATTGAGAGTGCAGAGGTTCAGCCCCAAGACGAATATTTTTATTCCGAAGTAGGAGTGAGAGGTAAATGTTTCTATAAAGTCTTAAAGAAAACACCTGGAACAGTGACAGTTGTCCGTGTTAAAACTGAATCTGCATACGATGAAAATGGCAATATAATTGGCGTTCAACCTTCAACAGAAGTAGCAAAAGGTTCTACACCTGTGAGAAAAAAGGTACATAACTTAGACAAAAATAAAGACCCAAAGCACGATTACATTGAATTTAAGTTGTATGGTAGAGCAGTTCGTTGGATGGGTGTTGATTATTATAAATCTGATTGGGAAGATTCATTCAAATACCCTCAAACGATTGACTAAAAATCAAAAACCCACTACTCAAAAGGTAGTGGGTAAATTATTATCTAAAATTTTGTATTATTTGATATAAGTCATAACCACAATCAAAAATCGAATATGATTTTTTACGATTAGGTGCTTTTATAAATCTTTCCGTCCCACTCACAAAGTATTCCCTAGGTGGCAATGTCTAAATGAATTGAAAATTGAAAACATTGATAAATCTTTTGTCGTGTTTGTAATAATAATTTCTAAAATTATCAGTAATCAATTTTTCTAATCCATTAATTGTAATTCCTTTCATTGTAGTGATTGCTGTAATCGTATTATCGAATGTTGTAACAACTCCAATAAGTCTATTTTTATAAGTTATTGAATAATTTGTTTTGTTTCTATAATCAAGTGTGAGTGCGTATTTCTTCACGAATCTCTCAGCTCTATTCAATCCTAATTTTGATACTTTGCAATCGTTGTGATTTACATGTATCGTATTCAAGTTTAGAGATGATTTTATTACATTCATTACTGCTGATTTTCTATACAACCATTCATCCTCGAAAATGTGAATGAGATTATAACCTTTATCTTTGCATTCATTTGTCTTGTTTATGTGATATGAATAATTTTTATTTTGAGCAGAAGAATGCCAATATAATCCATTACATTCAACTGCTAATTTCTTACTTGGAATTACAATATCTAATTCATAATGATTGTCTAAAATCTTCTTATTCCTTCCTTCAATATCTACATACTTACTAATAAACTCTTTTACTTCCTTTTCAAATAATGAACCTCCATTACAATAAGGGCATTTTAGGTCACGTTTTATATTCCAACTGTTAGTAAAAATAAACTCTCTGTTACAATCATTACATTTATATAAATTTTCACCAGTTACCCCTTTGTAATCCTCAATTGGTGTAAGTAATGTCAATCCTTTTTCTTTTGCAAATTGAACGGTATTATCATAAAAAATGTTATATCTACTTTTTTGTTGAAGTTCAATATAAGTATTGCTTTGTTTAGCACATTTCGGTGAGCAATACATTGGTTGTCTGTTACGGCGTATTGAGTATTTCATTTCTTTGCCACAATGATTGCATTTTTGTAATTCAATTTTGTGACAAATACAAATAAGAGCATTACATGGAGTTCTGTAATTGTTATTATTTTCGTATTTTTTGTTTGCCAAATCTCTCACTTGCTCAGAAGTTTTATAAAGATGAACAATTTGACCTGTTGATTTATCTTTATAGAGTTCATACAAAACATCTTCATTTAGAACATCAAATGTTATCTAATTTGAGTAATTTGTATGTAAATTGAAAATGTGTTTTCTTTGTTCTTTACCAAATGTTCCATTCTTTTTCATTCTATCTTCAACCGCACATTTTCTTGAACAGAATGTTTTATGGTTTTTATAAGTTCTTTCGTAATCCATTCTCTTCCCACAATTGGGACAATTCATAAAGTTTAATCCTCTCACTTTCATGATTGCATAATATCCCTTTGTGACATATTCTGGTATTTCTTGTAACTGTTTCATTACAAAATCATTTACTTCAGGATAATCTTTATAAAATTTTTCAATCGTTTTGGAATGTAATTGATTTGGATGTAAGTTTTCCCTAATAATTTGTGTTACTAATTCTTCTGTCATTATTAGTATTTAGGGTGCATGTTCAATAAAGGAGAATAAAAATAAAAAAATCCGTAAGATTTTTCTTACGGATTTCGTAACTCATTTAGCCCCAATGCGTTGCCTAGCAATGTTGCCAATCGTAGTTCCCTCTTCTACCAAGAGAATTGAAACCATGATATTCAAGAATGTTCCAAAATGGTTCATAGATAGGGTGAGATAATCTAGCCTTTGGGGCAGACATTTTCATCGTGTTGTTGGAAGCGTCAAAATCTAACGCTAATCCCCAAGAATGGATACTATAAGATGATGTCCCTGTCGTTTTACGGAAGTTATAAGAGCCGTCATATACACAAGCACCAGGAGCAACCTTCTCAATGTCTTCTCCATAGTGATTGATAATATCTTGAAGAGCTGCTGCCAATCTGTCTGCAACAAGTTTATGAATTCTAATAGACTTGACAGGCTTACCATCGTACTTGAGAGGATAATTAGCAGGAACAGGAACATTTACTAACATATTCTCACACCCTGCCTTACCAAACGCACTGTTACCACTTCTCAATACACTCTGCTTTACCAAGGATGATTTATAATTGACATCCGTATACTTGATAGGCTTGTCAATGTATTTCTGAATGAGTGGGTCTACCTCTTGCTTCTTAATAACACCATTACCCAACTTACTAATAATTGCATTCAAAGTCTTACTACCAATGACACCATCAGCAGTAGCTCCTACTGCCTTCTGAATATTCTTAATTGTTGTAGCCTTATATGAAGAAACCGTTGCTCCTAATGTTGTGGCAATAGCTGCTAATGTCTGAGAACCTATTACACCATCAGCATCCACTCCCAACATCTTCTGTAAAATAATCGTCAATTCTTTCATTAGGATTATTTACCATAAATAATAAAAGAAAAGATTATGTTCAAGTATAAAGTTCAAATTCAAAAAGTAAGTGGAAGATTGAATGAGAGTGTTCTTCCTTCCAAGAGTTTGGTTGTAAAGTCCAAGACTAAGAAGTCTAAGAGTGCTATTTTATCGGAGGCTTCTAAGTTCTTCAAGAAGAAGTATGGTCTTGTAATTGAAAGTGCTGATGTTCAACAATTTGAAAGTCAAAGACTTTCTCCTGAACTCGTTCAGAAATGTAAGGAAATCTCTAATAAGTTCAAAAATAGACCTGACTATAAGGCACAATTGCGTAACGCTATTTCTATGGCAACAAGTTATGTAGAAACGATTGGTGAGTGGGCTGAGTATGCAGCGGCAGGAAAAGTGGAAAATGATAAAGTGAGAGTGTATCTTGGAGAAATGGTAGAAAATTCTATAATTTTAGAAGAGTTCGTAAATACGTTGAAAGAAGCAAGAGTTCTTCTCAAAGAATTCAGATAAGTAATCAAAAACCCACTACTCAAAAGGTAGTGGGTAATTTTTATTTTCTATTTTCTAAATCCTTTTCTGTAAGGATGTGAAATTCCCAGCCGTTCTTTTCTGCATAGGAATGAGCGGCTTTCCATTTTGCCTGATTCTTCGCCCATTGGTGTGCTTCATAAAGAACGCTCATGGGCTTTTTTCTTTTAGAAGGCTTGGGTTCAATTGTTTGGGAGTATGGTTTTAATTCAATAAAGTATTTTTTCAATTTGTCACCAAACTTGAATACAACAAAAAGGTCTACATAATACTTGTGCCATTTATTATCAAAAAAATAAGGAACAATCACTTCTTCACTCCCCCATTTTACAACATTTGGATTTTTATCAAGTATTCTGAAATAATCCAATTCCAGCCCGCTACGATAGACTGCTTTATTGTCCTTGCTCACAAACTTGTCTAAGTTTCTTGGATAAAAGAAGCCTTGTTTGAACTTTGTATTTCTTTGTAAATTGAGAGAACCCATGTAAAGTTATTTATAAATTGTTTCAAATCATGTTCATTGATGTTAAATGTTACGATTTTTTTTACGGCAACGAAAGGTTAAAATCACTAAAAATGAGAATAAATAATAAAAACATGTTTAGGTATAAAATATATATTAAAAAGGTAAATGGGAGATTAAATGAAAGTGTTCTACCTAAGAAAAATCTAATAATAGAAAGTAAAATTAAAAGAACCAAAAGGGGACTTTTAAGGAATGCTGCAAAATATCTTCTTGAACAATATGGATTGGAACTTAAAGATGCTCGTATTGTTCTTGAAAATGCACCTAGAATTAATGGTAGAACAGATATGGAAAAACAAGCTGCTAATGCTGCACAGACTAATCACAGATTGACAAGACCCAACATCTCGTTAGTTAAAATTAGGGACGCAATTGCAAAGGTTTTGGCAGAAGAAGTTTACAGTAATTTCCGTCTTGGTAGAAGAGAACTTAGATACAGAGTTCCAGATGGAATTTGTATAACGATGGACGGAGATGTTCAAATTTATGGAAGTCACATCCACGGTGGATTTGGAACATCTTATAGTGACGCAGCGAACGCGACATGGAAAGACCAATCGTATGATGCCGATGAAAAAGCAGCGGACAATGTATTCAGCGTTCAGTTCGATGACGATGATTTTAATGGGTTAATCTGGTATACTGAAAACTTAGACAACGAAATCATTAACGATGTTGATGATGACGCAGAAGATTACGAAACTTCTTGGTTGTATGAGGATGAGATTGAAAACTTGGAGTCTAATTTAGAATCTATTAATTCTTACAAAGACCTTACGGAAAGAATGAGATATTTGAACTATGATACTTCCAAGGGTTTGTTAGAAGAAATTAAGACATATGTTGACAACATAATGAAAGAATATGTTCAAATGAGTTCAAACTCCTCAAAGGTTAATTCAAAGTCAGGATTGAGAAAGATGGAAGAAGAGGAGAAGCCAGTTCGTAAACAACGACTTC
The DNA here is from genome assembly GCA_017630395.1 of Paludibacteraceae bacterium. Taxonomy (GTDB): domain Bacteria; phylum Bacteroidota; class Bacteroidia; order Bacteroidales; family Paludibacteraceae; genus UBA1181. The sequence continues at coordinate 146,710 of JAGBVI010000001.1, forward strand.
AAAAGGAAAAATTTACAACAGAAGAACTTTTGAGTTTGTGTAAAGAAAGAGGTCATGGAGATTTGGAATATAGTGGTTATAGAACTACTCCTGATGGTAGAAAATATGAACTTAAAGTTTCAAGTGTAGCAACAGGGGGTAGAAAAGTTTGGGTATGGACAGGTTCACCATCAGTAAAACTCAGTGCAAAGGCTGTTGCTTTATACGATGTCAAAACTAAGACTTGGCAAAAGAAGCGTAATAACTTCATTGAGATTGTTGACTAATTTATCTAAAACAATTTATTCATTGGCTTCCTAATTTGTTTAGGAAGCCTTTTTGCTAAATAAATTATAATATGTATACTAAAAGTTTGAAACTTATTGTTGAAGAACCAAAAGACAGACAGGAATTCTCCTTTATTAAGGAATCTGTTGAGATGTCCGATGGTACAAAGGAAAAGCGTTATTACATTGAAGGCCCATTCACCGAGGCTAACAGTCGTAACCGTAATAATCGTATCTATCCACTTGATGAGATGGTACAACAGATTAACGAGTTCAATGAAAAGTTTGTATTACAACACAGAGCAACAGGTGAATTGGAACATCCTGAGTATCCTAATCTCAATGCTGAAAAGGCATGTCACCTTATTACTTCATTGAAACAAGATGGTAATGTATTCTATGGTAAGTCCAAGATTCTTTCCACTCCAACAGGTAAGATTGTAGAAAGCCTTTTGAGAGATGGTGTGCAATTAGGTGTTTCCTCTCGTTCACTTGGATGCTTGGATGAGAGTACAGGTATTGTAACAGATTTCCAACTTTGCACATTCGACATTGTACATGACCCTTCCTGCTAGAAAGCATTCGTAAATGGTATTCTTGAAAGTAAGGATTGGATTTGTAACTACAATGAGAAGTTTGTTAAACAATATGAGAGTTTCGATAAGAAGTTGGCTAAACTTCCTAAGAAGGATGTAGAGAAGTATCTCTTAGGTGCTGTTATGGATTTCATGAAGAAAATGTGATTTCATAAAGTTTTATGAAAATGTAAGAAAATCCACCACTAAACATCTTTTCGTGATAAAATCACTAAATACTAATTGAAAATTATGTCTGATAATTCTAAACAACAAGAAGTGGCTATACTTAAACTTATTGAGAATGTACTCATGGGCAATAAGGAAGCTGCACAGAAAGAATTAAACAAACTTGTATCTGACCGTATTGGTGCTCAGATTCGCAAGGTAGGTAAAGAAAACTTAATCTAAAATTTTTATAACAATGGATAATAACGACACATCTGTAAATGTAAAGGACTTGCTTCCCAAGGAGTTACTTGAAGCAGTTAGTGAGAATGGACTCGCTACTCTTCAGGAAGCTTTTGATAAATTGGTAGAGAGCAAGGTAAGCTCGCAGATTGCTACCGCTGTTAAATCCGCTGAGGTATCATTGGATGCCGCTCTTACAGAGAGAATGCAGAAACTTGTTGCCAAGCTTGATGAGAATGCTAAAATCAATCTCGTTAAGGTTGTTAATAAGCTCAATGAAAATCATCAGGCAGAGATGGCTGATGTAAAGGCTAAGGCTGTAAAGCGTATCAATGAGATGAGAGAGAATGCCAACAAGGCTATTGCTACAATCAAGGAAAACTACGAAACAAAAACTGCTAAGGAAGCAGAAATGTTCCGTGAGAGCATTACTAAACAACTTGGTAAGTTCATCGTAGAGAATGTAGATAAGTGCATTCCTTATGAGCAGATTCAGTCTGCTGTAAAGAACACCAAGGCTATTGAACTCCTTGAATCATTTAAGCAACTCCTTAACTTTGAGGAAGTTTACAACAGTGAAGCACTCAAGCGTCCTATTCTTGAAGCGTATTCACGAATTGAGAATGGTAAGAAAGAAATCAGTTCTCTTAATGAGGAAAATGAGTCACTCAAAGCAGAACTTGCAGAAGCTAAGGCAGTTATCGCTGAGGCTGAACGTAAGGCATATCTTGCTAAGAGATTGGCTGAGATTCCTTCAAAAGACCAGAGAATGTTTGTAGAGCGTGTACTTGAAAAGGCTTCCTTGCAGTTCATCAAGGAAAACTTTGAGTATACTGTAAAGCAATATCGCACAAACAGTCTCAAAGAGAATGCAATCATTGCTGAAAAAACTCGTGCTAATGCAAAGAGTCAGCAAATCGCTGCACATTCTCGTAAGGAATTGAGCAGAATTATGACAGAGGGTAAAAAACCTGCTATTGAAAAATCTTCTAAGAAGCCTCTTAATGAATCCAAAAACAATTGGCTTAGTAAGCTTGTAAAGGATTGGAAAGACAATTATGAGGAATAATCACTAAACTAAAAACAAATTAACTAAATACTTTTTATACAATTATGGCTATTATTACTAAAAGAAATCGTGCTGCACAGGCTGCTCCTAAGGCTCGCCTTACGCAGACACAGAAAAATGGTCAGCGTACCCGCAAGGCAGTAAAGAACTGGTCTGAACTCCTTGAGTGTACTGCTGGTTTCGCTCCTATTCGTAACAAGAATGTTCGTAACAACACCGCTATGCTCCTTGAGAACCAGATGCGTTGGCTCAATGAGAACAGCCCTGCTATGACCACTGCTATGTTTGGTCCTCAGAATGGTCTTCATGGTGGCGACCTTGGCAACAGCGACTTCTATGCTCCTGGTGATATGCGTAACCCAACAACTATCCTTCCTATGGTTCGTCGTATCTATCCCGCTCTCATGAGCAATGAGACGGTTGGTGTACAGCCCATGCCTGGTCCCGTAGCTCTTGCTTTCGCTATCCGTTATCGATACCTCAAGGGTGCTAACGCTCTTGGTGACAGCTCCACCGAGCACGTTCACGATTCCGCTCAGGGTGCTCCTCGCGGTCAGCGTGGTATTGAGACTAAGGCTATGGTTAGCGAGGTTAGTAGTGTTGCTATGCTCACAACAGTTGTAGGTCAAAACTTCCCAACCACAGTTCCTGCTGTGATTGAAGTTGGTACTGCACTTGAAGTACATCCTCTCATTCAGCAAATTCTTGGTGCTCCTGCTACTGCCCCTACTGCCAAGACACTTGCAGCTCTTAAGACTGCTTATGGTAACGATATCAAGGGTCTTGACACCACTGGCATCAAGATTGTTGGTGTAACAACTGAGTCTGAAATCAGCACTCCTACATTTGATGAAGCTACTGGTAAGTGGAAGATGGGTAACTCCGAAATGGGTTATCAGAGACTTGACACCCGCTTCACTGGTGCTCAGGATGCTCGTCTCCTTGACAAGACTCTTGCAGGTGGTCGTTGGCAGTTCCGTCTTGAAGATACTGGTATTGCTGCTAAGGTACATAGCTTTGAAGCTACTGGTGCTATCGCTCGTACCTCCTTCGGCTTCGAGAAGCAGGCTGTTGAAGCTGGTACTCGTAGACTTTCAACCTCTTGGACACTTGAAACTCAGGAAGACCTCAAGAACACCAACGGTATTGACATTGACACCGAAGCTACTCAGCAGATGAGCTATGAGCTTCAGGCTGAAATTGACCGTGAAATGACCGTCCGCATGCTTTACAGCGCACTTAAGAACGGTGAATGGTCCGTATGGTCTGGTCAGCTTGCCGATGCCCGCTGGATGGGTGAGCGTGCTCGTGCTTTCTATCAGTTCATCATCAAAATGGCTATGAGAATGCGTGTTCGCAACCATCGTGGTGCTGCTAACTTCATCGTATGTACTCCTGATGTTGCTGCTCTTCTCCAGATGCTTGAAGACTATATCCCAATGCAGGTAAACAACACCATCGAGCTCAACAACATGCAGTCCGCTGCTGCTGGTACTCTTGGTGGCAACAAGTTCAATGTTTACATTGACGAACGCACTGCCGTTTACAGCACAGACGACTACGGTCTTGGCTACAATGACATGTTTGCTGAGAACACTGAGGTTTCCCTTCCTAACTACTGCATGCTTGGTTATAAGGGTGCTGAAACGTATGATGCAGGTATTATCTACTGCCCATACATTCCTATCATGGTTCAGACTGCAACCGATACAAACTCCTTCGCTCCTCACGTTGGTCTTATGACTCGTTATGGTGTAATGGATAACATCTTCGGTTCTCACCTCTACTACCATGTAATCCTTATTGATGACTTCTCCAACCCTGGTGTTGCTAAGGACGACCAGTCCATGTATCCCAATGGTTATGTTGGTCAGAAGTATGACAAGGGCGAAGTTCCTTCCTACTCTTTCCCTGTAAGTAGCGTTCCTACTGAGGAAGCTGGTGAGTAATTTATAAGTTACTGACAAACACTTCAAGGGAGATTACCGAAAGGTAATCTCCTTTTTTTCTTAAAAAAACATTGACAAACTAAAAGAACTTTGATAAAATATACCCAACGGAGGTTAATATAAAGGAGAACTATTAAATAATTGAAAATTTATGAGAAAGCTAATTACAACATTACTCTGTTCCGTAATGCTACTCTGCAATGCTGCGTATGGTTTTTCTCAAAACTACGATGTCCGTACTAAGTCTGACATCACAGCAGAGCAGTTAAATGCAAAGTTGCAGAACAGATTGAAGGGCTGTGGTCAACATTTCATTGATGCACAGGAAGAATACGGTGTCAATGCAGAATTCCTTGCTGCTATTGCCATTCATGAGAGTGGCAACGGTAGTAGCACTGCTGCGAGACGAAAGAATAACTTTTTTGGTCTAATGGGTTCAAGAGGGCAGTTATCATTTGCTACTCCAAGAGAGTGTATAATGACTGCTGCAAGGAACATCAGTAAGCCTAATGGTTATTACTTTGCTCGTGGTAATTATACGATTCAGCGTATAGCTAGACGGTGGGCTACTGATAAAAGGTGGGCTTCACGAATAGTTGCTACGATGAAAGGAATTCGTTAAAAACATTTAGGGGTGGTAGGTTTTCCTACCACCCTTTTTAATATTGATTTACTATAATTATTAGATACCTTCAACTACCCAACCTTTATTTTCCATGAGTGTTTTATACTCAGTAGCTTGTGCAGCAACACCGTCAGCAACACCAAATGTTATGACGTGTTTTCTACCATCTGCTGCGTAACCACTTGAATTTTTAGTTCCAAAGTCATAAAGAGATTCAGCAATAATTTTCACAGATTCCAAATCCAATTTACAGTCTAAGAACATGTCATCAGCAGTTTCAAGGTAAGGAAGTTCATAATGGAATGATGTTAAAGATGAACAACCATTAAACATATCACATCCGTTGTAAAGGCATTGGAAGCTATTCTTTGAGAATCTTATCTTGGAAAGATTGGAACAACCACCAAACATACCTTGTGCATGTGTTAAATTAGGAAGACATGTATTAATTTCTGTAAGAGATGTATTGTATCTAAACATACATTCTGCCAATGCCAAGTTAGGAAGTTTTGTTTCAAACTTAGTGAGTGCAGAACACTCATTGAACATTTTTATACCATTTGTAAGACTTGGCAAAGCACTTCTAAATTTTGCTAAACTTTTAGAACTAGAAAACATTTGGAATCCGTTCATCAAACAACTCAAATCATCATTAAACTTAGTTAATTGTGAACGTAAGAAAAGGTTTTTACCATTTATAACATTTTGAAGAGTTGATAAATTTTCTTTTCCATCAGTGATGTCATCGTCATATTTATTTGTATCAAAAACATCATACTCATAATAGAAGTCATTTCTGTATGTATCGCCATACCAGCTTCTTAAGAATTCATCACGTTTGTTGAATTCAGTAATAGTTGAAGAGGCATCTCCTCTGAAAAGATACTTAGCGATAACTGCTTTTTGAACATCGAAGTATCTTTCAGTACCATCAGAGAACTTTATAATACCGTCATTGAATGACACTACATTGTTAGTTTTATCGTACTTATGAGAGATGTCATGTTTATTTCTTATGAACTCGCCATAGAATTCCGTAGGAATAGTATAATCTGTTAAGTTTTCGGTTTCTATACTTTCTGTTGTAGTAATTTTAACCTCTTTACCTTCCACTGTAAAGTTTGCCTTCCAACTTGTATCCTTGTGACCGTTATCATCTAAAACATATTCTGAATTAGAATTTGGGTACACTTTTATTCTTGAATTCACATTTGAAGCATTTTGTGCCTATTCTCGCCTCAAGAATAAATGATATTCTTCATTTTCTTTAACAGTGAAACCAGTGAACTGCCATTTTGCATCATACGAAGCGTGACCAGAAAAGTTTTCATTACGGTCTGTCACTGTTTGAGTTCCATTACTTACAGTTATGTATTCGAGATTTCCTGCATTGTATTTGTAAACATGAAGGTATCTGCCTTCGTTGAGATTTATTTCACTTATTTGGAAAGACGTAACAGTTGCGTTTTTCTAAGGTCTATAACAAATACCAACGTAATTACCTGAATTTGATGAACTTGCGTCTGTTATAGAATTATAACTATAATCACCAATTTCTTCAATTTCATCTCTAACCTCAATTGTAGTTTTGGTATAATCTTCTTTATTGACCAATGTATCAAAGAGAACTTTTGAGTCAACTGTTACATCAGCATCGTCAATTATTGAATCAGAAGTTTTAACTGATACTGTGCTATTTTCAACATCAATTAATTTACCTTCTGTAATTGAAAAATCAGGGACATCAATTAACAATTCTGATTCAGTGTGATTACTGAAAACACAACTGATAGTTTCGTTTTTATTAATTGATTCAGTGGTGAAGTATTGAATATCTTTCAAAGAGTAAACTTTTGATACAGTTTCACCATCATTTGTGGGGTTTTGGTATTTTTTAATTCTTGTGCTGTATGGGCCAGTTCTGTAACCTGTTTCAGGTCTATTTGGAGGAGCAACAGCACCAGAATTAGGTGCAGCACCATGCCAAGTGAAGAAATATGTTTTTCCTTGTTCAAATGTAATTGGTGAATCTAATAACCATGCGTGGAAACCACCTATTACTTCTGATTTTTGTGTATTTTGAGAATATGTTACAATTTCTCCATTTTCATTGAGAACCCATATATATAGACAACAAGAAGGAAGATTAGTTACATCAGAAATTTCAACTCTTTCAGCAGTGAAAGTGCGAGAAGGTTCGAGAACAAAACCAGAAGTTGAAGTATCACTTAATTCATCTCCACCTAAGTCAGATTCAAACTCAGGAGTATAAATTGGCTTGAAAAGCATTTCTTTTTCAAAATCCATAAAGTGAATATCTTTGTTTGCAATATGGGGTTTTGTAACGTCTCGCAATTCAATGAAGTTGAAGAGCAATGAGTCAAAACTTTGTTCAGTAGGTGCTACGTCCCAATTGTCAGCATATTCAAAATTATCATTATACGTAAATGAACCTTGATAAGCAGGCCCATTATAAGGTGTTGGAATTCTATCCCAATTTATCAAATTGTTGATATTCAAATCGCTTGGATTGTGAGGTATTTGGTCTGTAATCCACGTATTTGTTGTGAACGTGAAATAATGTTTACCAAGATTTGCACGGTTAATCGCAGGTAATTCAGTAGCACCTAAAGCGTTAAATGTAACTTTAAGACCTGTTACCATGTATTTCTTTGAGTAAGAGCCTGGCTGACCATATTCTCCGTTTTTACCAAGTTTGTTATATTTCTTATCGAGATTATAGAAGAACAAACGTGTATAATGAGAAGAAGTATAAGAGTTATGACGGAAAGCAATAACTGTACTTCTTCTCTTATTTTTCATGTCGTGTAACCAAGCAGCACGAATTTCAATGGTATTTAAGTGGTTTGAAGTAGCGTAATTATTGATTTTTTCTTGTGCGCTTAACTGAATTTCATCTTCGGATGTGGAATTTGACACTGTGAAAGAATGGTAATTATCACAAATATGTTGTTGTGCTTCTGCTGACGGTACAAAACCATTGCATACTCCATTAACATTCTTAATTTCCATTTGTGGGGTAACTATAATATCATTTCCACTTTGACGTGTTGTGTAACCTTTATACTCAGGAACAAAGTGAGGACGCTTATTTTCAGGATTATTAGGAGTATCATCATCAGTTCTTGAATAAATGATATTACCACCAGGAATGAAAATGTTATTTTCATTCACGAACATCAATGTGTTTTCTACCCAATCTTCATCAGCGTGGTCTGCAAAAATTTGAGAAAGATTAAACTCACGTTGTGTATATTCATCTTCAACATTAAACTTTTCAAGATAATTATATACAGCCTATGTTGTAGGAACTGTTACATGACCGTCATCTATAATTGATTTAGAATACTTAACATTATAACTATAAGTATCATCATTATCTTTTTTCAATTCAAGATATTCACCTGCTTTAGGTATAGATTTATTAACATGCTCATATACAGCCTATGTCGTAGGTACTGTATCAGCATTATCTTCAATTACTGTTGAAGACTTAACATTATAAGTATCATTTTTCAATTCAAGATGAGCACCTGCTGCTGGTAGAGTTATAGCAGTAGAACCGATTTGTTCCCATTTCCAACCATTAATATCATCTACACAAATAAATTCGTTATAAATGTTGTTATTTTCCTTTTTAGATGCAGGAATGAGATATACCCAACCTTTCCATTCGCGTGATGGAGTAGGTCTCTCAGATTCAGAATTAACAACTGCATAATTAAAACCTGAATCAACTGTTGCAAAACCTTTGAGAACATCAGTTAATGTCTTACCGATATACTACCACACCGAGATTTCAATTCCCTTTGCCACACCTGTATTATCTGCATCTGGGTCTTTTCGTTCTGGAAATTGGATAATACCAGCATATGAGTTCGCTACAAATCTTTTTGAGTTATTATTAGTATCATCAGTTGCATCTTCGTCCATGCTCTGACCATCATTTTTTACGATTGGATTATAGCCGACCGATGGGAATCCAGAAACAAACTTATCAGTTGCTGATAAAAATTGAGGAATATATGCGCCGTTATCATCTTTAACCCTTACTGTTAAATTATTTCCTGGTGCAGTATTATTATTTTCTGCGGTGATGAAATACCCTTGTCTACTACTGTAAAACTTAACAACACCAGTTTTTTTCTTATCTGCTGTTTGATATTCTTCCGTACCGTTGTTAAGATTTTCAGAAGATGAATTATAAAAAACTTCCCCATTAATCCATGCTTTTCTACTTACCCAGTTAGTTCCGTTGAAATAGAAATAATTTGTACCATATTGATAAATATCGTTCTTACGAGCGACGGTAGCAAGTTTATTTCTATCATCGATATCTGTTTTGAAGAAAGCTGGAATATCTTCACCAAAAATATCATCAGTGGTCAATGTATGACCAGACTTATTTCTTACGTTATCCAGAGTCTGACTATCCTAAACAGGTGATTTTGAAAAAATGTGGTATAATAGATTTCTATCTACAAAATGTCGTGATTCAGTTGCCATACTAATTATGATTATTTATTTGTTATAAAACTTCAAATGTTATTTTACCGATGTTTGATGTCACACTATCTGTCATCGTAATTACGAGATAATAATCTGTGTTTGTTTTAAATGGGTCTACACCTTGAAGGTTTTTGAAATTCCATGAAGCATTGTTATATGAGTTTGTTGCACAACCTATAATTTTACTTCCATCGGTGATATTGCTCATAGCATTTATCAAATGAAGATAATCTGTGTCATTTCTTGCAATATACAATTTAACTGGACTATCAGCAGAATTAAACCAAGACTAATTAAATCCGTTGACTGTAATTTTTATTTCACCAAGTGCTTCTTTTGACGAAGTATTATTACCTTTGATGAAATGTATTTTTTGAACATATTGTCTTATACCACTAGCATCACGGTAAGTCTGTGTCGCATCTTTTTTGGGGTGCTTTAAGAGACCTCCTTGGACGAGAAGTTCTCCTGTGTATTCATCGAGAAGAGATGCTTCACTATCATAATTTTTATTTTCAAGATTCTTCCAAATAATTTGTTTCCCATTTATGTCAAACGCATTGTAATAACGCTCAGAATCATCATGGAATGTTATTTGATTTAATGATGTACTCTTAGTGGTATGATTCCAGAACCATCTGTCAACTAACTCATCGTTAATGGTTCTTTTTGAAACAACAGATGCTTCCTTCTTGTCGGTATATAAAACGTTGTCTCCCGTATCTTTTTCCGCTGTTTGTTTATAAATTGCCGCGCCGAATTTTTTGTTCAGATATCCGACATCTCCACTAGATGTGAGAGTATAAGAATTAGTATAAGAGAAAACTTCGCCAGCTTTGACGCTAGATTTATCGGTTAAATCTTTCTTATAGAGTGTTATATCCTTGAAACTTGAAGTATTTGAAGTATTACCTGTATTGTTACTTGAAGTCAATCTTACACGTCTAAGTGATTTCGTTACAGTTGGCTAAGTTTCTGGAATCTTTGTGATACTAAGATTTATCTTAGGTTTGGTGTCATATAGAATTCCCGAAACCCATTTTACATCACTGTCTCCATTTACATAGGTTGGAACGACTTCCATTGCGGAGATGAAGTTCGAAGCTGGTTTACTCTCATTATAAACAAAAATCTCATTGTCCAACTTTATTTCTTTGTTGTATTTGTCATCAGATGCAGCATTATACACCTTAAAGACAACATCATAAATGCCTTCTGTGTTAATCGCAGTATTAACATCAGATGTACCAGAATCTGCTGGGTTTATGTTAATTGATGCTTTAAGACGCGCATACCCTGGGATAAAACCATCCTCAGCATCTTCATTTTGATTTATCGTTATATCGTCTAAACACACTTGAACACCAAGCGAAATCTATTTGTTGTCAATTGTTTTGTAATATCGTGATTTTATAGAATAAGTTGTTACACCTTCATTTTCTGTTGGTGTAATGGATAAGTTACCCAAATCACCGAGACTCAACGGTTCATCTGTTTCCAAAATGTATTTTCCATTTTCATCGGTTTTGATTTTAAGCAAACATCCGACAGTTCTCACATCTGTGTATGTGTCATCTCCTGTTTTTCTCTTTAATGTAGCACTAATTTGTGTCATTTTTTCTCCACTCAAATCAACTGGAACAGTAATATAACCATCCTATTCAAGTCTTTCATTGATTTGTAAATTATGGATTGAACTTCCCACTTTATATACATGCGTATACTCTGTGTCTTTTGTTCCATCTCCATTATTTGTGTATATAAATCCTCTTGGTATCACACCATCAATTTTTTCATATATGTAGAATGTGTCGCCCATAAGACCGTCTATCGTTGAAGCAGCATCTGGATTATTATTAGGACCAAAATAAAATTCAACAAACGGCATTCCATCCTTGGTGCTTATAATTTGATGAACGTGAGAACCTTTGAATCGGAAATTGCCACATTTGGGTTGATTGTCATCATAATATATGCCGCTGTGCTGAGAAACATGAGCAGATACCGCACCTGTTGTTGGCACTGTGCTAGATAACTGTTCTTCGGTTGCCTTTGCCACGTCGTCACAAGTGTTAAGACTTAATTTAGAATAAGTTTCTTTAATTTTTGTTATTACTGTGGTGGTTTCTTTACCGTTTTCGTCAGTTATCGTTATCTTAGTATCATCCTTTTCGTTTTCCTTTATTGCATTAATGAACTAATCACCTTTTACCGTATCGAGCTTATCGTTCCATTTTTCTTTTTCTTGCTCATTAACATGAAGTGGTGTGGAATCAACTTTGTTAATTTCTCTACCGTCAAAAGCGTGGGTATATAAAGCACCGATACTGACGAGTCTATCATCGTCTGTTCTGGTATTTAAAATTTCGTTCGTTACATTAAGGTGAAGTTGTACATTTGTTTTTACTGTATCTTCTCCTTTGCCATCATTGCGGTTAGTTGTGGTAGTAAGATAAGGCGAAGAATCAGAATCAACTGTATAAATTCGTCCGTATATTTCTTGCAACCATGCAGCTTTTTCATCATTTACGAAGTGATGTTGTGAAATTGGGAGTTCTTCTATCACATTCCCATCCTAATCAACTTTCTTGATAGGGTTAATCATCGAAGTGTGTGATTCAGAAGCATCAGCTACGTGATTTTCCCAACTTTCTCTATCGGATTTTCTGACGTGAATATCATTAACAGCTTCATTATAAAGTTCGTCTGTTCCTGTAACAGGAACATCCAACTAAGTTCCAAAGATGTGATTATATAATGACTTTGATGAAGGAACTTTATTAGAAGATTTATCGGAAATGCTGTCGCTTATATATCTATCAAATACAGTCATGTTACTTGTACCTGGCTCATAATTGAACGCATTTGTACAAACAAGATTAAGATTACCATCATCGTCATATGAGCATTGAACTTTGATTAGAACGTCTCTTTGTGCTTCTCTTGCATTATTAAAAATTTCATGGCGTTCACCAGGGAATGCCCAGACTGTATAAGGAGAATAATAATGTTCGTAACCATTTGTAACTATTATGTTTCCATTTTCGTCCTTTAAATCGTTACCATCAGCGTCTTTTTCGTTATAATTAAAATATCTTGATGCAAAATTACTATTTGCTGCAATAAGAATACCTTTATGTCTTTCACCGTCTTTGAAAACTGGTTTACTAAGTTTGATGTAGAAAATAAGAGACTTTTCTTTTCGTTCATTAAGTAATTCCTTTGTTGTTTTTCCTGTTCCGTCATCAAGGTTATCCCAAATGTCAATCAATGGAATTGGATTTTGACCGTCATCAATTTTAAAATTGGTATAATCGTAAATGCAAGTATAAGGACGGATTTTTAGTATAGATTTCCACTCAGGTTTAATTAAGAAGTCTCTTATACTCGTGTCAATTTCTCCGTCTTCCGTATAAGGTTGAATTGCAGCTTCTTCAATTATTTCTTCAACAGTGTCCGAAACATCTATTACACGAATACCATTAAAGCGATTGTCGATGTATTCTTTATCGACAATCTTTGCAAATTGTGGGTATGGGTCACAGTCATAAGTTTCATATTCATAATTGCCATCTTTGTCTTGAATAGGATTTCCTTCTTCGTCTCGTTTGACAAAAGATGTCGCAAAATTATATTCGCAAGGGATTGGGGCGTTTTTTATAATGAAAATTCTATCAGTTGGAACTTTATCATAATTCTTTCCATTATCATCAAGTTCATCACCGAACTTATTACAAATGTAGTCATCTTGACCAATTTCTGAATCAGACCATTTGTAAAGATAAGAATTAACTTTATCGCCAACCGTTATCTTTTCCATGTCATCGCCATTTTTAACGAATGTTTCTTTTGTTCTATACCATTCGCCGTACCACAACCTTGTGAGTTGTCTCCAACCACCTTTTGCGTTTTCAAAGCCGATATAACCCTTAAAGTCTTCTCTCAATGCACTTACAGGAACTTTATAGTTTTTGTTTACAGTTGAAAAACCATAGTTTACGCTGCCATAAGACATGAGGTAATGTTCGTATTGAAGTTTCCCCCTCTGATTGGTCTCATTTACCAAAGCCTAAGGATAAGTTGAAATTTTAATTCCTGAGTTACTTGTATTCATTTCTTTATGCTATTATTTACTACAAAAATACTCCCTGACAAAGAGAACTATGATAAAATAAGAAGTATGGCAAATGAATTGAACTTTGAATCATTACTTACTGAGCTTGGTGAAAATACAACTCAGACCGATATTGGTTCTTTTAGAATTAAAGAACTTAAAATGAGCGACCAGAGAAAAATCATGAACATGAGTTTTAAAGCAATTGAAATTCCTGCTCGCGTTTCAAACATTTTTAATGAGTTTATTAAAAACTCTGTAACGATTACCGATGAAAATGTGCCTGATGTATTAAATTCCATTACTGTTGACATCAAGCCATTTCTTTTGGCACAGATTCGCATTCTTACTCTTGGAGACATTTATGTTGATAAGAAGAAGAAAAAGAATTATGTAATTAATCCAATTACAGAGGAGTCTGTCGTATCAAAGATAAAATAGGAAGTGTTTACCCACAATAACATTGAAATCGTTTGCAATGTTCCCACCCTCAATATTGATACGAATTATAATAATCAGCTTCTTCTTGAATTGGGTAAATTTAAGAAAGATGTCTCCGAAGAAGATTATGGTAAAGTTGCAGATTTGTACCAAACTTATGAAATTTACAAATATATTAAGGAAATCAGAATGGGAGAAAGTACATTTGATTTCGTAAATTGCCCCACTAATAAAAAGATGAGAATTATAAACAATCTTTCTCCTCGTATTATTAGTGCAATTAATGGTTATATTGAAAAGACAAAAATTGCTGGTGAAACAGAAATCACCGCAACTGACAAAGAATCCAATGACACGATTAAACTTGATGTCAGTACAATTTTCTTTGAAAATACCGCAAGATTAACTGAAAATTGATAAAAATTATGGCTGCAACTAATAAGAAAAAACCAATAGTAAAAAATAAAATTTTCCGTTTTTACGGTTTCTATAATAACATTAACATCGGACCTAAGATACACCTTAATGGAGTGAAAATTATTCTCCATGAACAACCTGCGCTTAACATCGATGACGCTATACAACTTTATAAAAATTACTTAATACATACTGTCGGTATTAGCGAGTCGGATGTTGAACAATATCTAATTGACCTTTATTATCAATCTATTAAAGTGGAAATCCTTGATGGTGATAGTGTTACATTCGATGAAATCCCACTAATCTAATATAAATAATAATATGAATCAAGAATTTATTAGAAGAAATCCTAACGGCTCTGTGACCCTTTGTGGTCGTGCAGATGGTAAGTGCTGTCCTACAATGCAGGTAATTGATGAACATCGTGTCAAGATTACTGATGATTATGGTAACAGCATCATTGTAACAAAAGAAGAAGCAGCTCTTATGAGTAGTGGTATGACCATGCTTGATGAGAGTACAGCTAAACCTAAACAGTTACTCTTTGACTAATATGGATACAATTTGGATGATTGTAGCAGGTATTGGAATGACATTCATCCTTAAGTATTCTTACATTTTGAGACACCCAAGAAATTGGGTGTCCTCTCTTTGTGAGACTACTAAGGAGTTTACCAACTGCTGTATGTGTATGGGCTTTTGGGTAGGGTTCTTTATGAAACTCTGTTCCCTATTGATTACCAATGGAATAAATAGTATTTACGATGTATACGTTTGTGTTCTGTTGGGTTTTATTGTGTCTATTACCTCGTTTTTTGGAGACGTTCTTCTTGAAGTAATGGATGCTTATATAGATGATAAAAAGAAGGGGAGTGAGTAATCACTCCCTATGATGTCTCACTTGGTGAGATTTATTATTTGTGTGCTGATTACCTCTGCGAGATAGAAGCTCGCGTCAAGGTCAGCGTGGCTTTCCTCGTCCCATTCCTCCATGTCGCAGGAGGGGAAGGAGTTGAACACATTGGAGAGGCAATACAGCCACCAGGAGAGGTCTTCGATGATTTGTTTGAGCATGTTTGTTGTTTCCTTTCTGTTGTTTGTTATTAGTTAAGAACTCGGTCAATGTAGTATTCCAACTGCCACCAAGCGTGAGCGCAATCGTCAAGCTCACCTGCTTCAACGTCAGATACGAACTCACATTCTGCACAGCACTGGCATCCAAGGTTGAGGAAGAAGGTGGAGGTTTTGAGGAGGTTTTTCTTGAGCATCTCTTAGTTCCTTTCTTTATTGGTGTGACCACATTATACCAAAGATTTGAATTTTTGTCAAGCTCTTTTTTTCATTTTTCTTCATCTTTTTTGTAGAACTCCTGTATAATAATAGCATGGCAAAGAACATTAAACTCACCTGTAATTTGACAGGAGACTTCCGTTATGTATCAGAAGAACTTTATGAGAAGTTGGCTAAGCAATACGGCTCTGTGGAAGATTTGGAGAAGTATTATGTAAAGAAAGAGATTAGTCTACTTATCAAAAGAGGTTCAACCATTCATGACATCTCAGTTCTTCATTTATTTGAATATGATAAGGAGAAAGAGAGTTACTATGAAGATTTGGTACAGTTTCATGGTAAGGAAGAGTTAGTGAAGTTAGAGAGAAAAGAGAGCAAGACACACACCATTGAGACAGATGAAGATGTTGCTGCTTTCATTGAAGCTTGGAAAGTAAATAATAATAATGGCTAAGGTATATACAGTTGCAGTTCGTGACACTCATTCTATAAGTTTATATGATGCGTCTACTGGTGGTTATGAAGGTATAATTTATGTAACTTCTGGTAGTATTATCGGAAATCCTATCATTAGTTCAAATAGCGTAACTGTCACGTTTACGGAAAACGGTTCTACTTATATGAGTATTTTTGATTTACCAAGTAGGAGATTCAATAAAAAAATTCGCATATAATGGCTGTCGTAGGACAAGTTTCTCTTAAACTAAACAAAACTCACATTTTAAACTGTTTTGGGATGCAACCATTATTTGTTGATAATGGTAAGATTGATGAGTCGTTTTTGGGTTTTGTTTATAGGGTAGGAACATGTTGGAATCAAGTTGGAAAAATGCACTATCTTTCAAATTATCGCTTTGGTAATGAAAATGATTGCATTTTACAGAATAAGTTTCACATTTCCAATTCAGATGAAAAGGTGGTAAATTTTTTTCTAAAAGAGAGAACATTTACATTTAAGCAAAATTGTTCACTTGATGACTTATTAAAAGATGGAAATGAAAAGAAATTAAAGGAAATTCTTCTTTTACATCTTGAAAGAATACGATATTATACGATGATGTGTCAAGGAAACTTTATCATCACTTCTAATGAAAAATTGTACGGAAAGAAATTGTTTGGCATAACGGAAGTGCATAACTTTAACATTTATCTTGTAAAGTCAAATTTATTACCAAAAAATGTATTGATTTTAGGTCATAGTAATAGAAATTCTTTCAAGACACCATATATAGCTTGTCCTCTAATTGATAAAACGCACTTTACCGAAATTTGTAATCTGAATAATATCAATTTAAGAGATTTTGATAAATTAGATTCATCTCTAAGATATCCATTACTCGATAAAGAGAATGATTTGTATTCCCTTTATCAATCATACTTAGATAATGTTGAAGTGCCTTATTGGTATATAGAAGATTTTGGAGAACCTGTAAAAACTCGTTAGAAAGCATACTACACTACACTTTACTTTGATTAATTATGAAAGCGATATTCGCCACTACACAAGGGAAGCTCTTAGGGCTTGGGGGAACAATGCCTTGGTGTCATCATGAATGTTTTGCTGAAATAGGTAAAATGGACATGAGTTACTTCAAGGAGATTACAAAAGAAGCTAATGTAGTCATGGGTTACAACACTTGGGTAAGTATGGGTTAGAAACCTCTAAAAGGTAGAAAGACTCATTATATCATTACTCGTAAAAAAGGATTGACACATGAAGATAGCAGAGTTCGTTTTATGGATTTGAATACCTTTATTAAGAAGTATATTCGTGAGGAGAACTTGGTATGTATTGGAGGAAGACAAATATATAAAGCATTGATGCCTTACTTTGATGAAGTCTATTGGAATGAGTTGAAGTTATCTGATATATTCTATAAGGAAGTTCTACCTAAGTTCAATGATGAGGATAAGGTGTACATTTCTGGTAATCTTCGACATGTAATTGATTATCCTACGAAGAATGGATTTAGAGAACCTACGGCAGTAATGCAATTTGACAAGATTGGGAATATAATTACCTACAAACGATATACAAAGAAAGCCACTCCATAAGGAGTGGCTCAAAAGTTTTACAAGCATTGGGGCTTGACCCATGTCTATTTTTGTGACTAAATGATGAATGACACGGTTCATTATCCGTGGATGAATTACAGCTCATCCTACCCATGACTGGTGTGGTGCGGTCAGACCGCTAACAGTTCTGCTGTTCGGTGGCGATTCTAGTCGCTTGTGTCAGTCATTCTTCGCTGTTGTAAGGCAAGCCATCTTGGTGACTGCGGAGGTATTATACACCATTTTGAAATAATTGTCAAGCTAATTTTGAAACTTTTTCAACTTTTTTTTTGAAAATCTTAAAAAAGAAAGGGGTGGTCAAAAGACCACCCCAGTCCCAACTACCCTATGAATAAACGCTTTTATATTCTTTATCAAACTTTGTTTTACGTCCTTCCGTATCGGACAGACACATTATATACGATACTAATCACTTTGTCAAGTTATTTTTCAAAAAAAGTTCAAGAATTTCATCTGTCACATCAATTCCACGAATAATAATTCTTTCTGTCTCTATTGAACTCGTTTGTATTGAAGTATTTTTGAAGTCAATTTTCAGTTCATCTTCTTCAACATCAGATGTGATAAGAACTTTTTCAATGTCATTCGTGAAGTCAATTTTCATCTTGGGGAACTCCAAGGTATCAGTATTGGCTAACACTTCCTCAATGTTATCAATTATTTTTGCCATTGAAATTATTTACAGGTGGCAGGAAGAATGGGGAAGATTTCATAAATAATAATGACTATTTTAATAAGGACTTCATAAGTGTGAATGTTCCAAGTTAAAAACAACAAACTATTTTATTTTTTATATCTATGGCTACAAATACAAATTATACTACAAAAACTGCTGCATTAAAGGCTACAAAGGCTGATATGCGTCAAGTACAAGTTAGTAAGAAAATTGAAATTGGCTCAACAGATACTAAGACAATCATTCAGGATGGGTCTGTTTCTGCTGAGGATTTGCTCGTTTCTGTAGAAGGTAAGGATGAAAGACAAAGTGTTAAGAGTCTTATCCAAGACGTTAGCACTAAGGTTGACAACATGAAGATGGGCATCGACATTGGTACTGATTCTTCTGAATCTCCTGAGGATAACCCTGAAAGCGGTGTAACAAATGCACCTGCTGCTTTCAGTGCCGTATCTAAGTTGAATTTCCGTGGTTCTTATGTAACGGTTGTTGAAGACCCTGTTACAAAGGAAGTTACTCTCTGGATTAACAAGTCAACTGCTTACCCTGATTATGACACTGATACACCTTTTGATATGGATACGACTTCAAAGGAGAACAATAAAGTTGTCACAACTCAGACTCTTTCCACAAGTGCTGTTAAATTGTTTACACCTCCTAGTGATAATAATTACACATGTACATCTGGTACTAATGTAAATGCTGTTCTTGTTAAGGATGCTGCAACTTTTGGTAAGACTTTCTACAAGCTTCGTACTGCTAATGAGTTAGAAACTTTCCGTGTAAGTTCTACACAAGCTCTTTTCATCAGAACTACTTATAACGGTACTGCTGGCGATTGGAAGAAGATTGACTTCGGTACAAAGGCAGGTAGAACCCACACAATCGGACAAGGTTATGCTGAAGGTGTAACTGCTTCTCCTTTCAGTGGTTCTTCTTATGCAACGATTGGTACTACTTCCGATGCACTTTACATTCGTTATAGTGTTCAACCATTCACATCTGCTCAAGCTCCTGATGGTCGTGTTCCTAACACTTCCGAAGCCGAAGTGAATATGATTATTGACTGGGACGCTCTTTTAACTCTTGATGGTGGTACAGCCACAGTTGAATATGCTTTTGCTCCCAATACAACAACTGATTTGACTAAACTTACACCTGTTAAACTTGTCGATAAGTTCTTTACAGAATATAAGGTTGCGACAGTTGACAGTATTTCTGTTGCTTATGACAGTCAGAGTTTGTCAGGTAATGTTTCAGGTTTGAAGTATGCCACAACAGGAACAAAGGTAAAAGTTAATGCAACAGGCATTAAGAATACACAATGGAAATCTTCTAATCAGAATGATACTCGTATCGTTATTGATGCTGCTGGTTCTAGCACTGATGTGACAGCTAAGGTTTCAGATTGTACACTTTCATCGGGTAGTGCTACTGGTTCTGATGCGGTTTACAATTACACAATGCCTTCCGCAACCACAATCACAGCAGGTTCTACAAATACCACAAATACCAATGGTGATGGTGTTCTTAAAGTTACTGTAACTCCTTATAGCACAAGTGCAGGTACTGCAAAAACTGACGATACCACACTTAAAGGTTTCTGGGGTTCTATTCCCAAGTATACATCAGGTAATTCTACTAATGATGGTGATAAGAAAGAACCTTTCGGTGACGAAAGTCAATTCCGTATGGCTAAGGTCGATTCTGCTGAAGGTACTTATGATAGCTCCGCTGCTGTAAATGCTGAAACTATGCTTGCTTCCATACCTGGCACATCTTATACAAATCTCGTACAAGCTGTGTGTCAATATGGTCAACTTAAGCATCCTAAGAATGCTAAGGTTCAGTATGATGGCACAACTCCTTATAGTGATATCACTACTGACGCTGTATTCATTCGTAAATTTAAGGCTTCTGGTACAGGTGGTTTCACTCTTTCTGGTACTAATATTGGTACTGCTAAGGCAGTGTATTGGTATGATGGCGCAACTTATAACTTAATCAGCACAGCAAAGACTGGCGTTTATGAGCCAAGTACAAACTCAATTAAGGTAACTTGGAGTGCTGCTCTTCACCAACCAATTTCAACTAGCGGCAGAAACATTATGATTATTATTGTAATGGGTTCTGGAAATTCTAACATCGGAGCTTTAACCCTTGCTTAATAAAATTTTAACAAATAGAAAAATAATAAATTATGTCTTGGATTAATTCAAACGCTACATATAAACAAAATTCTAAGAATGACCTTTCATTCTATCATGGTTTCAGTAAGACCCCTGTAGAACCCAATACCTCTAATGGTAATGCAGCAACAACACTTGCAAATGCTTCCACCAAGGGTGGTCACACCGTAATTGGTACAGAAGTTTGGGCTGAGGAAATTCCTTGGTTCGGTCTTGTACCTTCTCGTGCCGTTGCTGTAACTCGTCTTTCTGGTCTTACTAAACTTAATGACTTGGTAAAAGTTGACGGTGAAGGTGGTAAGGTCTATAAGTACATTGGTGCTGACGATGCTACATTTACCGAAGCACAGTGGTCTAGTTTCTGGCAAGAGGTAACTCTTACCAATGGTATGACATTGAACAACAGACACAATCAGCCTGTTCTTCGTTATTACCTCAATCAGCCAATGCAGACCCTTACAACTACGAACAATGCTTCCATTGATTCTAAGGGTTATGCTACTCGTCTTTTCGTTGATGAGTCAAACCACACAGGTCAGACTTCTGGCGGTTCAGTAGTTTCTCAGTTTGCCGCTGGTACTGATAACATTAAGAACGGTATTCCTTCTGTTGAGTTAAACCCAAAGTTGTATTTGGGGACAACTGAAAAGATTGCAGGTACTCACTACTATGACTATAACGTATCAGGTACAGTTCTTTGGAGCACAGCAGTAACAAGTTCTTCTCCTAAGATTTCCTGCTTCCGTTACATTGGTAAGACTGTAACAGGTCAACTTGCCACCGTTGAAACCTCAATTTCAAAACACACAGCAGACATTTCAGATATTAAGTTAGCACTTGGTCTCGAAGATACCAATCCTGATGGTACACAGTCTGTAACAGCTCGTGTTGAAACAGTAGAGGACGTAGTAAAGGTTCTTCTTGGTCTTGGTGATTCCGACCCAATCGCTGCCACTGAGTCAATTTCTGCAACTGCTAATAATGCTGCTACGACTGCTATTACTACTGCTCTTACTGAGGGTGGTTCAATCGCTCAGGCTATCGCTACCGCCAAGAGCGAAGCACTTGAAGCAATCGGTGCAATTCAACATTTTTCTGTTGAGATTGTTCCAGAGGGGCAAACCATTGATACAATTACTCTTGTTCCCAACACGATTTATCTCGTAAAGGATACCAATTCTGCTGCTGGTGATTATATTGAGTACATCGCTTTTACAAGCGGTGAGGAAACAAAGGTTGAGAAAATTGGAACTACTGCCATTGACCTTACTGGTTATACAACAGATGAAGAATACGCTCTCCTTGCCAGTACAGAAGAAGGTAAAAAGGGTCGTGTAACAATTCTTGAAGAAAAAGTTGCTACTCTCACAGGCTCTGCTGATGGTTCTGTTGCTAAGGCTCTTGCTGATGCTAAGACCTACGCTGAGGGTCAGGCTAGTGCTGCAAAGAGTGGTGCTGAGACAACTGCTGCCAATGCTCTTTCCGCTGCTCGCACCGAAATTACTGCTGAGATTGCTCAGGCTAAGTCCGAAGCTATTGCTAGTGCTGAGGTAACAATCACTGCTGGTACAGGTATCGTTGTAACAGGTGAAGGAAAGGGTACGACATTCCAGATTGCTGTCTCTGATGATGTAGCTACTGCTGCTTCCGTAAGCGCTCTTAGTCAGGTTGTTGCATCTAACAAGATTGAACTTGAAGGAAAGATTGATGCCATTTCTGACGCTTCTACTGATGCTGTAAATGGTCTTAAAGAAACTGCAATTACATCTCAATCTGTTTCTGGTGCAGGTGTTTCCGTAACACTTGGTGGTAAAGTTGGTGCTCCTACTCTTACTGGTAGTGTAACTCCTGCTACTTATACATCTTCAACTAAGTCTTGGACAAATGATACCAATTTTGCTAAGGCTTCTGATGTTGCTACTGCTATCTCTGATGCTGTTGGTGCAATCGAAATTCCTAGTATTGATTGGAATCCTGATGCATAGAGTGTTGGTTTCACGGTTGATAGTGATGATAATCACTATCTTGGACTTGCAACTGCAGCTTATACGGCTGCTGTTGGTGAGACACCTGCTTCTTGGACAAACAAGGGTTATCTTATAACAGGCTCTACTGTTGAAACATTCGTTGCTGCTGAGACTGCTAAGACACTTGACGCTGCCAAGGCTTACTCTGAAAGTCTCCACACAACATCAGTTGATTACGTTGTTGCTGATACACTCCCAACTGTTCCAACAGGTGAGGAAGAAAAATACAAGGGTAAGATTTATCTTGTTCTCACAGGTGTTGATGGTGTTGTTGCCGCTCACGGTGCTCGAATTGAGTACATGTACGTCCAAGAAAATGGCGTATGGGGTTGGGAACAAATTGGTACTACTACTGCTGACCTTTCTGGTTATGCTAATACAGTTGCTACTGGTCAGGCTACCACTCTTGCTAACCAAGGTTCTGTATACGCTAACATTGCTACCGATGGTACATTGACACTTGGTGTTGCTTCTGCTACTGACTCCGTAATGGGTGTTAGCAAGTTGTTCACAGGCGACCTTGAAGATGAACCTTCTAATGTAATTGATAGTGCTGTTTCTGTGAAGTCTGCATCGGCAATGTATGGTACATTGGCTAGTTGGATTGAGAACAAGGCTAACGCTAGTGATGTTGTAAGCTCTATCAATGGTACTAAGGGTGCTGTAAAACTTTGTGTTCATAATTTCCCAGCCAGTAATACTGAGAATTCTGAAGGAACATCACAATCTAACACAACTACTGATTCTAATCTTTGGGGTATGGGCGTTATTAGTGGGGAGCACATTCACGGTACTACTAACTCAATAAGTATAATAGATACCTTCGTTGGTATGTCCACATCATACCTCACCACGGCAAATCTTCCAAGTGATGCTGTAAGTGTTGAAAATAACTTCGTAATACGTGCTGATGGTCAAGTTATCACAACCATTCGTCCTGAGCGTATGGTAAGTGGTTTCTATGCTGGCTCTGCATCAAGTATTAAATCATTCGTTGGTGATTTAAGTAATTTGACAACAGCCATCATCGAAAATGAGGTGTCAACATTCTATAATTGCACTGCTCTTACAACATTCATTGGTGATTTGAGTTCTCTCGTTACAGGCGATAGAATGTTCGGTAACTGTGAATCTTTCACAACATTCATCGGCGATTTGAGCGAACTTGAATGTGGTGTTAATGTTAATAATAACGGTACTCCTGGCTTGCATATAGAGCAGGGTGGAATGTTCGCAAATACTAATCTTACCGCAGACTCGGTTGAAAATATCGCTGATTCTCTCCAAGAAATTGTTGCTGATACAAGAACAGGTAAAGGCTGCATTCATATTTCTTGGCATTGGGGTAAGCTTCCTTCTTCTGCCGAAGATAAACAAGAAATTGTTGACGCTCTTTGTGGTATTGTTGACAAGGGTTGGGTATTGGTTACTAACAGTGAACTTCTTACGATGTTTGATGCAGAGAAGTATCAGGTTGTTCAACAAACTGTTCAACCTCTTGACCTCGAAAGCGAACCACAAGAAATCGCTTACGTTATCAAGAAGTAATTTAGATTCTTTAATTTCAATCTAAAACAAGGGAAGCCTACCAATTAAGGTAGGCTTCTTTTTTCATTTTACTTCGTTAAAGAAGTTTCAGTCTCAATCTCATCAGAAGTATCATGACTTGTACATTCATTGCATTCAAACGCAAATTTAACGAACTCATCATTACCGCTCACGATTTGAGCAACTTTCCAAGTAGGTATTTCGTTTTCGTAAATCATGTTTTTTAGTTATTGTTAGTATTTTTAGGCTATGTCCACCAAATAGGTGTTGACTTTATCGATTCATTATCAAATGTCCGTAGCCATCGGACTCTACATTCTAACCCATTTCTGCGGTATTGAATGCTACTTTTCTTCTATTTAGCACCTATTTGGTAGTACAGAGTCTATTTTTATCAATGTCTATATTTTCCGTTATTTTTTGAGATTATTCCCATTTTTTCTTACTTAATTTGTAAAAAGATTCCATTCGTATTTTTTCTTCGGAAATTCCACATGTAGCTCTATGTCCTTTGTTATAAGTTTTATTATATTCTTCCCACGCATCGCCATCACTAAAACCATAACAATTAACTTTTACATCGTCGTAATCAGCCAACATCGCAAGTACAATTGTTCCACTGGTTAGAGGTAGCATCCATGAGGGATTGCCTAGCATATGAAGCTCACATCCTTTATATCGCTGGTGTACTCTTGTTATTTTTTGATTAGGTATTTCACTTAACAAGAACAATTTAGGTAGATATTTTTGTATTATTTCCTTTTGGTCTGATAAACCATCTGGCAATTTGTTGTGGCACGCAGAAGTCCCAGTCAATACTAACCCATCAATTTTTTTACCGACCTTTTCAGATTGATAATTGTAAAAATTATTGAAGCGTATGACAAAATCTGCACTATCTATTTCTTCGGAGTAATCCTCATCAACTTCCGCATTGCCAACTATTGCAACTTTTTTACCCTTTATACTTTTAAAAAAGTCATTATCTTGTATAAAAGCTTCATTTACCATGTTCGACATTGCATTTAGACTTTCTTTCCTATCAATTTTTTTATTTTTGAATGAAATGGAAAGATAATCTTCTTTTTTATCACCCTGTTTCATTTCAAAATAGTTCACATTTGTTTTTACACCCTCCAAATAATCAATATTGATTCGTATTGGTGCGCTCATTTCCAATAGATAAGAAATAAGCCTATTTGTGTAAGGATTGTGTCTCATTCTTTTTTTCAATAATACTGCCTTTGGGTCATTGTCATTTTTTATGCCATTAACAATATTCATGATTGTTTGAACTCCAATCTTACTGAAACATTGCCAATCATTTGTGCTAATTTTATCAATTTGTTTTGAAATTTGAGATAACCCAAGATTACTTTGTTTCTTTGTCCTCTATTCAATGGCAGTAATGAACCCAACGTGGTTTAGAACGCAATCTTCTTTTAATGTTACGATGTAATCAAAATTAAAATCTTTGTAAATCTCGCAAAATGTTTTGAACATACCTTCAACTCCTTCAAAACCTTCCATCTTAAATGTATATCGCTTTAACTCGCATTCCATTGGTAAGTCAGATTTTTCAATCTTAGTTTTGTTGCGAGCGTCATCAATCACATAAATTTTGTAATCATAATGATAATCTCTCTTGGTAAGATTTATTAAATTTTGTAAAGAAAGAGAAAGAAAATCCTTTTCCGTAGAATTCGTGAAATAACAAAATGCGACACTTATTAAATCGTTCTTCATACTTGTTTTTATATTTTAATCCAGTTCTCTTCGTATATATCTTTGTCAATCAATCCGTTATCATTATACCACTTCTTATCTACAATGACTTTCTTATGTTCGCCAAGATAAGCAGCCCACCATGAGAATGAGGAACAAGACATAATCAATTCTTCACAAGCAGTCATAAAGTAAATGTCATGAATTTCATCAGCTTCACCCATATCATTAGAACAACTTATTGTGAATTGATTGGCAATACAACATGATTCTACCAACTTTCTTGCTTTTTCAGGTTCGTCAGAAAATATAATAAGACGTTTAATGTGGGGAGATAAGAAACCCAATGCTCTTTCAATGAAAGTTTTGTCAGGAGATTTATAACGCTCTGACAATTTGAGATAATCACCCATTCTCACATGAATTCCTGCAACTCCTTCTTTCTTCTCATAACTAACTAATCTATGAAATAATTGTTTAACCTCTTTCTCATAAGGTTTGAAATGTTTAGATGATTGGAAGAATCCTTGAACAAATCCAACAGTATCACTAGGAATAGGAGTATAATGATAAGTTGGCTCGGTGTATACAGGTTTACCCTTGGTATCCATTAATTGAGGAACACCAAACTCATCAGGAAGAATCTTATTAATCAATTCCTTATCATTAGGTAATCTCATCTCATAACCATTTCTCAAACAATGAGCATAACATGCAGCAATGAGGAATAGCCAATTACAGAATCTTGTATTACCAATGAAAGCAGGGATTACATACTTATTCTTCATCACTCCAAGATTATCCTTGTCTACTAAGAAGAAAGGATTAGCATGAGTATGTAATTGATGAAGATAGCCACTGTTAATTCTAGGGAAAACATTAACAAGTTCTTTGTTATCAGCTCTCCAAGTATTGATATAAGATTCATCATGATAAGGAACTCTACTAAGTTTACCCTTAGCTTTATCTTTAAGATACATCTCATGACAATCCTTATTCATCTTGAACATGACATCATAACCGCCGATGGTCATTCCTGCATGAGTATATTTCCCTTCATAGGACATAAGAGAACGACAACCACATGAGCCAATCTTACAAGTATTAGTTGTTAGAACCTCAAAAAATCCTGTCCCTGTGTGTTCAAAAACTGTTAGCTTATCTTTATAGATTGGAAAGTTCTCCTCATTTACGAGTTTAGGACAAAAACAATTTGCTTGAATGTTAGCAAAGATGTCATAAGAATCCTTATACTTATCAAGGATTTCCATATGTCTTTTATTCTTCATCCACAACTCCTGATTTCTGAAAGGAAGTGATTCAATCTTTTCTACAATTAAACCTCTTCTATCCTCAATACAATCAGGATTATCAGTAAGAATAAGAACGTCAGTACAATGAGGGTAAAAGTTCTTAGCCGTGGTTTCAAGCCACGGCTTTATCATTTTTACATACTCATTTGTGAAGATACAATAGAGTAAAATTTTCATAGAACATTTTCAGTATGTTTCTTCATCTCTGCCAAACTCTTTGCTCTATCCCATGTGGAAGTATTGGCAAAGACATTGGGCTTGAATGCTACGGCAGAATATGTCGTATAATCTACTTCTGCACCATTGAAAGCATTAAGACAACCTTTCATGTTAGGAATAGCGTCTACGTTAATGCGAACAACAGGAGCCATCTCCATGAGAACAGATACAACCTTATCCTCATTATATCCATTAACTACACGCTTCTTCATTACAATCTCTTGCTGATTACTTCCACGATTCATATAAGCAAACAAATTACAAATGGTATTCACGCCAAGCTTTGTAAAGTTCTGCCAACATCCGCAGCAACACAATTGAGCAAAATACGTACCAAACTGAGCCAACTGGTCAAGTGGAACATTATTCTTCTTCAAGTGTTCCTCAGTAGCATAAAGATAATCAAATGAATTAATTACACAGTCAGAGTCAAGTTTGATAAGGTAATCGTAATCGAACTTTTCTTGAATCTTTCTATATTCCTTGAACATACCGTCAATACACTCAAATCCATTAAGATTACCTTTACGGTCAAATGTGGTGCTGATAAGAGTAGGAGAACCATGAAGTTCCTTTTTCTTCAATTTCTTCTCAGCTCTTGCATCATCGAACACATAAGTACGAACCTCATACTCAGGATGACGTGCAATAGTAGCTTCAAGTACCTTCAAACTCTCATTAAGGAAATCTATATCTTTCCAATAAGAGAAATAACAAACAGCAATCTTCTTCTTATTCATTATTCAGTATCTTTCTTATTCTTTTTAATATACTCAAGGTCACGGTCAGCAAGTAGGAACGTCTCACATTTTACCTTATCCTTTGGCATCATCTCAATCATCTTCTCTACAAAAGTATTGAAGTCAAAAATGACAGCAGAAGTCCAACCTGCCAAGTTATCAAAGCATCGAATTTCAATACTTCCTCCTGTCATACCTTGAGGTTCTTTTGATTGGTAATAAGCTCCCTTTTCACCTGTTGGAATACCAGGGTCAACAGAAATCTTAATACCACACTGTGCAAATACATCCTTGGGTGCTTTGTGCAATTCCAAGTTCCAACGCCCTGTCTGAGGGTCATAATTAAATGGTTGATTAAAACTCATGGTTTCTATTTTTATTAAAAAAATGTTAAAATTAGTTTATTATGTTTAGTAATTGGCTACACCATTATAGCCTCTACTCCTTATTCTAATGAAATCAGGAGTTTCTTTTCTATATCTATTTTTTTCTAATTCTTAAAGTCTTGTAAAATCCTTATAATTCATTTTGTCATCTTCTGTCATCTCAAAATCGTACATAAAAGTCCAATGAGTGCTTCTTACTATTCCTCCACCTGGGATTTCTACGGTCATTACACCCTTGTCAATACGAATGTCAATATCCTCTTCATCATCATAATCATCAGCATAAATTCTTCGATTATTGATAACAATCATCGTAGCTCTAAACGTATCAACAGGCTTAGAACTTTCAAAGCTATGGTCTGTAATTGTAAAGTAATCCATACATGTATAATTATACAGGAGTTCTATTCAAAGGGAGGTTTTATTGATAAATAATACTTGTAAAATGAAGAATTATACTACGCAGACAGCAGCTCTCAAAGCAACAACAGTTGATACACGATTATTGGATGCCAAACAAATTGATACCAAAAAGTTGTTCATAAATGGTGAATCACTTGAAGATGTCATTTTGCAAACTTCGCCAAAGGGTATCAATAATGCTGTTAAAATTTCTACAACTTTGGGGAGTGTTTTGGGAAATGATGTAACAGTAGGTGAATATGTTATTGGTGGCGGTACTGCTGGATATTTGTATGTTGAGAACTA
The DNA here is from genome assembly GCA_017630395.1 of Paludibacteraceae bacterium. Lineage (GTDB taxonomy): Bacteria > Bacteroidota > Bacteroidia > Bacteroidales > Paludibacteraceae > UBA1181. The sequence goes on from JAGBVI010000001.1 coordinate 176,007, forward strand.
TAATAATCCTAAAAGTTTTACACCCGTTGCAGTAATTCTAAACTCAAACTTAATACATGTAAGTTGGATGACTCATGATGCTGGGTATAATTGTAAGTTATGGGAAGACGGAGATAATTTGAGTGAACTCTACGGTGGGATAAATGATGATACTATGATTGAAGTTCTCATAGTTATTCATGAACAACAAGACGGTGATGAGCCTGTACAAACTTCATTGACAGGGGCAGTTCAACATAATGTTGTCTATCATCTTGGTGAAGAAGCAAATCTCAATCTCACATTACCTACATCTCTTATTGCTAATTATGCAGCAGAAGTTGTATTCACAAGTGGTGCTACTCCAACTGTTGTAACAAGTGATAGTAGAATTAAATGGGTAGGTGATGATGTGACTGCTGGTGTATTCACTCCTGTTGCTAATGTCAGATACTCATGTTCATTACAGTATGACGGTGTATTTGTTCGCGGTATGACTTTTGGAATTCCAACCGTTTAATTGACTTATGTTAAGGAGAAAACATTGTTCCGCAAAAACTCAAGCATTGAAAACTTCTGTTCCTTATGGAAGTACAAAAGTAGAGTATTTGGAAAGTTCTGGGACACAATGGATAATACCAAATATTTCAACAAAAGACTTATCTGTTGAAATAGATTACACTTCATTAAAAATAACGAATAATAATAATTATCAAAAAACATTTGGGTATTGGAGAGATAATGTACAATATCAAATTTTAGAAACTGCCAATTATGAATCATATCCAAATGGTGTCAGGGCTACTATTTTTGGACAACCTATTTCTTTCGGTGATAGAAATAATTCATTGGAAATACAAGAAAGAACAAAATACAAGTTTGATGCTAACAGGGGTGAAGTATCTCGCAATAACATAATTTATGCAAATGATATAGATTTTAGTAAAGGTTCTGAAAACAATCCTATTGGAATTTTTGTTGCATTGCAAAATTATTGGGATAATATTCAATATGATAGTCCTGCAAACATGCGATTACATTCATTCAAATCTTGGAAATTAAAACTATTACAAACACATCTAATCCCATCCATTGACAAAACAGGAACTCCCTGCATGTTTGACCTAATAACTCGCAAGAATTTCTATAATGTGGGAACAGGGCAATTCATTTATCCTACTACTTCCGCAACATACTCATTGAGAAGACCTCAAGCAGAATGGGCGAAAATGACTGATACAGGAGTTCATAAGATTTATCATACGCCTATTGGTTATGAGGGTTCTCTCGAAGAATATGCCATTGAAAATAATTATAAGAGACTCGTTGAAACAGAATCACCTAATGAAGAAGGTAAGTATTATTCATTTAGATGGGTAGAAACTGATGATACTCTTATGACAGAATGGTTTGAAATTGACCCTCCACAAGAAGAATTTTTTGAAGAAAATCTTGACAATTCCACAGAATAATGCTATACTTCCCATGTAAATAAATTTAGCATATACTATGGGCAAGACATGGAAGAAGCGTGACGGACATGGTAAGCATGTTGGTAATTGGCGTGGAAAAGGTGAAGAGTATGGTCACAATTGGCGACCTAATTCTTACAGAGGGGCTTACAGAGAGTTCTGTGAAACTGATAAAGATTATCCTAAAATGAGAAAAGGGGCAGTTCCCCCTGAGCCTTGGGATGACCAGCAAAGTGAGGGCAGAATTCGCCCTGATAGCTCAAGGTTCAATCACCGTTCAATGAAAAAGGCTAAGGATGCTCGCCGTGAGTTTGAAGATAACTTCCCTGACCTAAACATTGAATTCTAAACTAAATAATAGAAATTATGTACAAGTATAGAGTCCAAATTAAAGAAGTTAGTGGAAGATTGAATGAGAGTGTTCTTCCTTCTAAGAGTTTGGTAGTAAAGTCCAAAACGAAGAAGACCGATGAGCAGATTTTTGCTAAGGCTTCCAAGTATTACAAAGAGAAGTACGGACTTGTAATTGAAAGTGCTGATGTCGTTACTGATGAGTATGACATGATGCTTGTTGATTATGATTCTGTGTATAATGATGCTATTAGATTTGTAAAAAAGAATTCTAAAAAATTATCACGAATGTCAGAATTGAACGGTATTCAAATGATTTTTTCTGCCATCTGCGAGAAAAACGGAGTTAAATCTGATGAATTAGATGATGCTGCTTTTGAAACCATACGAGATGCTGCCGCTGACGCTTGGGATACTATAAGGTCTGACACTTGGTATACTATATAAACATTGAATTCTAAAACTAAATAAAAGAAATTATGTATAAGTATAATGTAAAAATTCAAAAAGTAAGTGGTTCTCTCAATGAGAGTTCTATACCTACTAAAAATCTTGTAGTGAAGTCTAAGACAAAAAAGACTGATAAACAAGTATTTGCAGAGGCTTCCAAGTATTACAAGGAAAAATACGGACTTGTAATTGAAAGTGCTGATGTAACGAAAAATAATTATAAAATGTTTGAAGTAGGAGAAACTTATGATGGTCTTTTTCTTGACCATTGGGGTTATAGAAATACTAATAACCTCGTTTTTCAAGTAATTTCTCGCAATGAAGAATATGTTGTTTTGAAGGCAGTTGCAGGTGATTTTGAAAATTATAATTTCCCAAAACAGTCATTCAAACGAAAAATCAGAATAGACATGAGATACAAAAGTTTTGCCCAAGAATATGTTCAACTCCCAAAAGCATTTTGGGTAAACGGAGAACATGGTATCGTTGCTGTAAATAACGAAATGGTTTAATTTGTTTTCCCGACCTTAACATTGAAATCTAAAAAATAAATAAAAGAAACAATTATGTATAAGTATAGAGTTCAAATTAAGAAAGTTAGTGGAAGATTGAATGAGAGTGTTCTTCCCTCTAAGAGTTTGATAGTAAAGTCCAAGACTAAGAAGTCCAAGAGTGCTATTTTATCGGAGGCTTCCAAGTTCTTCAAGAAGAAGTATGGTCTTGTTATTGAGAGTGCTGATGTTCAATTTTCAGAAAAACAACCTACCGCGCCAATTAAGCCACAGCAGTTGATTAAAATGGGGATTTCACCTTATTATGCATCAGCAATTGCACAATACATGCGTCTTAATGATGTTCCTCTTGAAAATGCAAAGAGAGTTGAAGAAGAAACTTATTCCTATGATAACATTTGGGAGATGATTGAGGGAGAGGGTATCTTTGACACGCTTAACGATTGGTATGATTGGTCAGATGATTATGGAATCTATGATGTTGAATCATTACGTAATGAGTGTATGTATGGAGAACTTGACGAAGATGAAGTTGAAGAAATCGCTCGTAATTATGTGAAAAATAATTCAGGTGACGAGGTGTATTTTGATGGTCAAATTACCATTTTCATCAGGACAGATGAATTACGTGATACTTGGGGCTAATATAACAAGTTTTCTCAAAGTAAAAATCAAAAAACCCACTACTCAAAAGGTAGTGGGTAATTTTTATACCAATTCTTCTTCGCTTCAATGTCAAATGAGTGCCTCATCTTGTAACATCATAAAAGGACCAGGTGCATCTTCATAATAGAAATACAAACAGTAGTCATCCTTGGTATAATCTACAAACACATTGAACTTCTCCTTTGCTTCAAATCTCTTACAGAAGCGTAACTTACCCTCCTTGGTAACTGTCTCACTCTTGCATAAGATTAGACTATTACTTGCTGTGAGGATTTTGTTATTATACTCAATGCAGTCCCATACCTTATCACCCACCTTGAAATAATGTATTCCTAACTTATCATCCTTGCCATGATTTTTCTTTGAGAGTTTCTTGATAGATGTTTTCATCTTCTTTAACAACTTCTCATCAAACAACTCTTCCACATCACCTAGAACATACTTACCCTCTTCAAATTCATAAAAGTCCTTTACTTTGAGAATAGGTTTCTTTGGCTTTCTAGGTTCAGAAACTTTCTGAACTTTTGGCTTAGGTGGTTCAACCTTTTTAGGCTCTTCCTCGGTAGAAGGTTCAGATTTTTTCTGAACCTTGGGTGGTGGAGTAGATGCTAATTTAGGTTCTTCCTCTTTCGTTGTCTTGGATGCCACCTCATCCTTCGTCTTCTTCCTAGTCCTTTTCTTGGGAGGTTCAATTATTATATCATCATTTGTCTTATGAACTTTCTTAGTAGGTTTTATTTCATCTTTGACGTTCTCTATTGGATTCCCAGTAATGACTTTACGAGTTTTCTTCTTTTGTGATACCGTTTCAATGGCAGTTTTATCTTTCTTGACAACTTTTTTCTTAGGAGTAGGAGAAATAACATCTTCCACCTTTTCAACTACCTCTGTTACTTTCTTCTTAGACCTTGCCATGAGGATTATTATAAGTAAGTTCTTTTGAAAAAGAAGCCACTCAATATAAAAAAGAGTGGCTTCTAAAAAATGGTTATATGATTATTTTTAAACCTAAGTTTATTTGAAAATCGCATGATGTCGGCAATAACGACATTTATTATGTCGTTTTATAGTCCGAGTTTCTTGGCAATTTCATCGTTTCTATTGTAATTTTTATCATTTGTTATCACTGTATCACTATGCCATTTGTTGCGAAAAGATTCAATCACCCATTGGCAATGATTTGTGATAATATCCTCACCGTCTTTTACAAAACACGAATTATAATAAATTGGATAGTCATCTGTGTCCTCATTAAACACCTTGATATAACGGAATTTCACAACAAGATTGTCAAAAAAATCATCAGATAGACAATCATGTTTTGTCCTTTTTTTGTCGCTCTTTCTCAGCGCAAGATGATAATGATAATTGTTCACATCAACCCAATTTACATAAATGTCATTGTGATTGAAACCTTTTTCATTAATGGTGAATGAGCAGTAGTTTTTACTCATCTTATCAATTGCTCTAATAACTAGTTCTTCGTTTGTCATAAAGTTTCAGCGTGTGCTATCAAAGTGATTTCTAAGTTCTACGAAGTGAACACCATTCACTTCCGTAATATGTGCGTCTCTATCGGTCTGTTTGAGAATAATCTTTGAAATCAAATTTTCCTCTCGTTTTATATGATTTTTCTTTTCTTTATCAATACCCATGAACAACATTTTCTTAATATTTCTATCAGAGATGTTTAATGAATAACTACACTTTATATCATTTATTTTGACAATGGAGATATGACCGAGAACGAACTCCCATTTAAAAAATTTGAGTAGCAAGGGGTCGTGAATTTGAACATCAATAATATTGCGGTTCTCACAAAAAAGTGTTGCATAAATTGTACCCATAATCATGGGTGTAAACACGACTTTCTTTATAGGGTTGTCTGTGAGAAAATTTACCATATCTTTATTTGTGACTTTCATATTGTAAAAAATCTTTCTATTTTAGCGAACCTCTTTGAACCAAATAATGTTCTCAAACTTCTCATACTCTTCATCCGTCATTTCGTCATCGAGGAGATAAGAAGTATACAAAGCATCACGAAGAAGATTGCGAATCGCACGAAAATGGAAGTTAGTTTTACCCTCACACAAAGCACAACGAATTGCCTGAGAAAGATAAGGAAAAGTCTTACGGAAACCATGAAAGTTTACACTCCAAAGAGAACCGTTACCATAATCGCCAATGTTGATGAATGCTTTGTTGCTCATGAATGTTAGTGTTGTTTGTATAACCACAATATATACCAATTTATCCGTGATGTCAAGAACTTTTTTGAAATTTATAATTTTTCACAAAAAATCAACCAAGGAAACAAATGTGTATAACTATCGTAACCAGTTGTTCCGTATCTGGTCTCAATGAGATAGAGAATTATTCTTGTGAGTTTATTCTTTCTTTTGCAATGTCAAAATAGTTCTCGTCTAGTTCGATACCAATGAAATTTCTATTAAGATTTTTACAAGCAACTCCACATGAACCACTGCCCATAGTGAAGTCTAGGACAGTATCACCCTCATTAGTATAAGTCTTTACCAGGTATTCTAGCAATTCGATAGGTTTCTGTGTAGGATGGAACTTAGTATCATACATGCTATCTCTTTTACAATCAATAATTTGCAAAGGGTATCTTGTTCCGTTATCTATATATTCTTTTGGTTTTATTGAATCATTGCCACCTCTTTGTGTTATTGAAAACCTAGCATCGTCGCCTATTTTGTTAGAACGAAGAGGACCCTCATACTTGGTCATCTGAGGGTTGTAAGTAGGTTGTTTCTTATAGAATACAGAAATTAGTTCAACTATTTTGCCAGGTCTTTTCTTAACTTGGAAAACATTTGTCAATCTTTCTTTTTTCCAAATCCAATCATAACGATAATTCTTTATGTTAGATGTTCTCAATAAAGACGAAAATGGTTCTTGTCCAAAAAGAACAATTGCACCATTAGGCTTAACAATCTTGTCAAGTCTTTTCCACATATCTTCAAATGGAATGATAACATCCCAAGGACATGGAGTTGAACCGTAAGGCAAATCAGTAATCACTGAATCAACAGTAACACCTTTATCTATAAGTTCATCCATCGTCTTCAAACAATCTCCTTGATATAATTCAAAATTAGGCATTTTCTATTCTTTCCTTGGATATTTTATAGTAGTTCTCGTCTAACTCAATACCAATGAAATTTCTATTCAATTCTTTTGCAGCAACGGCAGAAGTACCACTTCCCATGAATGGGTCAATAACTAAATCACCTTCATTAGAAAGAGTTTTTACAAAGAATTTGATAAGGTCAAGTGGTTTCTGTGTAGGGTGAGTTCCACATTCCTTTTCTCTCTTAGGAGTAACAGATGTTTCAATGAAATCATGAAGTGCTTTACCATCGTTGTTGAATGTCCCTGTTTTCTTCTTATAGACGAAGTATAACCAAGGCTCTGTGCTATTGATAAAGTGTAAGTTCATGTTCCTAGGCATAGGATTAGTCTTATGCCATACACCTACAGTCTTATAATAAAATCCATGCTCTTGTGCCATTTCAATAATTGTTTCCAATTTCATAATAGACATGAACATAATGAGAGAACTACCCACCTTACTAACTCTCGCAGCTTCTTTGAAGAAAGAATTCATAAGTTCTTTCCATTCTTCGTAGCCTACATTATCCCAACCTGCTGCAACAAAGAAATTGTCACGCATATTTTGAAGATTGGCTGCTCTGCTCTTTGCAAATTCTCCCAAGTTATAAGGAGGGTCAGTTACTATCAAATCAACAGTATCATCACCTATCGTCCCTAATACTTTCAAGCAGTCATCATTGTATAATTCAAACATTTTCTATTCTTTCTTTTGCAATGTTAAAATAGTTCTCGTCTAGTTCTATACCTATAAATTTTCTATTCAAATTCTTGCACGCCACTCCACATGAGCCACTACCCATAGTAAAATCCAAAACAGTATCACCTTCATTGGTATAAGTTTTAATTAACCATTCTAAAATTTCAACAGGTTTCTGTGTAGGATGTAACTTTCCGTTACGATTAGGAACTACATTAAATTCAAGAATTGAAGATGGTTGAACAAAATCAGGGTCATACTTCTTTTTAATCTTCTTCAAATCTAGGTGATTATTCTTTCCACAGTAATGGTCATAATTATAACATTCCTTATGTTTTCCAACACGGTCTTTCATGATTGGATTATAAGTAGTTCCTTTCATGTAGAAGCATTGAACATTCTCATGATATTTCATTGGACGATACTTTGCTTGTGTCATCCCTGTTGGAACATTCTTTTTCCAAATCAATTCATACCCATAATTGTCAATGTTGCTGTTTATTAACTTCGTTGTAAAGGGCTGACTAGAAAATAAAACAACAGGACAATTATCTTTCTTTATCCTCTCTATTCTATCCCACATCTCATCAAAAGGAATAACCACATCCCACGAACATGCAGTTGTCCCATAAGGAATGTCAGTAATAATGGCATCTACGGTAACTCCCATCTTCGCCAACTCATCCATCACATCTAAACAATCTCCTCTATAAAGTTCAATTTTAGGCATTTTCTATTCTTTCTTTTGCAATGTTAAAATAGTTCTCGTCTAACTCAATACCTATGAAATTTCTATTGAGATTTTTACATGCCACTCCTGTTGTTCCACTTCCCATAAAGCAATCTAATACCACGTCATTTTCCTTTGTAAAAAGATTCACAAGATGTTCCATTAGTTTTATGGGCTTCATAGTAAGATGGTCAGATTCTTTTCTTTCTTTTCCGCTAGGTTTAGGAACATTCATGACATTAGCAGCCATAAGGTCATCGATTTTATAAGAAAAATCAACAAGACCTACACCCCATTTCATCCAATTCTCTACAAATGTTCCATCTTTGGGCTTCTGTGCAAGAATAATATCCTCATGACAACCACGAAGTTGTGGTGTTTTTCTTCCACTCAATGAGTTTAGAATTTCAACCTTTTCTTCCTCAGAGATTTTCATTCGTTTCACAAAGTGGTCTTGGGAAAATGCTTTGCCTTGTCCGTTACGAATCCAAGTAATAACATCTCGTATTTCAAAACCAACGTCCTCAATAGCACATGCAGAACGATGTAATAATCTAGGTTGATTACACACTAGGAAAAAGCCACCAGGTTTAAGAATGCGGAAAATTTCTTTTGAATATTTCAAAGTAAAATCATACAACTTCTTTCCTTGTTGTGGGTCAAACTTCATACCAACAGGTAATGAGCCAATGATTCCACTTTTCTTAACACTTTTTGTCAATTCTTTGGTGTCCCAATTGTCACCCATCCCATCTATAAAATAAGGAGGGTCTGTTATAACACAATCAATGCTATTATTTTCTATTTTTGGCAATCTATATAGACAATCTTCACAAAATAACTTCATGGGTATATTTTATCAGAGTTCTTAAACTTTTCGGATAGTAATTCAAACATTTTCCTTTGAACATCTAAAGGAGACCTCATGATAAAATTAGGATTAAGAATGGCATCAACCCGACCGTCTTTAGAAAAAATAAAATCGTTTTTGGCAGTTTTGTTACAGTATTGACATTGTGGAATAATATTATCAGGGGTCAATGGTAATCTTGGATTACAATGACCTTTTTCTAGTTTTGCCACATTTGTTTTTGAACCCTTTAATGGCTATCCTTCTTTAACGCCACATGTAGCACATCTATGACCGAAAAAACTTTTAATGTCATTCCAACTCATTCCTGATAAATTATTGTTTCTCTTTATTGAATTTTTCATACTCCAATCAGGATGAACTTCTTTCAAACTTACTAAACAATGTTCACCTGACTTCAAAGTATATCCATTAGATAAAACATTTCCTTTGTTTAATACATACCAACCACTTTGAGAACCCAAATGTCTTACCTATTGGTCTTTTGCAGCATGTGGCAATCGTTGTCTTACAAAATCACTTACCTAATCTTTATGTACAACCTTATTTTCATTCATTATAAGAAATATAAGTTGCCACCATTTACTCGTGTTTTTGTTAGGTAACTTTATTCCTATTTTCTTCAAATAGTTAAAATGACACTCATTTAATTTTTCAATTGCTTCAATTTCAGTCATATACTTAAATCAACCTCCACATGTTTTGAACAGAACGATTTGAGTATGAATATTAGTCTTTGTTTCCTCAATCGCTGTCTTTATTATTTCAAGTGCAACAGTTCTTGTAATGTAAAACTTTTCAACAAGAACATCTGCCGCTTCATCATAAAAATCTATCGTCTCAAATTGTTTCAAATCCTCATCAATCCACATTCTACTGCAATTCTCTCCACAGTATAGTGATAATGTATGTTTCTCAAAACAACCACTTCTTATCAAATCATTGGCGTATTCTTCACCTATTTCTTGGGTTTCTTCTGCTGTCTGATTCAACAAGAAGTACAAAATGTTATCGAACTCCATGCTCTATTATTTATTTCCCAACAGTCGCTGATTACAGACTTCCACATTCTCAGGTAGAATTTCAATACCTATTCCGTTCCTGTTCAGTTGATTGCATGCAACTAACGTAGTCCCGCTTCCCACAAATGGGTCAAGAACTGTATCACCTTCATCAGTAAAAAGTTTAATAAACCAAGTGGGAATTGATAACGGAAATACTGCACTATGTCCTTTGTTGTGAGTTTCACAAGGTAGATAAAGAACATTGTCTGGAAATACACTATCCTTTCCACACCAATTGGCACGCCGAGTTCCCACGTTTGATTTCGTTCCACTGTCCATTCTTTTCTTATCTCTTTCAGAAATGTTGGAAAGACGAGAAGACCAATCGCCAATGGGAACTTTTACTGCATCTTGATTCATCTTGAACTTCTTTTCCTTTGTGAAGTGGAGAAGTCTTTCCCATGCGTCACGGAAACGGTTGGGCCATTTACCAGGGGCTGCATTCTTCTTATGCCAGATGTATTCCTCAGTCCATAACCAACCCATTTCACGCATGGCAATAATCAATTCCATTACATAAGTGGAACGTTCCCCATTAACAACCTTTTCTTTAATGTTTAAGACGAATGAACCGCTTGGCTTCAAGATTCGTAACATCTCCTTAACACGAGGAATCCACCACTCCACATAATCATCTACTTTGATACCTCCATAGGTGTTCTTTCTCTGGTCTGCATAAGGTGGAGAAGTAACGATGAGGTCAATGGTGTTGTCCTCAATCTTCTTCATCTCTTCCAGACAATCACCAGTATAAATTTCAATCATGTTTCTTTTTACCTCTTCGTTTTTCCAAGTCATAGAGATAGATTTCCTTGCCTAATGTCTGCTCATAATGTGCTTCACCATTCTCAAGGGCTTCCTTTACTCTCTTGGCAAAAGGTTTCAATTCACCCTTATATTTTGTTCTAATGGTTTTGTCATGGTATCTCTTACCCTCAAACATTATCACTCTACCCTTGGCAGTTCTTCCTAGATGTTCAAAGTTGGATGCTTGGTAAATCACTCCCTTGTGACCATAAGTGTTATCAGCATAGGAGATTACCTTCTTCACATTGGTATTCTTGATTAGCCATTTGAGCGTTCTGCCTATAAAGTAACTCTCAGTATTCTTAGGCGTATTGTCAATGCAACACAATCGTCTAAGTTCAATGATGTCATCTATGGAGTCGGCATATTTCTTCCAACAGTTAGCCATACCTAATCCTCCATAAATCATTGCTCCTACCATTGTGTCACCGTCCATGAGCTTGAAGCAATAGGAAGATAAGAGACCATTGATGTTATGACTATAATGCCACTTTTCAATGAAGTCTTTTATCTCTTTTCTTTCACAAGGCTGAACAGTATATGTAATTGCCATGAGAGTATTATACTGATGTTCTAAATTTCTCTTTTACTTCATTGACAATTTGTTTAATGTAATCTTCCATAAATTGCCAATCGGGAGAACAATCTATTTTACATGGTAATTTCACGACTGTGTTTTTAAGATGTTTATACCATTTTCTTCCATAAGAATACTTCAGTCGTTCTAAGTCAAATACTGTAACCAAAAATAATCCAACATACGGATTCAAATTGGAATTATAACCTGCCACTATATTAGTTGTAGCTATAAAGTCTTCATTTATATAGTTTGTATACCCAACTGAACCTTGTCCATCACAAATAAATAAAATACAATTTCCCTTTTGTAATTTCTTCTCATCTTTGAAGCATTTTTCTTGAACACTATTATTTTGTTTTGAAGCACCAAGATAAAGACAATCAGTTCCATCAGACAATTGTTCCCCTTTATTTGAAATTTTACCTACTTCAAATCTAAACAAATCACCTAATCTAAATTTCTTCCAATTAGTTGTATCTAACATCATAAATGTGTTCTAATTTCCTCTTTTACTTCATTGACAATTTCTTTAATGTAATCTTCCATGTATTGCCAATCAGGATTACCGTCATTGTCAGACGGAAGCCATATTTCAGATTCTTCCATTCGTTCCAATTTCCATTTTCTACCGTAAGAAAACCTAAACTTTTCGTTACGAATGACGGTAGATAAGAAAAGACCTATCGCTGGTGTTAAGTTCCATCCATTCGGATAAAGAACATTAACATCATCTGATGCCCAAAATGGATAAAATTGATAAAATGATTCTGCAACAGAACCGTTATAATTTACAGTTATCACATTTCCTTTATGAATTGGCATTTTATCTATAAAACACGATATTCCATTATTGCTATCAATTGCGCTAACAAAGGGCAAAACTCCACATTTTTTATCAGAGTTTATCAATCGTTTTCCTTTTTTTATCAAAAATAAATCTCCCAATCTAAACTTCTTCCAAATAGAGCTACTATTCATCCCAAAATTTTATCAATTATTTTACAATTATCATTATTAATCTCACTCAATAGTTCACTCATGAATTGTTCAATAAAGTCAAAATCTGGTTCGTCATGAATAGTTGGCAATTTAATAGTAAAATTTTTCAAATTACGAAACAATTCCCTACCATATGCGACAAACTTCACTGCTGTCTCAAATTCTATCAATTTACAAATGAACAATTTTTGTAATACTGTCATGTCATTTTTATAAGGCGTAAGAACCGCCATGCCCTGACATGTATAAAATTTATTGTTCTGAACAAACGCTGACCCCACGCTTCCACCTAATGCAACAGTTATGCAACCTTTTTCAAACGGTTCTATATCATCAATTAAATCAACTTTTGAAGATACACCATTTGAAGAATCCGTTCTTGTTACAAAATCAACTAAAACATCGTCACATTTTGTCATTTTATTATAATCAAAACCATTGCCGAATTCAATCTAAAACAATTCGGCAATCTTGTAATTCTTCCACTTAATAAAATCAAGTTTCATCAACGATAGTCTCCGTTTTTAATCAAAAACGCCAAGTAATCACGAACTGTCTTTTCAAAATCTTTTCTTGTAAGTTTTGAATAATCAGTTTCCATATATGCTTCGCACAACCACTCGTCATCTCCATTGACAAGTTTTGTAACGCTCTTTCCATTTACATTTGACCTGTCACGATACAAATGTAACCATTCCTCTTCAATAGAATTCCAATCATCCTTTTGTACTCTGCCCAAGTTCTTTTTCTTCACAAAACCATCATCCTTAAAGTAACCAAAAAATGTTTCTGTGTTATTAGGAATACCAACTTTGAAAATCATACAACAAGTAGAAACATTAGCATTAGGGTGGAACAAATCAGAAGGAAGAGTAAATACTGCATCCAACGTATGTTTCTCTAAAATACCATTCTTGATTTTTGCTATTTCTTTTGCAGTTCCTATTGCACAACTCATAGGAAGAATGACCGCAACATATCCACTCTCCATCCAATCCAACATCTTTTCTACAAATACAAATCCATTTGTCTTGTCTCCGCTTGAATTGAAAGGAGGATTCATAAGAGCAATATTGGGTTTCTTTTCTCTAATCAAGTTTTCACAATCAAAGAAATCAGCATTTATCACAGTATCTTCAAACTCTTCCTTAGCAACCTTATATACATCTTCTACCAATTCAATACCAAATATGTTATCTGTATAATTCTTAGCACTTTTTAGAAATAATCCATAACCACAATTAGGGTCAATTACTTTATCAGATTCCTTAATACCAAGAGCTTTACAAATAAAATTTGCAATGTGAGAAGGGGTAAAAATCAAATTTTTATCTCTCGTATTAGCTGTTAATTTATCACTCATAATTTTATTATAAATCAGTTCTACTGATTACATATCCCAAATGACTCTGTAATCATTCTGCAAGTAGTTTCTTGCTTCTTCTGTCTTGAATGTTTTAGTTCCCTTTGAGGTATCAAAGTAAAGAAGATAGGGTTTGTGATATTCGATGAAATCTTTTATCCTTGTATATTCCTTTTCAGAAATAGTATCATTAAAAAGTCTACAGTTTTTCTTCTTTACTTGCTTTCTAAAGATGAACTTACCATTTTCTGCCTTTTCGACATAAAGCTTAATTCCCTTATGCTCCTCGTTCATTTTCTTTAGATGGTATGCTTCATCCTTAACACCCATGACTTCTGCCCAAGAATTATCAGACTTGAAATAACAAGTAATAGAAGTATCATTCTTATGATTCATAGCATTAAGAACATACGTAATAATGTCATCATGTGTGAGATAATACTTCTTTTCTTCTGCATAGTAAGTCTCATAATACCTAACATCAGTAGCCAAGGTGTTTTCCACAGCCTTTCTCACTTCCTCATTCATCTCCTCAAAACAATCTTCGATGAACTTCTCTTTTGGATTTGATAACGAATCAAGATAGGCAGTGCGATAAGTTCCATCATCACGAAGAATTGCGAAAAGATATTGTTTGCTCTTTTTCTTACAAATTCTCCATCTATCTTCGCTATCTTTGATGTAACCCTCTTTCTTCTTGGTTTCTTCCTCGCCATTCCATGAGTATCTATTTTTCGTCCAAGAGTGTCTTGAATAGATGTCATGGCGACCTACGAACATCATCTTCTCTCCTTGCTTACTCTTATAGACATGCCACATCTGCAAGTTTTTAGGAGTAATGTAACCTTGAGAATTAAGAATGTTAGAATATGCAATGTTATCCTTGAAAGTCTCAGAAGAACAAGGAATCAGAACTCTGTCTTTACCATCCCAACCATAAACAAACTCACCCTCAATGTCACCCTTGATTATTGAACAGTTGTCAATAATCCATGCGAGATTATTTTGTGTAATCTCAAATACCCAACCTCTAGGGTCTTGGATTTCAAAAGAGACATTGCGATAAGAAGCAAATCTGTTATAACTGAAACGGTTTGCTTGCTTAAAGATTTTGAATCCCTTGGTAGGAACATTATCATGCTCCTCTGTGGGAACTTTCTCGGAAATCCAATTATTGAAAGAAGTCTCATGACGGAATTTGCCTTTCTCATCATAATAAGAGACAAATCCCATCTTGTAAGTAGGCTCTGTTGTTTCTTCAACTTTTACATACTCACCATCAATACGAACATATCTTTTTACATAGCTATCATCCTTTACGTGTCTGAGGTTGAACCCACATTTGAGCTTTTTAGGGATGAAAATGTTTTCTTTGATTTCTGCGTCTTTCATTTTTAAAAAAGATTTCTAATCTTTACGAATTCAACACCATTGAGAATCGTCTTATGAACATACTTCTTATTATCCGTCTCTCTCACCACATTCGTAAACTCCTCTGACCAAGCATCTCTCAAACGCTGTTCCTCAGCATCAATGCCATCAATAAGGAGGTTACGAAGAGGAATGTCAAAGAGTTTGATTTCATAATTAGCGCTTGAACCATTTACAGTCTTGACAATCAGAGAACCATCATACCAAGTCCATTTCCAAATTTTCAGCTTGTGACAATCCTCAAGGTTCAATCTGATATAAGTATCATCATCAAAATGAAGTATAGCGATACGATAATGATAATCATCGTCATCAAACTCTACCTTAATAAGATTACGCATATCGATGTAATCTTGAATGTCGTCACTATTTGCGAATTCTGTTATCATACGCAGATTATAAAATAAATTGTGAATGTTGTCAAGACTTTTTTAATTAGAAGACTTGAAATTATAGATAGGCTTAATGATGTCTACAATTTCAACAGTATCGCCAATGTTAGCAATAATTTCCTCCATTGGTTTATAGACCATAGGAGCTTCATCCAAAGTGTCCTTAGAAACCGAAGTAGTGAAGATACCATTCATAGAAGACTTATAATCATCAAGATTGAGAGTTTCCTTAGCCTTTGCACGAGACATGATTCGTCCTGCTCCATGAGGTGCTGAACAGTTCCAATCTTCATTACCCTTACCAATGCAGATAAGAGAACCGTCACGCATATTCATGGGGATGAGTACCTTTTCCCCCTTCTTTGCAGAGATTGCACCCTTACGAATGATACCTACTTCGTTAGTAAACCCATCACCATCATCATAGTAATTATGAATCGTGTGGAATCCTGTAGGAACAACAGTAGGATAATTACCATCCCAAATACCATTTTCCCAAATAGCATAGGCAATCCTCTCGCGGTTATTCTTTGCCCATACCTGACACAGTTCCAAGTCATGAAGATATGCAGCCATGTGAGTTCCTTCAAGATAACATAAATCATCAGGAATTGTTTCCATCTTTTCTACCATCTTAACAGCCTTGATAGCAGACGGAATAATGTCAGAATAACCACCCTTTTTACACACACGAACAATTTCCTTTGTCATGTCATCATAATATTCCTTTTTAGAACAATCCTTGATAGCCACGTTCTGATAATACTCACAAACCTGCTTACCGAGATTGCGAGAACCCGAATGAATTACAAGATACTTGTTACCATCCTTGTCTTCATTAATCTCAATGAAGTGATTACCACCACCGAGAGTACCCATTGAACGATACAGACGTTCCACATTTTGTAAATGATTGATACAAAACATTTCGTCAATGAAATATTTCGACCAATACATCGACACATTTGGCATTCTCGTGTCGTCCTTTGCAAATACAGACTGACCATGAGGAACGAACTTACGAATAGCATTATCAATACGTTCCAAGTCAAGCTCTACCTTGCCAAGCTCTACACAATACATTCCACAACCAATGTCAACACCTACAACATTAGGAATAATCTTATCGTCAACTGTGGAAGTGAAACCGATTACGCACCCCTTCCCTGCATGAACATCAGGCATAATGCGTACCTTGGAATTCTTGAAGGCTTCAAGTTCCATAAATGCGTTAATGTCATCAATCGCATTCTGTTCAATGTTGTCAGTAAAAATCTTTAAGTTCTTCATAATAAATTATTTGTGTTTCTATTAGTTAATCCAGCAATCTTCAATATAACCACCTTCCATGAGCCAAGTGCAACACCAATTGTTACCTTTCTTGACAGAACCTTCTTCAACTGCAAAGTCCAATTCTAATTCTGCCTTTTCGATAAACCAATTAGGATTGTTTCTGTCACCTTTGAAGTTCTCAATAATTTTACGAACTTCGCCCTCATCATCCTCTACGAATGAGCCACAGTTAGATTCCCAATGAAAGGCATAATGACCCCACATTGCATTATAAGTTAAACGAAGGATTCCTGTTTGAGTATTCATATTCAAGTCTTTTTCTATGGAATTATATCATTTATATTTGTTGTTTAAAAATTATTCATTTTCAATAATTGTTTCGTATGCGTGTACGGTAGCCATACGAAACCCATCTAATTTTGCAATCGTAATTTCTCCAAGTCTGTCTCCAAATTTTTCAAGCAATCTTTCAAAAATGAATTCCATACCGAGAGAGATAGAGAGTTTTGAAATCTTCTCTTTGTTTTCCTTTGCGATATTCATTGCAATTTCAAGCATAATAATTTTTCTTTCTAATGTTTATGCGTAACAAGTCCCCTCAACTGGATTACCGTCCCAACGGTATGCATTGGAAAATGAATTAACTTCAATGCAATCCTGCCACAGAGACTTATCACGGGAGAAGTTCTTTATCTTCTTACGCATCATCTTAGCCCAACGAGGGGATTCGTCACTCTTGGATGGAACTGCTACATAATTACCCCAAGCGTTGTACTTTCGCTCGGCAGAAACCTCAATAACAGTTACCATTTTAGCGGTTTCCTTAATGACTTTATAAAATGTAACATTTGTCTGTTCCCAACCCCATTGACTAACGAAATATTTGTTCATCTTTACTTTCTGTGTTTTGTTGTTCATTTTTAGTACCTTTATTGGGTACGCAGGTATTATATGGGAAATTACAAATAATGTCAAGCTCTTTTTGATAAAATTTTGATAAATAAATTCAAATTATGGCTTATACAGTAAATCTTACACATCGTGGCCCACAAGTAATTGAGTGTATCGACCTTTTTGATGAAGCTCGTTATGGGGCTGACAAATTATTCTTCCGTAAGCGTTGCAGAACTGCAAAGGAAATTCATGACCAAGTTTCTATCGCACTTGGTAATGATTCTATTCTTGTTCTTCCAGAAGGTAAAACAAAAGAAGATTATGGAATTGGTAATCCTCTTTCAAAAGAAAAATCAAATGACGGAACAATTACAATTCCAACGATTGCACTTAATCGATATCATATCCCCAATAAGAAGTTCTGGAATAATGATGTTCCCACCGATGACGATAAATCTCATAGAGCTTCTATGGCAGTTCGTTTTTCAATTCGTGTTCACTTCCGTGACGATTATGCTTATATTGATTTTGGATGTCCTTGGGAAGAAACAAAAGATTTTGGAGGAACACTTACCGATGAACCAACAACTACATACACAGATTTCATCAATAAGTTTATTTTTATCAAGTGTCACTTCATTTCTAAGGAAGATGCCCTTCAAATACTTGATAGCATTTTCGAGAATATGTCTGCAAACACCCTATCATATTCCGTGATGCGTAATGTTGTGACAGAAACAACAGAACTTATAGACGAAGATGGTTCTATTATCGCTCTCTAATAATAAGTAATCCTAAATAAATTTGTTATGGCAGAAGAAACTAAAACACAAGATATGGAGGAGAAGGTAACTACTAAATCTGTTGTTACAGAAGAAGTTAAAGAGAAACTCGAAGATGCTGCTACTAGCCTTGTAGAAAAGGCACAGGATGCTAAACATCCTTGGTACACAAAAGTTGCTCTTTATATTGTTGCAGTTATTCTCGGTGGTGGTGCATTCCTTTTTGCCAACTTCGGTGATACCATCATGGCTATCATTGAAAAATGGCTCAATGGACTTGCACAATAATATATTAACAATATAACAATTTTGAGAGGAGTAACATGTTAATGTTACTCCTCTTTTTTAGGTTCATAGTAAATGTGTTCTTTATCTACCCTCACCACATCTTTCTTTTCATCATTCCATTCAAATTCACTATGTGTAATTATCACTGGTTTCTCTAATGGAAAATCTGCAATCTCGTAAAGAAAATCTGGTTCTTTCATGAGATTATTTAACCATTTTGTAAATCTGGGAAATCCAAGAATTTCAAATCAACTGGTTCATCTTTTTTCTTATTTTCCCACACTTCCATTTCATCATCCAAGTTAAAATCATGTTTTTTCCCGATAAATTTTGCTTCCTCTTCACTTTTGATGTGTTTACTGTTTACTATGAATATAGGATTCTCATAGCAGTATACATAATAATTCAAGGAGACATTTATTGAAGAAACATTATTCCAATTCACGAAATCTGTATCACTTACTTTAAAAACATTCTGATGATAATCTTTCATTTCGTTGGTAATCTCGGATAAAAAATTTACTACCACATCTTTCTCAGTTTTGAATGCTGAGAGATATTTCACAGAAGGAATAAAACCATCATCGTTTTTCTGCATATATCGTGTAGGAATAAATGATAATGATTTACTTCCAAAATAATCAACGAAAATAGTATTACCATCATTCATCTTCAAAACTATACAAGGAAATGCCTCATATAACTTACCGTCTTTGCTCAAAAAAGGAAAATCCATAATTAATCTCTACCGTTATACTTATTCTTTAACCTCTAATTCTGATAAGTCTGTAACAATGCGAGGTTTTCCTTCTATAATTGGGTGTCTTTCTGAAAAACCTAGTTTAACTTTATCAAATGCTATTACAATTTTCTGCATTTCTATCTCTATTTTACATATGGCATCCCATCGAATAAAACCGTTATCAGAAACTTTTAATAATCTCTGCCCACTCTTTTTCATTTCCATTTCTGCCAATATTACAAAGTTTTGTGCCATTTGCCAAGGACTTAAAAATTGGGAACTATAGATAACCGTTTCAACCCCATCACCATTTATAACACGTTTGTCAATAATAGGTTCAAAATCTTCCACATAATCTAAGAAGTAATTCAATTTTATTACTTCTCCATTAGCCATCGTCAATATTACCATAGGTAATGCTTCGTACAATGGACTGTCTATATCTTTCTGAAAAGGAAAATCCATAATTAATCTCTACCGTTATATCTTTTCTTATTACGCTCTTTCTGAATCTTTTTTAATTCATTCTTCCAACCATTCACCATCATTCGTCTTTCATTGATAGCCTTGAGTTCCTTGTCATAGGCTTCATTCAGATTGATAGTAGGTTTCAGTTTGTCCAATGCTGCAAAAGGATTAGTGGTCATGCACTTATTATAGCACATGACCACCACTTATGCAATACTTATTTCAAATAAAAATTAGAAATCTCTACGAGCACGAACATCGTTACGAACCTTACCCAATGTGTCCACAAACTTGTTTCTTGCATTGTCTACGCCATAACGATTGCAAAGAGGTCTTACATAGTTGTGCTGTACATAAGGGTCATCCCATACACTCTTCATGAGCTTCTCCTCACTTGCTTCCACCAACTGAGGATTCTTCTGCAAATGAGAATAAAAGTGCATGTTCATCCCCTTTTCCAATCCTTGAATTGTCTTTTCACTTGAACTTTTTCTAAACATACTCTATTATTTACTAATGTCTGTGAGTCTAAAATTAGTAAAGTGATAAATCGTCCCATCTTTCTCAAATGAAATGCGTCCGTCTTTCAATTCAAATTCTCCATCATTCAAGTAGATACTACTATGTCCATGAATATCATGAATATCTAAACGATACTTATGCGATGCTTCATTGCTAATCTTTTCACAACAACCATGAATAGCAATTGAGAAAAGAAGAGTAAAAACACCTACAATTATCCCTATAATGAAAGTGGGAAAGTATCTGTCAAACCAACTTTCAAGCTTTGATTCTCTAAATTTAAGTGTACGCCAAGCCATTACTTTATGTGTCTGTTGTCTTCAAGTGTATAAGTAGTGAGGACATAAGTTCTGTCACCTAGTTTGATAATCAATGTAGAGCCTTCCCTTGTGATGTCCTCTTCATTACATCTCAAATAGCCATCCTTTCCATAACGAATTTCATAATCGTATTCTCTATCTAATTCTGCTTCAACATGGCAAACAAATATAGCAAGTAGAACACCAAAGGTTATAAATCCCACTACAACCAAAAACCAATCATAATTCCATTTCCACCAATAGGTGAAATCTTCCCATCTATCTTCAAACCATTCCTTTACCTTTTCTTTGTCAATCTTCATAAAAAGAACATCAATGTTAAAAATCCAATACCTATCAATAGACTAAAAGTAATCATAAAAGTGAGACCAATCCAACCAATAAGGTCAGAACTTTTCTTCATCTTCTCAAATTCTTCCAATGCTTCCCTAGATTGAATAATTAAATTTTTAGTATCAATTAACAACTTACGTTCGAGTTCTACCTTAGTACGTTCAAGTTCTGCCTTATCCATAATTACTTACAAATCAAAGAACTAATAAGAATTGCCAAGGAACATGACATTACACATGCCAATCCAATGTACCAATAAATCTTCTCAAACTTGACATTGTTCTCATAGATAACTCTCTTCAATTCACCTCTACTGATAACTTCCATGTCAGATTCCAAATCCTTATGAACCATTGCATCAGCAGGGACTTTAACAGTAACCTTATCGGCATTACATTCAGCAGCAGTCTTGGTATAACCATCATTCATCGTCACAGCCTTCTTACCATCAATGGTAACATTACCATCTTTATCAATGACAATCTTTTTACCATTCTTCTTGATAAGAGTTTTGCCATTCACTGTTACAACAGAATTACCATAAACGATGTCACCTACTACATGATTACCTTGAATAACAGGTTCATCAATGTTACCAATGTTATTAAAAACAGTATTACCTCCCATGTCTGCCATCTTCTCACCAAACTTAGCCATCTTTTCGCCAAACTTGGTCATTCTCTTTGAGAAGTCTTCTGCCCATGAGAAATCAAAATCGTCATCTTCGTTTGTATTTTTCATGCGATTATTATACATCAGTTCTAATTATTTGTCAAGTGAAAATCATAAAAAACCACCAAGAAGTTATTAGACTTCAAGGTGGGGTGTTATTTCAAAATCGTCTTGGCTAACCAATTCCCAAGACGCATGTTCCTTAGGAACTAAGTCCCATGTCGGAGGTAATGTATTTTCAGGAGTAGGAGGTAATGTGTTACCAAATGCTACCGTTGCCGTAATTAGTGTAATTAATATCGTTTTCATAATTGTGTTTTGTTTAAGTTGCTTAAGATTGAAACCATAGTAAAACTTCGCAATTTTACTTACGAAGTAATAAAACTCCGCATTCATTGTTACTGTTCATGACCAGTAGAATGTTGAAGCCCAAGGATAAATCTACTATTAGTAGAATAATGACCTAGTTTTGTCAGTTATGGTGAGAATTGAACTCACGCCTTTCCTACGCATCACCGTATTCAGTTCTACCACTGAACTACATAACTAACTGACTATTAAGCCCTCAGTCCGATTTGAACGGACGACCGCCTCATTACAAGTGAGGTGCTCTACCGCTGAGCTATAAGGGCAAAAGGATTACAGGGGCAGGATTCGAACCTGCGCTATGCCCACGATGGGGTCTTCTGGTTATGAGCCAGACGAGATAGACCGCTTCTCTACCCTGTGATTTACTCCGCAGCCTGGGCTCGAACCAGGGACCCAATGATTACCCAAAAGACTGATAATCAATAAGTTACGATTATCTTTCTTTCGTGGACTTTCTCTTCATCGTATCATTTCTGACTTAGATGCACCGTGTAAAGTCTCTGCACATAAAAGAACGATTGCTCGTTCAATCTTGCTCAGGATTGGGATAAGATTTATAGGCACTTATCCGTTCCCTGACTTAGCGGTGTGTTCACCTCAAAGTTTCCAATGAGGGCTGCCTATGCCTTGATTATTGCATAACACGCTTATAATCAACATGTTCTGACAGTCATTTGCTCTTCCAACTGAGCTACTGCGGAATTAGTTATTTCACTATCTTTTAATCTTCTTTCATCTGCTTACAAAACATATTATACATAAGTTCTATAATTAGATGGGAACTTTGACAGTTCCTTTCTGACAAGTTTTGCCAGTCTCTTTTTTCAGTTCTTACTTATCGCTTTTTGATTCGTGTGAACAAATATATTATAACGATGTTCTGAAAAGTTTTTCGTGTTTGTTGGTTATTTAGTAACCGATTTCACACAGAAAAGAGAAAAATTATTTGAAGTCCAATTTCCCTCTTTTATTATTTATAGTTCTGAGTACCGAAAAGAAAGAAAAATGTGAAAGATTTTTTATTTTTTCTTTTTCAGTTCCCCTGAACGATTTATATTATACATGAGTTCTATAAACTTGTCAAGCATTTTTTCATAATTTTGTGAAAAAAGTTTGAAAAAGTTTTCTTGATTTTATTGGGTCATGGTATGAATAAGGTAAGACTCTCAAACAGCGTAAGACTGCTGTGTTCATTATACCTTATAAAGAGCATAATAGAAACGATAAAGGGATGAAAAGTAAGAGCAGGATGAAGTGTTCATTATACCTTATAAAGAGCATAATAGAAACCAATTCTCTCCAAGGGCAGCGTGGCAAGGCTTGTGTTCATTATACCTTATAAAGAGCATAATAGAAACGGCTACACCTTGCTCATTGAGGATGTAAGAATCGTGTTCATTATACCTTATAAAGAGCATAATAGAAACACTTATGTCTTAAACCATTGATTCTGTTTTTATTATGACATGAAGTATAATTTTATTTCTCATTTTTAAGCACATTTCTGTCCGAGAAAATGGCAAGAACACCTTGCCTGTATCACTTATCCAGAACTGGATTCAGCTTTACGTTTATGTCTATTTTCTTAGGATTGAACACATTGGACTTGACTGCAAAGGTATTCCCTGTTCCAAGACGAATGATATTCAATGACCCATTGATATCGGAATTGATAAGACCCTTTGTGACACTACGGTATAAACCGCGATGTTTGTGACCATTCATTTCAATTCCTCTTTTACCTCCATACTCATTGTCCTTATGTTTACAAATCTTGATATTATCCAAGAATGAACATTTGGATGTGTATGCTTCGTTCACCTCTATTAACTCACCACCGACATCCTCTAATTTGTATTTGAGCATATCAATAGCAGTTGCAAAAGGAATTTGGACAAAATTTTGATTACCTTTTTTACCCATGTTTACCTTCTGCTTCCAGTCCTTATTATGACCGATTACACAAGTGCCGATGTTATTATCAATCATCATGTCAACTACTCTGCGAGAAGCCTTATGAAGATAATCCTTAATTTTCATCATGCGCTTTGCTTCCAGTCTTTTCAGACGCTTGGAGAACTTCTTTCCGTGTTTATTGAGAATAGAAGTGTAGTGTGCCTTTTTCTTGTTATAGTAGTGGTTGATAGCCTTTAATGGTCTGCCATTAACGAGGATAGATATTGACCCTTCGTTTGAAGTTACAGCCATCAGGTTATTCAGCCCCAAATCTATACCAAGTGCATTATCCTTATTAAGACCTTTATCATCTACCTCTTTACGATAAACGATTTCAACCTTAATATGATTATTGCTAGGAATAAGGCGAACCTCCTGAATCTTTGTTACTTTCGTGAAGACAGGAATCTTAACAGTCTTGGAGATGTTAATGCTTCCGTCCTTTTGAATTCTGGCATCATCCTGTTCATAGATAAGAATGTTGGGAACTCCCTCTTTCTTATACTTTGGCATTTTCGGACGACCAGTGAATTTGGAAGGATTTTTCTTATAAGCATTGAGTGCCTTGAACCATGCCTTCCAAATTGTATCTACCTGTATAATCACCTGATTGGCAGAATGACTCTTGTGCATTGCACGATAATCGTAATCATTTAGTGCTGCCATTCTCTTTCGCATATCAAACTTCCCAACAAATCTCTCATCTTTGATGATGTCAATGAAATCAGGAATATTCTCGTGTTTACCAGTGAATGCCTGACGGTAGATGTACAGAGTTCGGTTATACAGATTACGAGACTTCAAAAACTCCTCAGAAGCCCACTCATAAAATGGGTCGGACTTCTTAATGAAGTGTGTCTCTACTCTGGTAACGTAACTCATTGTTTGTTTTTGTTATTTCGTTTGAACGAGGACATTTTATCAGATTATTCAGTTCCTGTCAAGAAAAATTATTCAGTTTTTGCAAAATTGTGTGATATAAATGCGACTCCTCTTCAAATGTGGGAAAGGCGTGCTAGTCATCTTTACAAAAATGAAAGAGGGTGACTTTTTAGCCACCCTCTTTTTTAAGATAAGAGTTTGAAAATGATTGCCAGCCCATAGCAGAAATAAATTTTCCAATGAATTGACTTCATTGTTTCTTCTATTTCCTCACGAGAAACACCAAACTCATCAATGAGTCTGTCAGTGCTTTTCCATGTTCTCCATAGAAGAAATGTGAGCAATAGACCTATACCGATGAATATGTATGCTATTGTTATCATTTGAATACCGCCAGTCGGACTCGAACCGACACGCTTTTTACAGCAAGGGATTTTAAGTCCCCAGTGACTACCAATTCCACCATGACGGCTTTTAGGATAGGGCAAGTGGGACTCGAACCCACACGAGATTTCTCTCATCGCATTTTGAGTGCGACATGACTACCAATTCCATCATCACCCCATTTCGTGTTGACAAGAGTATTATATCATAGTTCTATTCGTTGTCAACACTTTTTTTATTTTTTTTTTATTTAATTTCACTTAAATCGTGAATATCATTAATAGTAAGCTTTTTAAGCTTACCTTTAGCATTTTCTTGAAAGAACTTCACAACTTCCTCCTTAGAATAGTCAAGGGCATAAAGTTTGAATCCGTATTCAAAAAGAAGATTAGTCAGGGATACAGACTGAGTAGAACGAACCCCACCCTTACCGCTCTTGAACTTACGGACTTTCTGTTCGAGGAACTCACCAATACCCTTATGTTGACCATATGCCACACAGATGGGAGTTGCAGGGTCAGCCCAAATGGAATAAGCAAGCCATACATTATCCTTCTTAAATGAATCAGCCTTTTCAAGATTAGTATCATTGAATGTTGCAGTATAAGAAGAAGCACTTGCAGAACTTACCTTAGATTCCAAGAATCGTCCATTGTCATCACAGCAGTCAAAACCATGCTTAGAGACATTTACCTTACTGAATCCAAGTTTATCACCGATGTAGGAATCATGGAACTCATTGAGAAGAGTGTCCATGTCCAACTTGTTATATTTCTTGGCAGCATTGGCAAGAACCCTAAGAGCACTTTTGACATCATTGAGGAAGTTAATATTGTGACCTTCAAAGTTACCAGCATTGAATAGTGTATTAGTCGTCATGAAAACTATTATACACATGTTCTATAAAAATACTGGTGGAAATTTATTTTTCAGTTTTCCGTCACAATGTATTGGTAATCAAGTCCTACCGTGTCTAATCGCTTTCTTAGTATGCTCGGAATGTTTGGTTCTATACAAAATTTTTTACAATTTTTATAGATGGGAGATTTCTCATCAACGCTCTCATTTCGTTGAATAAGAGTCCACTATACATTCCTGTTTAATTCTTTACATGCTTGTGCAGTAGAACCGCTACCTCCATAGATGTCCAGAACATTATCACCGTCTTCAAGAACAAACTAGAAAAGATGTTTCAACAGTTCAACTGGCTTAGGAGTGTCAAATAATCCATCCAATCCTAAATCTTTCAAATCCTTTGTTCCCTGTCTCGAATAGAAATTAAGGATACTTGGACAATTATCTTCTGCATCGTAAAGGTACTTCTTTTCATAAGGTCTTCCGTTTCTGTAATGAAGAAGCCCTTTATTATGAAGTTCAACAAGTCGTTTATCAGAAGTCCATCCTCTTTTATCAAGAGGTTCAAGATGTAGATTAATTTCGGGAATGTCTACTGTTCTGGGATTACTGGGTGTGCTCAAATCAGAAGCGAAGAAAATGTCACCGTTTTCGTCAATGAGATTATAATTCCTTAGCCAAGTAAGACCAGATTCCTTTATATATTTCTTCAAGTAATCATTAGCACTGTTAATGTCCTTATCATACAATGAACGAACATTATTCATAAGATTTCGCATCCATTCGCCATCTTCTGTATCGAGACGCTTCACCTTCCAAGGTTGAACCTTTGTCTTGTCTTTGGCATAACAAACAACATATTCATGAATTGTGTTGATGTGTTTACTATTACTTCTTGTTGCTTGTCTGGTGATAAATGTCCCTAGGAAATTCTTTTTTCCAAATATTTTATCACAAAGAAATCTAATGGTGGCAATCTCACTGTCATCAATGGAAATGAAGATTACGCCAGCATTATGGAGATACTTCTTACAAAGTGTAAGCCTATCTTCTATTTGTTCCATCCACAAATCACTATCCTCGGCATCGTTGTACGATTTTGTTGTAAGAGTATTATAAGGAGGGTCAAGATAAATGACTTTGTAGGAAGAATCTAAATGATTTCCATTGGTCATTACGTCCTTATTATCTCCAATGATTACTTTGTTTGCCATGACATTATTATACGGAAGTTCTTATAATAGAAAAAGACCCAGAGTTTTTCTCTCTGGGTTTCATAATTTTATTACTGATTGTTCTTTTGTTCAATAATCCAGTCTATTCCCTTAAAGTCATTACTTGGTTTACTCTTCTTATATTCCTCGTCAAACTCAAATAGACGAGAGGGGTCATCATCTAATTTCATAAGGTCAAGAATAATTTTAAGAGCATCCGCATCAAACTCACCAAGTCGTTCCAATATTATTGGAGTGAATTCGGAAATGAAGTCGGATTTGTCACGTTTCACGATGTGCAGAAGCATGCCCAAAGAATCGACATCACAATTATTATCACGACCCCACTTACCATTGTATCTGAATGTAGATAGAATCAAGGGGATAGACTTTGCCAGCACGTCATCCTTATCTTCTTTCACAACTTCAAGTAGAAGAGATAGGGCTTCAAGGTCACAATTCTTGAACGATTTGAGAATCAACGGTATTACCGATGAGACGGAAACTGTATAACATTCTTCTTTCTTAACCAATGGTTTCAATCTGAGCAACGATTCATAGATTTTATCGTCTTTAATAATCTTGTTAATTTCCTTGTCTTTTGAAGAAATGTCATAGCAACTCCATCCCCAAATCTCTCGCCAAGTCATAGGACGAAGATTGCGAATGTCGTTTTTATTCATTCCCTCTGGTCGCTTGGTGATTTGGCTTACACAATGATTGCAAGGACATTTTTCACCATATGTCACATAAACTAATTCTTTTATTTTGTAATGAACATCGTCAATTACGACACATTCATCATAATTAATCTCTCTCCATCCCTTTACTACTGGAAGAAGCGTAAGATTATCATCGTCATCCCGCCAGTAAATTTCTCCGTTGCTTTTTACAACAACTCGCTCAGGGATTTTCATCTTTCCGTTGGAATAGGGTTCAACATTCATGTTTTTATTTCTGTGTATAAGTTTTTTTAGTTGTGTTTGTTCTGTTCAAGAATCCAGTTAAGTCCCTTAAAGTCATTATCTGGTTTACTCTTCTTGTATTCCTCATCAAACTCAAATAGACGAGTTGGGTCATCGTCTTTCTTCATGAGATTGAAAATAACTGGTAGAATTTGATGATTGTGTTCTTTGAATACTTTTACGATAGTTGGTGTCAACTTAATGAGTATACCGTCTTTATCGTTTTTGATTAGATTGACGACCGTAATCAAATTCGTCATTGAGAACTCATTGTTGCCTCCGATAAACGCATTAAGAATGATTGGAACGGAATCAATCAAAGAAACATTCATTTTCAGTGTTTCAAAGAAAACTGTCAAAGCTTCATTATTACAGTTCTTAAACACAGAAACCAGCGGAGGTATCGCTGTGGATAACGAGAAGTTTAATGATTCTTTATCTTGAATCAGGGGTTTCAATCGTTTTAATGTTTCGTATACAACTTCATCACTAATCGTATAATGTATAAGGGCATCGGCTGAGTCAATGTCTCTTGAAGACCATCCATAATACTCTCTCCAAGTAACCGCTGTTAGATTTCGTATATCATCTTTGTTGAAATCTGTGGGCTTAGAGTTCACGTATTTGACAAAGTGATTGTATATACAAGGTTCTCCAAACTTTGAATATACCAAATCCTTGATGTCATAAAACTTTCCCTCAATGAATACTGCATTGTTGTATCCCCGTTTCAACACTGCGAGAAATTCATTTGTGGTCTTATCAATTACAGTTCCGTCCGAGTTAATCTCATAATTGTCGGGCAGTTCTATTTTATCATTGTTCACAGGTTTATTTTCCATGTGTTTTATCATACTACAAACTTCATTATTTGTCAATGATTTATTTTTCAGCTTTTTCAAACCCACTTGAAGTTGTAAATGCAATCAGTGTGACTTTTATAATTGGTAAGGAGGTTGGCAAAGTCCGTGGAATTATAATAGCAAATGACTGCCATAGTGAGATAAAAAACCCCCTCTAAGTGAGGGGGCTGAATCATTAGATAGCAACTATAATTATTACTTCTTAACAGGAAGAACCTTTACAGGGGCAGTCTTCTCAGTCTGAACCTGCTGCTGTTGCTGCTGACAAGCCACAAGGGCGAGTCCCATCATCGTAATCACTGCGATTGTCTTCATAAGATTATTATATATCAGTTCTATTAGAAAGTTCATGTATTTTATGGGTTGCGATAGTTTTTTCCTTAGAAAATAAAATTAAAAATCTATCGCTTCTTTAACATTTTACTTTAATCTTTGTGTTATAGAGATAAAAGTTCAACTCAAACTCTCCTGTGACTTCTTTCCATCCTTTCATGTTATCTGAAAAACATGGCACAAAGTAAATGTACTTATCACCATTGCGAATTACGGTATTTTCATTTACCTTCACATATTCCTGCTTTTCATCACACCATACAGAAAAATCCCCACAAACAACCTGTCCAACATCATACACAGAAGAAATGGCAACATCGTGTTTAGGTTTCTCCCATTTTCTTAACTTAGGAGGAGAATAAGAATAACATAGACTTAGACACAAGATGTTATTGTTGTTTAATTTTTCTAGGAGATTATTGTCATTTACGAGTTTCTCGTTACCCCCATTCTGTACAAGATAACTATTTATAATCATTTTATATTTTTAATTTTCCAAAAGGATTATAACATGTTTTTCAAAAAAGTCAATACTTTTTAGTCAAAATTCGTATAATTTCTAACTTTATCCTTGAAGTCGTTAATTCCATTGATGTGATTGTACTTGCCGCCAGTTTGTTGCTTTCTGGCATTCTTTATCTGAGAACTTATTGACCCCTTAAATTCACCAGCGGATTGACGAGAAACCCACCTTGAAGCATTTGATAATTCTGAATCAATTTGTTCGTCGGTTTTGAATCCTTGTCCTATTTCTTTCAAAATTATTTTATTCACGTGGTCAACCATTGATGGGTTTTTTGTCAACGCTTTATGAGATATATCTTCGTAATCCAATTTACCATTCTTTGTATAACGAATGCCCTTCGGAACATTCTTACCTTCTTCGTTTGCATTTCTCGTTAATAGTCTGAAATCCTTTTCGTCTGGATTTTCTTTGGAATTAGGAATCCAACTATCTTTTCCCTTAGAGTTGAAGATAATCATAACAACGCCATCGATGAACTTTCTCATATCAAACTTTTTAGTTTGACCTTTATATGAGTATTCAATTGTTCCATTGGATTTTCTGATTGTATCCATTGCTTTTTTTACACCTGTGTGAGTTTTCCTGAGAATTTGGTTTGGTACTACTCTATCACGAGATGAATTATTTTCGGATGCTTCTTTGTAAGGGGTAAGAACCCAAATAATGTGAACATTCTTTGGTTTATAGCCAGCTTCAACGAATGGTACAGCAAGACGAGCAAAATCATGAACGTCCTTACCAGTGATATTAAGAACAATGTTCGGTAAAGTTTCTTTTGATTTATTTTGTCTGGCAGAGTTCAAAAGACCATCTAGCTTAGTGTTCTCCAATTCTGAATCATCTGGTTCAAATATATTTTTTGCAAATGTGTGCATTTTAGAAACTTTGTCAGCATCCTTGAAATCCATGTCCTATAAAAATTCATTCCCCTTTGTCTTATATTTGTCGCCTTTAAATTTGGCTTCTCTTGCAATGTATGTTTTTAAATCATCCACATCACAATTAACACCGTTATATCCCAGCATGTTCTGTAATACAAAGTTTTTACCAGAGCCAGCACCACCTACTAAAAATATAATTTGTCCATAATTAGGGAATTGTACAAATCTTCCCTCAGTTAAAAATGTTTGATTATGGTAGAAAAAATATTTGTAAAAATCATTTATGAAAGGAGTAGACATTTGTTGTATTTATTACAAAAAAAGACCCTCAGAAAAATGAGGGTCTTTTTCTTCACCACCAATTTGTGAAAATCAAATTATCTGTATTTTCCCAATAGATGTCTCCTAACACTCGAACAATCTCTTTGACTTCGTTGTAATCACATCCATCAAATCGTGTATGGTTATATCTCCATCCATTATTAGGAAACAACTTTACCAACTGACTTTGAACATCCTCACTGAGTTCTTCAAGAGTGTCACAGTAATCAATATCCTTCCCTTTCAAAGAATCATCTACTAGGTCAATGGCAAGTTGACAATCCTTGAGTAGTGCATCAATGTCTTCCTTGTCAACCAAGTAATACTCACAGTTATCAATACTGATGCCCCAATGTTTATCAAACCACTCCATCAGACAATAATTCTTTCGGAAATAAGCACACTCATCATTTATAGAAGTAGTAAAGTGTACTTCCTTAGTCTTAGGATTGCGAATCTTCTTCTAAGTTACGTAATAAAAATTTGTATCAAGCCCCATAACTATCTTTCTTCTTAGAGTCAATGTAAGTACATGTGAAATCAATACCAAAACATACTGAAATGATTGATACAAACATAAGGTCTATCATACCAAATGATTCTACATCAAACACAAGATATGTTACGATTAGAAGTGTAGTGAGAGTCTTAATGACGAACCACTTCCAAGGATTATTCTCACGCCAATACTCGCAATACATAATCATACCTAATTCCACTGTCAGTAGAATTCCAATAATAATTAGCAGAATAGTATTCATTATTTTTCCTCCTTCTTCCAATTCTCAATTACCTCATCAAAGTGCTTAGAAAACGCTTTCTTTATATATGAGTGAAGAGACCACTTGCTAATAAGGTTATTGAAGCAGACAACGAACTTATTGTTCTTATATATGGAAATCTTACCACAGAGAGAACATTCGTGAAGTGCAACACCCAAGGTCTGACCATCTTCCGTCATAAACTCAAAGAGTTCGTAATGATAAAGGTCATGTCCCCATGTGAATTTCCGATAATTCACTGACTTGAACTTAGTCTCTTCGAGGAACTTTTTGATTGTATTAATGTTCATGATAGATTGTATTAAGTTGCTACGCGATTATAACATTCGTTTCTTATTTTGTCAAGAATTTTTTGAAAAGTTTTTTCAAACAAGATAGAAACGGTGAGTAACCAAATGAATAAAACAAATAGGATACATGATTAGTAAGATGCAAGGTAAGTAATTAGTTCATCATCCTTCATTTCCATGAGGAGTTTCATAAGACCATTGATAAGGTCTGCCATCATCGTTCCATCAAAGTCATCAAAGATGTTCACAGCATTGAAAGAGTGACCACAGCGAAGTTCATTCTCAAAAGCCTTAGAGAGAATTCGTCCTGCCACATAATACTCACGATGAAGTACATCATTAGGAAGCTCTTTATCCTCTGCATTCGTCATGTCATCATAAGCAACCTTTGCTGCCTTATGAATGTTCATAACACTTTCCATGAGGTAAGCAACCATTCTGATTACATCATCCTTAGTAAAGATGAAATAACCCTCTTTCTCAGTTCGCTTACCAAACATATAAAAGAGTTCATGAAGAGTACGCTGACCACGCCAATACAAGCAACGGTCATCATCCTCTTCAAACTTAATGTCCGTATGCTTACTGTTATACATGTACATGTCTAATCCCATAATCGTTATGCGTAATAAGTTGTATTTTCAATTGAAGCGTCCATGAGACAATCGTTGACGTAGCATGTCGCAGCATCAATGAGAGTTTCATCTTCCTCTACTGCAAGGATAATCTTGACGACTACATCGAGAGCTTCATACTCATTCTTTGCTTTGCCAATCATCTCCACGAACTTCTGTAACTTTTCGTAATCTTCTTTCATTTTAGTCTGCAATAATTATATGATGATTTTTATAAGGGTTTATCCATTTTGAATCGGTATAAAGAAAATGTGCAACTGTGCGCTTACGAATTTCACTTTTTGTTGCCCATACTGCATAGTCATCATTCCCGACCTTAGAAACCATTAGATTATATTCCACTCCTTTTGGAGAAACACGTTTCTCTCGGAATGTACGCTGTTCGTCATTTACCATAGACTTAATCTGAGCGGTATTGAATACGTCCTTTAATACTGACCTTGCACAAATCTTGATAGAATTGCCCATATACTTATTATATATTATTTTTTATAAATGGTGATTATTTTTTTTACAAATTTAGGAACTTTTTGGCAGCAGCAATGGTTTCCTTACAGTAAGGCACATAACTATCACCCTCAATAAAGAAACAATAAATGGGTGTATCTTCGTAAAAGAATCCATACATTGCATGTGTATCGCCATTATCATCTTTGAACGTCTCCCACTTGAAGCATAGACTCTCAAATGTATAACACAGTCCATTGTACCCAAGATAAATGTAACGATTATTATCACCCATGACATTGCTCATAGCAATATCAATAATACAATCACTCTTAATCATCCCATGACAATAAGAATTGATTTTTGCCCCAGCATTGTCTTCGGTGACATCATCAAATACTCCATTGTCGAACATGGCGGTATTGAACTCACCAATCACCACACGGTTATACTTAGAAATTTTAGAATAAAGTTCTATAAAGTAATTGTGTAGCTTCTGCGTAATCTCCTTAGTGAGATAGTGTTTTATATTTTCTTCAAGTCCAGTGTCTTTCATATTTTGTTTATATTTGATTAAGAATTTTTCTCTGCGAGTTTTGCCAATTTTTCTTGCAGTTTTGTGATTTTGGTTTTGGCAGCGAGAATGGCAGCTTTCTCATTAGCAATCTGTTCATTGATTCGCTTAATTGCGTTTTCATTGCGTTTACGAGCCTTTTCAACATTCTCTGCAATTTCTTCGTCAGAGAGTTTGATAATACGAGGAACGATTCTTACCTCTACCTTTTCACCATCAACCTCACCATAAGTCACGAACTCAGAAATCTTCCATCCGTTCTTATTTTTGTTTGTGAGTCGCTGATGAGGACTTTGATAAAAATCACGGAATACGAGTCTGCCACCATTGAATACAATCTTCTGACCAGTCTTCACATTAGTGGCTTCATAAAGGAAGATACTGGGATGTTCCCTCTTATTATAAAGATAGGCGTTGTAACCTCTCACTTCTCGGTATTCCCAACCGCCATAGATAGGTCCAGCACCATCACCGCCAATGATGCGAACTTTGGAACTGTCACACACAGTGGCAACATAAGGGTCAGACGTAGTACCCGCTTCTGAACCAATGTAAGTTTCTTCTTCAATGTTCATGATGCCACCAGACGGTACAATGACGAACTCGGTCTTTCCGTCAAACAGTTGCATCATGTCATCAAACATCATTGTGCTATTGATTTCCTTCATGTCAGGGACATTGTACAAAATTTTTAGAAAATGTCAAGAGTTTTTATTGTAAAAATAACATAAGGATTACTGCAATAATAGTAACAGCCAACCAAATGTTGAAATATCGTTTGATTTCATTTGTTACAAATGATTCTGAAAAACCTTTTTCAACGAGTGTAAAAAATCTTTCAACACACATGTAAACTAATGGTAAACAAAGTATTCCTAACCAAATACCAATCTCTTTCATACAAGGAAATTATACATTATTCTTCCTCTTTGTCAAGACTTTTTTTACAAAATATTGTGAAAAATCCTTTACACAATTTACATCAACCATGTGACATTGACATTCGTAACCATCCATAGGTGTGATGGTGTATTCGTAGTTCTTATGATAATGACCCATGAACCAATGTTTAGGAGTAAGATAGCAAGCCATGTCTGTCAATTCCTCTTGTTCCCTGGCCAGGTCATTCTTCAAATCCTTATCCATTACTAGGAACTTATCACAATTAGAATTGAATACAATACCATCAGGAATAGGGCCTGTGTGTCCAATAATGAAATCAAACTGATAAGAATTCTTATAATTATCCCAAGGGTCAATGTAATCAAAACTTGCCCAATAATTCTGCCCTTCCTTCATCAACATTCTGTTCAAGGAAATTGCACCACCAAATACAAAACCTCTATAACCTCTGTATTCAATTATCCCCTTGTTCATGGGGAAGATGTTAGTGAAGTGTAAGGCATAGTATTCTTGTGTATGATAATAAGCACAGTCATGATTACCTCTGATAAAGTATGCTATGCAGTTACGCTCTCTAAAAAGATTGTCAAGTTTACGGTATTGTCTCCATGAATTATCATAGAGCATTACTTGGTCTCCAAGCATAATGAAAACACAATCATGATAATCATTTTCGAGAAGTTCCTCTTTGAAGCGTTTGTAATTACCATGCAAGTCTCCAACTAAGAAGATTTGCTTATCATCAGGGATTGTATATGTCAAGATATAATTATTTACATTATAAGCATCATTTATACCTACAATGTCAAACTTATCAACACTAATACAAGGTTGTGGTAAATCTTCAAGATTTATCCTTGAACCAAGATGTTGAAAATCCCTTTTATAACTGTTCCAATTAATTGTCATTGCGTTTATCTGTTATATAAGCGTCTTTCATAGCCATTTCTTTTCTTTTCTTTGGCTGCGCTTTTAACCATTTGATATTATATACGAAAGCGTGGGGTTTTTTGTGGGCTCCACCGTGTCTTCCATCTTTTTTAGACCTGCTCATTTTTATAAACTGATTTAGCGTGTCGAACTATTGCCCAAGGATGAATTGTATAATTCTCGTTTAGGGTAATCTTATAATCAAAACATTTATCGACTTCGTCCCACACTTTCATAAAACCATCCTTACCATAGTTTCCCAAGTAACTAAACAAAAGAGTGAAATACTTGAAAGCATCTTTCTTAGTTCTAATACGCGCACAGAAGGCTTCTATCTCCCAATCCTTAGCGGTGGTGTCTATACAAGAAACGATATAGGCAAACTTACGACCTCTCATGTCTTTCTTAGAAAGTCTGTATCGTTCAATCTTGGACATAACAACAAGGTAATCATTGAACCAATACCAATCTTCTGAAATGATTTTATCCGTGTCTTTCATCAGTATGATTTGATATATTTTACAAAATCCATAGGAATTCTAATAACTCATCCATCATTGAGTTTGACAGTTACCTTTTTCAGAAGACCATTGTCAACTATCTACAAGTTCCACATTCTTTGCAATGTCATCGGTCATTGTCGTTTTCCTTTCTATACGGATGACATACCAACCATCCATTGTCAAATGTTATGTGTGAAATTGCCTGTTCTTCTGAATTATATTTCAACCAATAATTATCCCAATATATTGACTCAAATTCAAAACTCATATTTTCAAGTTCTTCCTCAGTCTTACTATTGAGAAAATTACGAAGTTCTATTAAATTTTCAATCATTTCCATAATCTTATCCAATGTAATAGTTAGCCAACTCACGAAGTTTGGTAGGAAGACCATTCTCACCTATTACGAACTCAACACTAATGCAAGGTTGGGGTAGACAGTTTAGGTCTACCATTGAACCAAGATGTTGAAAATTCCGCTTATAACTGTTCCATTTGATTAGCATACTTACCAAATTTCTTCTTGAAATCTTCCTTACAATACTCCATAACTACATAAGGAGTAATGGTGTAGTCCTTATTAATACAAATCTTGTAATCAAAATACTTTTCAACCTCAGACCACACCTTCATTAGTCCTCCTTCACCATAATTCTTACAATAAATGGCAAGTAAAAAATGATACTTCATCGCATCTTTCTTTTTACCTACACGCTTACAGAAACCTTGCTGTTCACCTTCTTTTGCAGCCATGTCTATACAAGAAACCATGTAGGCTATCTTGTCACGTCCTCTCTTCCCTTTTTTACCAAGTCTGTATCTAATAGTTTCTGTGCAAGCAATTAGATACTTGCCCATAATAAAATAATCGCTATAAATGATTTTTTCTGCGTCCGTTTTCATGTTTGTTATGATTTATGTGCGAGGTTCAGTTCTTTAAGAATTGGAAGAATTTTATCTTCCATGTGAGGATAAAATTTATACAAAGTATCATAAGCATCAAGTGGCTTATCTGGTTTTGTGAATCTTGCACATTCCCAGTCAATAACCATCTGTACAAAATCGTCATGTGTCTTTGCTCTGCGTTCATGATGTTTTGACCACCACTGATGACAAGTGTGTACAAATTCAGTCGGAAAGAAATGATAAAGAATAATCTTATCTACATCATGGAGATAACCACGAATAGTATTCTTCCCCAAGAGTTTCTTTTCTAAAGTAAGAAACGCCTTACGGTGTTCTAACGAGTATCTGATTTTATGACGTTGATTTTTTGTAAACATTCCTATTATAAAGTTATTGCTTTACAAATTTTTGAATCATTGGATAACTAAATCATGTCGTTCACAAGTCTCTTGCTCCCCAACTTCTAAAAAAGGTGTCGGCTTAATGTAACACATTCCTGTTGTATCCGATGTGCGATGGAAATGCGTACAAGTTGCACAAGTTCTACCCTCCGCTGGTACGAGAAGTTTTAGATATGCTGGGTCAATGTCGCATTCTATTCCATCCGACATAAAGATAGATACAAGATGATTTTCGTTCTCAGATTCGTTTTTGGACACAATATATTGTCCTGAAGGTATCTTGACAGTTGTTTCTTTCAATCTACCAATCGCCTGTCTACCATTCACGACCTTTGGTTCTACTGTGTCACCCTTTTTGAACAAACGATTAGGATTGTACTTTGGATTAGAAGGGAGAGATATTTGAGACAGATGAATATTTTTGCAAACTTTAATCATTTGTCCACAATACTGCTCATAAAATGAAACAAGAATGTTTTCATTTTTAAGACCTATTTCATATCTGCCATGAATGATGAGAGAGTCTCCTGGCATGAGACTTTTAACATTTTCTTCTGTGAGTTCTATGAGTTCCATAATTTTACTTTTTATAACGCTGATTTTTTGTGGATATATGTTATGAAATTATTTCTTCTCGTGTCACGAAAATTATAACACAACAAGAAAAAAATGTCAAGAATTTTTATAAAATTAGTTTTTAGAAATATTGTTGACAAATAGTCTTGTTAATTCTAATGCTCTGTCAACCAAGTAATTTCTATTTGTGTTTCGTGAATGAATGTTACCGTCTTCCTCAATCTTATGAACCACAGTTCCCTTTTCATGAGAGATACCAATGTACGCCAGCAGCGGTTCAGCATAGCCAGTTATAGAAATTCCAATAGTTGTATTAGCTTTTGTTCTAGCCCCTTTTGCCATCTGTTCTGCAACTGGGGAACTGACAACCCCAAATGTATCTATGATTTCTTGTCTAACTCCGAGAAGAGAAACCTTAGATTCATTTGAGTACGTAATGAATCCACATTTGAGAACATCTGATGCCCCTACACCATTTGCAATAGTTCCTGCGATGTTTCCTGCCGTACAACTCTCTGCCGTAGAAATAGTAATACCATCCTTAATCATTCTCTGTATAAAAGAATTCATTTCCAATCCTTTGATAAAGAAATCATAACAAGGTAAACGGAGATTATTATCAAGTTCTCCAATGATAATTTGTTCACGAATCATTGAAGAAGAAATACCATAGTCTTCACCTTTTAACATAGTAGCAGATACGTTTTCAGGAACATTGATAGATTTTCCATCACGCCCATAAACACAGAAATGAAGATTGTCAATAAGATAAGGATAATTGTTCCATGTTTCTAATTTAGAAAACTGGTCAGCCCCAACAATCCAATAAATTTTATCTGAAACATTGAACTTCTTACGAATAATGCCAATAAGGTCAGAAGTATAACCATCAGGGTTATTCAATTCAATGTCAGAAACCTCAGCCCAACTATTGAACCCAAAATCTTTGATAGCACTCGTAATAATGTCTAATCGTTCTCTAAAAGAAAACATAGTATTATCTTTATGTGGAGAACAAACAACAGGACAGAATACAACCTTATCAAATCCCATCTGCTTGTATGCTGCCTCTGCAATTTTGAGATGACCCTTATGAATAGGGTCAAAAGAACCTCCGAAAAAACAAATCTTATCACTCATCGTTCCTTTATTGTTCATAACTTCTACAAGATGATTATAATATATATTTGAATTTTTGTCAAGTGTAAACTTTATAAAAATATCAATTCTTCTGTTTTGTTGTGGAAATAAATGACATGAGAAATGGTATTGTTTCTCTTACGTGTA
Organism: Paludibacteraceae bacterium; assembly: GCA_017630395.1. Lineage (GTDB taxonomy): Bacteria > Bacteroidota > Bacteroidia > Bacteroidales > Paludibacteraceae > UBA1181. Next base: position 215,609 of record JAGBVI010000001.1, read on the forward strand.
TAGAAAATTTCAATCCCACCGTAATTTTCTCTTAATCTATAACCTGAAACTCCATTAGATAAAAACATGTTCAAAAAGTTTTCAGAGGTTAGTTCATCACCTTGACCTTTTGAAATAATTGTTGTATGTTCTTCTGGTTCAAGATGTAATACGCCATTGACATGTTTTCCGACAATTCGTCTAACTGTTGCATAGAATTTTATACCATAAAGAGGTGATGTAAAAATTGACAACAACTTATTATAAACCATCAGGTAATTATTTCTTTTCCCAGCTTTCATGACGGTTAGCACTTTACAATTTTTACAGCATTGATGGGAACTTGAAACTCAGTTCCATTATTGAGCTTTACCGTTACAGAATCTGCATCCCAACGCTCACAATCAACGAGTTGAACACTGTGACTGACACCATCTTGTTCAATGATAGCATAAACAGGATAACCTTTATATAAGGCGTTCTTTGCATTAGCATACATTTCTACCGCATCTTGATTGAGTGGATTGTTATATTTGATGCGTTGAAGTACATCTTTATTCTTACTGAGAATATCCTTATCAAAATTTTGCATGATGTCCATGTTATTGTTCTAATGTTAATATTGTATTATGGTGAAAAGATAAGATGTAATCGGAATAAGATTTCGTGTTGAGAATTCGGATAGAACCATTTCCAGAATTGACAATTTTGTATGTTTCCTTTCTGTAATCTTTCTCAGCCTCGATGAAATTATTGATAAAACTGCTTGATGTCTTTCTTATGCCAATTCTTTTAACTGGACGAGGTTCAAGAATCTTTGCAACCTTTCCACGTATGGGTCTACCATTCTCCCCCATTTCATAGATAACCTTATGTGCGTTACAGATGACATTAGTTCCATAGCCCGCCCCAAATAGAATAGATGAGAGTTTCTTTGCAATGAAATCGTGTTTCAGTTTCTTAGAAGTATTCATCTCAGCATTCAACATTGGTTACATTGTTCATGGGTACACGGAGAATAGAACCATCATCAAACTTAATGACAACGTGAGAAGAACTCCAGTTGTGACTATTGATAATTTCTCCCGACTTAATTTTGTTGTCAATGTTCACTTTAACGAAGAAACGATAACCCCTGCTCATTTCGTGCCTGACTCGTTCAAACAATTCCAGAGTCTCATAGTAAACATTATATATACTCGTCATTGCAATCACTTAATGTAATAGTTAGCCAACTCACGAAGTTTGGTAGCAAGTCCTTGCTCAGAACCAACTACGAACTCTACTCCAACAGCTACATCATACACCACATAACCCTCATCCTCACGATAAGAAACCATTACCTCCCCCTTGTGGAAAGTGGAGGAAAGCATAGCTTCAAGGTCATCAGTCTGCTCATAGACATCAAAACCGTTACGATAAGCGTCTCTGCGAACGATACTGTCAAAGTTGATACGATTCATTTTCATGATGTTTGTGTTCCTTTCTTATGTCGCTGACGACATTGTATCAAAAATTTGAATTTTTGTCAAGTAAATTTTGAATTATTTTTCGTTTTTTTTTGCAAAAAAGAGTGACCTGTTAAAGTCACTCTTAATAAAATTCAAATTATTTTTTAATCAAATAAGTTAGGACAATGCGTAATAGATGTCTTGCCAATTAATTTCACCCTCGTTACCCTTGATGAGGAAAGCAAGAATAATTTTCTGACCAGGTGTACCATTTACACCAGCTATTGTCGATGTATGTTTTGTAAATGTTACTCGGATTGCTTCTGAAATAGGAAGCCACTCACAGTCATCCCAATGTTTGAAAGGATGTTTAATTCTTTCTGCAATTCTTTCTGCAACGATTTTTTTATGTTTTTCATTTGTAAGATTGCGACCAGCGGAATAAAAGTTCACCTCATCATCATATCGTGAACAGATGGGCAGCTTTGATTCTGTTTTGCCAAAACACCATTTTACAATTCTGGTCAATCCATTAACATATTTGATAAGTTGTTCTCTGTCACCTTCAGGTTCATTATTAGCATCACAATATTCATTAAACCATTCGTCAAGTTTATCTCCATTCAGTAAACATTCTTTCATCCAACCCAAAGCATTATCAATAATTGTATTGATGTCAAAGTCCTTAACTTTTTCCATGATATTATTTATGAATTAGATATTCTTGTTCATGAAAAAGTAAAGTCGTTCTGCGTTCTGATGAAGAGGGGTATTGTGTTCCAGATACTCAATTGCAAACTTCAAATAGTTCTTCACAGCAGGAGCAATGCGAGAAAGAACACGATGATTGCCGCATTCACGAATCTCTGTATTTTTACGATAGTCAAAGTAGATTACAGAATAACCGAAGCTGGCAAGACGACCATCGTTCCCGAAGAACAATTCAAGAAACTCGTTTTCGTTATCGTCAATGTACAGACGGAAATAGTTTTCCTTATACTGGGGAAGCTTCTGCTCGTTCACGTCAAAGGAATCGCCAGTGAGGTTCTTAAAGATATTAATGATTTGATTACGGTTAAGTTCTTTGGAAATGAAGCTCATGATTTTATTATTTCTTTATGTTAGTATTTAATTGTTTCCGTCACATTTGGCGACACACATATTATATATCTTTTTATGTTTTTGTCAAGCTTTTATAATAAGAAAGTTGGAACTTAGTTATAATGATTATATGGACAAAAATGTTTTAGAATTATTGCGAGGTATATTTTCTTATGTTGTTTTTGGAATTGTTCTACTAATTCCCCAAATGATGAGATTTTATGTTTGATAAAAAGTTCAGCCACTCCTTTTGAGTGGCTGTTTTATTATCACCAGAGACGAGTGGCAACGCCTGTTGCCTCACGGAAAATACGATATACATCCTCACCGTAAAGATTTTCCCATTCGTGTACAACCTTGGTGGTAGACTTGAAATTACGAGTAGTCACCTTGGAACACTTGACATCAACCAAATCCAGTCCGTTGATGCGAATTTCAAGAACGTTCCACTTACGACCAGTTACAGTCAGAGGAAGCATGCACTTCACGGAGAAGTTCTTCTCGTCTACAATAATTGACTTGCAACCAGTCATTGCACGGAAAGCGTTGATGGAGGGGGAAAGGAAACCGATGAGCGTCTGGGCGATGTACTGAGTGTTGTTCATGATTTTATGTTTGTCTTGTTCGTGTGACCACATTATACCAGAGATTTGAATTTTAGTCAAGAACTTTTTTTGATTTTTTTGTAAAAAAATGTGAATTTCTGCAATGCTAAACCCTCACTATCTTTTTCCGTTGTTTCTTGCAAAAAATTTAAAAAAATCGGGGGCACCGGCGACATTAGGCTTGACAATTGTAAATTCTATGTTATAATGGTAGTAAGAATCATTTATTTTTATTTTGAAAACAAAAAGGAGGGGATTTCTCCCCTCCTTGACCCATTACTCACATTTCCTAAAAAATTACATTTCAAGAACTCTTTTGACGAATGCCCAAGTCATCGGATGCAGACTACGAGAACCATACCAGAAGCGAGCATCATCATCGTGGCTAGTTACCCAACCGAAAATAGAACCATTGTTCATGCACATGTCAACCATCACTCTGCTATGACGCACACCGTCTTCCGTAGTGTAATCGGAAGTGATGAGGATTCCGTCTTCCGTCTCTTTGATGTTGATTTCGCCACCACTAAGGAGGTCATAGAGTTCGCTGTTGGCTTCACCGAGGTATCCGAGCTGTTCTTTGCTAATCATGTTAGTGTTTAGTTTGTTGTTCCGAGGGAATTATACACTAAAATTCTAATAATGTCAAGAACTTTTTGAATTTTAATTCAATAATTCTACAACTTTTATGCGTTGATTTGCTTGAAACCAAATGGCTGACAATAAGAAAAATAATTTTTATCTGATTAGACTGTGATTTTTTGAAAATAAATTGAAGTCTGGATGATTTTATTTCTTCCTTTTATTTCTAAAATTGACATTGTTCCCAAAAAAGATTCTGGAAAATATCTGTCAATGACACTTCTCAACCATTGCGAAGTAAGAATTATATATGCTGCTAACATTATTGATTGACGAGTTTGACATTCTGGAAGTATTATGATGTCAACGACTTTTTGAAAATTATATGATTTCCATCATTTTCTTTTCGTTCTCCACACTGTCTTCAAAAATCATAAAGCGAATAATATCAGAATTATAGAAATAGTAGTCATCAGAGATACCTTTGAGTATTTTAGAACCATTCATTGACATACCAAGACAAAGACTGGGCTTTTTTCCATGAACAACCGCAAACTTCATAATTTTATCGGGTGTAGTGGTGGTAATAAAATCGTTTTTGTACTCTCTAATGAGCATTACAGGATTTTTTAATTTAGAAATATAACTCTTGATGAGTTTATCAAATCGCTTCCAATCACCGTTATCATCTTTAAGATAACTCACGGCAATCTCAACGATTTCATTCCCATTACAATCCTTGACAATTTTCTTTTTATTTTTCTCTTCCAACCATGCAGTAGCAGTTGCTACACCTTCAAAACCCATTTCCACTTCGTTGTGATTGTCCTTCTTAATCGGTTTGAATATGTTTTCCATAATGTTTTTTGTTTAAGTAATTGATAATTAACGAACTACAACCTCTTTTCCCCAACCCAGTTTCGGGTCAATTATGTAGAGTTTTTTGAAAGCCTTATTCCACTGCTTCTTTTCCTCTTCGGAATCATAAAGCCAACTTTCCATCTTTTCATGAAACTGATTCAGGAATCGTTTCGTGATTCGCTTCAATCCACGTTCATTCTTGGAAATCATCGGCAACATGAACATCATGATTCGTTCGGCTTCCACCTCTGCATCTCTGTCATTTCCATTATCTTCGTCAGTATATTCTTCAGGGAGTTCAATCCATCCCATGACATTTTCCATGTACCATTCGTAAAGGAATTCAAATGCTTCTTCTTCATCCGTAATCTCTTCACCACCGTTGCAGAATACATCCATGAACGAGTGGATGGTTACGTAGAAATTACGAACCCAATTTTCTGTATAAAGCAGCGGATAATCGGTTTTCATATCGTGTATTTCTTTCTTGTCTCCGAAGAGATTATAACAAAGATTTGAATTTTAGTCAAGCAATTTTTTAAGATTTTTTAAGAACACAGAGTTATCGCTTTATCATTGAGAACCTCATTTACGTACTCTTCGTTTATCACCTCTTGGAGATTATGAAGAAAGAAATGACCTTGCTTCTTAAAAGTCTTTGGAAAGTTAAGTTTCCAATTATCGACATAAACTTTCATATTTTTGAGAACTTTGTCCTCAGCTTTTCTCATGAGTTCTGGAATGAAACTCCCATCATAAATTATGTCAAGTGTTTTGTTCATATTCTTAAAATTACTTTGCGTCTTCCCAGATGATAACTTCTGCACCGTTATTCTCAGCATACTTCCAGTCACCCCACGCAGCAACCCAATTCATCGTAGAAGCATCCTTATTCCAAGAAGTAGCGATGTTGAAATAGGTGTTGATATATTTCTGCAAGGACTTGTTATGCCAAGCGCGGTCGTGCGTCACATACATGCAATAAAGATAAACTGCACGAGAAGAGGTATTCTCAGCGGGAATCCAACCATTCTTCTTCGTGTATTCCAGATTAAGAGAAACCGTCTCACCGCAATCAAGAATGATGTTCAGGGTGATGATTGCAGGGTTCTTCTTGGAGTTCTTCTTACCAGCAGCGGAGTAGGAGATGTTAGCCATGTTAGTGTTATTTGTTGTTCCGAGGGAATTATACACTAAAATTCTAATAATGTCAAGAACTTTTTGTAAGAATTTTTAGAAAAAGTGTGAAATAATGTAAGCACTAATTAAAAGAATAGCGTAATATGTAAGTAGAATTTCGGGTATGTGTTCTGTATGGGGATAATTATCAGCATACAAACATGCACCAATAATAAATGGTAATATCACAAAAACCACGAAAAGAAGCATAATAAACATAAAAGTAAAAGATGTGGGGTCATTTCTGACCCCTTATTTGATTTAGAAGTTGTGGTCATAGAAAGCGCAAGAATGGTCACGAAGTTCTCCCATGCTTACCCAACGCTTCTTCAAACGTCCTGTGGGAGTCTTGAGAGGTTCACCACACCAAGTTTCAACCACCCACTTACCGAACTTGGAGATACCCTTTACCTTACGGTGTGTAACCTCCGTCTTATAACCAGTGAGAACAAGGGGAGCATAACGCTGTTCCTCATTGTTATAGCAGTAGTAACCATCGAACTTGGGGGTGAAGTCACGCTCAACCTCATAACCAACGAGGATGTCACCTTCCTTCACAAGCAACCAAGAGTGGACATCACTGTAACCAAACTCATTGAGGAAACCAAGGATGCGAGCATCTTCAAGACCGAACTCAGAAATGTTTTTGATGTTGTTCATGGCGGTATTATACACGAGATTTGAATTTTTGTCAAGCTAATTTTTGAAATTTTAGATTTTTTATTCTGAGAGACATACAAAAAGAGGTGGAGTAATTTCCACCTCTTGTAAAAAGCATTACCTTACGAGTGATTATTTTTCAATCTCTTCCTCAGTAAGTTCCCAACTGATGCCATTTATTTGACAGAAGATTTTTAGAATTTCTTTATCAAACATTTTATTTTTTTACCAAGAAGAAGAATATTCAAGAACCCACTCACCAGTGTACACACCAGTCTCGCGGTCGGTATAGAAACGGAAGTAATTGAGTTCACAAATCATGATTACCTGAGTAAGAACATTGATTGCGTTCTCAACAGTCCAGAAATAATCGTTATCGTACTCGGTGCTACCGAAGAAGCAACCACTCTGGGAAGGAAGATTCTCCTTAACGAATTCCAAACCCTCCTCGGTAATGGTGTAGTTGTCAACCTGCCACACCTCATACTCATTACCATCAGCGTCAGTGATGAATTTAGGAGCAGGAGTTTCCTTAGTGACAAAGGACATAATCTTCTCGCAGAGTTCCTTCAGTTCCTTAATCTTGGACAGAGAAACCTCATAACGCCCGCAGTCATCAACGCCATTCTGAATGTTGTTCACGAACCACTTGTGAATGTTGTTGTGCTTGCGGAAGTAGCCCAGAATCAAATCCTTGGATGGTTCACTCGGTTGACGAAGACCTTCGCGTTCTTCCCTAGACATCTTCCAATAGTCATTCCAACGCTTGTAAGAGTTGTTGGTTGACTTGTGACGAATCGTAATGTACTGGTCAAGACCCATTATCGTATTTCCTTTCTAATTGATTGTTTAGTGGGGTGTCCCCAAGAGGATTATAGCAGAGATTTGAATTTTAGTCAAGAACTTTTTTACATAAAATTGAGAAAATCTTCAATCTGACGATATCCCCAATAGGTAGCGTCCCAATATTCCTCGGATTCTTCCTCAGACATTTCGGAGAGGTTCTTCCCAGTAGCCTTCACCATAAGTTCATAAATCTCATTGCGAGCACACTCCTCATTATCGGTGTAACTACGAATGTAGTTCTTGTTCTTCTCTGCCATTTCACGAGCCAGTTTATTGAGACTGAATGATGCCTTGTTCATAGTTGAATTATTGTGGTTATTAGTTGTCTCCGAGAAGTTCCATGAAGAGGTTAAGTTCTTCTTCCATCGCCAGCCTGTTGTATTCGTAGATGCTCATGATTGTTGTTCGTGTTGCTGACGACATTATACAAGACATTTGAATTTTTGTCAAGAGAAAAATTCAAATGTCTTTCTTTATCCAGTTGTGGGAATAGAAACTATAGTAGAAAGTTGTTTCAAAGGTCTTTCTCTCGCCAGCTTCTTCATTCACAGAGAGAGTTACTTTATTTTCCAAATCATCAGTTCCATTACCATTAAACTGTTCGCTGATAATCTCATCGTCTTCATCAAGAACAAACTCTTGTCGCCAATACTCAACATCGCCTTTTTCGTAATCTGTAATGTCTATACATGAACGGAAGAGTTCAATGACCTTCTTCAGTGTTTCGTCATATGCAGCCCTATCCTCCTCGTTATCAAACTTGGCAGTGACCCATAATGTTGCGTAGTCTGCACCTTTCCAAGAATCGTATTTATCATTTACCTTATCATCATCCCACTTGGAATAATTGCCCTCAGCACTCAACCAGAAGATATCACCATTTGAATCACACCCACACTTAGCCATGTCAAGAACGCGATTGAAGACATGAACTAATTCGGAGAATGCGGTCATCTTATAGACTCCGAGATTTTTATGAAGAAGCAGCAGATAACGATTGATGATATCAAGTGTTCCGCACTTCTCATCTATTTCATTCAGGCAATTCATTGCGATGTCGTTGCAACGCTCCTTATCCTTTACACTAAGATGTTTTTGTACTCGCATTTGTTTCGTTTATTTTTTAAGAAATTGATGGGGTGACATTTCAGTCACCTTTTTTTTGTTTTGTAAAAGTGACTTCTCTACGCTCATGTTTGTTGTAGTATTGTTCTTTATCGTTTATTGGTAAAAGGAGTGGATTTCACCCCTCCAAAAACATCTTATTCCTAATGTTCATTTCTTTTAAGTGTTTTTGATTTTTAGAACATAATTGCAAGAGACCAGTCACTAAGTTCATTGCTTTGCAGCCCGTAATACTTCTTGTCCTGAGTGTCATCGATGAAGATTGAATCTGTTTCATCAATGTAGAACTCTTTGCTATCATTTACCACAATAATTGTTTCGAGTTCGGTCACAACAATATTAGTAATCTTGCCAGTGATAGCCTTAACCCATCCATCAATCTGAATGAATGTGACTTCCTGACCATTAGACTTGGCATTGTTGATGTCTTCCATGAGTTCCTGATATTTGGTCTTCATATCTTGAGTTCCTTTCTCGTTTAGTGATTGTTGTTCTTAGTAGATTACGAGGGAATTATACACTAAAATTCTAATAATGTCAAGAATTTTTTATTTTTTCACCACTTCTTGTTTCGCCACATTTTGTTCAGACGATTGCAAACCTTACGAGAAAAGATGAGTTCATTGTTAAAAAGGAACTTGATAACGAGTTCCTCGTCAATTTCGTGGTTCATGCGACTGAAATACCATTCTTTGAGTTCATTGGAATAAAGAACATCAACGTAGTAACGAGAATAGCGACCGAGGGTATTAGGAAGTCCGAGTACAATAGTCATTGCAGCAGGATTTTTGGGACTACCTTTACGACCTTTACAGATTACATTTACGAGCATATCGTCCATTTTGTTTTGTTTCTTTCTATATTAGAAGCAATAGTCACGGATGGTGGCAATAGCAGTACGGAAGTCGGAAAGATTACCTACGAAAAACTTTACGCCATTGTTGACATGCTTTACCCAGAAACCGCCATCAAACCAAACCTCTACAACGTGATTATGGAAGTAGGAGCTGAGACGGTAATGTAGAGGAGCAATCACCTCATGATTGATAAAACTGTTTCGTCCACCGATTACGCGCACATGGGTATCAAAGTGGATGCAGTTGCTGCACATTTCGGTGTCCTTATCAAGAATGAAGTTCGTGTTCATGTTAGTTAGTTCCTTTCTCGTGATTTGTTAGTGTTGTTCGTGTGACCACATTATAGCAGAGATTTGAATTTTAGTCAAGAACTTTTTGTAAAAAATTTCAAACTTTTTTATCAAAAAGAAAACGATAGGCTGTTTCCAACCTATCGTCTCTTACTACCTATGAACTACACTAACAAAAAATTAAAGTCGCACAATTTGTTCTTCTGGAATCTCAATGAGTACATTCTGTTCAATGAAGAACTTATAAGGCTGGGCAGCGAAACGAATCGCCTTGGAAATTGCCCTAGCAAATGAGTCACCCTCTTTCCAACCAAAGAAGCAATAATTCCATTCCTCACTAATCACACCATATTGAATAGAGTTGCTACGATTCGTCACCAGCCATCCATTCTCCCTGCGAACAAGGTTGATGAGATTCTTACCAACACGGAAGTCAGTCTTTACGATGTCGTTGATGTTGTACATGATTGTTGTCCCTTTCTATTATTAGTTGTCACCAAGAAATCCCATAAATGTGTTAAGTTCTTCTTCCAGCATCTGCTTGTTGTAACTGAGGATGTCTACTGTTTCTTCTTTCATGACAGGGACAGTATAACACTTATTTGAATTTTAGTCAAGTCAATTCTGTATAATTTTTTAATTTTTTTTTCGTGTCTAATGTGGATTTTACAGGAATTCTTCAACCCATTGAACAATGAATCGTCATTAGTCTTCATTGCCCCAACTGTGAGAATAAAAACTATAAAAATAAGTAGTTTCAAAAGTCTTAAACTCATTGTTATCCTCATCTGGTGTTAAATCGTTATCGTCATTATCATCGTCACTGACTATAAACTTTTCTTTAAGCTCATTTCCTTCATCGTCAGTAATAACTTCCTTACGCCAGTATTCAATATCGCCTTCCTTATAATCGTTCGGGTCAATACAGGAACGGAAAAGTTCTATCACCTTCTTCAATGTATCGTCAAAGGCATATTTATTAACCTCTTCGTAGTGTTTCACCGTAACGAAGATGGTGGCATAGTCCGAATCTTTCCAATTATCAATATTATCGTTTGGAATGTCATTTTCCCACTTTGTGAATATACCTTCAATGTTCAAATGTAACTCACTCCCCTCTTCTGCCATTGTGAGAATTCTGTCAAACACATGTACCAACTCAGAAAAAGCAGTCATCTTATAGACTCCGAGGTTCTTGTGCAAGAGAAGAAGAAATCTTTCAATAACCTTAATGGTGTCAAACTTTTCGTCCACTTCGTTCAGACAATCAATGGCAAGGTTTTCGCAAATGTCCTTGGTCTTCTTAGTTAATTGTTTCTGTATTCTCATTTTGTTCAGACATTCTTGTTAAGGAAATTGTAAAGACGCTTGGCATTATCGTGCAACGAACTCTCATGTTCAAGTGCTTCTACTGCAAACTTCATGAAGTTCTTGACAGCAGGAGCGATGCGGGTCAGAACGCGATAGTTACCACACTCAGAAATCTCAGCATTACGAGAAGAGTCAATCATTTTGCTAGAATAACCAAAACTGATAAGTTCACCCAACTGACCGAAGAAAAGTTCGATATATTCGTTCTCATTACCATCAAGGTAAAGTCGGAAATAATTCTCCTTGTGCATGGGGATTTTATTCTCATTCACGACAAAACTGTCACCAGTGAAATACTTGAAGATATTGATGATTTGGTTACGGTTGAGTTTTTTGCAGATGAGGTTCATAGTTTCTAGTTCCTTTCTCGTTTAGTGTTTTGTTGTTCGTGTGACCACATTATAGCAGAGATTTGAATTTTAGTCAAGAACTTTTTTAAATTATTTTTCGTTTTTTTTAATAAAAGAGACTAGGCTATTTCTAACCTAGTCTCTCAACTTATCCGTCAAGTAACATGAAAAATTATTTGAGTTGTTCGTGTAACTCTAAAAGGTTGTCAATTATGAGGTCAAACTCAGAATAAGAATCCATCTTATATTCAGCCATTTCGCAAAGCTCAATAGAAGAAATAAGAAGAGAACGAAGTTTATCATTTGAAAATACTGTCGCCAACTTATTTTTCAAATCATCGGCAACAATGTATTGCGCGTTATCAAGCACATCGTTCAACAATCCAGTAAACAAGAAAGTCATTGATTCTTCATAACCGTGATTGGTGAGTTCGTTGACTTCGGCTTCGGTGAACTTTTCGTATGTGTTCACTACTTCTGCTGTCTTAGTCATAGTATTAATTGTTTTTGATTTCGTGTGCTACCCATTCTACTGCAAGGTCACGAAGAACCACCCCATAATCCCCACCGTAATACTTCACATGGAACTGTGCCATCTCGATGAGTTTGTCCATCACTTCTTTAGTGAGAATCCTCTTAATATCGTTTTCAGTAACTTTCATAATCTTACATCTCAAAGAAGTTCTTATCAATAACAATACCAACGATGCAGATAATAATCGTAGGAACGCAGATAAGGCATGCGAGGAAGAAGAGTGCCATATCTTCTGGATTGTAGCACTGTACATAACCAATGAAGAAGGTGACGAGGGCGACCAGAAACATTACGAAGTTGTTCATGATTTTGTTTGTTTTAGTGTTTTGTTTGTTGTTCTGAGCTTCACACTCTGTGAAGCTGAGGTGATTATACTACAATTTCAGATAATTGTCAAGAACTTTTTAGAATTTTTAGGAGATTTTTTAATTTTTCTTCTTCTTTTTTCTCCATTTTATAAAAAGCCTCTCGAATGTTAGAATAACAGATTTTACTCAATCTTGAAACGATATGTGCAACATCCATTGGCTCATAATATACCCTTCCATAATATGTAGGTTTGCCAACATAAGGTCGTTCAAATACAAAAACTACATTGCCAGCAATTTCCACAGTCAATTTTCTAAATCGAATAGTCTTATAACTTCTAAATGATTTCCAATGCCAACCTGTCGTTATTTCAATTGTATAACGATTTTCCTTATTTTCAAACACGATGACTGTGAGAAACCATGTGGTGTCCCCTACAGGTTCAGAAGTAACAGAAATTACATCACATTTCGGTAATTCTTCAATAATTGTTTCGTAAAGCGTTTCCTCATTCATTGTCAAACTTCTAATCCAAAATAATTAGCAAGAAATTTCAAATTTTCTCGTTCTTTCTCAGAAAGTCCATCACCTTCTTGCTTAGGCTTTACTTTTGATGCCCATTCCTCAAAGACTTTGTTAGCAAAATCAATGATTTTCTTACCTACTTCATCGTTGATGCTTGCTTTACAATTTGTCAAGGTTGAACCAAAGTATCCACCTCTCATAAAAGTTACATAGTGGTCATCATCCAGAACCAAATAAGAGCCATCTTTTTTCAAAGCACAATGAACGGAAATTTTTATGTAAATCCCATCCGTTTCCCACTCAAAGAACTGATGAGATGTGCTGAATACTACATCCCAATCATAATTCTCGGATTCCTCTGTAAAGAGTATATCCAATACATTGCTAATTACTTCGTTCTTATTCATGACTTTTTAGAATTTGTGAAGATTTTCTACCCAAGTCTTACGCATGTTCTCGCTGTACCACTTGATGCAGTCGGTGAGAATACGGCGGTCACTCTCCTCAACACTGCAACCTGGCCACTGCCCCCAAATGCACTTGTCAACCCACATGAGCATGGTGTTCTCAGAAACCTTGTGCTCCTTACAAGTGGCTACATAAGCATTCCACAGACGAGGAGTGGTTTCCATCATATTGATTACCTTATTACGAAGAGTGGCGAAGTCATCGTTATTGAGGATGTCGGAATTGAGAATGTCTTTACGGATGATGTTGTTCATGTTCTTGTATTTCTTGGTTACGAGAGAATTATACCAAAGATTTGAATTTTAGTCAAGAACTTTTTATAAAATTCCAAACTTTTTTGCGAGATTTTTCAACCTATTCTCTTCCTCTTCCGCAAGTCTAATTCTTTCTTCATTATTTTTCTTAGCCAATTCTTTTAACGAATTGATAATGAAGTCAAAAGACATGTCATCAAGTTCTATAAGTCTTTCTCCTTCAAAGATAACATCACCCCCTTCAAGAACCTGAAGCCAATTAAACTTAATACCAGAATCCTTTAAGCGTGCAATGAAATAATCATCAATCTCATCAGTATAATAATCTTCATAAAACACAGACAAAACATATTTGATTCCATTTTCATCTATGTGAGTTGCCGTAATATCACAATTTTCAAAATCCACTTCACATGTAATTGTGGCAGTAGATAACTTTGTGATAATGTCCTTTGTCAACTGAAAATTCGTGTATCGTTTCATAACGAGGAGATTTTACTACAAATTGAAAATTTTTGTCAAGGAGTTTTTGAAACTTTTTATTTGTATCAAACATCCTCATCAGTATCAAAAATCCAACCTTTGAAGTTCACGGACTTCACCACCTCAATCTCAACAATATCAGGTCTCTCAGGTCGCCAACGATTCGCAAAAACGCAACTAAACTTAGTCTTCTCAGGAAGCAGTGTTACCTTCTGCAAGGCATTGAGGTTGAAGTATCGGGTATCGTAACCCTCACCTGCACCATCAGTCATATTCACCACAATCTCACGGTCTGTCACTCGTTTGGCTATAAACCCATTTACAACTAACTTACAATCACCTGAGAGGACATCCACGGCAATCAGATTCTTAAAAGCATTTATCATCTTCATGATTATATTATGTGCGAGTTTTGTTAATACAAGACGATATCACATCTCATCCATCTTCCTCTTAACATACTGAGTCATCAAATCAACGAAAACCTGTTTTTCGGGAATATCAAAGAGTCTGGCTGTATCTCTTGCCATACGCTTGAAGTCTTCGATGATTTCAGGAGTAATCCCATACTTTTGCATAAGCTTATCGTTTTTCATACACTAATTTGTAACTTTTTGAATTTTTTATGATAAAATGTTCTTTCCATGATTGTCAATCACTGTCTCAATGTAGGATTTCAACTGTCGCTTCTGTTCAAAGTCATCGCAGTTGAATGTGCTTCCTTTATATTTGATTGAGAACGAACTCCAACCCATCCAAAGAATAGGTTCATCGAGACTGATGTAAAGATAATAGGTATTTTTCAAAGTAATCCTATAAATTGTACATGTGGGCATTTGTTGCTCACAAATATTCTTCACTCCTACTTTCTCAATCAGATTCTTAATTTGAGTATAATAGTTCATGACAGTAATTTTAGATAAGGCTGTTCTTTTTTTTTAGATGTTGAAGCACTTTCCAAAAGTTACATTCGTACCGTTTTTTACCACGAACTCACAACCCCAGTCACCAAGTTCCAGATTGCGCTTATTGATGTCGTATACATAGCATTCATTTGCCTTATTGATAAACCATTCTACGGAAGAGAATTCCTTGTTAGAGAATGAACCGATAATTTCATTGATGTTTTTATCGTTCTTGAATCCCCAGCACATTTCCTTACCGCCCGCATCTGCCACACGGATGATGTAATAAAAACCTACGCATTCTACTTTGATGATGCAATTCTGTCCGCTCATAGTCTTAGTTCCTTTCTTGTTTAGTGTTTTGTTGTTCGTGTGACCACAGTATATCAAAGATTTGAATTTTAGTCAAGCTTTTTCTGATAAAATTTTAATTTTCACAAGTCTTTATAATAATTTTCTATTCCAGTCCATTCCCAATCCCAATGTTTGCGACAATCTTCCTCGTTTTCAATCATTGCAGCTTCATTTTCATATCTACGATAGAACAAAAAACTATCAAACAAAACATCATCCCAACCCAGTCCCTTATACAAACTAAAATTAAATGCTTTCAGTTTGTTAAAATCATCGCTAAGAATACTAAGTTCAAAATCAGTTAAAAGCATAATGATGGACATTCCATAACCACAACCTTTTCTCAATTTCAAATCACTTGTGGAATGTCTGCAATACTCAGGGTATTCCCTATCAACACCGATTTCAAACCAAATCGATGCAGAGTTCCAAAATTCACGACCATTGTTCAAACGAATGCACATGATTGCTTTTTGTCCCCTAGTAAAGCGATGTTCTTTCAAAATTTCAGTAACATCTACATAAATGGTATTACACTTTTTAATCACTTGACCGAAATTCTTTATCCCATTCTTTTTAATTTCGTTAAGAACGGCTTCTTCCATATCTTGTGTATAAGTCCAGTTCATGTCTCTTTTTTGTTGCCACAGACATTGTACTAAAATTCTAATCTTTTGTCAATCTATTTTTTTGATAAAATTTCAACAATTTTCAAAAAAGGACGATAGGCTGTTTAACCTATCGTCCTCCATTATATATGAATACGCCGTCAAAAATTAGTAACACTGTGTCGTACTTTTCTCATTTCAATTTTTTCTACAATATAGTCAATGACTTCTCGATAATGGCTGAAAAACCTGTTCTTATTCTTATTAATCCAAGAGAGCCAGCTCACAAACTTACTACGCCATTCCATCCAATTACGAAGACTGCAACCGACACTATTCATCACGAAAGACTCATCGTAATTATTCATTTCAGCAATGAAAATCCAAATAGCTGCTTCTTTGAACTTGCAACCACCTCGTTTGCCAGAATGATACTCCCATTCATGTAACCATTGTTTCCAATTCATTACAAACGTTTCAATTGCCTTCTTCTTCAATTCCGACTCCAATTCTTCCTTAACAACCTTTTCAACTGATGTCTTGATAATAGAAAGTCGGACGTGGTTGACTTCCACAATCTGTTTGATGTTAATCGTGACGAACACTTTATCAAACTTTCGGTCATTTCGCTTTACGTAGAATACGCTGACCTCGGAACTGTTATTGTCCAAATAGAAACATTTCTCTGTTTGCTCAACACCGTTCACTACCCAAGTAAGGATTGCACTTTCTCCCTCACCTTTTGCGAAGATGTTGATGAGGTCGTCCATACAGAAGTCCTTTCCGTCCTCAATTACCCGTGTGATAATTTTCATTGTTTTGTTTGTTTTAGAAGTTTTTAGTCTACGATTTCTACGAAACGATTTTTACAACGGAAGTTCCAACCCTTAGTATCAGTCCAGTATCCAAAAGACTTGCTCTGAGGCTTCACGTAATTCTCACATGCCCATACCCAAATCTGACCGAGAGCACTACGCCAAATGTGCAGTTCATACTTCTTACCATTAGGTGCAGTACGGAACTCACGATAAGTGCTCTTCTCTTCGGAAACCAGTGCGTTAATTTCTGCTGTGGTGAACTTTTCCTTCATGACGAGGGAATTATAGCAGAGATTTGAATTTTAGTCAAGAGAAAAATACAAATAATTTTCAATACAAATACAAAATAAATAAAACTGACATGTACAGTTATAAAGTCAAAGTAAAGAAAGTTAGCGGAATCCTCAAAGAGAGTGTATTGCCTAATTGCAATGTAGTAGTAAAATCCAAGACTCGTTTGTCAAAGAAAAGTCTTAATGAAAAGTTGAATAAATTTTATAATAACAAATATGGTCTTGTTGTTGAAGAGTTCAATGTAACTGGCTTCGATAACGATGAACCTGCTCCTTATTATACTGGCAACACCGCATCCTCTACCAGAATTGATAGAGCTTCCACAAAGAAAGAGAAGCCAGCTCGTAAAACAAAGTCTATTGAAAAAGAAACTACTCACGGTCTTAAAGTTGGTGACATTCTTCAATCTTCATACGGTTATAATAGAACAATCCATAATTTCTATAAGGTAATCCGCACCACTGGTTCTTCTGTTGTTTTACATAAATTAGTAAAGAATTACATAGACGGTGACAATGGTGGATGGGCAACTTCTTGGAGAGTAATGCCAATTAAAGACGAATTAGATTCAAAAGAGCGTCCACTCACAAAGAGAGTAAAAGATGGATTCATGGGAGAACCTTGTGTAAAAATCTCATCCTATGAATGGGCTTATAAATGGGACGGTCAACCAAAAACAGAAACATCTGATTAAAATTGAAAAGGAGGGATTTCCCTCCTTTTTTAATGTCATTATAATAAGCTGCGGTGATAAAATTTAAAAAAATGGGGCGCACCGGCGATATTAGACTTGACAATTGTAAATTCTATGTTATAATGGTAGTAAGAATCATTTATTTTTATTTTTATCCCGAAAATAAAAAGGGAGGATTTTCCTCCCTTATATTGTTTTTATAATTTATTATCGGTTACGCCACTAGACTGTTACGATTACAGATTACGCGATGAACCACATTAATCCAATCAGGAAATTCCACAAGATGTGCATACTCGATATAAAGTTTAGCATCAATTACTACGTTGTTTATATAATTGACTGCCTGTTTCACATTCCATCCACGAGGATTTTTACGAAGATTGGAAATAAGCTTCTTTCTAATAACAAAAGCTTTTGATATTTCTTCCTGAGAACCGATGAGATTAACGATGGCATTCATGTTGATGATGTGTGTTTGTGTTAGTATTATTAGGTGGCACACACAATATACACTAAAATTCTAAAAATGTCAAGACCTTTTTGATAAAAATTTAAACAAAAAAAGCACTACCCATTAGGATAGTGCTTTAATGAGGAATCGCGTTTCATGTGCTATGAAAGTGTTAAATACACAGGAAAAAGCGATAATAATAGACAGATGGCCCCAATGTGGCTCGAACACATACTGCCAGAATCAAAATCTGGAATTCTAACCGATTAAATTATAGGGCTTTGTAAAAATTATTTATTAAAAGTCATGTTAAAAAGTTCATCAGGAGTATACCATTTTTGTTTTTTGTCTTTTCTTAAAGAGTATCTTTCATAAACTCCTTTTATTTTTGAAAGTTTAACATATCGTCCTCCATCCCAATTTGACCATATTTTCTTTTCTTCATTCATATAATACCCATCTAATGTCGGTATTTGATGAAAACCATCAGGAATATGTGTTGTTTGGTTTTTGGACATCGTTTTTCTAATTTTTAATTTGCATTCCATTGAACATACTGTGAAATTGGATTTTTTATTTCTTTTCCATTTACTTTTGAATTTTTTACCACAAATATCACAAGTGTATTCAAATAATTTCTCTGGCTTATCTTCATCATAAAGTATAAAATAGTTATTAGCATGACGTGTATGTTTAGTTCCATATTTTTTATCAACATAATCCATCATGTCAGATAAATCTTTATAATAAAGAATTTTTATATCTTCATCTTTTACACTTTCAATTTTTGCTTTAACTTGCCTAGAATTATAACCTTTGATTTCCACTAATTTTCCATCTACACGAAAATCAGGAATATAAATTTTATTTTTCCCATCAAACACATAGTCATAAGTTTTAGTATTCCTAATTACCTCATGACCGTGTTCTGTCATGTAAATATAGTAAACCAATTCATAAGTAGAACTGCAATAAAAACCTTTATAATGTCCCGATTTTGAACGAGGTTGACCGTTTTCTACAAATACAGTTCCATTCTTTTGTTTTGTCAAGTTTGCACATTTAGAATTACATTTTCGGGAACAAGTTTTATTCTTCCTACTTTCATATTCTATTACTTTACCACAAATACAACACTTATTAGGGTTTTGGTAGTATTCTTCTTTTTTTATTACAGAAATGGGTCTGTTATTTGTTTTATAATAATTTTTCAATGAGTCAGAAATCTTTTTATTCACATATTCTCGCTTCAATCTACTAGAATACTTACGTGAACAACTTTGACTGCAAAATTCACTCAAAGAATATTTTGACCAAACTTTGTAAAATTTTTCTCCACAAAATTTACAAGTCTTTTCTATCTTCTCGTATTCTTCTTTTTCAGTCTGAGTATAACTTTTCTTACCCATGCTATTATTTAGTGACTTGAACAGAAAAAGAAATTATTTTATGAGGTTTTACCACTAAACTAACTTCACCATTATGAGAATGGCCCCCCACGGTGTCGCGCCGTGTCTTCAGGTTTTAGAGACCTGCTTGCTAACTATCTTACAACAGAGGGCTATATAATAAATTATTACTTACTTCCCACTTGGTGTTACAGGAATCTCAATGATGTCCTCAATTACATATACTCCACAAGGGAGCATGTCTTGCGACCTACTATCAGGCATCGGTCTCAATTCAGGAGCACCTTGCCCACATGTATTGGCACAACAACCTGTCAATGAGGCTATTAAACCAAGAAGAAAAAATAATATTACAATTAAACAACCTGCTTTATTCATGATTGTTATTTACTTTCTTAGCTCACACTGCTGTCAATGTTTCACTTACTTTTATTGAATGGTGCAACTTTTGCAATTGTGATTCTACAACCAACTTCAACAAAGTCCTTCAACATATCAGCAGGAATCACTACACCCTTGTTCTGCACATACGCTTCATGCAAAAACTGATGGAGTGCATCATCACTTCTTAAATCGTAACTTGTAATCTCTTTCATGTTTATATTATATATAAGTTCTACTAAGCGGGCGATGGGATTCGAACCCACGACATCAACCTTGGCAAGGTTGCGCTCTACCACTGAGCTACGCCCGCAGAAAAATTAAGGGTCACTCCCCCTTAATAAAGAATTAAGGGGCTGACATCCCTATTGGACCGCCCCATGACTAAATTATGTATTCATTTCGCTTTCAGAGGGGAATACTCCTGTAAAACCTCCCATCAGAGCTTCGACTTCATGAAGAGGAAGCAGCCGTTGAGAGAATTATATACGAACTTACCATTTTTGTCAAGGATTTTTTTGAAAAATAATGTGGAAATTGCAACCACCGCTTCAGACGGATATTTTTCCTTTATGGTATTTTTATTCCTATAAGATAAGTTTCTATCGTTTCAGATGGTAAAAATGTTGCTGCATTTTTTACCCTTAAATCACCTCTTTTTTTTGAAGTTTTTACGGAGCAGGTGGGATTCGAACCCACGGAGGGCTATTAACCCTCAACGGTTTTCAAGACCGTCTCAATAAACCGCTCTGACACCGCTCCAAATTGGCAAGGCTGTTGCCATTTTTTCCTGTTATTGACTTAACGACTAACAGACAGGTTTGCCAGACCATTCAAAACAGCCGTACCCTTGCGTTCTCTCTTAGGGTAATTATCGGGACTTTTCCCTACGTAGCGGGTGGTGGAGGATTCGAACCTCCGAACCGTATTAACTACGATTAAAGTCTTAGCAGGACTCCGCATTCAGCCACTCTGCCAACCACCCGAATTCAAGACACAAGCGGTGGATTTGAACCACCTTTAATTTTGTAGTTGCAGTACATCATATTATCCATTTAGGTTTGCTGTATGTGTCTTTAATAGCGCGAACAAGGGAACTCGAATCCCTGACCTCCACAGTGACAGTGTGGCGTTCTAACCTACTGAACTATGCCCGCGAATAACAAGGCTCTTTATAACTAATGAGATAACCAACTTCTCTATATTTCTGATTTTCTGAAATAATTGGACTTGAACCAATGAACTTTAGCTATGCTAATTTGCTGAACGAGCCTTTGAAAATTGTTGTAAATCGTTGATAATCAACGGAGTGGAGCCGACAGGAATCGAACCTGCTACCCTCTGCGTGCAAAGCAGATGCTCTACCAAATGAGCTACGACCCCAAAAATTTTTAATAATCCTCTTCTTCTATTTCAAAACCATCATCACGATAATCACGCCACTGATTTTTCATCGCAACAGTTTCTTCAATTGGTTCATTGAGACAAACCAAGATTTGTTCAGAAGAATAATCCCAGTCAATGTCATCAATGTTATCAGAATAAGTGTCTATGAACTCGGCAAGAAGTTCTTGTTTAGACACAAAAGTTGTATCTCGTTTAACATACTGTTTGAGATAATTCTCCCAAGCCTTTCTGTCAACGAGAACCTCTAATCCGTTATTGTCTATGATTTCGTAATACATGGTTTCTAAAAAGGTTTATTAAAATTAGGAACAACCCCCATTATTTAGGGGGTTGAACCATTAATAAACAAACAAAACACGAACCACAATCATTAACACAATGACTATGGTGTTCCCATCGTTTCACAACGAGAGGTTATAAAGGGTAGGGGGACTACCCCCTACCAAAAGTATTTAGTTAGTCAACAAGCTTAATGATTGAATAACGCTCACCATTAAGAACCTGCAACATGAAGTCAGCAGGAGTCTTACCTGAGAGAATCTGCTCAAACATACCAGGCTTACAACCGCCAACAAGAACTGCACCGTGCTGATGCTGAGTTACAGGAAGATTACCGTAATCACGCTGTGCTGCATTCCAGAATACCAACTTAGGTACTCGATACCCTGCACAAGAATACATAGTTCTGATACGCTCATACGCTGTTACATCATTACCACCATATACACAAGCATCAAACTGCATATCAGAGATAATCACGATTGCTTCAGGCATCTCCTCAGCAGGAAGCTTATGCTTCTTTGCTGCATTGAGTACCAACTCAAAGGTTGCAATTAGATTTGTAGAACCACCCCAAGGAGCAGAAGCAATATGATTTACCTTCTTCCCAACACTCCACTTATCATCAAATTCGATGAGATGAGGGTTAGACTCAAAGGTAATGAACTTATTCTTGAACACTCCCTTGTTATGCTCAGACACATACATACCAAGCGAGATTGCCACACCAATAGGCTTAGGATTATCACCCCAAGTCATTGAACCTGAAGTATCTACCACTGCAAGCCAATTCTTATGTGCTGCATCTCCAAAGTAATCAGGGAGGGAACGCCACATGTTGTCAAGCTGCTTCTCATCATTCTTATGTAAAGAATAGTCAAAGAACTTATTGACAATCTCATAAGGATAGAGGGTCTTGACATTCACCTTTGCATCCTTGCAGTTAGTATCTCCACGCTCAATAGCCTTGGAAACTGCATCAATATGAGCACGATAACGCTCACCGTCCTTCTCATGGAAGCACTTACGATACTTCATGTTGGCGTTAGAAGGAACTTCGTTATAGTCAAAGGTGTAATCCTTGTTCGTAAGATAAGTCTCAAGAATATTGATACGCTTACGAAGCATGGAAAGCGTCTTACGGTAATGCTTTTCAGTCACTCTCAACTCCTTGCACAACATCTTACCATAAAGGCGAGTGCGCTTAGAAGAAGCATTTACGGAAGGAAGCCACTTAGCCATAATTGAGATAGGCTTGTCAGACTTATAGTTAGTAATGTCTGACTTCAACTGCTCAACAATGAACTGAATAATCTGCTTGTCAAGGTCATCATGAACTCCAAACAAACAGAACAAATCATCCCATCGTCCATAAGTGGGAATGTGAGAGATGATGTTAGAGTTAATAAAAATCTTTGGGTCAAGTGTGGCTACCTCGTGGATACCCTTACGGAATACCTCACGCTCACCCTGTCCACCGTTGCCACGCACATCACGAAGATAGAACAAACAACGAACTGTGGACAACTTGTCCTCTAACCATGCGCTCCGAACCATAGTACGAATCCCATTAGGATTCTTACGATAAGAAGCACCCTTAGCGAATAAATCAAGTACAGAGTTCAACGTACTCTTCCAAGCAGCCATGCCGTTTGTAGTCTCCGTCAAATTATCCGTCTCCTTGATTGCATCAAATAATGCGTTACCCATAATTATTTCTTTCTATGTTTATTGTTAATAAAAATGGTCAATTCATTCGCCCTTGTCAGGATAATTCTTTATATTTGAACAAGTCACTTATTTCTCCACGTTTTATAACCCAAATATAATGTGATTAGATTTGCTGAACGTGACTTTTATTAGGAATTATCCTAACAAGGATGAATGAATTAACAAGACCCATTATTATTACATTTTTACTGCGCTCTACCCAACTGAGCTACTCCCATCATTGGGGACAGGAGGCAGGACTCGAACCTGCGACATCAGGCTTACAAGGCTATGTTATAATTGAATGGTTTGCTGTGTGGGTCTTTATAATGGGAGGGGGTGGATTCGAACCACCGTTCGGCTTTACCCGACGAAATTTACAGTCTCGCTCCTTCAGCCACTCGGACACCCGCCCAATTTGAAAGTTTTTGAACAGAACTCTCTAAACTGTTATGTACCATTCTCCATAAACAGGATAAATTTTGATAAATGTAATAACCTCATCTAAGGTTAAATTTATCTGGGTTGTACACAAACCCTCTACACTCTGGATAAGTTACCTTACCATCAAGTGCTACTTTTATCGCATTTAGATTAGCACGAAATAAATGCAATGATTGCAAGACAAGGCATAGGGGAATTGAACCCCTGTTTAGGGAATGAAAATCCCTTGTCCTAACCACTAGACGAATGCCTCATGTGTTTTAACATCGCTGTCAATTTACTTGTCAAGAACTCTCAGTGTTCTTGGTTATCCGTGACGGACAACAAACATATTATACATCAGTTCTATTACTTTGTCAAGAACTTTTTTATCGTTTATTGAAAAATGGAATACCAGCGATGTCTCCATTCTTATCAATGAGAACGACTTTACCCATCTGTTTTGCTTTTTCTACAAGAGAACGAATCGTATATTCGTTGAATGTTTCTCCGTTGAAAGGAAGACCAAGTGCTTCGTTTACCCAATGCTTAAATCGGTCAACCACTTCTTTTCTCTGTTCTGAGGTAATCTCATCATCCTCATCAATTTCGCCAAGATAGTAAAGATAAGTCTCAGGAGATGCACCATCATGAAGATTCCAAGTCATTTCATCCCTATACATGTAACAATCATTTACGAGTTGTTTGAAATCACTGTATTCAATTTCATGCTCATCATCTTCTATTAATCTGAATAAAAAGTTTACAAACTTTTCATCACTACGAGACGTAAACTTACCCTCTGCGACATCATTGAAGAAGTCTTCTGCGTTCCATTTTTTAATCAAAACTGACATAACGAGATTATTTATAGTAGTAGCGGGGATAGGACTCGAACCTATGACTTTCCGAATATGAATCGGACGTTCTAACCAACTGAACTACCCAGCCGTTGTGTGGGTAGATGAACTACCCAGCCATTTTGATACCGATAACATGTTTCTCATTACACCATACCCACGACCGTTTAGTAGCTACTCTAAGTCTTAACAGGCACAGGGAATCTCACCCCAAACTTCACCGATACTAGCAGAAATTTTGCGCTAAGGATTTCTGCAAACCTTAATCAGGGAGGCGAGACTCGAACTCGCAACCACTTGAACCCAAATCAAGCATTCTACCATTGAACTACACCCTGAATTATGGTTCTCACTACCACTCGGAGAACACCTAAGCCTGTACACAACTTAGGTACATTATGGATGATGAACATCTTCAAACATCCGCTTTTGAGCATGTGTGACTCTTGCACAGGCAGCACGTTGTCTACCTCGTTTTATAAGACGATGCACATCTTCGTCTCCGTGGATACACATTTATTGTCTTCGCACCTGCATCTCATTATCTAAGCCTGATAATGCCAATCATGAACTTTTGATTGCTATCGTACACCCTATTCAGGTGAGGACTTGGTGCAGCATCTCATGTTTAACTTCCGTGAGAAGAATGATAGTTTTACTACTGCTATACTATCCAAACAGGGAAACTCAGGTATTACCAACCAAGGTTACTTCTTACTGCGAACCTCACAAACAGTCTACTCATTACTTTTCCAGTGCTTATCTCTTGAATTTCATAAGTGGAATACCCACGGACAGATTCGAACTGCCGACATTTTGTGTGTAAGACAAACGCTACTACCAACTGAGCTACATGGGCTTATGCTTTTGATGGAGATTTTCTTTTCGGACGGTCAATCTCTAACCGTTCACACCACCTTGAGATTTGTGTATGTGATACTCCGTATTTCTTACCTACCTTAGTTATAGGCATGGTTTCAACCGCATGTCTCAATTCATCCTTTGATGGAATTTTTGACATCTGCTCTTGGTATTTATTAAAACACTCATTAGAACAGAATGTTTTATGAAACTTTGGTAAAACTTTTTGGCAGACAGGGCAGAACTTCACAGGCATAGCCTTTAAGGGCTGTTTCCATTCATTTTCAGAGTTGTAATAATAATCTTTCCAACTTTCACCGTATAATTCCTTTATTGATTTCATTTCTTCAACCGCTAAAAAATTACAATGTGCTTTTCTATGACAGTTTGGACACAATGGTGTTAAGTTATCTAATTCATCACTCCCTCCGTCTTTTCTTGGAGTAATGTGGTGTATGTCAAGTGGAGCTTCATTCCATCCGCACACACAACACTTTACTTTCATCCTAGATAAGATTTTACCTACTGTTCGTGATGATAAATCTAACAGTGTAACTTCATCTCTAGGTTTTCCTTTGAACTTCTTACTCATACATGTATTATTTATCACACTTTCGTTTAGTAGGTGTGAATAACCTGTTCATGTATATATTATATCATAGTTCTATTCACTTGGGAAGAAAAATTATCAAACTGAATATCTCAGGATTTGAACCCGACCTTAAGCCATGCTATACATATATTGCTCTCCACTGAGCTTAATATTCTTCTTGAATTAGTTTGCAACTCTAATTTGCAAGTTTGATTCTCAATACATTATTCATTATCGCCCTAGAAATGATAACGATAACAAATTGAAGAAAATTTTACAAGGCACTCATTTTTATGAACAGATTATAAGTCTGCGGCTTTTCAAGCACTATTGATTGCTGTATGTGCCTTTGGAATAGTCCTGATTGGGCTTGAACCAACGACCTTTCCCTTATCAGGGGAACGCTCATAACCAACTGAGCTACAGGACTATGTTATTATTCATAATGCCCCACCTAGGACTTGAACCTAGAACCTAATCATTAAGAGTGATTTGCTACTAACCGATTGAGCTAGTGAGGCTTTATAATTTATTGACATCAAGTAATCCATAATGAGCTTCTCTATGACAGTTTGCACATAAAAGAACACATTTAGAAACTTCATCATTTATAGTTTCCATTGAAAGTTGACCAAGCGTTGCTACATTCAATGCAAAACTTTTTTCATCAGGGTTTTTATGATGAAATTCCAATGCTTGAGTACAACGGTTGTAACCACATGCCATACATTTACCGCCAAACTTTGTATCAATTATTTGTTGTTTACGTTCTCTTGCACGATTACGATTGCTTACATTTATTCGCTTATTTCTTTTTATGCGAAGAAACTCTTTTTCTTCCTCCGTATAATCTTTTGCATTGAAAGGTCTATGATTAGTTTTCAATCCATACTTTCCTAACCAATGACGAACCGCACTATAACTTTTATCAAGTTCTTTACAGATGTCACGGATAGAAAAATTCTTGTCAATTAATTTTTGTAATTCTTCTCGTTCCACATCTTTATTTAGTTCACTTTACAAATAAAGAAGAGATTTTATTACTGATTTAGTGGTAAAGGGTGGAATCGAACCACCGACACCAACATTTTCAGTGTTGTGCTACTACCGACTGAGCTACTTTACCAATTATAGGACCGCACAGACTTGAACTGTGAACCTAAGGATTATGAGTCCTCCGCTCTAACCGATTGAGCTACAATCCCATATAAAAATAGGTGTGGTGGGACTTGAACCCACGACTAATCGCTTAAAAGGCGACTACTCTGACCATCTGAGTTACACACCCTTTTGCGAGAATGATTATCCGTCAATAACACCTCGTTATCAACCATCGCTCATTCTCTATTTTACGATGATGAACATACTCCATTTGAGAACACCCCATGTTAGTTCGCGTGAATGCGTGGACAGTTCATGATAGATTAGAGCGTCCTCGGTAGGATTCGAACCTACAATGTGCTTTCGCACGGCAGATTAGAAGTCTGCTCCAGTATCCATTGTGGCACGAGGACTTATGAGGTAATTGATAACCCACAATTACCAAAGGGTTTATGAAACTAAAATTGAAATTTAGTCAGGTCTCCCAATCTATCACCCGATAGCGAGAGAAAATTGGTAATTGATAACCCACAATTACCAAAGGGCTTATGAAAGCAGAAAACAAAAAATATAAGTTTTCCCTTATCCACACACATGGACAAGACAGGCTGACAAGGACTCGAACCCTGATAAACGGTTTTGGAGACCGTCATTCTACCATTGAATTATCAGCCTAAATTATTCCATAACCACGTCTCGTATGGATTTGAATTGGGTGTAATTCTTTTTGAGCATGACGGTTTCTTCAAACTGACACTTACCGACAAACAGTCCTAGTTCGTTCTCTACTCATAGAGAACTTGTGAGACCTTATTACAGATGACAATCGTAATGGAGAAATGAATGCGAAAACCATCACGATAGAGCGGCAACATCCTGTGCAAAGACCTCGGATTGTCATGAAACAAATACCCCCAGACGGTAACGCTCCGTCTCCTTCGGTTTGGAAGACCGATTTGCTAACTTGTACAACATGAGGGCAAATTTTGTAGTGGTATTATCCTGCCACTACTCAGGTTAGAAAGGAGGAGCATCAACTCAATGCCCCAATGAACAAACAAATATCAGAACACCATTTTATGTCTGGTGAGACAGAGTACGGAAGAAAGGACTCGAACCTTCACTGGATTTAATTCCAACAACGTCCTTAGCGTTGCGTGACTACCAATTCCACCACTTCCGCATTAAGGGGTGGTTTCCCACCCCAACAAATGATAGAAAGTTCAAAAATATGAATAACATACATGACATCAAATCGTAGGCGGCTTGCAATTCTGTCTTATCGCTTGCCATTTTACTGTTTGGTCAAACTGTCATTCGGATACAACCCCTAGCCTCGTGTATCCCATAGGGTTTCACAACCTCCTATTGAGCAAGACAGTTTAATAAAAAACTGACAAAATAAGAAAAACAATACCAACTTATTAAGTCCACCGTTGGAAGAAGCGCAGAACAACCTTTTAGCAGGAGGATGTAACCTATACTTTAATTAGTCATCAACAAAACCCATCATAACAACTTTATCCAACATTATGACAGAAAATCCATGAAAGGATTTGAACCTTCATCCCCCTACTCGCTCTTGCTTACTATCTTCGCTTTTCAGCGCCTTTTTCAGCTCACTTTTGAGTGTTTTACCATTAAACTACATGGACACCTTCGACATCAGGTTAATTACTCCTTTTGTCTATTTTCATGAAAAAATTGTCGGAAGGATTGAAATCCCTACAATCCTTCGCTTAGGTAGTGATTCTCATTCACAGAGCGTCCCCTGCAAATTACCAGTCAGAGAACCGTTGCCTACCTGATAATTCCTTATTTTCCTAGGTTGGAAAGGAACTAACAACCCAACCAAAAGCGAGTTATCGTAGTCGCTATAAACACGGCTCTTATTTTTTACTTCCTCAAGTCGTTGGAAATTTTGAGAACAAAATGTAGGAAGGACTTGAACCTTCATGGGATTTCAACCCCACCCTTTAACGGCGCGTCTACCATTCCACCACTCACATTCATTCTCTTATAAAATCAGATGGATAATTTTGTTATAATTTATAATTACACATCTGATTAGAATTGTTCAATGATTATAACGCTGATACATTCAGGAGTCGAACCTGACCATTGGATAGATTGCAGTCTATCGCCCTCCGATACGTCCCTCCCAAAGCGGGTACTTTCTTATCGGCATTACCTCATTATGAAGGGGTTTGCGACCCAAGGTATCGGCTACATACATAATGAGTTTGTTATTGAACGAAAGGTTCGGGTCGGATTTGAACCAACGCATGAGAGATTTGCAGTCACTTGCCTTACCACTTGGCTACCGAACCATTATTTCATTATCTCACATGAGAATACATTGTTCTCTCATTAGGGATTGAACCTACACATGATAACGACATATCTTAATCCTACCCCATATCCAGTAGTATAATGTGAATCGAACAACATGATTAAGATTATGAACATCCCATCCTGTCCCAACAGTTTGAGTGTACCCTCATGTGAGATAATTTACAGTTTTGGTTCTCATGAGTGTGAAGAGTTCCTGTTATCACAATCAGTAGCTGTTGCTAATCTCTGTGTTCCTGTTATTCTCTTCATACTCATGAGAACTTTGATTTAGTAAAGTCTTATGGAAAATAAGCGGTAACATCATGTCAAGCCCACGACCTGGGCAACCCTTTAGTCCCTAGGGAGTAGCATCATGTTCTTCACCGAAGAACCCTATAGCCCTCCCATTTTATTTCCAAGTCAGACTTACCAAAGTCTTGTGTGGATTATCTGTTAGCCCAAGTGTTACTCCTTCGTGGACTCATCGGAAACCGAGAGCACAATGTTACTCCTCCTGTAAAACTAACAGATAATCTTTTTTGTACTTCCATCTCAGGCGGGTAGGTCATTTTTCATACCTCACCATTCGCACCCTGAGATTTCCGTCTCTCGCATTGGGCGGGTAGGTCATTTTTCATACCTCACCATTCGCACCCCAATGCGAGATTTTATTTTGGAAAATTTACTGATTCTGTCAATCTTTCTCCTACTGCCTACTGATGATTGGCATTCTCATCAGATTTAGTAGTGGGATGTGGCATCCCTTGTTTGTGTGACCACATTTTATCAGAGTTCTGAAACTTTGTCAAGCATTTTTTGAAACTTTTTTGAACTTTTTTTCGCTGTCCTTAATTTTCTTTTACTGCTTCGGACGCTCAGTTCTGTTTCTCGCTTGTCTTTGTTTCGTTCCTCCTGTTTGGTGGCGACAGGCACATTATACACATGTTCCCCATCATTGTCAAGCACTTTTTTGAAAAATTTGTGAAAAAAGTTTCAAGAAAATTCTTAGCCATTGATTTAGAAAGAAAAAGAGCAGGGGTCTTTTCTCTGTTTACAGAAAAAGAGCAGAACTTTTTTTAGTCCTGCCCTTCCTTTCTATGGAGATTACATGAATAACTTATAGATGTCAAGGGCAGAGTACACACCATTTACCACAGAGCATGTAGAATGGTCTGCTTTCAAATGGTTTGTCTATGCTAATACTTGTCATCGTCTTTCTCTTATTTATACACTTAAAAATAGAAAACCTCACAAAAAGTGAGGTTTTCATGATTTTTTTTAATTTTATTACTTCCAATGTTTTTATTTCCGATGTTTCCTAGACACACGATTATGATGACTCTTGTGATTACCCTTGTGATGACTGTGGTGATGACTCTTGCGGTGAATATGTATATGGTTACAGGAAGGAGCAATTACAGGGGTAATAATAGGTGCTTCCGCAGAAATCACACCAGGCTCTGCATATACCGCCCCAGCAACAGGTGCAGCATGATACGAATTATGAACAACCACACGATGAGGACGGTGCGGAACATAACATCCACTATGAATCACAGGAGACCACACTACGTGACAAGAACTTAAAAGGCAACTTACCAATACCAACACTGAAAGCATTATTTTATTCATACGAGCGAATTATACCATTATAATTTGAATAAGTCAAGTAGATTTTGTTAAAAATTTTAATTTTTTTTATTTTTTATATTTCGCAAGAATTGTTTTTGCAAAGAAATCCACCTTACCTTTGTAAACCTTTGAGAACTTCTTTAATTCTTCAAGGCTATACTTCTTATGGGCATTGTCTATGTATTTTGAAACAAAATCATAAACTTCTTCACTATCAATTTCACCTTCAGTTATGTCATCGATTCTATCGGCAACTTTACTCTTTAATGTAGACAATAAATCAATTCTCTATGCTTTTTCACTTCTCATAAAATCCTTATGTGCCTTAGATGGGGCATAATAAGGAGAACGATAAGTGGAATCTTCTTCATCAATTCCCCAATCACTTTCGCCACCTCCGTAATAAGGTTCATCAAAAGTATCAACTCTACCACTCGTATATGATTCTGCGTACATCGGGTCAGCATCATCCTCAAACCCCATGTCCATCATTTTTCTTGTCTCATGAGTTCTCTTAGCCTTATAATTCATGAAGTGAGCAGCCTGAATGAGATTATCAACAGTCAGTTTCGGAGCAATTTTATCATTAATAAAAATTATCTTTCGTTCTCTGTCAACCTTACCAATCCAATTATTATAATAGTGAATTCTTCCATTTTCGGTTTTCTCAACCTCATCATAAATGTCATCACCAATCCAGTTGGCAGAACCATCACGACCCTTCTTACCACTCTTTCCAGTAAGTGCCTTAATCCATGCTTGAACACCATAGTCAAGTGATTCGCCTAATTTGGCTTTATTCTTAGATTGGGCAGCAGCAGCGATAACACCCTTGGCAAATTCCTCTTGGTCTTTAGGGGTAGTAGAACCATTCATTTGCTTCTGACGAATTTGGTCAGCACGATTAAATAATGCTTGTCTAGTGCTATCGTCAATGTCTTGTGGAGCATTGAAATATACATAATTCATCACATCCTTATCTTCCAATCCGTCAACATCTTGTTCTTGAAGAGTTGGTGTAGCATTAGCAACAAGGTCTGTATCCTGAGCAATATCGTCAAGGTCTTCTTTTTGAGTATCCACATCTGCTGCAACAGTCGCTGGTTGTACAGCAGCTTCTTCGTTAATGAATCTAATATTAAAATGTTTCATTCTAAATTATTTAATGATTTTATAAAACTGAAAATCCCACAATCGTATTCGTTGTGGGATTTCAAAAATCATTCACTTATTGTCACTTACCGTCCATTCACCCTTATGACAATGTGTTTTACCGTCTGTGGTGAAATACAAAATTCCATCCTTTATCTCATAGAAATCTGTATAATGTGTATCCGTATGTCTAGCATAAGGAATAGAAATTTTATACTTAAACTGAGCACGATATTCTTTATTGGCTTTGTTTTTTGAATACGCAAACATTATACTTCCAATGAGAATAGTCGTCAAAACGCTTAAAATAATAGTATATGGTGTAATTTTCATGGTAACGCTTTACTATCCATTATTTGTCAAGATTTTTATTCACCAGATAACCACAAGCTATACCATAGCCCATGAGGAACATACAAATATGTAAGGGAAATCCCCAAAACCCATCTATCTGTAAACTCTTAGGAGTGAACACATGCCACATTATTAGCAATGTGGCTATGCAGCCCATAATTATCATCACTTTGTCAGATAACTTCATATATTCTCTGTTATTACTTCTTAAAAATCTCTTTAACAATTTTTGTTCCATCCGATTTTGTGAACTCGTAATGAAAAAATCCTTTTTGATTAAAATTAGAAATTTCATCTAACTTTAAGTTCAATTTAGTTCTCTCAGACCACTTTTCGCATTCGTTTTTGAAAACGGAATAATCATTGACTTTATAAATCAGTCGGTCAGTATTGACATGCAGAAGTTCTCCGCTATGTTCTAATTTTTCAATCAAATCCAACATAAAAAGTTGAGCATTGACCTTAATATTATTAGACTGACGCATGTCATAAAGAGGATTATCCTTATTAATGGACATTGCACCATAAGTTCCGTTCACCACTACACGATGTGACATAGCATTCTGGTCATCTTTTCCATTTTTGTCAAAATTCTTTTTTCTCTTGTAGATTTCTTCAAAAATCGCAGGAGTAGGAACACATCTGGATAAAAATCCATACTTAATCATGAGAGAGGCATAAAGGTGTTCAACATCAATCAACACACACTTATCTTCCTCATTTTGTTCGTAGGGTTTTGCTCCATTTATTCCATATGACCATCCATAATTCATCGTCATTGAAGATGTTTCAATGGAAGATTTCAATCCATACGAATGCTCATCATTGAAGAAGTCTAAAACTTCTCCATACTTCTTTATGACGATGTTATCCAAGATAGTGATATCGTAATCATCATCAAATGTCATTTTCTTTGCACCGAGCACGTCTGCAATGACCTCTAAACAATGTTTGGTTAAAGAAGTTTCAGGAAGTTGAAATGTCTTAACCAAGTCAGGGACATAAATGTCGTTTTTGTTTTTCATATATTCTCCGTTATTACTTTGTATACAAAATCGTCCATGAGTTTCATTTTCTCCTCATCCTTCTCTTTGTAATCGTAGTTCTTTACGCTTTCCTTTAGTGTCTCACAGAGTTTCTTAAAATCATCCATAAAACAATTCATTGTTTCCAAGTAAGGTTCGGCATCTTTGCCCTCTACACGAGCCTTGACGAGTTCCTTTATCATACCATATTTCTCAGGCTCATGTAAAGACGCACGAGCCAATGTGAGGAAATGGACAGGAGGATAGGTTGTATGTAAAACACAATACCTTGCAGACATTACCATTCTTGCATAAGAAAGGAAATACTTCAACTTCTTGTTACCCTCTGCTTGCTCATACTTTGCCAAGTCACGAGCAGAACAACCTACCATTGTCTTTGCTACCTTCATTGGCTCATAGAAATCACCATGTCTTGCAAGCCAACGAAGATGGATAAAAGATTTATCATGTCCAAAAGAATAACTTTCACGAACATGGAGAGCTTCATAAGCATTCCATCCGCTCTTGGACAGAACACTACAGAACTTACGAATATCCCATCCCTTGACATCCTTACCCTCTACCTTTATCTCATCAGGAAGAGGATGAACACGGAGATAATCATCAAGTGGTCGCTTGAATACAAACAAGGTATCATAATCACTATCCTCCTTATTGTACCCATAAGCACGAGACCCTGTGAAGAATATATAAAGCAATTCTACACCTTTTTCTCTGCATAATTCCTGAACTTCACTGATTATTTTCACTGACATGACGTAGTTATTATACCACTTTTCTTCACTGACTATTTCCATGTTCATAACTCAGTTATTATACAACTTTTAGATTAGTTTGTCAACAAAAAGTTGTTCTCGAAGCACTTTCAATCACTTTTTCCTTTAATTCTTCTGAAATGGGTGTAGGATTGGAAAGTGCTTCTGCGATAACATCAGCATCTACCATTGGCTGAATTTCTTTAGTCATGTGATAATCGCTGATTGAAAAAGGACGATAACCATAGGTTTCTGTTCGATAGTTGAACTTGTAATACTCAGTTCCTCTACCTCCATCAAATCGTCTCTCCTTGGCAAGAAGTTTCAATGGAACGAGATAAGTCTTTCCTACTTCAAGGGGGCAATCGGGAAGATTCTCAGTGTGCCAAGGCTCACCAAAATCAAAATCCTCATCTTTTTCATCATAGTCAAGGATTTTCTGAATCCAATCTCGCCAATAATTATCATCGTCTTTTGCTTCACGAATGGCATACTCCTTCTCCAAAATCTGATAAATCTGCTTAATGGTCTTAGAGTATTTTTCATAACGCCCATTTGTTTGTCCTCCCCTTATTCGAGAAATGTTATATCTCGCAAAACAAGGAAATTCCTCAGTCTTATCCACATGGAAATTCAACTCCTTGTCACTATTACCAATACTTACTTGGTAAGTGTCACCCCATTTGCTGATTTCAACTCTACCAAGTGAATCTACTACAAAATTGTAGAGTTCGTTTACTTCATCTTCAATCGTTTTCATACTTTAAAACTGTCTATTGCCTGTTGTATCTGTTCTTCATTGTTAGGACAAATCTTATCCATTATTGATAGAACTTCATTGAATAATTCACGGACTTCAATGTAATAATTCATATAACGGAGCTTTGTATCATAACCATTCACATTAGTAATGTTATAATGACAATTTGCTGACTTACACACGGTAAATGACTGATTTGTCTCTTTGTGAGTGACGGTGTAAATCATATCTGCACCAGGATGACGCTCCGTCTTATAAGTGATACAGACGTTCATCTTGTTTGTTTTTAGCCACTTAATGAACATATCTATTTCACGCATTTCTTTAGGAACGCAATCAAACCAATTATCACATGTGGAATGACCGTCCGTGATTTTGTCACGAGACGAGGGATGATTACAATAACCATCCCATGCTGACCCATGATTGTGACTACACTCCGTCCAATACTTACAATTATGACAATTCTTCGTCATTATTGGTGAAATCACAATTTTCATAATCACCCTCATAATCATGTTCAATTGAACATGACATAAGAGTCTTTACAAAACATCCAACCAATCCTACGATTGCTACCCCTAGTGTTCCTAGAATAATACCTTTCTTCATAATTTTATTCGTCCATTAAAAATTGTTTAATTGTATCTTCAAGTTCTTTGTTGAAGTCCTTTAAGTCCCTATATCTTTTTGAAACTTTTTCAAAAAAATTGTAAAGAATCTCTTGCAAGAAAGGTGCTTCATATCGTCCTGACGAATTCTGCTGATTGATTGTGGGAATATCGTAAAGGTAAAAGTCACGATAAGAATTACCGACAGGACTCCCACCGACGTGCTTACGAGAAATGGTGAAACTTAATTCCCCGCAGTTTTTGCTGAGGAGGAAAACGCGCTTACCATTTACACACTTTTCAGCTTCTATAAGCTCAATGTGAATTCGCTCTAAGTTCTTTTCAAACCATTCTATGAGAACTTTAAGTTCTTTTTCTTTCTTACTTAAAATGTCAGACATAATTTTCTTTACAAAGTTTGTTTCCTATAAATTGCAGTCCAAGGCTTGTCACGCTCCACGCTATTACCATTAATAACATTAGTTTCACGAAAGTAGGAGACTAGCTCCCACCCCAGATTTGACATCCCATTTGCATCCACTACAATTTCATTGAAACATTCGTAATACTTTCCTTTGTATTCGTATTTCATTTTACTTCATGGATGCGTAGTAATCATCAGACTTGGACTTGTAAGAGAATGTTCTACCATTGAGAACAACACCTTCACCAAAATCCTTATCCATGTCACGATACTTCTGTAGAAGTTCAATGGATACAACACTCTCCTCAATAATAGGAACAGTCTTGAATACTTTAATTCTGTCTACCAAGTCACCGTATACACCACGGTAAGTCTCCTTATTGGCAATTACATCAGCAAGGAACTCATTGACACGGAGGAAGTGAGTAACCTGACCCCAGCGTCCCATGCGCTCTTCCTGAGTCTCTGCATTGGGGAATCGTGTTCCGTACATGTAGAATCCAAGCTGTCCCTTGGCATCCTTATTAGCCTTATTACCGTTGATACCTACACCACAGACTTCACCACGGATTGCTACTGGACCGTTAGTGTAGAGAGCAAGAAACTTCACTGTATCAGCGTAAGGAAGTAGAGCAGCAGTGTAGTTGTTATGACACTCCAACTTCAAGGAAAGAGAACGAGAGCAAATCTCAAGGTTATCATCCTGTGGGTTGTAGTAAATCACAGCAGAAGAACCATCCATCTTCTTAGTTACAAGGCAAGGTTCGCCAAGGTGCAAATCTTCCTCTTCAAGAGACTGCCAGTTCTCTTCATCGGACTTCTCTACACCAGCAGGGAGACAAGAACGAAGAGCAGACAAATCCTTGGGAGGGGGAGCAGACCAGTGACCGATACCAAGACGGTCTGCAAGATTCTCTGCATGCAAATCAATTCCCTCAAAAATGGGGTCATTCACGCTGATAAGAATACCACAAGACATCTGATTACGAAGCTTCACAGTCTTTACTCGACCACCACTACCAAGATACTTGATAAAGCCCTCTGCCCAAGGCTGTTCCTTATCAATGAGAGCATCAGGGACAATGTATACTACCTCATCTCCCTTTTGGAATACTCCTTTCTTCACTACACATTGCCAGTTCTTTACGTAGGCAAGTTCAAGAGCATCTGCATTAGGATGCTCCTTTACATGTCCAATCGTGGCAATAAACACATCTTTTGGTTTAATAGTTTCCATACCCTTATTATACAAACGTTCCGATAAAAAGTCAAGTCATAAATAAAAAATAATGAAATATAAGATAAAATTTGTGAACGAATCATGGGGAAACTTTAACACAAAGATTGCAAAAATTACCTCAAAAATAATAAAAACTTGGGCAAATTATTGGAGAGAAAAGTTTCCTCGTATTGCTCATAAATCAGATAGATTAGTTTTAATTGATGTTTTGTGGAGTTACAATAAACTTAAAAGACATCTTGAAACAGAAATTACAGTTGACGGTATCAATTATTATTTTGTTCTTGACATTAAAAATAAACTCAATGGAATAAGTTATCAAAATGGTAACAATATCATCATTAATATTCCATTTGAAAAGAACAATGACAAATTTTACAAAATGCTAAAAGATGACGAATACTGGAAGAGACTCCAAGATACCATTAATCATGAGTTGACCCATTATTTTGACAAAGAAAATGACATGATGCAAAATTATTATGATTCTCATTCACAAGGTTCATATTTACATTGGGTTTTATACAATACCCAAGAAATAGAGATGAGAGCATTTATATAGCAATTTATGCCACATGTGAAAAAAGGTAAATCTTTTATCGAGTGTTTAGATGACCGTCTTAAAAAAGCATTCAAAAAAGATTATACTAAATTAAAGACAACTTTTGTAAAATTCGTAAAATATTCTTATCTTTCGTATATTAAACATGATGTAAACATGAGAAACAAGTATTGGAAATATATTATTAATGACCCAGAATTTTCTGCACAAGTTCCAAGTTACGAAACAATCAAACAGTTTTTCAACACACTAGTTCAAATGAGACACGAGGAAGATAAATTAGTTGATAGATTACCAAAATTAGGAAAATATCGCAGTCTCGTTGAATTTACGTTCTTAAAATCAAACCCAAAATCATTTAGAAGTTTTGATAGTTCAAACTTACTAAACGATTTCAAAGACTTTGTTAATAAATGTATTGAACATAATGGTCTTGTTGGTTATTGAACATAATAAAAAATGCAGAACAAAAAAGTTCTGCATTTTTTTATGAAATACTATAACTAAAATTATCAACGATTTATCTTATCACAGGCATAATGGCTAACAATCATTCCATTAGTATCGTAAAGCTGATGAGTACCTACTGTTACATCAGTACCATCCTTGAAGTAAACCTTCCAAACCTGCTCCCAACCATCCTTCTCATCACGAGGATACTTAGTTACATGACTGATACCCTTATGCTTACCAATGAAACGCTGGAACTCACGCATATGAGCATAAGCTGTATTCTTAGCGGAATAACACTCCATCGTATAAGCAGTCTGACCATCCACAGTCACAAGTGGCTCACGAACAGTAATGTGACCTGCACGACCTGCTGCAATAAGGAAATCATGAGAAGCGGTAGAAAGAATTACCTTACCGTGTTCATTGAGAATACGAACAGGCTGTGTCTCAAATTCATCATACCCTGTTCCCTCACCAGGAATCTGTGCCATCTCAAGAATGTAGTAAACTTCCTCATTAGTCCATGAACGAGAGGGTAGAATCTCCTTTACATAAGGAGTCTTATCCTCATCGTAAGCAATCTCATGTTTAATCTCATCCTTGGTCATTACAGCCTCAGTCAGCCAGTTATTAGACTTCGTGTGACGCTGTACCACCAGCTTCTTCGGTTTGCTATTCAGTTCAAACATCATAGTTATTATCAGTTATTATGTTTATAAGTTATTGTATATAAAGTTGTTTCGATTTCTTCTCCGTTTACTTCAAAAGAAATACAATCTCCATGCTGATGAATCTCAGACTTCTTCAAATGGAATTCTCTACCATCATTGAGAATGATATGAGCATCAATTTTAGAGTTTTGTATATTTTCGTGTTGAGTGAGGAGAATACCAAGGGGA
Organism: Paludibacteraceae bacterium; assembly: GCA_017630395.1. GTDB lineage: Bacteria > Bacteroidota > Bacteroidia > Bacteroidales > Paludibacteraceae > UBA1181. The sequence goes on from JAGBVI010000001.1 coordinate 254,812, forward strand.
ATGATGCCAATAACAGCAATAATGCAGAACACAAGCCAAAACTTAATGTCAGATAATATTGTTCTAATGGCATTGAAAACCCCCTTTAGTGTGTTAAAAGGTTCTTCAATGTAAGCTTCCACAAAGTCATGTAGAAGCATTACGATTGAATAAAAGAACATCATTACTTCTTATCAGAATCCTCAAGTTCCACCTTGTAGACAGTCTTAATCTGTACATCACAGTGAATGAGACCATCACAATCAGTCCAGAAGTTAATGCTGTCTACACCTTCCTTAGCCATGTATTCAGCAATACAACGGAAGCAATCAGGATTGGTGTCCTCATCTGTAAAGTCATCGGAATCATCCTCAAAGATAGCACTTTCTACTGCCTTAATGACCTCATCCTTTTCAATGACATCCTCAGAAGGATTCTGATGTTCCGCAATAGAAGTAGCAACAGCACTTGCCACAGCTTCCTTATTCTCAGGCTTCATGAACTCCACAAAGGTGTCCTTACCAATCTTACCACTACCCTTGGCATCGGCAAAGTCCTTCATGATGTCACTGATGATGGGCTGCTTAATGTTGGCATCAGGCGTATCCTCAAAGGTACAAGTTTCAGGAAGATTGCACATGGCAGACTTCTTCTCGGTAAAATTAGGAATATCAAACTTCGTAAGATAAGGTTTTACTGCATCGGCAAACGGAAGCTTCTTCTCCTCAGACTTACTTTTCTCAATACGCTCCTCAATCAACTTAGGAATCTCGGATGTCATACGCTTACCCCACTTACGGTCATCCTGTACAATGTCAGTGGGAATAGTGGCAGGACATGACGACTCATCAAAGATAATGAACCGTGTTACACCATTCTCACCAAAGATGAAATCATACCCATCCTTACGATTGATAGACAAACGACACATACCGCTCTTCTCATCAAATGCAAGAGCGTTAATCGTTCCGTTCTTCTTAATAAGCGTCTCACGCTTTTTACCACAAGCAATAGAAGCTTTGACAACATTAACAGCTCCACCTACACACTCCTTGGCAACAATGAGTGGACGAGCCATTGAACGAATAGTTTCAACAACACCCTCCATCATGTGATTAGGAGCAATGAAAGCAATAATAGGCATATCAACACCGTAAATGTCTGTGGTCATAATGTTACCATCTGCTTTGCTTGCCTCGGTAATACTATTATAACCAATCATACCACCACTAAGGTCTTCATTAGAAATGTCAATACCTTCAGGGTCAAGACCATCAGGACATGCAGTCATTGCATCATCCTCATCCTTTTCCTCAAAACATGCTTCACCATTGACAAGAGACTGAATCATACTCTTAATATCCATAGCCTTGGGGTCATCCTTACGGCTTGCAAACAGATTATTCAGTTCACTCATCAGACCATCGAGCGTCAAAGGCTCGCCATCACTCTTTACTCTCTTCTTAATCATGATTATTAAAATTTAAAGATTTAACCATACAATTTCCCCAGTAGATAGCTCCTCGTAACCGTTACGAGTGGGGTTTAATCCATCCAACTTAGCGTCCAACATTGAATCAGCGATGTAAATCTTATCCAAGATACCGTCAGTATCCTCGTAAGGTTCAATAAGACGCTTAATAGCTCTCGCCATCTCTGTATCGGTAGGATAGCAAAAGTCTAAGCTGAATTTTTGCATAATTTCTTCCATTACTATTATTATATCACAGTTCTTTTTTATTCTTCCCTCTTCGGTCTCGGATTCGGAATGATTTGGAAATACGGATAAGGAATCGTAGTCAATAGTCCATCTCTCCCAACGAATGTAATACTGTGGTCAGTATTTCGCTGATAATCATTTATATAATGCTTCAAATCCTCCCCATTTCCGTTGTAGCCATCAACAATGATGAAGCGGCATTCCCAATCATGAGCGAACTCCACCGCTTCAACAGGAGTCTCAACCTTCTGTTCCTCCTTATAGGCATCCCTATCTTTAAGATAAAGAATTCCTAATGCAAAGATTGTAACAATCCCTCCTACTATACATGCTAAATTATCGTATTTCATAAGTTTTTATTTTCAAGTTCAATAACGCCAGCAATAATAATTGCGGGAAAATTATACCACCTTTTTAAATATTTGTCAAGCACCTTCAAAAAATAATTCAAAAAATGGGGCGCACCGGCGATATAAGGCTTGACAATTGTAAATTCTATGTTATAATGGTAGTAAGCGTCTCTATCTCTAATTTTTAATTTTTATAAACGACTCTAACTACCATTATAACATAAAAAATAGAATTGTCAAGAGTTTTTTGAAAAAATAAATAAAAAATATACGCTTATGGCTACAAATTATACTACAAAGACAGCAGCCTTAAAAGCAACTAAGGCTGACATTAATAAACTTGAAACGAAGAAATTGAAGGTAAACGGTAAAGATGTCGCAACTTCCATAAAGCATCCTAATGATACGAGAGAAGTAATCACTGAGAATGACTTATGGGGTAGTTGGGCTGAAATTACTGCTGACGGAGAGATTGTTTTCCATGAGGATGAAGTTATACATCCAGGTGCTACTGCTGATGACCCCTCTACTGAATGTTCGGACGCATATCCTTGGGATTCTGAAATCACAAAAGTTGAAAATAATAAAGCATATAAAGGTGATACTTTATTTGCCAATATAGAGACAAACAAAATTAAAAACGGAAACGGCATGTTCATATGGTGTGATAAAATCACTACATTTAATGGTGATTTGAGTTCTCTTACGGATGGTAATAGTATGTTCGGTGGTTGTTCTTCTCTCACTACATTTAATGGTGACTTGAATTCTCTTACCAATGGTTATAGTATGTTCTCTTATTGTCCTTTGACGACATTTACTTCTGACTTGTCTAGTTTGACGAATGGTTCTTATATGTTCGCTAATTGTCCTTTGACGATATTTACTTCTAACTTGAGTTCTCTTACGAATGGTTATTGGATGTTCTATAATTGTTCTAATCTCAACACTTTCACTTCAGATTTGTCTAGTTTGACGGACGCTGTTGATATGTTCGCTGATTGTCCTTTGACGACATTTACTTCTGATTTACGTTCCCTTACTGATGGTTCTTAGATGTTCATTGGGTGTTCTAATCTCACAACATTTATCTCTGATTTGAGTTCTCTTACTAATGGCGACTATATGTTCTATAATTGTTCTAAACTTACAACATTCATCTCTGACTTGAGTTCTCTTAATAGTGGTTATTGTATGTTCTTGTATTGTAAACTTGACACAGATTCTCTTATTCACATCGCAGAGACAATTAATACCGTAACTCATAGTCCTTCAATTCACATTGGTATTGGTTCTAAGACCCCCTCAGAAGAAGAAAAAGAACTTCTCACAGAAATCCATAACAAAGGTTGGCAAGTATATATTGGATGTAACGGTGGCACTTCTTCAGAATTCATTCCTACCGCTCTTACTCCTATTGACGGTGAAGAAGTAACAACTCCAATTCCTTATTGGGCTAAACCACAAGAAGTAGACGAGGAACATGCGGAATATACTGACGGAAATGGTAAATTCTATATCATCTTAGGTGGCAATTACATCTTCGTAGATGACCCTGAGACTTACGGATTGTTCACCTCATTGGAAGATGCTGCTGCCAATATGAGATTGACCAAAATTGAAAAAACAAAAATAGAAAAAGCCTAATTTATTATTATGAATAAAATTTATACAACTAAAACACCTTCCCTTAAAGCTACTATCGCTGACATCAGAAATCTTGATGTTAAAAAGATGTTGCTTAATGGTAAGAACATTCTTGAATACATTAAGGAGAATGCTACAAATATTCTCGATTACCGTGGTACTAAGGCATCTAACTTGGACATCGTGAGTTCTAATGTAACGGTGGATAGTGAAGGGAATGTTATTATTGACAAGTATCCTAGGAAAGCACCTGCTCATTTCTTCATCTATTATTTCCCTGGTGGAGACACCCAATGTGAATTACAACATATTGATAATTGCACAGAAGAACAGGCACAGACTATAAGAGGAGCAGCTAAAATTGAAAATGGTGAGGTATTTGACGAATACGGCAATCATCTCATGTATTGGGATACCACTGGTTTTAACAACGGCGATTATGGTAATGATTACACTTATGGTGCTTTTATTAATTCTAAAATAACCTCATTCAAATCTGATTTATCTAGTTTAACAAACGGTCAATTCTCATTTGGTTATTCTGAGCTTGCTGAATTTAGTGGCGATTTGTCCAAGTTGGAAAGAGCAAGATGTATGTTTTATAATACTAATCTCACAACATTTACCTCTGATTTGCCCAAGTTGACGAATGGTGATTCTATGTTCAGTGATACTAATCTAACATCATTCTCCTCTGATTTGTCTAATTTGACGGATGGTAATTATATGTTCTATTATTGTATTGAGCTTACCTCATTCTCTTCTGACCTTTCTAGTTTGACGTATGGTTCTGGTATGTTCAATAGTTGTTCCAAACTCACTACATTTGAATGTTCTGATTTACATAGTTTGACGAATGGTAATGGTATGTTCAGTGATACTAATCTAACATCATTCTCCTCTGATTTGTCTAATTTAACAAATGGTAGTTGGATGTTCTATAATTGTACTAATCTCGAATCATTCACTTCTAACTTGTCTAGTTTGACGAATGGTTCTAATATGTTCGATGGTTGCATGCTTGATACTCAATCAGTTACAAACATTCTCCACTTCATTCCCCAAAGAGATGCCAAACCTGCTGACAAATGGGATAACGGTAACATCTTAATTGGTGTTGGTATTACTAATACTGATGCAGCAAAACAAGCATTTGCTGAGGAATGTTATTGTGACACTTGGGAAGAACTTAATGATGAGTTTGACGATAAGAATTGGGTAGTTCAATGGCAGTTTAATGGCGATGCCGCTACTTTTGACCTTAGAGCTGAAAAACCTTCCACAGCAGTTTATACTAAACTTGAAGAAGTCTTTATGCCTACTGAGGAAGAAATTGCAGCAGCAAAGGAAAAAGGTGAACTCATCCAAATTCCACATTATGAATACACTTCACAAGACGGTGATAACTACTACAACATTCATTGGTATCATGACTCTAATACTAACAATGAGGGATATGATTACTTTGAATCACTTGAAATGGCAACACTTGCTTACAGTGTAATTCCTAAAGCTTAATAATTAATTCCCATTTTTAATTAAAAAAGGACTACCACTAGATTTTGTGGTAGTCCTTAATTTTCTACAATATGTTGTGATTTTTATCTATTAAACTGTTCTATGGTATCTATGTCCAATCCCTCCCACTTCTCTATCATACATGGCTTCAAATCACCATCATCAAACAAACTCTCTTTGCTTAACTGTGAACATGCAAATGATGTCATTGCCCCATTATAATGATACAATGGCTTCAACTCTTGTCTAGGTCTTGAAATCTGAGGGTCTCCACTAATCGCTTGCTTCATGTACTTCTCTTCCTCATCAAATAACAATAACGCACTATGTTTTACATCATCATAGACTACCGTTGTTACTATTACCTCCTTATAATCTGCTTCTTTACTCATCTCTCTCATCTTTTCCATACTCTCAATAGAAAGATTAGGCGAAGTACATTGTATCTGAATTATTCTACCATTTATTCCACATCTGTCTCTCCATCTTCTCAAACGAACTGTTACATCCTCAAATCCTTCTACTTTCTCATCAAGATAAGGAACAGTTGCTCCATAACTCTTAACCAATTCACAGTAATGCTCATCGTCTGCCAATACTGTTACAGAACCAAATACTTTCAATGCCTTTTCTACACAGATTTGTAAAAGACTCTTACCATTTTTATAAGGTCTAATGTTCTTATCCTTTAAGGATGAACCCTTACGAACACAAATCACAGGGTTTATACTATCATCGAACATTTTCTTCTCACTTAACATCTCTATCCATTCATGTCTCTTTCTTTCCTCCAACTCCATATTTTTACCATAATGCTTGGCTACTGTATCAATGTAATTCTTCCAATCATCATTAAATGAGAAACAATAACAATCACAAGTAAAATTCTCACAGTTTGTAAGTATTCTAAGTGCCGATGTCCCTGTGCTAAACACCTGACTCCCCCTTACCATGTCTTGCTCAAATTTATATATCTTACAATTGCAAAAATGTCTCTCTCTTACCTCCTTATCAATCCTTTGAGAATGCTTCACTGCAAATATCAATGGTTTCTGCTCTCTTATCACATCCTCATGTCTCTCCTCTGCACTCATCCGCTTCCATCTATCAGTAGGTGTCACAAATAACATATCTACTTTTTTACCCACTAATCCACTATCATAATTGTAAAAATGATTTAATCTAATTACAATATCATGATTATCAATCTCTTCTGATAAATCTTCTGAGGGAGTAAGATTACCAACGATGGCAACTCTTTTACCTTGAACCATTTGTTGAAATTTTCCTAACATGTCTATATAAATTATTTAAAAAAAAATGGGGCGCACCGGCGATATAAGGCTTGACAAAAACACAATTTCATGATATAATAATTGTAATCTTTTTTCGGGCCGCCGGCGAATAATATTTTTTATAAAATTCTAGTTATCATTATAACACGATATTCCAAAATTGTCAAGTCTAATATCACATAAAATTTAAATATTTTCTTATTAGACTTGACAAAAATAATAAATCGTGTTATAATGATAACTGGAATGTAATTTATAAATTAACAAAAAATAATAAAATTATTTTTTCTAGTTACCATTATAACACAGAAAAATAAAAATGTCAAGTCTAATATCATCTTTTTTCTAATTTTTTTCACAAATAAAAATTCAAATATTTTCTTATTAGGCTTGACAAAAACACAATTCCATGTTATAATGGTAACTAGAAACTTAATAAAGAATAAAATAAAAATAAAAAGAACACCACAAGATGTAGTGGTGTTCTTTCAAAATCAATTAAAATCTACGAGAAAATTATATAAAATGAAAAGTATACCACAATATATTGTGGTCGTTAATTCATTTTTGCCAATTTCTTCTTCAACAATTTTTCAACGACAACTTTCAATTCCCCCATAATAACATTCTCACCATACTTATCAATGTTTTGAAGAACCTTGAATCTCTTAGAGTGATTGGTAACAATAATCTTATAAAGTCCCATGAGATTGCCAGAATATTTTATCAGTTCATCAGCCTTGAAAGTATTGTCAATGATGTTGTAAGAAATGTTTCTAATTTCATGAAACAATCCTTTATAGTAATAATTGAAAATGTCAGAAGTAATCTGTTGCTTAATTCCGATTTCAGAATCATTCATCAAATCAGATGAAAATGCAGCCCGCAAAACATTTTCCCATTTCTTTTTAGTAATCTTAGAAAAATCTTTGAACGAAACATTTTTATCAATATTTGCATAAACACTTCCTCTATTCATGTTCATGTAAACTTGCACCCAATCAATGAGTCGTTTCTTGGTTGTACTATCAATCTTGTGTTTCTTTTTTTCTCCGAAGAGTTTGTTAAACAGTTTTCTAATCATGACAGGAAAATTATATCACAACAAAAATAAATGTCAAGACGAATTATAAAAATAATATGTCATCACTTTTGGCAAGTTACAACTGCAAGAATTGCAATGATGATTTGCCAAATTGTTGTATAAAACAAATAGACATGACAGTTTATTAACGACCACAATATATTGTGGTGTCTATTGAAAATGATTGTAAATTCTCGGAAATTTTTATAGTTTTGACAATGACACCACAATATATTGTGGTATGGTTTTTCAAATTATTTTTCAATGATTATGACAAAGTTTCTTGAAAAATATTTTTAAAAAATTGAAAAATTTTTTGAAAAAAGACTTGACAAAATTGTTGAAGTGTGGTATAATGAATAGTTGGCAAAGTAAGTTGCATAATTATTTGAAAAATGTGTGTCATCATAAGTTGGTTTGACTTTGTAATTTTCAGGATTAATGTCATTATCAATCATTACCTGTCATTGTCAGTTATTATCAATCATTATCAATCATTATCAATCATTATCAATCATTATCAATCATTATCAATCATTATCAATCATTATCAATCATTGTCAATAATCGTATCAAATGGACAATAATCATTTCTTTTATCAACTCGTCCTCATTTTCTTTCACAGATTGCATTTATGACTATATCTATAACACTAAGTTATTAAGTTTCATATCATTATAACCTACCATATCGGTAGACAATTACTCAAATCATTGATACTCAATTTATTACAAAAATATGAAATCGTAAGTGATTGATAATTAACCCTTAATAAATTCTTCAACAATAATTTCTCTTTTTCTTGATTTAATTTGTATAAACTCAGTGCAAGTAACATACGAGGAAAACAGCTTATCAGGAAAATAGAAAACCGCCTATTAATCATAGGCGGTAGTATAACGAAATGACCAGAAGTTCCTTATTCTTCTATTATAAATCTCATAGAGTTCGATGAGTTATTAGCACAATAATAATCTGACAGAATGAATAAGGAACGATAATGACATTTTGTTCAGAGAATAAGAGTGTTGACGCATTCTTGCTCTCTTTTGTCTAGTTATGGGAAGTCGTATAACTGACTCCATTATAACGGTGTTCTGCTGAGTTTAAGAAATGGTAAGTAAGGGTAGAATTATGAGTGAAAACAAAGTTTTATAGAAGACTTCTGAGAATTGGAAGAACGAATATTAGAAGGCGTATAGAATGTGGATGGGGTATAATCAGGATTATCGTTCTGCAAAGGGGAAAGATTTGGTGTCTGAATAGGAGATGCAAAAAGTTGCTGAATTATGGGCATCATATGAAGACTTTTCTCGTCAGTTGAGCAAGAGATTATTTGATTGGTGGAAAGAACAGGCTGAATAGAATCTTCAGAAGTGATTCATTTCTCAAAAGGTAGTGGGTAATTTTTTGAAAGTATAAGACTTAATAAGTCAAGAAACAAACATTTCACCAGAGTTGTCAGACGATATTGTCTCTTTATTTTCCAGACTTTGAAATCTTTTAACTCTTTCCTTTTGTAATAATTCTTCCAATTCGTCATATCTATCAACCTAAACACCATTTGAGGAAGTCCAAACAAACCACGGTCCTTTACCAATAGATACGCCTTTTGTCGTTATGATATTTTGATTAGTCATAATGATTCTTCTACTATTCAATTGATTTCCGAAGCAATCTCTCTTTCGCAAGAAGATTCTTGTGAAGACAACGATAGTCTGCCCATGCTGCAAGAACTTCGTCAATTTCCTCTTCTGACACCAGACCTGCTTCACGGTGCTGATACATTACTTCAAAATTCCCCTTGTCCCACTCAGTCTTCCACTGAGCAGAATGTCTCAAAAATTCTAATGATTTATTCGGAAGCAGATTATCAACTTCTTCTTGTCCTAAAATAAGACATAAAGTCAAGTAACCGTCAAACGACCTCCAATTTGCATACAATTCAGAAACTTTGTCAATCTCATCTTGTGATACCAAACTCCCAAAATTCTTCTCCATGTGTTTCTGCATGTAACTATAATACTCATCGGGTTTGTGTGGGGAGTATTCACCTGACTATAACGCCTTTTTCATAGATTCTATAACTTCTTCGGAAGTTTTCGCATAATACTCTGGACGCATGTGATTGGGATGTAACGAAATTTCACTCATAACTAACCTTTACTTACCTCTTTTCCTCGTTTTAGAGTAGATTTTGGGATTTTTATAGAAGTTACCAAAAAAACTCTCTCTTTTGAATACGGTCTTGAATTTCAGGAGATGTTCCAAGTTCTCTCTCCTTCTGTAAAAGATGGCGATAAAGAGTGCGGTAATCTGCCCATAAAGTGCAAATTTCTTTCATCTCCTATTCTGTCAAAATTCCTATTTCACGATGTCTCTTCATCACCTGAGAATCCTTTTCAGACCATTCCTTCTTCCAGTATTCAGTTTCTCTCAACTTTTTAATAATTTCACTCATAATTCTACCCTGTCAAAAATCGGATTACTTGTGACTATTCCCCTTTATGGGCTGAACTTTCTTCCATTGTGGAAGGCGGTATAACAACTCTTGGTATGAAATGCAATAAGAAGCATAAAGTTTACAAACTTTGTCAATCTCTTCCTATGTTGCAACATCCTTATATTCACGATTCATCTGTTTCAACATCCTTTGATACCAATACTCCTAGTCTAGGGGAGATAATTCTGACTTGTCCTTCATAACTACTCTTTACTTACCCACTCTTTTACTTCTGTGGGTGACGATGAAACACTATCCTTGATTTCCCAAAATGTCGTTCTTTCCTTATTAGAGGGTAATGAAGAACACAGTAATCAGCCCAGGCTCTTGCAACTGCTTCAATCTCCTCTACTGTTGCCAATTCTCTCTCTACATAATCACGAAGACACTTCTCATACATCTTCTGATACTGATTCTCCCAATCGTCCTACTTCAAAAATTCAGATTTGTTTTCACTCATAAACATAACTTACTTACACATTATCACCAATTCAGAGAAGAATTTTTGACAATGAAGTAACCAATTTAAGAGAATACACCGACCTTTGAGACAACATTCTGACCTCATTCAATAATTCCAACAGAACATCGTTATAATAAATAGAGAAAGGGCGCGGATGCGCTAACACCCACGCCCAATCTTTTATTCGTCTCGGTTCACCGATAAAGAACAGGTGTAGTCGTTCAAGTGATTCGGACTAATAGGAAATACCGTCAATTTCCACGAAAAAGCAAGGTTTTCCATTTTCATCCAAGTTCATCTGGACATACTACTCATCACCGTTACCAAGATATAACGGCGAACCGATTTTTATATTTTCGTTTTCTGCTAAGCCCTCACTACGGTATAGTGAGGGCTTTTTGTCAATTATTCAAATTTTAAGCAGCCAAGTACAAAGACATTTTTGATGACTTTTATTCAATGGGTGTATCGTAATGATACCCCTAATTTTTCTAAATAAATGTATATGTCTGACATTTTTAATCCACCTAATTCTATTTGGCCCAATGGCATGCAAGTTGACTCCGATGGATACGCTGCATTTTATCCATTAGGAACTAATAAAGTAAATGTTCCAACAAGTTGCACACAATGGCCCAAGGGCAACAAACTCGTTTCTCCTTTCGTTTATCAAGATGATAAATTAGTAGGATTTGCTGATACAAAAGCACTTACAACTGATTCTCAAACTACTATCTATCTTCCTTATGAACATATTGAGGCAGAATTCTCAGCAATTGAAAAAGGACAACTTCAAATCCATGCTCCTAATGCTACTACTAAGAAAGCATCTTGGAAGGATAGTGGAGTAGAAGATATTCCAGAAGCTCAGTTCAAATATAAGGGTTGTAAGACTGTTAATGATGTAAAAGCAGTAGATGCTAATTATCAAACTAATGACATCGTTAATGGTGTTTGGTCTGAACCTTTGTGGGACTTTGAAAATGCTGATGACATGTTCTATCGTTTTGGAAAACTTACATCATTCACCTCTGACTTGCCTAGTTTGACAAGAGGTGATAATATGTTCGAGTTTTGTTATAATCTCACTACATTCACCTCTAATTTGTCAAATTTGACGAATGGTGAAGAAATGTTCTATAATTGTAATAATCTCGCCACATTTACCTCTGATTTACCTAGTTTAACGGATGGTTATATGATGTTCCATAGTTGTTCTGAACTCACTTCGTTCACCTCTAATTTGTCAAATTTGACGAATGGTCATTACATGTTCACTAATTGTCCTAAGCTCGCCTCATTCACATCTGATTTACCTAGTTTGACGGATGGAAGGTGGATGTTTAATGGTTCAGGTTTTGAATCATTCTCTTCTGACTTGTCAAATTTGTTGGATGGTAATTGGATGTTCTGGGATTGTGTTAATCTCACTTCATTCTCCTCTGACCTTTCCAGATTAACGAATGGTAACACTATGTTCTATGGCTGTTCTAATCTCACCACATTCACCTCTAACTTACCTAGCTTGACGAATGGTGATTATATGTTCTATGAATGTAAACTTAATACTGCTTCCGTTCAAAACATTGCTGATACAATCAATGACGTTAATTCTTTGGAGAATGAACATGAATGTGGTGGTGTTTGGAAGTACATCCACATTGGTATTGGTAACTCTGAACCTAATGAACAAGAAGAAATTGCATTCAATACAATTGCTTCTAAGGGTTGGACTGTTTATGTCAATGGTTCTCAATATACACCAACTTCTCCTGCTGCTATTACAACATTGGATGAAAACTGTGAAGAAACAGTTACACCTATTCCTTTCTGGGCTAAACCTGTTCAAACCGATGAAGAACATGCCAAATATATTGACAGCGAAGGTAACTTCTTCAATATCCTCGGTGCTCAGTTCATTTATGGTGATGACATCTCCACTTATGGTATGTTCACTTGTGAAGAAGATGCAGTAGCTAATATGCGCTTAACTCCTTATACCAAACCCCAAACTGAAACAATTAACAATAACTGATAATTTATGAAAAATTCAATTTGGCTCAATGGTATGCAAGTTGATTCCGATGGATATGCGGTATTCTATCCTTTGGGAACTAACAAGACAACGATACCTACCTCAGTTACCGAATGGCCCGAAGGTACAAAAATCATTTCACCTTTCGTTTATGACAAAAACGATAATTTGGTAGGCTTCTGTGACACTAAGGCAATGACCACTAATGATGGCAATTCCGTAACAGTTACACTTCCCTACGAGCACATTGAAATTGACCTTTCATCTGCCGATAGCGAAACATTAACAATTCATGCACCAAAAGCGTCAACTAAAACAGTCACATGGGACGGTGTTACAATTGTTGAAATTCCCGAAGTCAATTACAAATACAAAGGCTGTAAAACAATTTCAGACATTACTGCAATTGAACCAAATTATCAGAATGTTGATATTGTAAATGGTGCTTGGAACGAAATCTTATCAGATTTGGAAGATGCAACGGATATGTTCTTTGACCATTATGATAGTACAATTGATAACTCCGTAGGATGTCCTGCTCTCGTCTCTTTCAGTGGTGACTTATCATCCCTAATAACAGGTGATTACATGTTCTATAATTGTAATAATTTCACCACATTTAATAGTGACCTTTCATCATTGACAAGTGGATACGCTATGTTCTGGAATGATGATAACCTTACCAATTTCAGTAGCATTCTTTCTTCATTGACCAATGGTGCTGCAATGTTTGGTTGTACTGGTTTCACTTCATTTGATACCAAACTTCCTAAAATGGAAAATGGTGACGAAATGTTCTGTTATTGTTCTAATCTCAAAAACTTCAATGTTGACCTTAGTTCAATGACGACTGCTGAATGCATGTTCTTTGAGTGTTTTGCTCTTGAATCATTTACTTCCGATGTATCTTCTTTGGTTCATGGTTATGAAATGTTCCACGATTGCCACGGTCTCACTTTCGTTAAGACTGATATGTCAAAATTACAAGACGGTGATTACATGTTCTATAATAACTACAATATGACATCATTTGATGCTCCTCTTGATTCATTGTATTACGGTTATGGTATGTTCCATAATTGTTCTAAACTCACCTCATTCACTGGTAATTTGGATTCCTTAACTAATGGTTATCAAATGTTCCGTGAATGTAAACTTGATACTGAATCTCTTACGAAAATCGCTAATACTATTAAGGATGTTCGTGAACTTACTAACGGTGTCAATACTTATGATGATGTTTATAAGATGATTCATTTTGGTTTACAGAATGAGACTCCCACAGAAGAAGAAACAAGATTACTTACAATTATCCATAATAAAGGATGGGATATATTCGTGAATGGTTTTGGTGATGGTTATGAGTTTGAACCTATTGCAACCACATCTATTGACGAGACTTCTTCAATTACTCCTTATTACGCTAAGCCTATTCCATCCGATGAAAAACATGCAGAATTTGTTGATGAAAATGGAAATTATTTTGATGTAATTGGTGGTAAGACACTTTTCGTTAAGGACATTGATACTTATGGAATGTTTGCTTCTCGTGAAGATGCTATCGCTCAAATGAGATTAACTCCTTATGTCCCTGTAAAACAACTTAAAACTAAAATAGAAAGAAATAGATAATTTATGAGTAATATTGATTATACATTATGGCCCAATGCTGATAGAAACTTGGGCGAAATTAAAGTTCAAATCCCTGATGGTGTTACTACTACCTGGCCAGAAGGTGATGCCCTCGTTGGTAACTTCGTATATAAGAATGGTTTACTTTCGGGATTTGTAGATACTAAGGCATTGATTGTCAATGAATCTAAATCTACCACTTTCCCTTATGATTATGTCAATATCCAAGTTGATAAGAGCTTGGAAGGTATAATGACCTTTAATCAAGGTGAAAGAACTAAGAATTTCACTGTAAGTTATGTTGAAAGTGGTAGTAGCGGTGATACTATTGTTTTGGGAACAAAGTATCTTGGTTGTAAAACAATTTTTGATGTCATAACAGTTGACCCGAATTATGCTACCACCGATATAGTAGATGGTATTTGGACACAGAGTTTGGCAGATTTTGAAGGTAGCTATATTGGCCCAGGTGAAAGTCAATTCAGTTTTAACCATAATTTAATAGATTTTCATTCAGATTTGAGTTCTCTCAAAATCGGAAATTTCCTGTTCCATGAGTGTTCTAATCTTACTACATTTAATGCAGATTTAAGTTCTCTCACTTCGGCATTAGGTATGTTTAGTGGTTCAAATCTCCAATCTTTTACATCAAACTTGGATTCCCTCGTAAATGGCGAAATCATGTTCTCTGGATGTTCAAATCTTTCTGATTTCAAAATAGATTTATCGTCTCTTGAAAATGGTTACGGAATGTTTGAAGGTTGTTCTCTTAATACAAATTCGTTAAGGCACATTTCATCCACTATTAAAAACGTAAATGGTATAATTACTTCTACCAGTTTTGGTGGGACTACTGGTAAACCTATTCTCACCCTTGGTATTTCCAATGAAGTACCAAGCGAAGAAGAAAAAGAACTTTTTACAAACATGATGAGTAAAGGTTGGAGAGTATTCTTGAATAATGATTTATTCTATATTGTTGGCGAAAAATACAAAGGTTGCATCACACCAAATGACGTGAAAAACACCGACCCGAATTACATTTCAAATGATATTAAAGATGGTGTTTGGGAAGAAAATTTATTCGACTTAAAATACGGAAATTACGATGAAATGAATCCATCTTATCATAATGGATTATTTTATGATTGCGATACACTTACTTCATTTAATGCAGATTTGAGCAGTCTTTCAAATGGTTATGAAATGTTTGCAAGTTGTTCAAACTTGCGTAATTTTAATTCGTCATTGAATAGTCTCACGGAGGGACGAGGTATGTTCAGAGAATGTTCCAATCTAACCGCCTTTAACTCTGATTTGAGTTCTCTTACCAGGGGTGGTTATATGTTCCAGAACTGCGCTGCTCTTACTGCATTTACATCTGATTTGAGTTCTCTTACAAGTGCTGACAGCATGTTCCAGGGTTGTTCACTTGATACTGCTTCCATTAAGAACATTGCAGAAACTATTAACACTGTAACTGATGACCCTTCTATTTATATTGGTATTGGTAATTCAATACCATCAGAAGAAGAACATACTTATCTCACTCAGATTTATAATAAAGGTTGGAGGGTATATGTAAATGGTTGGAATTCTTATGTTCCTGCTACTGCTTCTCTTGACGAAACAGGTGAAACTCAAACAGCTCCTATTCCTTTCTGGGCTAAACCTGAACCTGCCACGGAAGACGAAGCAAAATACATTGATGAAAATGGTAACTTCTTCAATATCATTGGTGGTCAATTCATTTACGTTTCTGACCCTGATACCTATGGCATGTTCACCTCTCTTGAAGATGCAGCAGCCAATATGCGTTTAACTCCTTATACTAAACCTCAAAACCAAACTAACAATAACTGATAATTTATGAGTAATATTGATTATACATTATGGCCCAATGCAGGTGGCACTCTTGGGCAAAACAAAGTACAAATCCCTGACGGTGTTACTACTACCTGGCCAGAAGGTGATGCCCTCGTTGGTAACTTTGTCTATAATAAAGGTGAACTCGTTGGCTTCGTTGATACTAAGGCATTAATTGCCAACGAATCTAAATCTACCACTTTCCCTTATGATTATGTCAATATACAGGTTGACAAATCATTAGAAGGTGTAATGACCTTTAATCAAGATGAAAGAACAAAGTATTTCACCGTATTTTATGCTGAAAGTGGTAATAGTGGTGATGTTGTTATGTTCAAGTATAAGGGTTGTAAGACACTTAATGATATTAAAGCAGTTGACCCTAATTATAAGACCACCGACATTGTTGATGGTGTTTGGTCTGAAAGTTTGGCTGATTTGGAAGATGGTGAGGAAATGTTCGATGGTTGTCCTCAACTCATCTCATTCTCATCTGACCTTTCTAGTTTGACGAGTGGTTGGGCTATGTTCATTAATTGTTGGAATCTCACATCATTCACTTCTAACCTTTCTAGTTTGACGAATGGTAGTGAAATGTTCAATAGTTGTGAAAATCTCACCTCATTCACTTCTAACCTTTCTAGTTTGGAAAATGGTACTTATATGTTCATTAATTGTTACAATCTCACCTCATTCACTTCTAACCTTTCTAGTTTAACTTAGGGTGAGTAGATGTTCGCTTATTGTGAAAATCTCACCTCATTCAATGCTGACCTTTCTAGTTTGGAAGATGGTACTTATATGTTCATTAATTGTTACAATCTCACCTCATTCACTTCTAACCTTTCTAGTTTGATGAATGGTACTGGTATGTTCTAGGATTGTAAACTTGACGCTCAATCAGTTGTCAACATTGTACATACATTACCAATAGGCTACTGTTTTCTTACCATTGGTATTGGTTGTGAGGACACTGAAGAAGACCTACTTCTTTTTGCTCAAGAATGTGGTTATGAATTTATTGACGAACTTTATGAAGAACTCTACGCTAAGGAAGTGGATGTATCCATAGTATGCAATGGTAGACCCACAGAAGCATCAACTTATAGTATAAGAAGAGGTAAAACCTTACCAATCTATGCTAAACTTGAAGAAGTAATTATGCCTACGGATAAGAATGAACGTAAGCCCTATTACGCTTATACTTCTGCTGATGGTTCTAAGTTCTATAATATCCGTTATTTCCACTCCACAAACGGTTCAACTGAGGGTTATGATGTATTCTCCTCTCTTGAAGATGCAGCTTCTTCTTGGAACGTATTCCTCAAAGAAAACATTATAACAACTGAGGAAGAAGCTTAATAATTCTTAGCTAATTATTATAAAAGGGACACCACAATATGTAGTGGTGTCCTTCTTTTTTATCTAAAATTCTCAGAATTTTTGCCAATTGTATTTTTCATATACCACATATTGTGGTGTCATTTTTCGGGTTTGTGTTTAGTTTGCCCGATGACACTAATGCTTGACGAATCAGTTTCTTTCTTAATTCTTTATATCGCTTTAACTCCTTAGAAACCTCTTTTTTGGAGATTTCTATATCTTCGGCTGTCATGGTCTGCGAATATTCTTTAAATCTCTTATAGCGAGCTTTAAGATGTTTCATTTCATTTTCCATGCGTCCTATATGAATCCAATTTCTTAATTCATTATCTAGTTTCTTGTTCATGATATTGACTAATCGTGGGATGTTTCATGATAGATTGAGGGGCAATCAAGCTTACTGCCCGATTGCCCCATTCAACAGGGAAGATTTAAGCCACAAGGCTAACCGCTTCCTTCCAGAGTTCCTTATTAACAATGACATTCTGGGAGATGTTAGTAAGGGGACGGAGGATACGGCTACCCACGAGCTGTCCACCCTTGATGCAGTTCTCTTGGACTACATTGTAGGTATTCCAGACGGAGGGGGTGAGGTTATCCTCATGGCGGTGAGGAATGAGGAGGTTCTCGGAGTAGTTGACCTTAGAGTTCTTATTGAAGCCGAGGCGAATCTCAGCAGCCTTCTGAGCATAATCCTTCTGCTGCTTCTCGGAGAGGTTGACGGACTTCATCTGCTCAATGAGTTCGTAAGACTCCTTAGCCTGTTCTGCTACGGCAAGGGAAGCGGTAATAACATCTTCAAGAGAATTACCCTTCCAATGACATACGCGCTGGTTGGCGGTCGTGTTATCTGCAACAATAAGACCGTTGGAGCAGACAAGACGGAAGATACCTGCCATGATACGGAAAGAGGAAGAACCATCATGAGAGTTTACGATAACAATCTCAGGACGAGTTTCATCAGGGGAGAAGGTATCAAGGAAGTCACGATGGGAGAGACGGACGCAATGCTTATTGTGAATGGTCGGACGCTGACCAGCCTTTACAGACTGAGCAAATGCGTTGGTCACTTCAAACCCTTCGGAGCGAAGAGCATCGATAACATTAGCAGTGGTAAGCTGACCATACTTTTCCGTGCGGCGGGAAGAGTAAGAGGTTTCAAAAACCTGGGGGCAACGAGCTGCGATTTCCTGATTAGTGAGTGCGAACATAGTCTTATATATCCTTTCTAGTGTGATTTGTGATTGTCTGTTTCGTGTTCCTCCCCTTGGAGGTGTGACCACATTATACACACACTTGCTTATAATGTCAAGAACTTTTTTGAAATTTTTGAAAAATTTTTAATTTTACTTCAAAAAATGATGAACAAACTGCAATAATTCTGAGTTTTTTAACCATACAGGCTGAATCCAATGAACTTGTTGATGATATAGAGCAATTAAATAATACATACAATGTCGAAGATTTTTGAAATAGAAACAGAGAATTTGGAAAACGGAAATGACCTAATGAGTGGAGTAAGCACACTAAAAGAATGGTTTATTGACGGTGTAGATACAGGGATGAAAAAATTAAAAACAGCCAATCTTATGTTTGGAAGTTGTTATAATCTTGAATATTTTTATGACGATTTAAGTTCTCTTGCAAATGGTGACTCAATGTTCATTAATTGTTATAAACTAAACACAATGACAACAGATTTAACTTCTTTGGAAACAGCAAGCCACATGTTTGTAAATTCTAACTTTAAAAAAATCTACGAAATTCCCAGATATCCTGCTAAAATAGAAAATGATTATCTATATCTATTAGACGGATTACCAAAACTGAATTATGGATATAAAACATTCCATAGCAATATTTCATTGGAGGAGTTTGATGTAGATTTGCCACACCTTGAATATGGTCATGAAATGTTTCAAGGTTGTTATGAACTTTATAATTTTAAGTCCGAAATGCCTATGTTATATGAAGCATAGCACATGTTCCGCGATTGTCGTAATCTTACCACATTCAACTCTAATCTGAGTTCTCTTGAAATTGCTCATGGAATGTATTATAGCTGTTATAACTTAATTGAGTTTACCTCTGATTTGAGTTCTCTCAAAGATGCCGATGCTATGTTCCGAGAATGTCGTAAACTAGTTTCGTTCAATGTAGATTTAAGTTCTCTTGAAGATGGTTATTGCATGTTCGAATATTGCGAGTCTCTTACTAATTTTAATTCAGACCTTAGTTCTCTTACTAATGGTAATGAAATGTTCTGGGGTTGTAATCTTAATAAAGAATCAGTACAAAACATAGCATTTACAATCAATAAAGGAAATGTTGAAAATGATGTAAATAGAAGTACAATTCATTTGGGAGTTGATGACGCTATTATTTCCGACGCATAGGTAAAACGAGACTTCGGACTCATAAAAAGTAAAGGGTGGGATGTGACAGTCAACGGCAGTGTATCATCTGATTTATACATACTTTCAGACTTTAACAATTGTGAAACTGTTACAAATGTATCCAATATCAATAGTAATTATAAAAATTTGATAATAATAAATTAGGGAGAATGGAATCATCATTTACCGTCTTTGTCCAATGGGGTTAATATGTTTAACACCTGTAAAGAATTGACAAAGTTTAGAGCAGATTTAAGTTCTCTTACTGACGGAACAAATATGTTTTCATATTGTGATGAACTGGTTTCTTTTACTTCTAATTTAAAATCACTTGAAAATGGTTATTACATGTTCAATGGTTGTAGCTCTCTTACTAATTTTCCTTATTGTAAATTTAAATCTCTTAAATGTGGAGAGGGTATGTTCTATAATTGTCATAAACTCTCATCAGACCACTTATCCGATGCTAATTTAAGTTCCCTTGAAAACGGAATATCGATGTTTTACTTCTGTTACGGATTATTATCATTTGATGTAGATTTGGAAAACCTTCAAATAGGAGAAGATATGTTCCATTTGTGTTATAATCTTACTGCATTTAATTCAAACTTAAAGTCTTTGACACATGGAAGTGAAATGTTTTTAAATTGTTATAATCTTACTGCTTTTAATTGCGATTCACCCTCGCTTATAAATGGTTATGGGATGTTCAGAAACTGTTATAATCTTACTGCTTTTAATTGCAATCTTAATCATCTTAGTGACGGTCGTTAGATGTTTTTAGATTGTGGAGAATTAACGACATTTAATTCTAATCTAAACTCATTAACTAACGGAAACCAGATGTTTTAGGGCTGTAAACTTAACGCAGAGTCTATTAAAAACATTGCATCATCAATCAATAAATCAAACGCAACACTTCATTTGGGAGTAGATGCTTCCATTTTATCTAACTCGGATGTCCAAAAGGATTTACACATCATAAAGGCTAAGGGATGGAATCTTGATGTCAATAAATCTCTAATTTTTAATACAACAACACCGAAGTATTCTGGATGTACAAATCTCTCGGCAATTAAAAATAAAAACAATGATTATAAGACGGAAGATATAGTAAATGGTAAATGGAAAGAACATTTATATGATTTGAAAGATTCTGTTGGTATGTTTTAGGGGTGTTCGTTAATTGAGGATTTCAATGCAGATTTAAGCTCTCTGACTGATGGTGGCGCAATGTTCGCATCTTGTGAAAATTTAAAAACATTTAATTCAAATTTAAATTCTTTATAGGAAGCGCGATAGATGTTCCAAAGTTGTTCAAGTCTGACGACATTTAACACTATTCTAAAATCTTTAACTGACCCATATCTTATGTTCGGATTCTGTTCAAATTTAACTACATTTGAATCCGATTTAAGTTCTCTTACGGATGCTTCTTCTGGAATGTTCTTAGATTGTGAAAATCTTAAAACATTTAACGCAGATTTAAGTTCACTTGAACGATGCAGTCAAATGTTTGCTGGTTGTAAATCTCTTAGCTCATTTACTACCAATTTGAGTTCGCTTAGTGATGCAGAAGGTATGTTTTTCGGTTGTAATCTTAATAAAAAAATAGTTGAAGATGTATTAACTATGATACCAGAATGGAATGACGGAGAAACACAC
The DNA here is from genome assembly GCA_017630395.1 of Paludibacteraceae bacterium. Lineage (GTDB taxonomy): Bacteria > Bacteroidota > Bacteroidia > Bacteroidales > Paludibacteraceae > UBA1181. The sequence goes on from JAGBVI010000001.1 coordinate 276,349, forward strand.
AGATTAGATATGCACATTGCTAGACATTCAGTTGAAACATTCCATAAGATTATTAGCAATGCTCCAAACATTCCAGTAGCAACATCAAAAAATAATACCGATTTAACTGTCTCATATAAGGGATGGACAATAGGCGTATCCATTTACAACCCAAACGTTTAAAATAAAGCTCTGTCTACAAAATAGTTTGGCAAATGATTAAAATTCAAATCTCCCCACTGTCTATGGTGATGGTGGGGATTTTTTGCGAAGATTGGGATGTGGTATGGAAATTAACTGACACTGGCGGTATCAGAGAAATGCTAAATAAAGAAAGATTATGTACAAGTATAAAGTCCATGTAAAGAAAGTTAGCGGAAGATTGAATGAGAGTGTTCTTCCATCCAAAAATTTGATTGTCAAGTCCAAGACCAAGAAGTCTAAGAGTGCTGTTTTAGCGGAGGCTTCCAAGTTCTTCAAGAAGAAGTATGGACTTGTAATTGAGAGTGGAGATGTTGATATGTATGATGATTATGTTACGGACGAACAATTTGTAAATACCTTAAAAAACACGATACGACAAAACTTGACAACTGCTTACGTGAAGTACATGGAAGAGGATTTTGATTGGGGGGAGGCTGCACGAGCGGAGCTTCCAATGGGTATGTACATAGATGAACATAATGGGTATTGTGAAGAATTTTATTCGGATAACTATCTTAAAATCAATCACATTGACGAAGAATGCGTATATCGTTTTTCATAGGATGACTTAGAAAATTTAAGTTCAGCAATAGAAACGATGAAAACTGAGTTAAAAGAATACGTTGAAAATGGTAAAATTGAAATTGACGAAGATGACTATGAAAACGAAATGGAAGAGTTGATGGAAGACGAATACAATCGTTTGGAAAAGAAACTTACTGCATTTGCACAAGGTTCTACCGAACTTGACCCAGACGGTTGGAGTTTAGGGTACTGTCAATCAACCAGACCTATAATGTCTGAATTACTTGAAAATATTGGGAAAGTAACAGAACATTTTATGAAAGGTATTTCCAACTAATTTTTGTTTTAGAAATCTAACAAACCCACTACTCAAAAGGTAGTGGGTAATTTTTTGGGAATGTTTTTGAAAATCACAGATTCCAAACTTCTAATCAAACGCAAATAACAAGCTCTATGTACATTCAACTCAAAGAGATGAACTGTTGAAAAACAACTCCACTCTGTCTTTGCTGTTGGTGGGAGATTTGTCATTTATTCTGATTCATTCAACAAATCTCTCACAGCAACATTATAAGTTGAGTCATGTAAAATGTTACGCATTATCTCATCCGCTTGTTCTGCACCAATCCAAGTATTATTCGGTTTATTTGGCATAATAGGAGATTTTGATACATCGTGTTCAACTGCTACTGAATACATTTCATTTTCAAATAATGAAACAAGATTTTTAAGCAATAGATAACCTTGTTTTCTATCTATAATTTCAACGAGCGGGGAATACCCTTTGATGTTATAGAGGGTATTAATTTCTTTCATTTGTTTTTCGTAACTCATTTTTAGTTATCAGTGGAGAAATACCAAACGATAAAAAGGACAATAAGAATGTAGAATATGTAAATCATGATATTATTATAAGGGAGTTCTTAAATAATTGTAGTAAATTATGGCAGAATAGTTATTTGAAATACAAACGGATAAGATTGAAAATGGGTCAAGGTTAATGTATAGCAATTTATCTTTAATAAGATGGGAAGGAGATTTGAGTAATTTGACGAATGGTGCTGAGATGTTCTATGATACTAGACTCACCTCATTTAACGCTGATTTGTCCAGTTTGGAGAATGGTACTGGGATGTTCGCTTATTGTTTTACTCTCCCTTCATTCTCCTCTAACCTATCTAGTTTGACGGATGGTAGTTGTATGTTCTATGGTTGTACTTATCTATCATCATTCACCTCTGATTTATCTAATTTAACGCATGGTAGTGGGATGTTCAATAATTGTTCTAATCTTACTTCATTCTCCTCTAACCTATCTAGTTTGACGGATGGTTCTAGTATGTTCACTTATTGTTCTCAACTCACTTCCTTCTCCTCTAACCTGTCTAGTTTGACTTCTGGAGACCATATGTTTCACTTGTGTTCTCTTGACGCACCTTCTGTTAAGAACATAGCATTAACGATTAACAAAAATACTTCCAATGCAAGATTTGACATAGGGGTGGATAACAGCATTTAGAATGACGAACAAGTAAAGAAAGATTTAGGATTGATTAAGCACAAAGGTTGGAAGTTATGGATAAATGGCAGCAATATGGCAAGTGACTACACACTTCCTAAGTATGCAGGATGCACAACTGTTGCTGAAATTGCGGCAAAGAATGCTAATTATAAGACAAATGATATTGTTAATGGTATATGGGGTGAACATTTACCTGACTTGGAACTTGGATTAAATGATGCAGGCATGGGTTTGTTCTTCAGTTGTACTAATCTTACTTCATTCTCCTCTGACCTTTCTAGTTTAACGAATGGTTCTTTGATGTTCTTTGGTTGTACTAATCTTACCTCATTCAATTCTAACTTGTCTAGTTTGACGAATGGTATTAGTATGTTCACTAATTGTAAACTTGATACTGCTTCTGTTCAAAATATCGCTGATACGATTAATACATATAATGGAACAATTAACATTAACATTGGCAACACTACTCCTAATGAACAAGAATCAGAAGCATTCAATAAGATGGTTTCTAAAGGTTGGACTGTTTTTGTTAATGGTGCAGGGTCTTCTAATCAATGGACTCCTACTTCTCTTACACCACTTGACGGTGAAGAAACAACTACACCAATTCCTTTCTATGCTAAACCTGTTCCTTCGGATGAAGAACACGGAGATTATGTTGATTCAGAAGGTAATTACTACAACATCTTGGGTGGTCAGTTCATTTATGGTGATGATTTATCAACATATGGTATGTTTATCAGTGAAGAAGATGCAGCAGCCAATATGCGCTTGACAAAGATTGAAAAATAATTTATGAAATGACTGTAAAAAATCGCTCAACTATCAATTAAAGTAGTTGAGCGATTTTTTTACAATATTTTATTTGGAAATTGGATTATCGTCTTTCTAAAATTTCAACAATTTTCTTATTCCATTTTCTTACCCATCTTGCTAACTCATTATCGTCATGTGGGAAGTTGTTGGTCTTTTTCAGAATTTTACCAATAATTGACTTTACTCTTTTACTGGAAACTTCGTCAAGAATTTCTCCATCACCAATCTCCATGAGAGTCTCATAAATGTCATCAACATAAATTTCAAAAGACGAGACAGACCACTCCTCATCCTCTTCCGTGATTACGCGAGATTCAACCTCTTTATAGTGTTTTTGACACCAGGGTTTGCAATCTTTCCAAGATGTAGAAGCAGGATAATCACCTGTTTTATCGAGGATGTCGGCAACTGCATAATAAATGTCATCCAAATCACCATCCTCATCATCAGTAGCAATCCAAGATTCAGCCATGTATTCAGAAAGAGCGAGAATCATATCATGTCTTTCCATTGAGGGCATCTCTTCTTGTTCCTGATTATTCATTTTACTTAAAATGTCATCGCCAAAAACATTGATAAATTGCATATAGGAGGGATAGTGTAACAAGTTAGGATTGGATTGTACCATTTCTTCAACAGTATAATAGGCTTCATCCCATTGACTGTCATCAATCATTTCTTCATCTTCCATGAGATTTACTACATTAGAGATAAAATCTTCTGCATCATCTACATCTTCTTCCTGTTCAGAAAAGTCAAACTCAGGATGTCCTTCATAAGGATTTTCAAGAGAGCCTGTTTCAAGAATTTTAATAATTTCCTCAGCGTGTTTCTTTACCCAAGCATAGCACACATTATTGCTGACAGAGGAGGGGAAATCACCTGTTTTGTCAAGAATTTGTTCTATAGCCTTGCCAACCTGTTCCTCCGTATATTCATTAAAATTGAAACCTTCAACGTCAGTTTCAAACTGGAAATATCGGTGAACTTCATCAAGTATAGAATCGACAATATCATGATGAGTTTCGTCAAACTTGTTTTCATAAGGAACATAATCATCCTCATCATCTTCCATACCCTCATCCCAAGCATTAGCAAGCTAAGATTGTAATCTGTCTTCATCTTCTGGATGTTCATAGTGGGCGGGATGTTGTTTTTCGAATTCATACTCAGCAATAGTTGAATCAATTACTTTTTTCCAAGCTTTCACTTCTTTTTTAGGCATTTTGAGGAACTGTTTACCAATATGGTCTTGGATTGCATAAAGAATCCAAACACTAGGGTCTTCCCATTCATCAGTATCAGGATTGTACTTTGCCATAAGTTGTTTTGCTATTGCCTCCTTTTCATTATAAGTAGTTTCTTCATCTTCATCGGAGTAATAACTCTCAGGATTAGGTTCATTGTAGTAGGAATAAGTAAGGTCTTCAATCTTCATGAACCACTTTCTGCACCAAGCATAATAAGCAGCAACACTATCAGACTTAGGAGCATCCTTTCTCAAGATTTTTTCAACTGCTTCAAGAAGGTTGGAATAATCCTCATCCTCATCTTCAAGCACGATGAACGACTCCATGAGATAATCAGCGAGTTTGAATGTAAGTTCCTCAATCTCAGATTCACTAAGTTTCACTTCTTCCTGTTCCTCTGGAAAATTCTTGGCAACCCATTCCTCAATCTCGTCATATTCCCAAGGAAGTTTAGGAGATTTGAGAAGACGAGCCTTTACCTCTTCCTCAGAAATTCCCTTATCGGAAACCATGTCTACAATGTCTGGAAGAACATACTCTTCGTACTGACCTGAAAGTTTATCACGATAGTTCTTTACTTCCTCCTGCTCCTCACGAGACTTCTTAAAGCTTCTCACGGACTTTCTACCAAGCATGCAGTCAGCAATGTCTTGGGGATTAGTAATGTTATAATACTTCTGATAATCATTCATCTGGGAGATTAGACCTCTCTCATCACAATCATCCATGTGTAAGCGTCTCCACATACTGTCACCGTATTCTTTACGGATAATCATGTATGCCTTTTTGGTGACATCATTCGCCATGTCGCGTAAGTCCTTGCGATAAGCAAATCTCTCATCAAATGCAGATGTCTCTTCCTCCTGCTCCTGCGTAGCAATCTGAGGCTCAGACTTTTTGGTTCTCAACTCGTTAAAGGTGTTAATGGCAGTCTTGGTAATTTCATCCTTCAATTCAGAAGGAAGTTCTGTCCAAGTCTGTCCAACTTTCTTACCAATCTTCATGAGAGTTTTGCCATTGGAAACATTCTTGATAACCATTTTGGCTACTTGTCTGCCTGTGAGTTTAGCACCTGCTTTCACAATCATCCCTCTTACGAGTTTCGTAATAATAGGACGAAGTAAAGGCATGGCGAGTCTAACAAGACCAGCAACAACTGGTACTGCTTCATTCATCTGCTGTGGCTTATTTCTATTCTTCAAGCAATTCATAGCAGCATTGACAGCCATGCTCTCATTCAATTCATGTTTAAATATAGTTTCTTTTTTCATCGTTGTAAAATTTCTTTAATTTTATCCGTAATCTGATTAATCTTGACAGACTCGGTAATGGTGGTGGGAGTAAACTCAGGGAGTTCATAAGCTCTATTTCTCATGAGTCTGATGAATGTCGTGGGATTCTCCTCAGCAATCTTTTCAAATGAAGATGTAACCACGTTCCATACACTATCGTCATCGTTCTCCTTAGAGATGTCTGTAATTTCCCAATGTGAGCCTTTACGCTTCATGTATAAAGTGCCATAGTCTTTTACCAATAACTTTATACCACGAGCACGACCACGTTTATTATATAATACTTCTGTTCCTTTTACGACCACTTGTGGTGCGGTGGTCTCTTCCTATTCGTCTTCTTCGGACTGTTTCTTGGCAAACTCTGTACGAGTCATCGTATAAGCACCAGTTGCTCTTGCAAGATTTTCAATAAGAGCATCTTCATTCTTTCTGCACCAAGCAGCCATCTGCGTATCATCTTCAGGAATCTCATCACCTTCTCTAAGCATCATCTCAATGACTGCTTTAATCTGATGTGGCTTAAAATCATCAAGGAGAGAATTAGAACCAATTTCCATGAGCCATTCATAAAGGTCACTTACAACGATTGTAAGATAATCTTCATCATGAGATTCGTTCATTACACTCTTAATTGAACGAGTAATATCAGATTCACCCAAGATGTCTTTTACCATTGTATCAAAACTTACTGATTGATTCATCCAGTCTCTTTGTAAGTGAGTTTGTCTACCTCTTACCTTACTCTTGGCAGCAGCAGATTGATTCTTCATTTCTTCTTCCATGTAGTCGCCACCAATTGCAGAAGGAGTTGTAGTTCTCTTCTTGTTATAATTTGTATTAGTGTCCTTTGATTTAAGAATACTAGAACCTGTTCTAGGAGCATTTTGAGGTCTGTGCATGAAAGCAACGTCAGGGCGTTCCTCAGTAGGTCTCAAATCAGTTCTACCCTGATTCTGTGGCAACTGAGAGCCTTCAAACTCATCATTCTTCACATAATCAGGAGCATCATCAGGAGCATATTCATGATTGAAAGCCGTTCTACCTGTTTCCTTGAAGCCAAACTTAGAATATAAGTCTGTCAACTTATTCTTAGCAGTGTAACAGTCCAACTTATCTGCACCGTATTCAACTGCCATTGCAAGAATCATGTTAATGTCATTCTTATCTGCATCTTTATGAGTGAATACTGATACAAGTGTACCATCTGCTTTGATAGCAAAACCACTATTACCACTATCCAAGATAAACAATCTCATCTTGTTACCCTTTTCTTCAGGTTTTTGTTGGTCTTCTGCCTTATTAGCATAGGAATCTACACTCTTCAATTCAACTGCCCATCCATACTTACCACCACGACTTTCCTTTGCCTTGGAAATCTTGTCAAAGAAAAACTTTGCAGCAGCATCGTTGTTCTTTAATTTATAAATTCTTGAACCGCCAAAATCTTTGTACTTACCCTTTAAAGCATATACCTTGTCAATCAAATCTCTGGGTACATTACCATTCGTGAATGAGGAATCTTTTTTCTTAGCAGATTTCTCAACAAACGAAGGTAGATTTCTTTCATCTATTCTTGATAACATGTTGTAATTATTTATGATAAAAAGAGGAGGAGCTTATGCCCCTCCCTTGATAATATCTCGCTTTTCTATGATTTCCGTAACAACTTTGAAAACATTAGGATTTACATTCTTGACACCCCATGCTTTCTGGATTAGGTCTCTCGCTTCCTTTTCAGTCTGTACCTTTTCTGCAAGATTAGTGTATTCTTCAATGAGTACACCATTCTTCATGTTCTCTTGCATCTGTTCAAAGGGTGTAAGCACCTTTGTCTTATCGTTTTTTCCGTATCTTAACTTCTTCATATGATAGTAATAGTTACATTATAACCACTGTTTTCAAACCTCTTGGCGACCATTTTAATCTTTGCTTCAAAAGTCTCCGTCTTCAAGCCTCCATCATTGATAAATGTCCATGTTTTATTACCAATGAATGCGCCATTACAGAAATTGACTGTCTTATGAATGCCATAGAGCATTGTTCCATTATCACAATCAAAATGAACGATTGCATAGGTAAGTGGCATCTTCTGCTTAGTAGAAGCAGCCGTTACGTAGTCTTCAACTAAGTATTCCACTGTTATTTTGTAAAAGGTGTAAACATTTCAAACTCAATTTCGTCATCAGAATCAGCCATTTCCATCATAGAACCGTAGACATTCTTACCTGAACAGTTGATGATGAGACGATTACCAACGATTTCAATGTCATCAGCAGTACAATAGAGGATACCAAGGTCTGATTCGTGACAAGCATCCCAAATACAGATTTGATTTTTGATTTCTTCCTTGTAACCGTCAACGTCAAAATCATCCAAATGAGAATCACAATGTTCGTCGTAGATATAATCATCAACATCTTCATCCCATTGGATAGCAAAGTGACATTTTACGCCATCAGGATGAGAGGAAGTTACAAGAATACCTTCCTGATTGTACAACTTGGTAATTAATTCGTATTTTTCTTTACTAGACATAAAATTTAGATAGAATAAGGGATATAAAACTGTCCATCGAGAGCATCATCAGAACCCCAACCATCAGTACCTGTCATTTCAATGTGATTATCAGTGATTTTGAGGGAATCAGCACCGATGTAGTGCAAGAATTCGATAGTTTCATCATCAATACAAGTGTTGGAGAAGACAACGCAAGCATTACCATCTGCATAACACATTTCAGGAGTCCAATGAGAGCCATAAGGAGAAAGAAGCACAGCCTTTTTCTCAATCAGATTCTCAAACCATTTGATTATTTCGTTTGTACTCATATAAAAGGGAAGAATTTTTGTTTAAGTTCGTTGATAATCTCCTTAATGTCTTTGAGTTGGTGAATTTGACAGAAGAGGGAGTAATGAGCATCACCATCAGGGCGAATTTCAAGAGTTTTTTCAGAGGGCTTGGTATAAATTTGAAGAGAATAGGTATCATCCTGACCAAGAGTGGAATGAACAATCATCTTCAAATCCATTGCACCATTAGTGAGATTATAAATGACTTCATTGTGAGGGAAGTCATCACGAGTAATCTGTGCATTGAGAGATTTCGTGAGAGGACTATCAAGGAACGCTTTGATTTCAGGTATCATACGGAATATTGATTTAGTTGCTGGGGGCATTATACACAAGTTCTCCCACAATGTCAAGAACAAAGTGGGAGAATTTTGAAGATTTTTATTATTTTTTATTCTTCATTAATCTCAATATCCTCATCACGAGTAGGAGAGAAGAATTCAATATCCTCTACGCATGCACAGTCAAAGGAACGCCATGCAAAGATTTCTTCCCAATCTTCACCCTCACGCTTCCGCTCAATGCACCATACCTTAGTGTTCTTGTTGTAACACGTACCTCCCTTTGGGTCGGAGTAGCACATCTCGCCAGCAATGCCTTCGGAGCGCAGCCAATCAAAGTCACGAGTGCAAATCATCGTACAAAGACTTGCATCAGTTACCTTGGTGAAAGTTACCTTGTAGATACCCTTGGAGAGCATGCTCTCCACCTCTTCGCGTGTGTACTTAGACATAATTATTCGCTTAGTTTTGTTGTTTAGTTTGTGTAACCACCGTGGTTACGAGAGAATTATACTACTTTTGAATCAGATTGTCAAGCTAATTTTGAAACTTTTGAAGATTTTTTAGTCTTCTACCTTATCCCAACCTGCAATATCACCATAAAATTCATAACCATAATCAGTTGCCCAAGTGAAGTATGCCTGTTCATAAGCAGTTGCCTTACTTCCATCCTTAAGTCCTCCTGTCTGAACATTTACTGTCCCTACTGCAATCAACTCTTCTCCAAAACCACGTAAGCGTGCATAAATCTTCTCACCTTCACGAGATACCACTTCAATATCATAAGAAGCTGCACCATCACGATGACGAACCCATGCCCAGTAAGACTTGCCTACCTCAAGCTTGTCAACAGGCTCATCATACTCAGGGTAAATTTCATTAGGAATAAGACCAAACTTTTTAATGAAAATACGCTCCATGTCATTAATAATCTCGCAACAAGCACCTTGGTAAGTGTTCTGCCTTACACGCCAATCACTACCTGTATGCTTCTCCCATTCCATGCTCAGGGAACGCAGATTCTCAGCAGTTTTGCGAATCTCCGTAACCAAACGGAGCGTCTCAATGTCTTTATCAGTCATGTTGTCCATAGTTTTATTTTTATACAAAAATTATCCAAATAATCCAACCAATAAACCACAAAGGAGCTGTTAGAATAGCGAAAACTGTTACATACATCAGAACATTCAATAAGAAAATCACTATTGCATATAGTACATAAAGTACCAAACACAACAGGATTTGAAATGCTATTCTAATTTCCTCTATCGTTTTACAATACATGTTCTACTCCAAAAGTTCCTGTAAAGAAATAGTGATTTTTGTTCTCAAGTCTGACTTCGGCATCTTCATCCTCATCTACCACTCCCTCACCAACAAGTCCATTGTCAGTCTTTACAATGATTTCATCTCCATTACGAGCAATGACTTCAACAATGTGGCTCTTCCCTGCCCCATAAATGTCTTGTCCTACTACTTCATATCGTTTTCCTACTGTTATTTTCATATCATTAGAAAGGGCATTCTACGTTTTCAAGAATCCACAGAATAGGAATCATCAGAATAAGTCCTACGAGGAAGTTAAGGAAAAGGCTGAAACCAAGGATGCAAATGCAGTGGTAGATTTCGTAAGCTTTTTTGAAGAAGTTAATCATGTTCGTGTTTAGTTTGTTGTTCCGAGGGAATTATACACCAGTTCAGATAATTGTCAAGAACTTTTTGAAAAATCTTTCAAATTTTTATTTCATCAAGAAGATTTTTAAATTTCAATTCCGATTTTTGTATTTTTTCAATTTTAGCATTCCGCACACGTTCTGAAATCCTATTTTCTTCACCGTGCAAAAAATTTTTGATAAACTGCTTTACATTCAAGTAGATACTCGCTTCATTATCAATAATTTCGTTACAAATCTCATTATCTCCCCATATACCTTTTTTAATGATAATAAGATTGGGGTCATAAATGTTGATATCTTCATAACAAAATCTTACATAGCCTGTTTCACTATGAAACCTGCCACAATAATAAAAGAGTTTATAAGTTTTATTACCAATGTTCCATTGAAAATAAGTTTTAGGCTGCTTACTACATCCACCACCATCTTCATCATATCTGTTCCATGTTTCTTTACAAATACAATGAATAAAATTTTCCTGATGTTTGACAAATAATAAATCAAACACTTTATTATAAAACTCCTCTTGAAAGGGTTGATTCTCTAACATAACTTTATATATAATTGTCAAGAACTTTTTTGATTTTTTTATGAAAAAAGTATCCAAAGTATTCCACCAATAATCCAAAACGGTGCAGTGATAGTCAGAAAGAACACGATATAGAGAAAAATATTCAGGAATATAACCACTGTTACATATACTAGATAGATTAGTATTGCAAAAATGGTTTCAATAATTTCCTCTAATGTCCCAAACATATTTGAATTTTATCAAATATTCTTCCACTTTTTACCATCCCAGTAGGAAATGTACTCAGGGTAGTCAAAGTAACGATTCTTTTTCAGTTCAAGAACTTCTTTCTTAGTCTTGGCAATACCACAGTTGTAACCATCCTCATACCATTCCACTTTAGGCTTATCGTAATCGTATTCAATACGACCAAATAAAAATAAACCATCACTTGCATTCTTTTTCTCATAACCAAGAAAGCGAATGCCATGTCCTTCTCCACCATCAGCACATCCTTCTGTCATGTAGTGAAGAAACTCCTCCACCTTATCCACATCGTTCATGTTCTTCTGCAACCATTCAAGGTTATCCATACCATCAAAGAAGCTCTGACCATAATGATACTGACCGTCCTTACTTTTACCAATAATTAATGCACGTGTAGCCATAATTGTATAGTTTTTGTTTGAATTTTTATTCTTCTACCATCCAACCTTCAAACAGGTCAATGGTCATAAGTCCGTTCTTAGTACATGAGATGTCTACCTGCTCCTCATTTTCGTATTCGTTCTCTCTATGATTTGCTCTAATCCACACACTGCAATCTTCAAGGCTAAGTCCTTGAGATGCTGCTGCGTTCTGTATCATCTCTACTAATCTTGCTGCTGAAAGTTGAGTAAGCATAGTTTTTATTACTTTCTTTGTTTGTTTCGTCAGGAGATTATACTACAAGTTTCAGATATTTGTCAAGCTAATTTTTATATTCTTTTAGAATAAAAATCAACTTCTTCTTCTAATTTTTTCTTTTTAGAAAGAACAAGCTCTCGATTTGAAAAAATTGGTTGAAAAAGAATATCGTCAATTGTTAAATTTTCTTCAGATGCTATATCTTGTGCCACAGAAAACAAACTAACTCTCAATCCGTTCTTCCGTTTTTCATCTACAATCTCATCAAGTTTTTTTCGCGCTGCTTCGATTTTTTATCTAATTTGGAAGCATTTTCCATTTCAATTTCCCAATCCGTATTGGTTAATTTCATTTTGGCTTCAATTAGTTTATTCGTATGCGATTTCCTCAAAGATTCTTCAATTTCTCTCCTCCTTTCTTCATCTTTTCTACGAATCGCTTCAGCATTTCTTTTTCTAATTTCAGAAAAATGATTTCTGTCGCGTTCGCATTGTGCGACAAGACTTCTGTATTCTTCATCGCGCAGACGACGCATTTCTTCTCTGTCTGCCCATTCTTGTTCAATTCGACTATATCCAGACATGGTTTCTATTTTTTTTAAATGTTTAATTTTTTATAATTATCAAAAATAGTTCCATTAAACGATTTGATTTTAGCAAATTGGATTTCCAAAGTGGAATCATCTTCAAAGAAAAATCCATCAAATATACACACAAATGTTTCTCTGTCTGGAAGTAGTGTTACACTTCTCAATTTGTCAAATTCATATGCAATCCAAAAATCTAAATTATCGTCTTTGGAATACTCACAGATTTCTATTCTATCTGAAAAAATTTTTGTATAAATGCTTCTATTCGTGATTAAACGCCACTCATTTGTATCAATCGCAATGAGTAATTTTTTAAATTCTTCTATTTTATGTTTCATGACTCAAAGTGCGTTTACATCACCTTGGAAAGAAGCTCAACCATCTTCATCTTGAAGTCATCAGACCACTCCCATACAATTTCATCATCAGCCACATAGCGACCATCGCCCAAGTCACGGAGCATATCACGAGGACGCTCACAATCCTTGGTCTTGATAGCGAACTCAGGCATCAAACTGCACAGAGCGTTCCTGCGAATGTTATGGTAAAGGCTCTGAACCACGAAGAACTGAGAAGTACCATAGGACAGACGGATTGCCTTGCGACCTGCAAGAGCACGAGCGGCATTGATAAGCTGAATAGGAGTTTGCATGTTAGTGTTACTTGTTGTTCCGAGGGAATTATACCAGATTTTTGAATTTTTGTCAAGCTAATTTTTGAATTTTTTGCGAATTAAATTTCATCTACTCACAATTCTTCGTTTTGTTCGTGTGTAATTACGATACCATAACCATGCATCACCTCAAAAGTAAATTCATCCGTTTTATCAGAACAAGTTTGTTTCCATTTGTCCTGAATAGTAACACGACAATCTTCCAAACTCTGACCTGACTGTTTGGCAAAATCAGTAATCATTTGAATGAGTTTTGCTGCTGTTAAATAATCCGTTTTCATTTTAGTCACCAAGTAGTTCCACGAATTTGCGAAGGTCTTCCTTCATCTCTGAAAAATGTAAATTTCGTTAGTAGCCTCACTATCACCATCAGTAACGGTAATAATAATTTGATTACCAATTTCCTGAACATTCACCTGCATTCCAAAATCAGAAGAATATCCATCACCATCCGTTACAATAGAATTCTGATTGAAAGCAATCGTTTCAAAAGTGGGTGCGCTGAATGCCATCCTCTGCGAATAAAGAGAAGCATACAAGCAAGTCTGTCCGTCAAGGGATTGAATAAGATTGATTTCTTCGTTAGTCATGTTTTTCTTCCTTTCTTGTTTCGTCAGGGAGATTATACACTGAAATTCCAATAATGCCAAGAACTTTTTTGAAATTTTATAAAGAATTAATGTTGGCAACCCTTGCGACCTGCAAAGTATAACCACTATTTCCAATCATTACGTCAAAGGAAGTTCCGTTTCCACGCTCACGGCAAATACGCAGACTTTCAAGAGAATGGGAGTAATAACAACCGTCTCCATCTGAAATACAAATCTCATTATCATTTACTGTGGCAACTTCTCCATCAATAAGAATTACATATTCATCGTTGTTACCAATGGAGCGGAGGATGCTAATAAGTCTTTCGTTAGTCATTGTTTTCTCTTTCTTCTGTTGTTCCAAGAGGATTATACACTGAAAATCTAATAATGTCAAGAACTTTTTTGAATTTTATTTTCTTTTTATTAAAATTCTACCAAAAACAGCCTTTCCGTCTAATACTGGTCCTTTTGATATAACCATTTTGTCACCTTTTTTAATCCATCGTTCTTCTCCAATGAACCATCCTTTTTCTTCATTTGATTCCTTATAATGATTGAGCAACCCCACAATTTCAAACACATCATCGTCTCTAAAATCTAAGTATGAGGAAGGAGCACCAATTAACCCATCGTAATCCATAGGAATTTCATTCCTAGACTTCACATGAATAGCATCAAAGTTGTCATATTTTCTATAATTATTAGAATTATAACTGACACCTGTATCAAAAGGCTGTTCTTTTTCTTGTCCGTCTCCAAAATTAGTCCACCATGAGCATGTCACTTTACATACCTTTTTACCATTAACAATCTTATCACTATTGTAATCATTAGGAACTTGGAACATCATTCCTACATTCCTAATCTTACCATACCATATAAGATTTTTCTTATAAAACTCAAATATTTCTTTTACAAATATGGATTCTCCTCTGCCTAATATGCAAAACTTTTTTCCACTATTCACAACCCAAATGATAAACTCCTTGAACAACGAAAACGGAGGATTTGTTGCAATTATATCGGCTTCCTTTATCAATTCTTGAACCTCATCACTCTGATAATCTCCGTCACCTTCTAATTCTCCATCTGTAACACCTTGATTATCAACAATTCTATATTTTCCACTAGGGTATGATGTGAAAATTAGTTTTTTAATCCCCCATTCTTCTTTTACATCTTCAAAGAATTTGCAAAAATTACTCAAATCATAATCATCACAAGGGCAAGCAACAATTGAACCTTTGAATTCATCTTTATGATGTATCATTTCATCTTTGATGGTGAGATATTGAGTATAAAACTCATCTTTCTTTCCACCTTTTGCTCTCCTCATTGTTTCATTGGTTGCCATATTACTATTATACATTAGTTCTATAAACAAGAAAACCCCAAATCCTTTCGGAAATGGGGTTTTCAAGCACACGGATGGGGATTTTAGTTAGCTGAGGTGGGGGTAGGCTGTCTAAAAGCCTGATTGAGCATGTTCATAAGTGGCTGAATCGCATCTGAACCAACATTGATATGGGGAACTTTGGCATCGCCTACTCGCTGAATCGCTTCATAACGAATAAGATTCTCACCAATGGCATCATTCAATGCTCTGCGACCTTCTGCCTCTTTCTTCATACCTTCTGCCTCTGCTGTTCGCATGGCAAGAATAGCTGCTGCTTCCTGCTGCTTACGATAAAGCTCTGCATCTGCTTCTGCCTTAGCCTTGTCAAGAGCACCCTGTGCTTCCTCACGAACTCGGTTAGCCTGAGCACGACCCTCTGCAAGCTGAATCTCCTCATTTCTGCGAGCAATTTCAAGCTGAATAGCCTGTCGCTCATACTCCTGTGAAGCTTCTACCTTGCGAGTAATGCCAGCAGTCACACTCTCAGGGGGAATGGTATGTCCAATCGTCACGCTCTCAATGATAAAGGGAGTTCCCTCAAAGTGTTCACGAAGAATGTTCTCTACCTTAGTAGTGATTGCAGGGATATTAGCAGGGGCATCAAGACCACGATACTCTGCAATGGAGGTACGAACCGCAGTGCGGAATGGCTGCTTCACGAAGCTGTTGTAAGCATCAGTAGCAATGGCTTCAGGGGTATGTTCTACCTCACTAATAGCACCATACTGCTCCACGAATTCCTTAATCTTGGTGGGGTCAATACGCCATACAAGGTGAGCTTCTGCATTCATCTTGAGCTGGTCTGCTGCACGAATGTCATCAAAGCTCTCCATCATTGTATAAGGAGTTACACATACAACGATAGAATCCTGTCGCCATACCATACCTGTACCACCAGGACCATTGATTACCTGCTTGAATTCCTTACAACCCCATACAGGATTGGAATACACATAGGCAGCATAACCACCGTCCACCTTCTCGTTGCTCATGTTGCAAAGGCATACAATACCACTCACAAAGAGCAAAGCACCAAGTGCAATAATCTTATTCATATGTCTTATTAGTCTTATTACTTGTTAGCGAGTTTTTCTGTTGAACCAAAACCACCTTCGCCACGTGCGGTCTCAGTAAGTTCTTCTGTCTCAATAAATTCCATCTCAATGGTCTTCTTAGCTTTGAGCTGGCAGCAGGTATTGAGAAGTCGGATAATGCTGTAATCATCGTAAGTAGTCCAATTAGCGGAATACACGGCATACATGATACCACGATAATCATTATCCACAGTTCCAAGGGAGTTGTGCATCTGATAATCAGTCTTGGTAGTTCTGCTGCAAGGTTCAAGAGAAATGTAAATCTCTGCATCCTCAGGAGCACAACGAAGTCCTGTATTGAACCACAACTGCTTCCATCCCTTATTAGGAGTTTCGTCCTTGAGCCAATCGCGGAATCGTCTTGCCCATGAACGCTTATCCATCTTGCGGAGTTTCTGACATGCAGCAGTAATTTCTGCATTAGTCCGACACTCCACTTCCCAACCGTTATGTGCAATCATCTTCACAGAAATAGGATTAACATCCCATCCTGCTGCAACTGCTGTGCCACGCTTAGGAACATTACCGTAACACTGAATTTGAATGCGCGTGGAAGATTTTTTAACATCTCCCTTTACACAATTCAGTTCAGTCTGGGTAATAGATGTGACTGTGCTGTCACTAACAGCAGAAACATCACTTGTCTTCTTTTTTCGTTTCTTCGGTTTGTCTACCATATCTAATAGTTCTTCTTAATGTTTCATAATAGAAATCCAACAATATTCTTGTTGCCATAGGTGCATGGATTAGAACATCATCACCTCTAAGAATACAATTTTCCAACACTGCTATTGAACTCCTTAAATGCTTTTCGTACTTTTCATCTGTATCAAAAAATGCACTTTGTTGTATTTCTTCGCTCATGTTGTTCCGTATGAGTTCCATTATACACATGTTCTCACCAATGTCAAGCGAAAACTTGAAAAAAAGTTTGAGAAAATAAAAAGGAGTGACTTTTTCAGTCACTCCCTTTACGCATAATCACATTATGTCAACCAAAATTATTAGCGAACACGGCGAACTGCGGAGATAGCACCGTTTACCTGGTCACGTTCTGTTACCTCAAAGTAACCGTGGCAAATAAGTTCCTTAACTTTCTCCCAAACCTTGTTCTCGAAACCAAGTCGCACCTCGTATGCACCCTTCTCAGGATATTTGTTTACAAGGTCATCTACAATGTCAGAAATGTAGTATTCTTCACCCTTCTCGGTATTATCAATAATATAGATGGCAATACCTTCTTCGGTAACATCTGTACCTACTGCATCAATGAGATTAGCAGAAGTATCAATGTCTACCATTAAATCTTCTCCGCTATCAGACTTAAAGTCATCGGTAGGAAGTCCATTCATTTTACGGTAGTTTTCAAGAATCTGACGAACGGTTCTCTTCAAATTAATGGAACAGTCAGGGTCACAATTCATGAAATAAAGCGATTCGCAAAGATTGTTATTAATTGAATGCTTAAACTGTTTGAAACCGTAGTTACCAGACTCGTAAAGTCGTACATAACCAACTGCATTTTGAATAGCAGTTGCATACACTCTCTTGTTATTTCTGTGGAAATAATTTACCACATTATTAACTGCCTCAAGAAGTCGTTGTTCTTTATTGATATTAGCCATTGTTATAAGTTATTTAGTCATTTGTTTCACAAAACAAAAATAATAATTTTTGTTAAGATTTTGAGACATAGCGAAAAGATTACAGTTACGATATATCCATTTGAACTCGTATAATTTTCTCACCGCTATTGTCATTCACCATGAAAAATATTTCATTTTGGAAAATCATTATATTTTTAACAAAAATTTCTTCTTCAAACTTACCTAAAAAATTGAGAAGAATCGGATTCGCCCATTTTACAATTTTTTCATCAAGGTTACTATTGAATGTTAGATTCTTTTGATTCATCTGTTGTCTATTTTATCGGTGTTCTTTCTTTATACATCGCAAATGAACATTCTGCACAATGTAAACCTGCATCTTGTTTTTTGAAAAGACATTCAAGTCTATTATTACCTCTTTTGCAAAGTATTTCGTAAGTTTTTCCCATGAAAATTATTGAAATTTTGCAAAGAGATAAGTATACTTGGAAAGGAACTTATCAACTTCATCCATAACCGTTCGTATTCCATTAGGCATTTTATCAATGTTCTATCGAACTTCTTCAAAAGATTTACCTGTGAGTTGTAAAAGGCTTTCCAAATCACTAAATGAACTTTCAAAAGGTTCACAAGAAATTACCTCAATGCTATTGTTACGCCAACTCAATACAATCTCCACTATATCATCAACCAAGTTACTGTAATCCTTGTAGAAATCATCAAGAAGAACATGTAATGAATAATCGGAAGTAGCCCAATGGTGCATTTTTATAGCCTATTGCACCTAAAAAAATTCTGTTACTGAAATAATCATAATTATTAAAAATTATTTAGGCTCTGTCCTACCAAATGGAGGAAGTGACTTGACCTCTCATCACTTCAATGGTAGAGTTGTGTGGTTATGAACCCTCTACCATTCAACTTTCATTTGGATAATGTTTATCTTTTTGGAATAGTATCGGACAACGAAAAATACAAAATTCGCAAAAACAAAACGCTGTGTTTAATTACGGACATAAGACCTGCAATCGTCAATATTTCTCCTACCGACGATGACATTTGTGAAGTTCAAATTCTTTATCTTTTCATCAACAATGACGATTCGCCCAAGTTTATGGTGATTCTTCCACTTCATCCCGATGTTGATTTTGATAAATTTCGGCAAGAAAAAGTTTTGTCTTTCCGCACCAGTCATTATCATCAACAGATTCAGGATGCTATTGAAGAAATTTCCTCTCACGCGCATACAACTCCGCTTTCTGAGCGCAATAATCAGCCCACGCTTCACAAATTCCTTTTATCTCCTATTCAGAAGCCAAGTTATTCTTACGAAAATTCTCCATCTGCGAACTCATCCACTGATACTGCTTCTTCCACACTTCGGATTTTCTAACTTGTTCAAAATCGTTCATAACTACACCTTACTTACCCCTTTTCCAACTTCACGGAGAGGGGTATTTCATTATTTTTGACATCACATTCGCTATAAATTGATTTTTAGTCTGTTTTATCCTTGACAAGCGGGGGGCATGTTACCATTTTTCTAACCCCAAGAGAACAGTCTTTTTGGGGCGAAGAAGTTTTAACTTACTAACAAATAGAAAGTCAAGATTATGGCACACAATGGAAGGTGTAAGGTTTGCGGTTATCATATGTTGCGGAGGAATTTATAGAAAAACTATTGGGAAATTCAATGGCTTTTGATTTCTCCTATGATGAGGAAACATTAGAATTTATCAACTCTCTGGGAATAACTTTTTCTTCAAGTAAAGTCTATAAACATTGTAATCTGCCCATGCGGAACACAGAGCGTCAATTTCGTCTGCTGAGATGCGTGAACTATGTAACAACGGCGCCTGCATTAAAAGTGCATTGTAATAATAGCCATAATCATGTTTTTCCTTCGTCTATTTCATGGGAGGGCAAATGCACGAGCCTATAATTCTTCTGTCTGAATCCCCATCTTTGATTACCAATTCGTGAACAATTTTTTTGTATTTCTGATACTTCTCGTCTAACTAAGGGTGCATAACTATCACTTACTTACCCCATTTTCCTCGTTTTAGAGTAGATTTTTTCAATAAATCAAACAAAATGCTTGACAATGAAGGAATTTTGAGTATAATAACCCCACATACGCCATGCGGGCTGCTTCATCGGGCGACAACTACGGTTGCGACTGTGGCTTTTATTACCGCATGGCTTTCTTATTGACTGAAAACGGTCGTTATGTGATTGGCAAATTCGCCAGTAATGTCTATCACAATTTTCCAGACCAATGAACTGCCACTGATTGTGGCAGACGCACATACGGCTGGGCATCCTGTATTATGGTTCTTCTAGTTCTGCACCAATGTTATAGACCCCATAATTTTTCTCAATTGGTTAATCACGCTCGCCTTATTAAACCGATGTTTGAGCAACTTATAGATACCATTGGCATCTATGTAGACCTCACCGCCTTTTAGCCCGTATTGTTCAAGTATAGGGTAAGTCCCGATAAAGTAGTTCTCGTTAGGGGGATAGCACTCTCTTATGCGAGCATTCTCTCTCGCTCTCTTTGACAAAGGAGATTCAGTATAGGCATTTTTTGTTCCTGCTACTTGCCTATTCTGCCCCTCATTCAACAACTCCAACACACCTGATAACTACGCTATATTCACGCTGGTATTTAATGCCAAAGTTTTTACGAAATTCCAACAGAACATCGTTATAATAAATAGAGAAAGAGCGCGAGTGCTACAACACCCACGCCCAATCTTTTCGGTGATAACTTACCTATAAGGTATTCCCAACTAATCCAACTATCTGTAAATACCCATGAAGTCATCACTTCTTATTCTAATGCGACCATTGATTTCCAAAAGGAAACAACTATAACCATTAGATAAAGTAACTAACTTCACGGTTTCTTCTCCAAAGATGGTGAAAATGGGAGACGATACCACCTCAACGAACTAAATTTCAATTTTAGTTTCCATGCCCTCACTACGGTATAGTGAGGGCTTTTTGTCAATTAGTCAAATTTTATGCAACCATGTCCAATACAGGAATCATGGGTTGGTCACTTACCTTGGTTCTCTTTCTTTCCTATTGAAGTCGTTGTTAAAAATCGCATGATGTTGGTGATAGAGCCTTATTTAATACTCTTACCGTTATAAGTAATTTTCCAACCCTTAGCAATTGCATTTCTTATACTTTCTGCTAATTTAGAAGAAGATTTATTGGTTGATTTCGCATCAATGATGTTTTCAACAATTTTAGAAACACCGAAATCAATGACACCAAAATCTTTGAAATGAATTTTATGTAAAAAATCTTCATCGTTTTTTTCATCATTCTGTTTATCTTTCAACGAACTGAATATTTTAAGTCTCACAAAGAATGCACCATTTTTTCTTTCCACACAATTCCAACGATTTAATGATTTCAAATACGAATTCACTTCATCATCTGATAATGAATAATCATTCATGACCTTGCCAGACAAACACAAATCTGGCAAGGATTCTAAAATTGCTGTAACAGAATCGCTATTAAAGTTACATCCACTAAACATGTTTTTTCCGCACATGAGACTGTTTAATTTATATCTGAATAGCGTATCCTATGAGTATTTTAAATCAAATAAAACAATACCAAAGTTTTCCAAAGATGAACATCCTTCAAAAGCACCTTTTCCACAAATAAGTTTAGAAAGTGCGTTTTCTGTACACGAGTTTCCGTAAACTACATCTTTACCATTGATATTTTTTGTAAATGAATTTAGACATAAAGAGTTCAACTTATTACATTTTGCAAATTCATAGTTAAGTATTATCGGATAAGAAACCTGATTTTCATCATTATTATGATAATTCACACTAACGCTCGTCAAATTTGAGCAACCAATAAAATTACAATTTTCAATCAAACATTTCGGAAGCTCTAATTTTACCTTAAAAATCTGCCCAAGATTTTTAAATGAATTGTCAATGCTTATACATTCATTAAATGAATGAATTATACAATTATTTGTATTATCGTTTTCTATACCTGCATCTGTTGTATGATACACATAGGACAAATCGTCACAGCCATCAAAAAGATGTGAAATACGCTTCATGCCCTTAAAATCTACACAAACTTTCTATAAACTCTTTTTATTACTGAACATAGAACCGCTCAACATATCAGACATTCTACCTCCTGCGATTTTGTAATCATCATTGAAATCAGCAGTATAGCTATAATAATCTGTGATAAATGCTGGTGATATTTTATCATTTATCGATTTTTTAGAAAAGTGCAAAACGCATTTAATGTCACTATCACTCATATTGTTTAATTATCTGTTTTTGAAATATAATTTATATTGTCTCTTAAAACTATCAATAGAACCATTGTACCAAGTTGAAGAACAATGATTTCCATTAGGGTTTCCGTCAAATAAGGATGCTTTTGAAATTGTACCAAAACCACTCACAGTTGTATCTACATTTCCCAAAACCTGAGAAATTGTATATTTGTTTCTTTGTTCATTTGCGGACGGAATACTTGCCCCATACCAAGCCATACACAATTTAATCCACGAATGATAGGAATCCGTCTTCGGTAACTCGATAGGATTAAGAACGGTCTTACAAATATCAATCAGATAATCAACACTTTGAATGTTGGAAGTCATTAAGTCTTCATCACATATAAATGGTTCACCTGTTGAATTTCCGTATTCGTATGCTCGTATGAGATAATTACCTGTATCTGATTTTAGCATATTTTTGTAAGTATCATCAGTTATTTCTAAGTTTGTTGAAACTTCCCATCCTTTATTCGCAATATCTACAAGTATTTCTTTACATTTCTAAAGATTCACTTCTGTTTCTGTTTCATTTACCCAAATAGAAATTGATGGGAAAATTTGACTATAATGGTTCGTTTCATCTTTGTAAAGAATTGGACTATATCTTTCATCTTGTGATATTTTGGAAAGTATTTCTATTTTTTTATCCCAAGAAATATTTGAATCCCATTCTTCTACTGTTTTTAAAGGTTCAAATAATTCATTATAAGTTTCGTCTTTAACGATATCATCCCAAGAACGATTTAACCAGTCGTCAAACCGTTTTCTTAATTTACTACCATTTTGAGAATCACTAATATCATGTAAACCACTCGCAAAATGTGCCAATTCTTCATAATTCAATGGTCTATTCCAGAACATCATAGGAGCGCATATCAATTTAGGTGTTGTAAACTTAATTGTTTCAAAATCTGCAACTCTTTCTGTGTTGAAAATAAGATGGTTATCATTTATATATGATTTTATAAAGTTTTCACCATCTTTCTTTACGCTGATTTTTTTATAGAACATACCCTCTGCATTTCTAAGATTTGACATCTCATAATTTTCAAATTTACTAGGAGTGGGTTCAATTATTTGTGAAATGTAATCTCTCTCCTGTAAACTTAAATTATCTATGTTGGGATATGTACCAAAGAACATATGACGAGCAGTTATTGTTTCGGCAAAAGGAATCACCTCATAGGTAGAGTCACCAGAATCACTATACGCACAATCTCCTATAAACTGGAAGTTTACCAAATTTTTACATTCGCTCACCATATTGGATGTATCCTTGACTTTGGAATTCTAAATGTAAACCTATGCACAATTTGAATTGTGACACATAGATGTCATTTTAAGAGCACATGTCATCTTAATAGCATCCTACGAATTATTATCACACAACAACCAAGGCGTAGTCGTAGAATATGAGTTTTCAAAAAGATGACTTGCATCTTCCAATAAACCAAGTTCAAACTTTATTGGAGTTCCATACTTATCAAAGCCAATGTAACATTCATAATTGCTCACACATATATCAACTTGAAGTTCAAGTTGAACTTCCAAGAATCCATTTACATACTTGGCTGATTTAATTCTCACTGTGCCATTTTTACTTTCATTGTCATGAAGTTTTACACTATACAAGACATCCGAATGTGTCACATTTATCTCATCTGATAAAGACGCATCTTTTGGAATTTCAAATTGGAAATCAAACTTCATCTATGTTTCTTCACCTTCTATTGAGAAATAGTCAATTACTTCATTCAAATGAACCAACTACAACTGTTCTTTCGGTATAATTATAGAACATTTATTTTCCCCTCTTGCAAATTCGTTCTTATCACCGTCTATTTGTATTTCTAAGGATTTACAAATTATTTTCTTATCGGATGAAACTTTTTCCTCATTTGTCACAGCATTATACTCATTAATTGCATAACCAATGCCAACTTTTACAAACTTATCATTGTCAATTATAACATCTTCATTTGTATCATCGCCAGTCTGTTCATTTACAATTAGAAAATCTTTCGCAATGGCAGTTGCATGCACTTCACCAATACCATCGCTATCACCTTCAACCTAAACAGTTATTTCAACAACCATTTTTCTTGTAAAGTTTTCAGGACACTATAAGTTCTCTTTGACTAATCTAACCGTCTTGACTCCATAAAACTTACCAAGAACATCACGGATGACATCTATATAATCACCGAATTGATTTGTAAAAATTATTTCAGACCCATCATTAAGGCGAACAATCATGTTATTAATGCGAATGCCAAATTTATTGACTCCTGTCATAATTTCATAAGAATCATTTGAACCTATCCATTCAAAATCACCAGTTATATATGAGCCTTCTAGTTTTGTGCAACCGTGTTTATCCCATTTATATACAAAAGATTCCCAAGGAGATACTGTTAATTCGTTAATTTTCTGATTTTGAGCTTCACCAAAATCAATTCCATTATTCGCATGACCATCACCAGTATAACCTATCCAAATTGTATTATCTATGATTGAGCCACCTTCGCTGGGAACTACATTCACAGAAGAAGCATTTATTTTATTATTCCATTTGTAACTTGTTCCTTCTTTAACCATTGAGAACATTTTGCTCTACAATGTATCATTAAAAGTATCAATATCACCCAATTTAAACTTATGTTGGTAAAGATAAGGTGTTCCATTTAAGTCATTTAACGAATATGCGAACAAAAAAGTTTTCATCGCATCATTATAACTAAATGAAGCATCTTCCAACTTAAAGTTCTCTATGAAAGGAATTTCAAAGTTTGAAAGATTTTTATAA
This sequence comes from Paludibacteraceae bacterium, assembly GCA_017630395.1. GTDB lineage: Bacteria > Bacteroidota > Bacteroidia > Bacteroidales > Paludibacteraceae > UBA1181. Next base: position 301,263 of record JAGBVI010000001.1, read on the forward strand.
CCGTCCTCGGTAGATTGTGATGTCAAAATCTCAATAAGAGCATTCAAATTATCTTTGGAGTGACTTATTGTATCTTTTATCATCATTCTTTTTTCAAATGTGATATTATTATCTTGATACAAACCACTTTCAACAATTTCATCGTAACATACACAATCATGAGTATATAAAATATCTGTCATTGAATATGTTTCAGTATTAAACTTATAAATTCTTGGTATAAGAAATACGCGCTTTTCAATTTTGGCATCGTCAATGACAACTTCACCTTCATCAGTATTCTCAATTTCTGCTGGTGTTTTTTCAATATTACATGTAAGCATTTCTACAATAATTGTATAGAAACACTTATCATTTTCATTATAAATCATCTCATCGTAAATGACATTGTGGTGAGCGACCTCAATCCCATTTTCGTTAGAAATGTTATACAAAATTTTATCCTTTGAAATCTTGTAAATTTCTGTCACCTCACGACTATCAGTAACTCCATCACCGTTATAATTATAATAGATAAATTGATATCGTTTATTTGTCTCAATTATAATGTTCTTAGCAACTACGCTAAAATCAATAATATATTCGTCATCCTCAAACCATTTACCAGAATCACCAGTACCTTCTCGGAAATTGGACTTCTTAAAAACATCTTCAAACTTTTCAGGTTTATTTCCCAAAAGTTTCACCCACAATTCACCTTTAACATTTCTATTAAAATCGTTTGTGTTTTTTATAATGTTGGTTTTTCCGTAAACATTAGTTGAAGGTGTTGAGTTACTTACGATAACTTCGTTTTTCGCATCTTCGTACTTTTGAACAGTTGTATTATAATGGTCGTTGTGATATTCGTTACAATTTTTATTTTGCCCGAAATGGTGTATATATTCCCCTTTGTCATTCTTCTATCTAAATGAAGTACCAAATGGGATTATTGTTGTTCCCAAAGGATGATAAAATCCTTTATTATCAATCGTCACACCACTTAAAATATACCTATCGCTTTCTGTATCTGCGACGACCATTCGTCTAGTGTAATCAAATGCTTTTTCGCTACCACTTGAAACATCAAATGGGTCTCTGAAATAACCGCCATTGAAAATCATTTTTTTATCAGCATCATTGACAACTATGTCATTTGTATCATTTTTCATAGCAGTCTCAATATACTGAGGGTAAGTTTCAATTTCCCATTTTTCAACACCCCTATCGTCTATGATTTTATTAACCGTATATCCTTTTAAAACACCAAACTCATTACCCCAAATGTCTGTTTGGTAATTGCTTATAAAACCTTTATTCGCCAATGATGTAAAAGAATACTCGTATTTTTTGTTATCATAAATCTTAAAATCGTCTTGCTATTTAGAATAGTACGAGAACCATCCCTAATTTGCAAGATATAAAATTGGGTCATTTTTCGCAAAACCAGACGAAGTATTTTTAATATCATAATTGAGTTTATGCTCCATTATCAATGGATACTGAGCACTCTTATTATTACCTATATCTCCATACTTATTAGGGTCAGGGAAAATATAAATTGTATCTGGTATAAGAGCATCTGTATCAATACTCCAAGTGAAATTTTTTGAGTTTACGGTTAGTATTGAAGTTTTATCAGGTTTGAAGAATAATCCTATACGAGATAACAATTCCAAGTATCCATCTTGTTCTACACTACTTCCACTCCCACTACCAAAACCTGAACCTCCATCTCCACCAGATGTGCTTTGACGATTATAGTATCCTGTTTCATTGGAGTATCCATTGTTATCCCCAAAATAATCGCTTGGGTTTACAATACCAGACAATACACCTTTATTTTGCGAAGTACCACTCCCATAACCTTTCCAGCCAGAATCTAAACCTGAACCAAATCCAGAAGATGAGGTAACACCCCCGCCACTTGAACCACTGATAGTACCACCAGAACCAGAACCAGTTCCAACAGAACCAGAAGCCGAACCAGAGCCAGTAACAGAACCGTTGGAACTAGATTCTCCTAATCCAGCATTAAATTTCGTAGTACCACTTCCTGTGCCACCAGTGCCAACAGTTCCGTTTGATTTTGACCCTGAGCCACCATAAGCCTAATTCAACGCACCATTGTCGTTCTTTTCAATTGTTGCGCTATCACTTGAAATTACATTTAAAAGATTACCTGTTGGATTTTTTGCCCTACATAATTCATCAATTTTTACATCCCCATTAGGGTCAACATAAGCGTACCAAATGTCAACACCAATAAATTTTTCATAAAGTTGTTTCTTTAACTCAATTCGCTCTTCCAAGTCAACATTTCCAACCGTTGTATCTTTGAGTAATTGATTCTTTAATGCCAACATATCACCCACACACTTTTGAGACAAGTCAACACTCAACTGTGCAACAAGTGGTAATTCTTTAAGATGTACATCACCACTGAAAAGCATGTCGGCGACCAACATTGAGGTATCTTCAAGGAACACCTTATAATCTACATCATTTTTATTCGCATTATCGGCAAGTGATGTGGCAACACTCGTAGATTTACTTGAATTGTGTGATATGTTTTGCTGAACAGATGTATCTTCGATAACCTCTTCCACAACATCTTCATCATTACTGGAACGCATGCGTCCAAATGGTTGTATTATAGGCGTATCAAAGTTAATTGTCAATGAATCTTCATTCTCGCTACTCACATAAATGTCCTCAGTAAGAGCATTTTGCGCTTCTAATTCATCCAACAATTGATTAAGCATCTTACTGCGAGAATCCGTATCAACCTTTTCTTCTCGTGGAATATCAAAATAATCAGAATATGTATCTATGTAATTTTCAACAGAAACAACCAAATCCCTTTTTATGTGTTGGTAAGAAGGTAGTATATTTCTGTCCGAAAACAAGTAATCAAAAATTTTTTCGTAAATTATTTCTTGCAACGATTTAACCGTTCCTTTTTGTGAATTTCTTTTTACGATTTGCGAAGTTTCATTTCTTTTTGTTCTATAATAATCTGCAATCTATCGTATTTTACGAGAATAAAGAGCACATAAACCCTTTAAGTGGTCTTTATTATTAAAATCAATATGCGAAATAAAATCCTATTCCTCGTATGATGAGTAGTCGAGAGTGATACTCTTCAACACGTCAATTAAACGAGTCATCACAAAGTCCTCAGTGGACACATTGAGACTATCCTTTTTAACAATGCCCCACTATGTTACATAGTCTTTGTAAGCATTGATAAAAACATTTGTATCATTATCGTAACCAAACTGTTTTACAAACTCAATGAATGTAAAAACACGCTCTGTATCCTTGGCATCGCTATAACCATTTATGATTGAATAAATTTCAGAAAGTAAAGGATTCATGTACTGATTATTTATTTTCCTTTTCGGTAATTTAGAGTATTATTGTTTCGTCATAAACATCTCCACCACGAACGCTTACAATCTACATCATTTGAGAATTGGGTTTAAATATCTCTTTGTTCCAATTACTAGCGTCTGGTATATATTTCGTACCACTCACTATATTAAAATCATCTACAACTGCCCTTTCAAAAGTTAAACCTGAAAAATCAAAATCACCATCAGTTGTGTAGTACGCAGTTCCAACAAGTTTATACGAAACCTATTCTCCGTTAATCACGACAGGTCCGATTTGATTAATTTGTATAGGAATATCTTGTGTTAATTTTCCACTACCGTCAAAAGAAATTGTAACACTCTGATACGAAGGTTTATTCTGTCCATTGGTCTTGTAAAAATCTGTAACAGAAATTGTTGCAGTTGTTTGTTCACCAGGTTTCACTGATGAACTGTTTATAGCAATTCCTATTGAAACATTTGGATTACCAGTCGTTTCATAAGTTTTAGATACATGTATACTGAATGTCATGTCTTCATTCACCTCAACCGTGAATCCAGAAGTTGATGTCAATCTCAGTTCCCAACCATTATGATTGAGAGAGAAATAACTACCATCATTAAAACGAGGAATTACCGCACCAATAAACCTTTCATCTCCCCCCATCTCGTACTTGGCTGAATCTGCAACTGTTATATCAATTTTTTTATCATCGCCAGTTACTGAAGGAACTGATTTTATGATATTTCTTAAAGAATCGTATGATAAACTGCATCCCTTAAACATCTAACTGCCATTTATCAAATGTGATAGCTTAGAATTAAAATCTGTAAGTTTAGCACATTTTTCAAACATACCCTCTCCATTTTCAAGAGATTTTAAGTCGGAAGTAAATGTGCTGAGTTCTTTGCAATTATTAAACATCTCCTAACCATGCGTTAAACTAGACAAGTTAGAGGTAAATGAGGTGAGACTAATACATCCATAGAACATACCGCTACCATGCGTCAAACTAGACAAGTTCACAGGTGAACCGCTAGAGTCGGAGGAAAATGATTTGAGGTTATAACAATTATGGAACATATTATAAGCAGTTTTAAGAGAACTCAAATTGCTGTTAAATGATTCAAGACTCTCACAATGCAAGAATGTTCTTATACCAGTAGTTAAACTGGACAAATCTGAATTAAATGAAGTAAGAGCAGTACAACTAAACATTTCCGTTCCATCAAGAATGGAGTTTAGATTACAATCAAAAACACTTAATGCATGGCAAAAATAAAACATTCGATTTCCATGTGTTAAAGATTGTAAGTTTGAACGAAAAGTTGTGAGATTGCTACAACCGTCGAACATATTTTCACCATTCGTCAAAGCTGGAAAATCACAGTCAACGGAAGTTAAATTTTGATTACACACCATTAACTCTCCTGCTATTTTCAATTCATCGTATTCAATTGCGCCTATTTCAGTCATTGTTTATCATCCTTCCATCTTTCGTTATTTCAGTAATAATTAGATTATTTTTCTTATATACTTCATTTTGCCATTCGGAGGCATTTGGTATATATCCATTGCTCGCAGTTATGCTATAAGTCATATCATGACGAGAATAATTATTTCCATTAAAATATACTGTCCATCCCTTTTCAATCATTATATTTCCACATTCCCACAAAACACTGGCTGGAACATCATCTGCATGTCCTATATAAATTTCCTTGTATCCAATTCGTGAAGCATCTCCGTTGACACGATTAACATCTTTAATTGAATTTGCAATGTTAATTATCGCAGTTTTATTAAGTTTACATTTATGAAACATATGATTTCCATAAATTAGGGAGGATAAATTGGACTCAAAATTGTTAAGATGTTCACAATCATAGAACATACTATGACCATTCGTCAAACTAGACAAATCAGAGTTAAATGATTCGAGATTACCACACCGACCAAACATAAAATCACCAGTCGTTAAATTGGACAAATCGGAGTTAAATGCAGTAAGGGCAGTACATTCATAGAACATACTATAACCGTCCGTCAAACTAGGTAACTCAGGGGAAAATGATGTGAGTTTACGACAATTCTCGAACATATAAGAACCATCCGTCAAACTAGACAAATCCGAATTAAATGTGATAAGATTACCACATTCTGAAAACATTTGAACACCTTGCGTTAATAATCCCAAATCCGAGTTAAATGTTTTAAGATTCGTACACTCTCGGAACATATGAGCACCAGAGTATAAGAGACTTAAATCAGAATTAAAATCTGTAAGACTACGACTTCTATAAAACATACCCTCAGCAGTTTCAAGAGAACTCAAATCCGAATTAAATGTGATAAGATTATCACATTCTGAAAACAAATATGAACCATCTTCAAGAGAGCTGAGATATTTTCTCCATTTGCCATCTATTATGTAATCTTTGTAATTTGCGTTTACTTGTTTGATGTCATTTGTGTTTTTGCAATGTGAAAAGTCATCCCAAGCGAGCCATTCAATCGTTCTATCGCCATTTCCATCGTCATAATCGATGCTCAAATCCCACCCTTTTTCTTGTATTATTTTGAATGCCTATTTTACCTCAGAATCATTTATGATTGAGCGATTAATTCCCAAAAGTATGGGGTGTGTACCGCATACCTATTCCTAATCTACTGTGTTTATTGAATCAGCTATTGATAATACAGAATCTTTATCAAGATTACAATAACCGAACATACCCCAAGCACTTTCAAGAGAACTTAAATCCCCCTCGAAATGTTCCAATTTACAATTAGAGAACATATAAGAACCCTCATATAAAAGTGGTAAATCGCACGAAAAAGATTTTAATGCGGAGGAAGCGAACATAAACATACCATTTTCAAGAGAACTTAAATCGGAATCAAACTAGGTGAGAGCAGTACAATCCCAGAACATGCCCTCTCCATTTTTAAGAGAACTCAAATCGGAAGAGAACGAGTTGAGAGCAGTGCAATACTGAAACATATAATCACCATCCTCAATAGAAGTCAAGTCTACATCAAAAGAAGTAAGCGACGAACAACTATTGAACATATAACTACCGTTCGTGAGATTACTTAAATTTGAATTAAAATCTTTAAGTTCATCACAGTTGTAAAACATACAATGTGCAGTTTTAAGAGAACTCAAGTCTGATGTGAATGTGGTGAGATTATCACAATAATAGAACATGTAAGAACCCTCATATAAAAGTGGCAAATCTTTTGTAAAAGATGTTAAGCCACAATCCATAAACATACCATTACCATTTTTAAGAGAACTCAAATCAGAATTAAAATTTTTGAGATTATGACAATCTAAGAACATATCAGAGCCATCAACAAGAGAGAACAAAGAACTATTCCACTCACCCATTGAAATTTCATAAACATAATTACTGTTAATTTTTTCAATATCATCAATGCTCTTACAAATTGAATACTTATATTTTAATGATGTCTATTTATTAAATTCTTCACCATTAACAACTGGTCTCCAACCCTTAGATTTTATTAAAGCTATATGATTTATAACATCATCGTCATTTACAATAGAAGGGTCAATGCCTAAATCAAACTGTTGGTAAACATTTCCATTTTCAATGTTATATTCACTTATAGTTTTTGCTATGTTCTTAACAGAAGGGGCATCTAGCCTACAACCATAGAACATACCTTCACCACTCGTCAAACTAGTCAAAGCGGAAGAAAATGACGTGAGGTTAAGACAATCCTTGAACATATTACTACCATCCGTCAAACTTGACAAATCAGAGGTGAATGATTTGAGATTAGAACAATCCTTGAACATATTAGAACCATCAGTCAAAGATATTAAACTTTTATCCCAAAGTCCATCCCCATTAATATCGTTCTCGTAAAATGGTTCTTCACCGCGCACTTCTTCTACATTTTTACAAAGTGCATATTTAAATTTTTCATTGATTGGTAAAAAATCAACATGATTTACACGAAGTACCCACCCCTTTGATTTTATTTTCACTAAAGCTGCAATTACTTCATCGTCTTCCAAAATTTCGGCAACAACACCTAAATCCAGTGTACCACCTACATCCGATATATTTTTTATTGTATTTGCTATATTCTATACTGATTCTTTATTGAGTTTACAATCAAAGAACATACTATAACCATTCGTCAAACTAGACAAGTTAGAGGCAAATGAAGTGAGATTAGTACACTGAGAGAACATATAAGCACCATTCGTCAAACTAGACAAATCAGAAGTGAATGAGGTGAGATTATGACAACTATTAAACATATCACCACCATCCGTCAAACTAGACAAATCAGAGTTAAATGAGGTGAGATTAGAACAATAAGCGAACATATAATCACCATCCGTCAAACTAGATAACTCAGAGGAGAATGCAGTGAGAGTAGTACAACTCTCGAACATACCACTACCATCTATCAAACTAGACAAGTCAACATTGAATGAAGTGAGATTATAACAACAATTGAACATAAGACCACCTTGCGTCAAACTAGATAAGTCAGAGTTGAATGAGTTGAGTTGAGAACAATACTAGAACATACCATCACCATTCGTCAAACTAGGTAAGTCAGCATTGAATGATTTGAGATAATAACAACCTCTGAACATATACTCACCATCTGTCAAACTAGACAAGTTAGACGTGAATGAGTTGAGAGCAGTACAATCATAGAACATTTGATAACCGTTGGTGAGAGAAAACAAATCATAATCCCATACACCATCTATTATGTCAGTTATATAATTTTTATCAACTTTTTCAATCTCGTTAAGGTTTGTACATAACGAGTATTTGTCGTGTGGGTGTATTTTTTCATTTGTTTTTACAACCCAACCCTTTTCTTTAATTTGAAGTATATTAGAGTTCGTATCTGGGCTTTGAATTTCACCAAAACTTATAATATGTGTTCCGTCATTTTCTACGGTGTTAATAGTTCCCGCAATTTCAGATAAAGCAGAATCATTAAGTCTACAACCACTAAACATGCCGTTACCGTATTCAAGTGATTGAAAGTTGATATTAGAATCGCTCGTCAAATTGTCAAATCCACTGAAAATCCAATCACCGACAATGAGAGAATCGGATTTTTCAATAGTTACATTTTCTGTATATTTTCCATTTTCGTCAAACTTTACCTTCATAATTTTTAATTCCAATTTAATTTAATTGCCCAAGTTATACCACCTTTACTTACTATCGATTTATTGGCACTGATGAATGACATAAAATCATCATCATTTTGTAAGGATTTATCTACGCCTAATGTTATTGTTTTTGATTCAGTTGATTCAACCTTGTTATTTTTCAATTGAATTACTATGTTTCTTACGGAAGAATCGTCCAAAATGCAATCATTAAACATACCATTTACTTGTTCAATTGAGGTCATTCTTGCACTAAAATTACTAAGTTTCTTACAACCCTTGAACATGTGAGAACCATCTCTGAGAGAGTCCATATTAGAACTGAATGTAGTAAGATTATAACAACCAGCAAACATTGACTTAGCACTCTCCATGAATGGCATTGTACAACCAATCTTGGTTACATTTTGGTTTCTGAACATCTGATTTGCATTTTTAACCTTCCAAAGACGAGCGGTTAATACTTCACCATTATCACTATATCTTATATAGTTCTTCGCGTTATCAATAACTTTGATATTTGAAACAGAAACATTAAAATTATCATTAGAAATGTTACCCCCAAATGTAAGTGTTCCTGTTACTATAATTGATGAGTTTTCACTCTTTAATTCAAAGTCTTTTGTAAACCCTGTTACACTACCATTTTCATAATTTATGTAGATTTCAAAACTTTCTCCATCCAAGCCATATATCTAGGTTGAATTATAGTAAAGTTCGGAAGTATCTATATTCATAGTAATACCGTTATTTTCTGGTGTTAATCTAAGCACTTCATCTGTACTAATAGTAATAGAACCTACAATGTTTTGTTCCGTAAATGTATAAACACCAACAGGAATAGGTTTCAAATATACAGTCTGAGTGCCAGTATTTGTTAATTCACCAGAAAGATTACCGCCTTGTGTATAATCACTAAGATTTAAATTATATGTAAGTTTTGCAATAGTAGTTCCGTTGATTGTTTTTTCATATACAACCTTTTCATCATTTATACTATAACCGTTCATTGCAACAGAGCCATCGAGAACCAACCCAAGATTAATTCCATTTAACTACGCTGAACCATTTGGTACAAATGTCACTTCTTTACCAAGGTAAATCTAAACATTAGAAAGGGTTAAATTAGTATTATTACCAACGGAATCACAATCAATGACAATATTACCCAGTTTAATAGGTGTAAACTTAATAGAATTTTCATTTATCTGATTGTGACCAAAAATTGTGATTTCTTTTTCTTCTGAATCATATTCACCATTGACATCAAAAATTGAAGTTACAACAAGTGCAGGTACTTCTTCACCCTTATTGTCAGTTGTCATATCATCACTATGATACAAGAATTGAGTTGGTGTATAATCTGAATAACTTTCACCATTTTCAGAAGTCGTAATTTTCTATATTTTTATAGTTCTATCCTTTGTGTTAAATGTTGCACAACCGACCAAATCTTCACTTTTACATGTTAATGTGATTTTTGATGTATTATCACCAAATGATATGTTATTGCCTGACATTACAATTCTTGGAGCAATACCAACTTTTCCGTTGTTTGGGTAATTTGCACCTTCGATTTTGGAAGAACTGACTTCCGCACCACCTTGTATTGTATAACTTGTAGTATTATTAAAATCACTGTTATCGGTAATTAAATCCTTTGCAGAAATTGAAACAGTAAAAATGTCAGAGTTTATGTTTCCATTTTCACCAGAAGTATCACCAATTATTTGTCCGTTTACTGCAATTCCAACAAGACCAAACTCATCACTCATCGTAGATGTAAACGCATCGGACTAAAATGTTCTATCAACATCTACTGTCACTTCTGTTGTTTGTGATATATCAGAAGTATTGACAATAAGACCGTTAATTGTATAATCTCCCTAACTACTATAATTTACATTTGCAGTGGATATTTTTGCTGGTGCAGCCCAGAAATCGACACCAAAAGCAAATGTCGTTGAAGCACCACTTGAAACATACTCATTATTCTCAGAATTACTAAGACTTGTAATTATTAAGTTTTTTTCTATTTTCTTTGGTACTACTGTCAAATTAACAGTATTTTGTTTTATTTCGGAAGTTATTTCTTCACATATATAATTGTCATCCAATTTGGTAACATCTCCACCAACATGCACATCACAGCTCAACGCATAATAAGGAGAATCTTCGTGACTACGGAAATCAAAACTTGTTGTTGAATCTAATTTTCCAGAGTCATCATAATCATTATACAATGATACAATTTTCGTCAAATCGTAATCACTTAATTTATCACCATTTTTAATTTTATTAAAATAGACACCATTAATCGAAAGTTTATCATGTTGTTCTACCTATGACTCGTTTGATAATTGTGCAGACAAGCTCAAATAGCCACCATAAATTGAAATTTTGGACGATTCGTGCAAATCTTTTATCCCAAAATCTGTACTCAATTTATAATAATTACCAGTCGTTACCTCATTTGTACCTTTTTGCAATCCAGCATACTCTGAATAATTTGTTCTGTCTGTTATTTGTATTTTTGTTTCGTCGTTGGCATTGAACGAAAATTCACCATAAACATCATTGATAGTGGGAACAAATGGTTTTTCATTTTCGTTTTCGTTTCCTTTATCGTCATCGTTTGGGATAATCTTTACTTCAAAGATGTCTTTTTTCATTGGGTTTCCATCGTCTTCATTTTCGTCTCTATAAAACTTAAATGATTCTGTACGATAAAAATCATTTTTACTCATTTTAATTTTTACATCAACTGGTTTTGCAATTTCATGTTGGCGACCAAACTCATCAACATCATCAATCGTCATTTCAACGCTGGTTGTTTTCAATGGGACTCCGCTAGGTGAATTCGTAGTATCGAATTTCATAGCATTTTCACCAATTTCATTATTCAAAACACCATTTATCGTAATTTCGTCAACATTAAGCGTAACGCCATAAAGTCTAGGATTTATTACTTTAAGAAGTCCGTGAAATTCTTCGTCTTTAATGCCATGACTTGTCAAATTAGCACTTTTCTTTTCACCACTAATTGAAACGCCACCAGATTTCCCAACTAATACTTCATCAACGATTTTCTCATTTGATAAGAAGTTTGAAATGTTTTTACGAACATCATATCTATTATCAATAAATGTGACTTTTGGTGTTTTTGGTGTGCATATAATTTTTTCGTTATCATCCGTTGCAACAGCAGTGAATAGTACATCAACCTCCTTTTCAAATTCAACAATCTGACCATTCTTGTGATATGAGCAATACAACACTATTGTTTCTTCACCCGAAACATTTTCATCAAGTATAATTTCATTCTTACCAGTATCACTGCCCTTCACATAAAGATGTATTTCATTTTGAGGAATTTGAATTGAGTATACGCTTAATTCAAAATCAGACAGATTAACTTTTACGCTCGTACTCTTTTCGTCGTTTGTGAGAATTCCACTAAAATCCAATGCAAAGTGACCAGATATATGAGAATTGTTTTCATCCCAAACAATATTACTGATTGTTTTTTTGAATGCCCTTTCAATAACGATAAGATTCACATCTATTGTGTCAAAATCTACATTTATTTCAAATCCTTTGCTTGATTGCTCTCGCAATGATAATTTTGGCTAAGGAAGTTTGAAAGAAACTTCATAATTGACATCTCCATCTATATCAGATTCTTCACTTATGTTTTTAACATCTTGATATTTGTATGTAAAAAATCCATCAAAGTTCTCATCCTAATCTAATTCTGCAATATAAATGTTACCATTTTTGGTCATCTTATACTTAACAGGAAGTACGACATCGTGCTCAGTAAGAGAAATCATGTATTCATTGCTTACACCACCTCGTTTTGTTGAATATCTAACCTTTGGAGAAATGGTATAAATTAATTCCACTATTTCCCCATTCTCATCAGGTACGAAACCTATACCGTTTACTTTAACATCACATTCGGCACGATATCTATTATTGTCTAGTATTTGTTCCTTGGACTTCAATGTTTTGCTTCCACCGACAATATCGTACTTACAAATAATTTTTTCAAGTAATTGTAAATCGATTTCGCTAAGTTCACAATTTTCATTAATTGTGAACCAATAATCACGAGTTACTTCATCATCAAGAGAATAATACTTATTTTTTCCCTCAATATCACCGTTATCAAAGTTTTTCTTGGAGAAATAATGTTTCAAATAATTATCATTTGAACTTGACCTTCTCTTAGGAGTTAAAGTACGAAGTTTAGTTTCGCCAAATTCAGTAACATAAATGTAATAGTTACCAATGTTATCTGTCACATAATTTAATTTATCGGTCGGTGCATCTGCGTGAGAATCCGCATTGACGGTGAAATCAAGATGAATATTAAACGAATCATTTTCACCCATTTTAACCGCCCCTTTACTTGTAACTATTTGTGCAAAATCCGAATTTGCACCAGCCACGAACTTACATTTCAAATCCGTAACTCTATCACTTACAAAGACAGAGCTTCCATTTTCCCTTACCGTTATGTATGATATTAAAGATTCATCTTTAATTGTAATGTTACCAAATGTTCTGACAAGAACGCCACTTGGTTGTATAGAATTGTTTTCTGCTTTAATCTGAATGTTTTTATCAAGTAATACATTACCACTTACTGTGAGAATGATATTAAAATCATCTTCATTTATCAAATCAACAGAATCACCTCTATTCCAAGCGTTGAAGGAATACTCATAATTCTTTTCACCTTTATCAGAATAAGAATAAATGTTACCAAAATTATCAACTGAAATCTCAACGGATTGATTGATTGGTTTCGATACCTTCCAAATAACATCACTATCTGCAAACTTAGCTTCATTTGTCGTATAACTACCATTGACAATCATTTTATAAATGCCATTGGAAAGCTAAATCAAATCACATGAATCGATTTTAATTTCTGATGGGATTTCATAGTAAGTGTAAGTGATATTCTAATCCGTAGTATAATTTTTTACACTATATTCATAATTTTCATCAATCTTATCATTTGTATAAAGTTTTACTAACAAATCATTATCAACAACATATGGTTGCTTATACTCGTAACTAGTGGAAAATGCCTTGTAGTCGTAATAGAATTTTATAAGACCATAACCTGCACCATCTTCGCCTGTACCGCATTCAATCTTCCACTCTGGGTTAGAGATATTCCCCCATAAAGATATTTTAATCCAAGTATAATCATCTAATTTATAAGTTCCTTTATAGAACTTATTGAGAGAATTGTTGCAAGCTGCATTTCCATGAGTACAACTATCATTGCAGAATCCGTATACATTGTTATAACTACCTTTTAAGTATACCACACCAGAGTTAATGGGGGATTCTGCAGAACTTGGTAAATTTTCTGAAACACTTGGGTCATAATCAGCACCATAGATTGTACCATTTTCATCAACGTAAAAGTCTAAGAAAAGTTTATCTATTTTTGAAAAAGAAATTACATAATCATTCCCATACTTGAAATCAATTTTTCCAAGTTTTACCTCACTTCTCTTTTTACCAGAACCTTCGATGCTTGTTAATACACTTATTGGAAGTCTAAATGGCAGTGCGTTAGTTTCAAAATTGTCATCCAATTCTCCACTAGATGTGTAAATTCTACTATCAACATCAATAGTAATGGTATAATCTTCTTCGGTGGAAGAATTTTCACTTTCCTAGAAGGCATCTATGAGAAATGTTTCCTTTAATTGTCTCTTAATTACCGATGGCGAATAATAAATCTTTACTATTACATTTAATTCAGGGTTATCAACAGTTCCTCTAAGGAAAATTGCAATTTTACTTTTTTCTGTATCAATTTTACCATACTTATCATAAAGTCTGATTTCTCTGTATACAAATTCCTCACCATTCAGGTCACAAATATCCCTCCCATTCGCTACAAAGTTTATAGTTCTGTCAAAGTCGTAAAGGAAATCAATCTATACAATATCATCAATATAACATTCGTGTAATTTCATTTCCAATGAGTTTTCACCTTCGGAAAAAACTTTACCACGCAAACTAAAAGAACCAGTAAACTTATATTGTGTATCGGTTACATCATTGACGATAATATCAACAGAATCAGTCTCCACATTATCATCACCGAAAGATTGTGGCATTTTATTGAAAGTTTTTTGTAAAGCGATAGTTGTACTTTCCCAGAACGCATCAAACTTGTTTATTCTATCTGCATAAATCTTATCCCTGTTTATAAGGTTGCCATTAGTCATCAAAATTTTCATCAAAATATCATGACTAATGCCCCATAATTTGTCCCATTCTTTAAGTGAAGCAATTTCTTCCGTGATATTTTCATCAGGAATAAAATTACCTTGACGAATAACATTTCTTTCATTGTTCAATAAGAAGAACTCATAATATCCAGTTATTATTGAACCCCTCTTCATTTTAAGAGACTCAATTTCTGTTTTGTAAAATGCAATCTCACTATTGAGCTAATCTTTTTCGTGCGAAGTATCTGCAAACTGCAATTTATTTTCCAAATCGGATAATTCACCCTTATACTTTTCAATCAATTCGCCAATTGTATTAAAGTTTTCTGGTAAAAGTAAGTTCCATCCCCAAGAATTATTATAATCTGAAATTTTAACATTAATATAGATTGGCATACCACCAACAGTATCAATATAATCGTTCAAACAATCTCTCAAATGAACAATCTTTGATTTACCAGAAAACTTATCATATAAAATCAAATCTGTACCTATACCATCCAATTTCTCACCATTAAAATGAGTAATTTTACCGAATGTTACATAATTATTATAATCGACTTCCGAGTTCTATATAGAGGAAACTCTAAGAACATCATCCATCTTCACACGGTCTCCAACATTTTTACCCCTGTTGTCATTTATGATTGAAATGTCCCAATCTTCAAGAGCTTGGTGTCCTATCAATTCACTATGATTCATTGATAAAAGACGAGAAAACGTCTTCAAATCATTTATACCTTCAAGACGGGAATTTTCATACTCAACTACTTCCTCGCCCATCATTTTAAGCTATGAAATAAGATGAGACAAATAACAGGTTTTTGAGTTCGCAACATTATCTACAAAATTATTTCCTTCCGTCTACACATTTTCAACAAATGAAGTTATAAAAATTCTCAAAAGTTCTCGTGTATTTGGTGTATCAAGGAACATGGGATGTCTCATATAGGCATCCAAAAGATTATCAACATCAACCTCACTTACATTTTCCTTTGGTATTTTAAGCTCTATAAGGCTTCGTAAAGGCTTTTGACAAATACGTATTTTTTCATTTCTGAATGAAACTGTTGGTTGCCCATCCTAAATTATTCTTCCAATAACATTAGCATCCAATGTTATATCAATATAATTGTTCAACTGAATAGGAATTTTTTTCACCCATACGATATCTTGTCCAACAGAATCACCGAGACTCATCATGGAAGGTTCTCCATAATCTTCATTACCAGAAATATTATACTTCCAATCACCTATTTCAATAACGGTATCTTTTGGTATATAATACGAATTATCAGATGGTTTTATATCGTCATTTTCTGTGTAATGAAAAACTGGAAAAATGTAACAATTGATATCCAATCCATTATATAAAGAACCCTCAAAATAAGGGTCAATAAACACTTTACTAAATGTGTCAAAAATTTTAATGTCACCTATCGTGTCATTGAGGAAAAAGTTCCCACTCACACCAATACGCAAAGTGTCAAGAGAAATGTTATTTCCAGTCGTCTTTACATTAAAACCTAATGGGGCAACATTAATATAGTTACCGCTTGCGCTCAATTCTCGTGTAATGTCACCAACTTCAACATCATAGAATACTGATAAAGTCGTTACATCTTCCACGAAGTCATTTCTATAATAAATGTCGGTAAATCCTCTTAAACCGCAATATATCGCATCTTGTGGCAAATTATTAATGTCATATACATTTTCAACAGCATATGTTGAAAGTATTTCGTTATAAATCGTACTCTTTGGGGAAACAACTTTAATCTTTGTATATCTGTCATCTATCGTTTTATAAGGAAGAACTTGATAAAACTTTAAACCAATTTCATTATTTGTAGTCTTTACTAAACGATAATATAAAGCACTATAACTTGGTGAAAAAATTTCACTAGGCGTTAAATCAGACACATACACATCTGAAAGATTGTTATAGACACTTCTTTTGTTTCGTAATGTTGTCCAGTATTTCTGAATATGGAAATTAAACTGACTGTTTAAGTCAAAATACGACTTACCTTTACTAACCTCATTTTGTGACTTTTTATCATAAATTCTTTTGACAACCACATTTAGAGGAGCATCCGTCACATCGGAAATTAAACATTCAATTGTTGCGATTTTTTCAATTTTTGAACAAGCAATTTCTTTTTTTACATTTTTTGTATCAAAAAATCGTAATTGTGTAGGTATCAATTCTTTAACGACAACATCAACACTATATTCATTTTTAATACCAATTCTATCTGCATCAAACAACGTACAAGAGATGGTATACTTGCCTGGTTTTTTATAATGGTGTTCAACCTAAGCACCGTATAAAGATTCACCATCACCGAAATCCCACAACACACTCTTGCGATAAGGGTGTTCGTACATTTCTAAACCAATCTTGTAACCCTCATTTGAGTAAATTACACTTTCCACCTTATCTGTGTTTGGACTATTTATCTGTCCCAAAATGTTTCTAACAACAAATGGGATTTTTACTGTTGTATCATTTGTAGTATTACTCATCTTCAATATCAATTAGGTTTCCAATGTTATCTAAATCGTAAAAATATGGATATACGAAACTTTCGGTTGGCATGTTTTGTTGAGTTGTTACATTATCTTCATTAATGTATAATGGATTCCAAATAAACAAAGTCATTTTGTTTTCAATTTGACCTTGGTTATTTTTAATGTGGAAATTTGTAACACCTGGGACTGACAAAATTTGCTGAGTTATCGTGGCAAGATTTATTTCAGAACCAAGCGTTAAACTATTAAAATAGTTCTTCAACACATTGACCACCCTTTCCTTGATGAAATTCTAACTGTACTTGGATAGTCTTCCACGAACAATCACTAATCTATTTTCCAACTGATTAGCGTTCCAATCACTATCATCCATATAATAACCGAAAGTAATAGCCTTATAAATAGGGTCTAATAACACCAAATTGTGTGTCAACCCCTTATATTCCTCAGCAGAATTTACAATTTCATGCTTTAATGTGTTGTTCAAGTAATTTGGCACAGTTCCACCGATGATTGTGTTGACTTTCGGAACAATAAAAGCATAAACATTATTAAAGTTTGTCGTACTCATGAACTCAACTTGTGCAATGTTTAAGCGAGAATCCTCTTGCGGTGAACTCAAACCAATGTCAAAGAAGTATTTGAGGAAATTGTTTACATAATAATCATTATTACTGACATGAACATCCTTTACATACTGTGAAAAATTTTTCTTAATGAATGTTTTATAATCACTTAACGTAAAAAGACGATTCTGTGAAGCAAATGCTCGTGGAGCATTAACTCGTATACTTTCAATACTTTCAGGGTATGAGATAGAAGTACCGCCACCAGTATTCTTCACTCTTGTGTAATCATATAATGTTTTCGTAGTAGCTGTAAGAGAATTACTACCCTTGATTGAAGACCACATGCCGCTGCTGTACTACGAAGGTTTTACATCCTATACAACATCATCACCGAGTATCGCCTCCTCACCGCTGGACAATAGATAAAATATAACAATTCTTGCACCTTTTGCGAACTTTTTACCATTAATTCCATTACCGAATTTGAACTCATAGTTCATATCTTCATTGAATCGTCGTTCGTATACTGCATCTAATGAACCATGAAGATATAAAGAAGTCGTTTCAACATATTCTTTCCAATCATTATTTCCATATTCATCAACATAAACAACGAAAAAATTATCTGTAATGAATCGTTTACTATTATTGATGAAGTTATCGTTTATGATAAAAGTTTCAAATTCATCACCAGTTGCTTCAAAGGTTGTGGATTCGTGCATTTCACCTTCAAATAAAATGGTATCAATTTCAATAGGTTTATTATCCGTTTTGATGTCTTTTAACGGATAAAGGATTTCATTCTTCAAATAATAATTACTATTATATGATACTTTTGTAAAACGAGGTATCGTAATGTATTGTGTATCTTTAATATCCAATTTATTGACATCAATAGTAAAACGAACAGGAAGCATTGATGTCTGCTTTCCAATAGGTTTATAATTCAAAATATTGACAAGTTTTGACATGTTTTCATACAAACTTGTCGTAGTAAAAGATGCTTCTGCTGTGTTCAAAGAAAAATGAAACAAAATCTACTAAGAAATCAATGAAATAATATCAATCAGAGCATTCATGTTCGAACCCATGTAAGAACATCCACTGAATACTGGGTTATCTGATTTACTTAACTCACTTATAATATAGCTCTTTACATCTGCTGCATTGAATAGCGAATAGGAATCCAATATCTTTGTTGAAGAAATACCGCTTGACATCTTTGTTATTTATCATTTCTTATCGTTGAAGAGCAAAACCATCTACATTCAAAATCGATGACATCTAAAATGATTCTTCTGAAACACTAGGTATTGCAATATTCATTATTATATGATAACATTCATTCTCAACATCAGACTTAACCTCAATACCGTTGACTATAACTCTGGGTTCATATAGAGGAAAAAATTGAAGAATATCATAACCCAAAAACCATGCAGTAACCTAATTGATAGGCTCAAACATGTAACGAGATAAATTGAAATCAATTTCAGGATTTAATAAGCGTGAACAACTTTGAGTATTGAATAAATTTCTCAATGAGTTCATCACAGATTCTTCATTTTTGATTCTTTGTAAATCAGAACTCACTTTTTGAGAATTAAAGGAAGAATCTTTATATTCGCCTACCTCAAAATCTAATCGCACATCACCCCACAGGTCTTTCTTTGTTGTAGTCGTATTCAATGTGATATTTGAATCAACTGCACTTTTCAATTTATTCTATGAACTATAATAACGATTTAGATTGATATTTGCCATCGTATGTATTTAATTCAAACTAAATAATGTATATGTCTAAGTTTGAACATTCTTTTGATACAATTTACGAAGCACTTATCACTCGTTATACAGCAGGTTGTTTCTCTGCTGGGGACGTGGTAAAGTTTGATACTAAACAAATTCAAAAACATTCCGCATATCAAAGTTTAACTAAGTCACTCAAAACTCGTCTCGATGATATGATGCGCTCATCGGATTCAAACGAGACGGTTATTGTTGTAACAGATGTTGCCCTTGGTTATGATAATCCAAAATCTTACACCCCTGCAACATTAACTATTGCTTACTCTCATGGTGGAGGTCGTTGGGTAGAACCAATTACAATCCCTGGTGCGCTTGCTGAATTTATGGATGTTGTAGAACCTGGCGTAAATCTTGTTGATAAAATCCCATCTGTTTCTAAAATTACATATCCTGTTGAAACCCAAGCTCATGAAATTGACCTTAAAGAACTTGAAAAGAATCGTACCAAGGGTCATGCTTCTTCAACGCTTCATGGGGAATCTTACGAAAGAAATGAGTACGGTACTGGAGAGTATACGTTTCAAGTCGGAGAAAAATATCAAGCAGACTGGGGCAAAAAGCACATTTTTGAGGTAACTAAAAGAACAGAAACGCATGTAGTTCTTAAACCAGTTTCTCTTGACCCAGATTCGCTCGAAGGCATGATTCACGATAAGCCCATTAGACGCAAAATTGAAAAGTCCTATATGCCTCAGCATCGTGAATATTGTGAATCTGCTAAAATTTCAGCTCACGCTGGATACATTTACGCAGACCATCCTTATAAGGGATGATAAAATAAAAATGTGATTATAAAAGGCGTAACCAAAAAGGTTACGCCTAATTTATTTGCAATGTATAGTAATCATTATTACCAAACTTCCAAGGTATTCCTACTGTTGTCAAACCCCAAAAGTATAAATGAGGGAATAACCAACTCTTTATAAACCCTTGTCCCTTATACAACTTCAATAAGTGTCTCATCATTATCTTGTCTGCCAAGAATAAGCTGAAAGGTACTTCAATGTCTTGAGGATTTTTATAAGCATTATAAAGAACATCATGTAAAAGGGATGCTTCCATAGTCTGTTCATCTTCGTAGTATTCGCCTATAACAGTTGAACCATCCCACATGTAGCCTTCCTTGACTGTTACAACATTATTATCACAAATGGCAACTACTTCCTCTGTTTTAGGGTCAAGTAGTTGCCATCTACCAAGGTCATATTCAAGGTTGAAAGTCATTTCTTCGTTAAGGATGAACTTGAAGTCGTACTCACTTGAAAAGATAATGTACTTTACCTTAAACATGATTTACCTCCTTACTTTGTATAAGGGTCAGCCCAAATTGCAGTTTGTGCTTCGCCACTTTTTCTAAGAGCTTCACGGAGTTGTGCTCTCGTTACCATCTTAATAGTATTATCTGCAAGAACCCATTGAACCTTTTCGCCTAAGTCAAGAGCAATAATAGAACGAGCCATTCTGTCCTGTGATACTTCGTCACCATCAAACATCATGCCATCTACTTCTACTACAATACGCTTAACGTAATCTTCACGCTAAGCCTTAGCAGTAAGCAACTGTTTCATTGCAACTTCTTCATCAGAGAACTTGGGAGCTGTACCTTTACGATACCAACCACCCTTTTCAGATTCTTCAACGTCTGCTTCAATGAAACCCAATTTCTTTAAGAACTTGGTGTTAGAGCCATCGTTCATTTCAATGACTCTATCACCATCAAACTTTACCCACTTCTTCATCATTAATTATTTAACTAAGGTCATTAGTTCCAAGCGTATCCATCATGGACAGAAGTTACAATTAATCCACTACTTGCAAATGCTTCATTCCAAGTGCTTGCGTCAGGAATATATTGAGAACCTTCTACAATGGCATATGCTGCATAAGGACCAGGGTTTGGATAATATACTGTCATTGATACCTAACCACCGCTATCACATGTTCTTGCTAACGTCTAATACATATAATCATTGAAGATTTCCTGTTCCTCATTTATTGTTGTCCAATTTCCCCATGTATTAAACCAACTCAAGTTAGCTTTATCTTCAATTAAAATATGTCCTAAGAACCCTCTTTCAGAGGTGGCTGTCGTTGCAACATTACAATAATTGGCAATTCCTGCAATATTACTAGCTGTTGTTTGGTCTTGAATAATACGCCCGCTAAACATGTGTGATACATTCGTCAATCCATTGCAACAATCTGCACCTGTAAACAACCCTGAAATTTGCAATGGAAGGAAAACGGAAATATCCGACCATGTTTGCCAAGCTGCATTTGCGAACATTCGATATGCACTGCTACAATTCTAAACAAGGTTACGAGAAGAATACCCATCATCGTTTGTAAGTTCAATAGTAAGAGGTTTTCTCGTGTTAAACATAAGGTCACAATCACCATATATTGAACCTAAATTATGTAATAAGGCGTGCTTCAAATGGGTCTCATTAAATAAACTTCTACATTGACCATAATTACTTCCTGTCGTGTCAAGATTGTGTAATTTTACTGTTTGTAAGTTTGTACAACCCTCAAACATTCCATGAACTTCTTTACATGAACCCAAATTCATATAACAATCTGTTAATTCTACACATCCTGCGAACATATAATATGCAGAAGTTAGCTTAGAGAAATTCAACACCTCGCCATTTTCTCCACCAAGATATTGAATTGAAGTCATTTGAAACATTCTTTGTGCATCTTTGAGATTCGGCAAGCTCGTATACCATGACCCTGAAGCATTATGACAGTAACTGAACATAGCCGAGCCATATTCAAGAATAGGGAACTTATCAGAAATTAATCCAAAATCTATATTTAAATTTTCACATCCCTTAAACATATATTCCGCTTTTTTCAACTAATTGAGTCGTTCGTTCATAGTAAATGGATACGTTGTTAAAGAAGACTCAGCAAACATATAAGTTCCATCCTCAAGTTGCGTCATCTTACAAACAGTAGAAACAATATCATCACTTGAAAGATTATAACAACCATAGAACATATACGGTGCATTTTTACCATAAGGAAGTCCTTCATATTCCGCATAACTATCATCCCAAGACTTAATACTCAATGATTGCAACCTGTAGCAACTATCAAACATCCTAGTTAAATCACATTGACTTACCTACATAGGATTGTGCTTAATTGAAGCATTTACCAAGTAACTACAACTACTAAACATATACGAAGCATCTTCTAAGTTAGCCACTGCAATATCAACATCTGTAAGGGATGTACAGTTACCAAACATACGAGAAGAAGCATTTATCATATAACAATTAGTAATCTATTCTATATTACTCCCCGCAAACATTGAATTGGCAGAAGTTAGTGAATAAAAACGTACATTCGCTAATTTCGTATACTAAAAATGTGCTCCTCTAAACATTTCATTAGCACTTTCAAGATAGCGACATTCATTCCAAGAGTCTGCACCTTCGACAACACAATTTGTAAACATATAATCAGCGTATTTTAATCGGCTCATGAATCTATTTGAACATGAAATTGACGCATATGTGTTAAAAGTAACTTCTGAAAACATGGTGTTAGCATTAATGAAAACATTTGACAAATCAGTTACATTATCGGATATGTCAACATTTATATAACTACCTATTGCTGCATAAGAGAACATCCCTGAGCAGTTTAATGTAACATTAGGGCTAGTACCAGCACCTCCCAAAAATGCAATATCAGCACAATCAAAACATGAATTGTTAAAACAATATTCAAAATTAGTAGCCTTAGGGAACATGTTTGACTAGATTGTAGCATACGAATCTTTATATCCCTGAAACATATGATTAGCATCAGTTAAGGATGAAAATTCCATATACCCAAAAGATGCACTTTGGTCACTTCCACCTTCTCTTACTGTAATTTTTGAAACACCCCTAAACATTTCAAACGCCTCTGTCAATAAAGGAAAATCAAAACATCCATTCAATTTCTTATTGGAAACCAATTCAACATTACCACATTCTGCAAACATTCTATAACCATCCGTCAATGAATCAAAATCCATTTGGATAGTTCTTAGAGTAGGTTCAGACCACCCTTCCGCACCAACTCTACTAAACATGTCTCTTCCTATTGAAAGCTTAGGCGTTTTAGCAGAAAATGCTGTCAAATGATAACAATAAGAAAACATTCCCTACCCATTTTCCAACAAATCTAAATCAGATTCCCATGTTTTAAGATTTCGGCTATCAAACATTAAATTTCTACCATTTACTATCTCCTTAGTTTTTATTGTACAAATCTTACTCATATCTTTAATTAAATTTAGTTGTTATCATCATATGCTTTTTCATCAGAAACACGTGTAATATTCAAACGCCAACCTACTTCTGAATTCCAAGCACTTGCATCAGGGATATATCCGTTTGCTAATGTTACATCATATTCTGTTGGAGAGTCATCATCAATTATAACTCCACTTTGAGAAGTTAAAGCAATTTGCCATCCTTTATGATTGAATGTATAAGGTGAATTACCCCAAGCAGGTATTTCAACAGCATCTGCAAATCTTTCATCTGTAATCAAGTCTGCAACGGCACTGTCAGAAATAGTAATGTCTATATATCTTTCTGTTTCTACCGTAGGAAGTACATTCAAAATGTTTAATAGTGATTGGTAACTTAACGCACAACCACCAAACATTGCAGTACCATCATTCAAAGATGATAAAGAAGTTATGTTTATGTCTGTCAATGTCGAACAACCGCAGAACATATTCCAACCACTTGTCAAAGATTGTAAACTTCCTCCAAATGATGTCAATGACTTACAATTATAGAACATCGTATCGCCCTTCCATAATAAGGGCATATCTACCGTCCAATTTGTTAATGAGGAATAGCCAAACATTTGCTCTCCAATCCTCAAGTTAGCAAGCGAATCACTCCATGTTGTAATTGTTGACTAAACTAATAATCCTTTACCATTTTCTATGTATTGACTTTGTATATTGAAAAGAACATTACCATTTACATCTAATGCTTCCTCATTTGCAATAGTTGCAATCTTTCCTGTGACAGCATGACCTACTTCAGACTTCCAAGCACTTGCATCAGGAATATACAAATCCTTTACACTTGGCTGACCATACTCATCATATACAACAGCACCTTTCCAAATATCATAAGGTGTATGTCCTCCTTCAAGACGATAGTCAAATTGTTCTGACTTACATGGATAGAATACCAAATTATAAGCAGTTGTCGCTGTTATGAACTCTCCCTTTCTCATTAAAATTTGAACATCTGCTTGTGCTGTATTTGAACTCTTACCAATTTCTATACCATTAAGAGTTAAAGAATTAGCACCACTTGTAGTTTGAGCTGATTTAGAAATAATCCAACCATTAGTAGGTGCTACGAAAGCTGCACCTGCTGTTGAGAGTGTTACATTAATAGGGCAGAATACATCAGGAGTCCAATCATAGTTACGAATGGTAATACCTTTATTCTTGGCATAATTTCTTGTGAGAACACTTAAAAGAATAGTCCATCTATTTCCTGTATTATTAACCTTGGTATTAGTGTTAGTATTCCAAGTGAAAGTATTGTTACGCTTAATTGGGATTATACGGAATGAAATACCACTATTACCTGTTGGAACTGTCCAAGTATTAGCAACCATTGAGAATCGAACATAAGAATAATCAGCAGGTGTTTCAAAAGTGGAGAATTCATATTCACAAATACCTCTCACATTACTACCTGTCTTATCTTGTTTTTGCTTATTGATAGAATAATATGTTGCGATAGCACTATTAGAACTGTTAAAGAATTGAACACAAAGATAACCATATGAATTGTTACCTTCAATATAAGGAATTTCAATTCTGTCAATTCTACCTGTTGTAAAATCATTCTTATCCAATTGGAATGAGTAAGCAGCGGCTTTATCAACAATATCACCGTCTTTTAAGTTAGTCCAAGTGTCATAATACTGTTGTTTTTGAGAAGATTGTTCTAACAATTCATCAAACTCTTCCTTTGTTACATAGTTACTCAAACTTTCATTTGTGACATAATCTTCCAATGTGTCATTTGTGACATAATCACTTAATTCTTCATCAGATACAAACGACTCAAGTTCATTTTTAGTTACAAACTTATCAAAAAATTGTTCTGCATATTTTACTTCAACCCAACCCTTATAAGCTTGAGTAGTTCCATTAGAATTATAAAGCTTACTAAGATTAGTAGGGTTAATGTTTTGATTATTTTGATTTCTACAGACATTTATTCTGAAAACAGAACAATTTGTGTTATTCGTTCCTGTAACAGGCAATGTAGCAGAACTACTTAAAACAATTCTAACAAACTCATATTCAGGAATTAATACGTTTTTGTAAGTCCAAATTGACTTTAATAATGTATTATTACCTGTTTGTCTAGTTTGTGTATCAAGAGATGTTATCTTTGCAATTTGCTCTCCACCATTAAAGAAAAGAACATGACAATATCTTGCTTCCGTATTCAATCCTTGAATATAAGGTAATGAAACCTCTTTGAGATATACATTACTAGGGATGAAATCACTTTTATCCAATTGAATTGAAACACCCTCAGTTTCACCTGTATAAGTGGTTTCATTTGTATTGAAAGTCTTTTCATCTCCAATCAAATCTAAACCACCTACTACATCAAGGATGTTTACTCTTTCATCAATAGCTCCCCCCTTGGGTCTTATTAAAATTTTCTGAGCATCAATAATCTTGGCATCAACTGTTGTTGCCTTAAAGTTTGCTGCTGTCTTATCGTAAATCTTACTCATGATTATAAAAATTGTTACTTATTGAAACCCCATGTTACTGTCCAACCTTTACTTACCAATATAGAATTAAGTGTATTCCAATCATCATACTCAGCTTGGGCTGCAAAAGCATCTTTTTCACCCTGATTGTTACTACAATTTATACCAATTGTAATCTTATGTTCCTCACCATCATCATGCTTAGGTAAACTATCGACAACATTCATCAATGATTGCTCATCTAACTTGCAACCATAAAACATTTTGTCACCCTTTTCTAACGAACTCAAACTTGAAGTGAATGAAGTAAGTGTTGCATTACCATAGAACATATTATCACCGTCTCTCAATGAAGATATATTATAAATCCATTTCTCAAGTTTTGTATTATAGAATGCACCCTCTGCACTTTCTAACTTTCTTAATGAATCAGTCTCAAAAGAGGTCAAATCTGTATTGTTGGAAAATGCTCTGTTCAAATTCTAAACATTTGAGAGTTTTCCACTAAAAGATGTCAAAGAACAATCAGCAAAAATATATGAACCATCAATGAGAGAACTCAAATTATGAGAGAAACCTGTTAATGCAGTCTAACTAAACATATATTGTCCATAAAGAACACTCTCAAATGAAGGACATTCAAGTGTAGTAATAGGTGATTTATAGAACATTTTTTCACCATTTACAAGGGTGTTCAATTCTATCTTTACACTTTTTAATTTGCTGCATTCAGCAAACATGCTTGCTCCATTCTTTACAGAATTGAAGTTTGCCATATCATCATTGAAATGAACTTCTGTAATGTTGGTACATTCAAACATACTATTTGCTGTCACTAAGGAAGGCATCTGACCATTGAAGGAAAGAATACTTGAATCGTAAGCAAAGAATGAATCGCCGTTTACCATTGTATCACAAGCAAAAGAAATAGGTCTGTTGACAGCAGTTGTCTCCTTAATAACAACTTCATTACCATCAACATCATATGTCTTCCACTCTAATTCTTCGTCTTTAGTAGGAGAATAAAAAATTACATTTAACATATCATCAATTCCATTTAATTATTATATTAGTTCCTGTTACTTTCCATTGGTCATCATAACCTTCATCAACTTGCTCACATCCATGTTTAGACTTGAAATTGTCATTTCTATAAGCAGAGTTCATACCAATGTGAAGCATTGATACATTTGCTGTTCTAGCTGCTGCTATGATAATGTCAGCACTTGCTTCATCAAACATTGATTCAGAGAACATGTTTTGATAATTACCACCCACCATGAATACAGCCTTTGAACATGATGTGAGTTGAGTACAACTATTAAACATTGAAATACAATGGTCACAAGTTGAAACGTCAAAAGAAATACTTGTTATAGGGCATTTACCAAACATATAAGCAGTAGGATAATTACCACCTGTAAATGAGTTTGTTTTAACATTTGGGAAATCCCTTGGCATATCTAAATCAAGATGTCCTGAAATATTACATTCCATGAACATTTGTCTAGCATTCTTCAAGCTTGGGAACTTACAAGGGATTTTGGTCAATTTAGAAACCTTATCAAACATGCACTATCCGTCTTCGAGTAATGGGAAAGATGTGTCATCAAAACTAGGAACAAAATTTACACAATCTCTAAACATGTATCTTGCACTCGTAAGATTAGGGAACTTGTTTGAAACAGTAATTGTGCTTAACAAGGTACAACCTCTATACATTGAATCTGCATTTTGTAATTTAGGGAATGTTGTATCAATAGTTTTTAAATCATCACAATAATAGAACATTTTAGTACCTTGTGTCAATTCAGGGAATGACTGTGTAGAACAACTAGCGAGAGATGTACAATAATAGAACATCTCAGTTCCATGTGTAAGTTTAGGCATGCTCAAATTGAAACTAGAAATACTCGTTTCCTTAAACATTTTAGAACCGTAAACCAATTCTGTGAATACATCACTAGTGTTACTAATTGTTGTTAAATGCTCACATTTCTCAAACATACCTTCACCATGCTATAATGACTTAAAATTAGTTGCTGTGAAACTTGTCAAATCATTACTTTCTGCAAACATTCGAATACCACTTATACACTATGGTAAGTTCATATAATAAGAAAGCAATCCTGATTTTTCCCAAGTATGATTGGCTAACAAAATGTTTTTTGGGTTATAGCCATCATAAGCAGGAGGAACTACACTCTTTCTCTTATCTGTTGCATACCACCATGAAATATCGGTAACATTCTAAGGGACAGGGTAAGGAGGATTGATAACATCAGGTATATCATCGGGTATATAATCATCAGGTTCACCTGGGGCATCGGGGCTAGTTATATCACCTGTTCCTCCAATATAATCGGGCAATAACGCACCATAAGAAGAGCCTTCGGGAACTAAAACAGGATGTAAATGCCAACTTTCATCAGTTCTCCAATTCCATCTCCAAGGGCGATTCCACTTTTTATTCATTCCATCCTGTAATGCAGGACTTACGAATACACATTTTCCTGCATCATTATGTAATGTGTAAAATTGTCTTTGTTCAACCTACCCATTAACAACAATAGGAGAAAGAGATGTTCTATGAACTAACTTAGGTAACATTGCCGTACCTATTTCAACACCGTCTATGTAAAGATTACTTGTAATTATTTCCTCTGCACCAATAGATACAGGACTTTGTGTCGTTCTTTTCATCGTTACTTTTTATTTATTTTTCGTTTAATCCTCCGAAAGCACTTCTTCCTCTGTAAGATTAGTAATAACATCCCATCCCTTGTTGTGCATTATAGGAAATAATTCATACAAAATTGTTGCTTTTTCGTTTTGAGTTAAATGTGAAAATGAACTCCAAGTTATAGTCATTTTACATGCTTCTTCGGGAGTAATAAGCTTATAACCATCATAATATACAGGTTTACCATTTTCATCATACCGTAATAGATTTGGCTTTAACTACACACCTGTATCTCCAAGACGCTTCTCCCATCTCTTCAAATTTCTAACACCCTTTGCAATTCTTCTTACACTATCTACATCTAAGCATGTGTTTTCAAACATACCAACACCTGTAACCAAGTTAGTTAAATCTCCAACAAAAATACGGAGATTTTTACAATTCTTAAAAGCATTTGTACCTGTCAATAACAATGGCATTGATACTTTAACTTCTCTTAAATTTGTTGTCCCCTCAAATAATGATTCTCCTACCGTCAAACTTGGAAAATCCCCATAAATCTGCCAAGCATACCCCTTTTCATTCTCCGTCCCTGCATTTCTATAACCAAATAAATGATTAGCTTCATATAATTGAGGAAAATCTACATGCCATACACCTACACAATTGAAGTATGTATTGTTTGCTCTTTCAAGTTCATCAAATCTGAAACAAGTTTTATACAAATTGGGCCAGCCTCTATCAGGATTCCAATCAATAAATGTATCTTGACCTTCTAAAATTCGTAAGTTATCAAAAGTATCACTTGCGCTCCAATGCCCCAAATTCAAGAGTTGATTAGTGTGACCTTGTGCAACGTATGTTTTTCCGCTATTAAATTTCAACAAAACTTCTCCCGCATTATCAATAATGGTGTTATCTTCAATATATCTCCATCCATTTTTATCAGCCGTTATATCACTCTCTTTAAGAAAGTATTTTTGAGAATCAGTTGAATACTAAATTAATGTTTCATTTAATGACTTATCTAAATCCCTTTTTGATATAAGAGGACTACCAAATCTGTCTTTTAACCCATTCGTATACATTGCTTTTATTATTTAGAGAAATCAAAAAGGGAGTAACCCCTATAAAAGGTTACTCCCTACTATGTTTATTATTCCATTAAAAATTACTCTAAGTAATCATCTAATTCGTTAGTTGTGATAATCTTCACCTTTGAAGCAATCTTGGAAAGTTGGTCTGCATGAAATCCAATGAGTTCGTAATTCACGTTCCCAATAGCACCCTTCATGCCACTTACATTACTTACGATTTCTTTGAGGAGTGTTTTGAGCTGAGCTTTAATTTCATTCTTGTGTTTTTCCTCAGCTTTCTTTGCTGCATCTTCGGCTTTTCCTTCAACAATAACGCGAGTAGTGTCTTTCTTAATCTGGGTCTTGTATGTGTTGTAATATTCTGTGAGGATTGCCTTGGCTTGCGTAAGGACTTCGCTTTTACAACCATTGCCCTCAAGTGTCATAAGACTTGCCATAGCTTCCTTGAACATGGCATAACCTTTCTTGGTCATGCCTTTCTTGGAACATTCATGAAGAGCTACTACCTTTTTACCTAATTTATTCAATTCCTTGTTCATTTGTATAATTTATTTAGTAATTTTCATTATCATTTCGGCAAGACATGCTGCCATACAAATCTCTGCATCAATCGCGCTTGTTAAACGATAGAGATATTCTGCAATAACAATCGTCCACTCTGCTTTCAACTTGTGGTCAAGGTCTGTCTTATCAATCACATACTTGTAAACTTGCATGAGAAGATTACTATAATCACCATTGAACTGTAACTCATTCTCAATTACATAGCGTCTTGCAGCAATAGCATCCTTATTCTCAATCATATCGTCAATGAGATTGCTTACAAATACCTCATCCAACTTGAATTCCTTAACTTTGAGGATGTTATTCTCATCTACACAGTTTTGTAGAGTCTTAATGACGGAGCGGATGTCAGGGTAGAAAGCATCTACAAGGGCAGGGATTTTGCGAATTTCCTCCATAGGAGCTTTAATACCCTCTAACTTAAGGATTTCCACACAACGCTTCACAATGTCCAACTTAGGAGCGGTAATATCCAACTCCACACAACGCGAAATGATAGGGTCGATAATCTTGTGACGATAATTTGCAGTAAGAATGAAGCGACAAGTATCAGCAACCTCTTCCATCAATGCACGAAGAATCTTCTGTGACTGAATATTTGAGAAACCGTCAGCCTCATCAAGAATAACAAGCTTCAAATTACCGTTGAGAGAGGCAGTCATGGCAAAATCCTTTACCTTAGTGCGAATAGTCTCTACATTACCCTCATCAGAAGCATTGATGTAAAGCATATCACACTCAAACTCAATACCAATCACCTTGGCAAGAGATGTCTTACCCATCCCTGGACGAGAACAAAGGAGAAGATTAGGGAATTCACCCTCATTCTTCCAACTATCGAGCTGTTCTTTGGTAGCCTTAGGCAGAACCATGCTCTTGAAACAATCAGGACGATACTTAATCGCCCACATACCCTTTAACGCATACGATAACTTCATAATTCGTGTATAGTAATTTTTTCCTACACCTATTATACACGAGTTCTTTTATTTTCAAGAAAAATTATCCCCTTCCGCAGCATTTTTTCTTCTTTCTTCGTGCCACTCTTTGAGAATCATAGTTAATTTTTTCAAGTTTTATTCCAACTAAGGATGGTCGGCTGGAAAGTTTACTTTTCTATGCCTCCCAATGCTTCTGTTTAGAAACGTTTCTCTTTATGCTACTCACGCAAAGTATTTACACAAAAAAATCAATAATTGTAAGCATTTATTGATTATCCATAACTAGATAAATCAGATAAACCATATTTTTTTCAATCACCTTCTCTTACAAAAAGACTAAATAATAGTGATAGTATAATCAATTTATGATTTTAGTAGAGCAACAGATAATCAAGTCTAACGACCAACGCTTCTCCTCGTTGATGGAGATGTGTCATTGGTCTAAGGACTTGTACAACGCTGCTCTTTATAACATAAGACAACACTACTTTGAGTCTAAGAACGACTCCACCATAAAATACAAGTTTCTTTCATATGTTGAGAATTGGAGACGATTGAAGAATACAGAGGAATTCAAGAAACTTCAATCACATACTTCTCAGGAAGTCTTAAAACAAGTAGACCGAGACTTTAAATCGTTCTTTGCTCTGGTTTGTAAGAAAAACAAAGGAGAATACACAAATAGATGTCGTATTCCAAAGTATAAGGACAAAGACGGATTTAACGTTCTCATCTATGAGGGGTCTGACCTTAATAAGAAACAAGTAGAACAAGGTATTATCAAAATTCCTAAGTCCAAAGTAGTAATAAAGACGAAACAGACTGACATTAAACAAGTTAGAATAATTCCCAGTGGTAATCATTTAGTCGTAGAAGTTCTCTACGAAGTAGAAGAACCTGCTTTATTAGAAGACAACGGAAGATATGCCGCTATTGATTTAGGAATTGACAATCTTTGTTCTGTTTCTTCTAATTGTTGTAATTCATTTATTATTAACGGTAAACCTGTAAAAAGTATCAATCAGTATTACAACAAGAAGAAAGCAAAATTACAGAAACGAGTAAAGAAATGCCAGAATCGTAATAAGTCCAAAAGACTCAATAAATTAACGGAAAAAAGAAATAGAAAAGTAAAAGATTATTTCCACAAAGCAAGTAGATATATCGTCAATCAATTAGTTTCCAACCAAATCAACACACTTATCATGGGGTATAACAAAGGGTGGAAACAAGAGGTGAATATCGGTAGAAGAAATAATCAGAAATTCGTTGGCATTCCATTCATGATGTTAAGGGACATGTTATCCTATAAGTGTAAATTAGTAGGAATAAATGTCATCGTAACAGAAGAATCTTATACTTCTAAATGCTCTTTTATTGATAACGAGGAGATTAAGAAGAAAGAAGTTTATGACGGAAAGAGAACTAAACGTGGTCTTTATAAATCAAAAGACGGTAGACTAATCAACTCAGATATTAACGGTTCTTATAACATTATGAGAAAAGGATTAGTAAAAGCATCACTTGATGGTAAGGTAACTTATCCAGAGTGTAGAGGGTTCGTGTACAACCCAGATAAATTTAACCTTAGATGAGGTTATTACATTTATCAAAATTATCTGATTTATTGGAAATAGTACATAATGCTTTGTCAACATAATTATCGCTTCTTCACAGGCTTCCTCTTGATAACACGGATGCAAGTGTTCTTAATGTCACCCTCACGAACACGGATAACCGTTCCAGTAGGAAGAGTGATAGTATACTCGCCACGCACACGGTCAGTAAGTCGAACAGGCATGTAAACCTCCTCACCAATTCCCATGTCATCTATACCAAATACCTTCTCCGTTACCAGATTCTCACGAGAATTCTCACGCTCAAACTGATAAATCGTCTTAGGAGCGTGCATATAAAGGTCGGTATGACTCAAACAGAAACGAGTACCAAGACAGTTATCACAATCTGTGAACCCTGTGAAGTTATCAAAAGTCTTACCATTCTCACACCAACGAAGAATCTTGACGTGCTGAGTGTTCTTAGGAATGTTATAAGTCACCACAAACTCCACCATGAAAGAGTTTCCATTAACATTGTTGACAACAATCTTATTCATCCACTTGTGCTTATTGTTACCAACATTATCACTACGAGACTTTACATTGCTGCTCAAGTGATGCTTATCAGCGAAATTAATAACCCAGATGAGACGGTCAAAATAACGCATGCTGTCCTTACGAGTAATCTTACTCATGTTAGTGTGTTTTTGTTGTTTTTAGTAGGGAAGGCGAATAATATCCCACTTACGACCACGGTTGATACCTGTCTCCTTGTTGCAGGTGAAAGCGAAGTCCCATGCAGCATTGATGTACTTACTCAGGCGAGCAACAGGAGCACCACCACTAATGCAAGCAAGGAAGTTGAAGATGTCCAGAGAGGAAGCACCCTGCCACTGCTTGTTCACATACTCAAGGTTGATGTCTGCTACCTTGTAATCACCCTTCATGACGGTGATAACCATCTTGGCAGGATTGGTCTTGGGAGCGTTCTTCTTACCAGAGATAACGAAGGTGGCGGTGATATTCATGTTCTCAGTGGCAATCGTGTTCATGTTCGTGTTCATTTCGTTGACAGGGATATTATAGCTGACTTTTGAATTTTTGTCAAGAACTTTTTGTAAAAATTTCAAACTTTTTTTAGGCTTCACCACGAGCCACTGCATCACAGAACTTCTTGGCTTCCTCGCGGTAGATTACATGCCACATACCTGTGCGCTCACCGAATTGAGGATTAGGATTAGCCTTATCCCATTCAGCCATGCGTGCTTCCGTGTTCTTCATGATGGGGTGATTCTTCATTTTCTTGGTCATGTTCGTGTTTTGTGTTAGTTGTTGTTCTTAGTAGGTTACGAGAGAATTATACAAGAAATTTGAATTTTAGTCAAGCAAATAATGGAACTTTTTTGAAATTTTTTGCCATTCTTCATCAGAAACACCTCCACAGTCATACTTTTCTTGCAAATTATAGAGACATTGCTTCAGATAACGCTGATTATGCCATTCCTCATAGATGTATTGCTTGTACATCGTTCCCTCAATGTCATCAACACCAAACTTATTCTTCCACAACTTTTCTTCACATACTTTATAACCCCTCTTCTTCATCTCATCAATCACATTTACACAGTAACTCTTGAAATGAAGCCAAGAAAAGTCCAAAATCTTATTGACAAGCAGATGATTAGGAGTATTATTCTTCTTAATGTTAGAAGCAATACAACATAATTCCCTCCATTGACCTAACAGTTGTTGTCTAGGAAGAACATCTATCAAATCTATGTGCCAAAGTCGCATAACGAAGGAAGTATACCAAAGATTTGAATTTTTGTCAAGTAAATTTCGCTATTTTTGTGAGAAAAATGTAAATAATCGTAGAAATTATGCAGGATTACGAAGAACAAGACGAACTTGACGCACTTTTAGGTGAGGTTGCTTTATCACAGCCACAACATGTTGAACCTAAGTATGAACTTTCTACGGAAACCACTACTGAGGAGATTCAACAGAACATTCTTGAAGAGTTAGGAACTACTATGGCACAGAGCAACAGTGCTGTAAATGCTGTTTTGACTGAATTGGCAATGTCTCCTTCTGACCCTGCCGTAATTTCTGCTGCTTCGTCTCTCTTAAATGCTCATGCTAAGGTGATTGATAGTATGAGTAAGTTGTATACATTACATGAGAAGCATAATCAGAACAAGGAAATCACCCAGATTAAGCATCAGAATAGTAAAGAGTTATTGGCAATGAAGCTAATGACTGACCACAAGATGAACCAAGAGAATAACGAGACGAAGATAATGCTTACACGTGAGCAAGCCATGCGTAGAAAAGCAAAAGATGTTCATGTCATTGATTCTAAGGAAGATTAAAAAATTCGCACAAAACACAAGAATAACTAGGTTCAAGAAAAAATTATAATACGAAACGCTACTTTTTTGGGAAGTAGCGTTTCAAAATGAAAATCGTTAGAAACTATTATTTCTCCATTTTTGAACCTGCATAAGGTCAAAATTATTTCCAGTGATAGCTCGTCTATGAGCATTTATGAATACAAGCCAACCATTTTTAAATTTTTCCCAATTCTTTAATCCTCTCAAACGGCTTTCATGAGCATCTGCGAGAGCCTTACATTTGGCAGATTCACCAGAAGCATTGTTTACCGCAGAGACATATTTTCCTTTGTTATAACCGTGGTTAATATAATACATCCATTGCTATAATCCCAATGCACTCTTCATACCAGATTCTTTCATACGACTAATTGCTGGTTTTGCTCGTTTTTCCAAAAACATCTTACCCTGTGCCATTTTCATCATTGGCTCAGAACCAATGGCTTTGAGTGCGTCCATTATCTGCTTGTTCTTAACATACTAAGTTCCAACATAATTTCCGCTAGAAATACTACAATTTGCTATTAGTCTATCGTATTCATTATAATTTGAACTGCCCTTACTGTCAAGATACATTCGTAAAACTTTTGAAAGCAATCCAGATTTTTCTGTCCATTGATAAGGACCATAACTAATACCTGCTCCGTCCTTAACGTCCTCACATTTCTGCCAATTTGCATTAGGAGTACCAACCTCAAAGTCCCATACTATACGAACACACTTTTCATACTGCTGCTTGGTAATATTCAAACCAGCAAAATACGAAGCATCCCAATAAATGTCACCTTCCTACAATTCAACTATACCAGCAGATACAGTTTCTTGTGGAATTTCATAATTACCATCCCCTTCAAGAACACCTTTGAACAAATCAATTTTATATGAGTCTGGTATTTCTCCTATTTCAGATGCGATTTGTTGTTCAAAATCTTTTGAAAAATAAAATCTAGCTCTACCTTTTTTACCAACCAACGACGAACTTACATAGTCAACTATCATCGTGTCATCTGATTCAACATAAGAGGAAGCCATGTCTGGCTTATAACCGTTTATTATGCCTACCTTTCTATCATAATCATTTCCTGAACAGGGAAATGAAACTACGGAGCCATCAACTATGTGTTCTTTAACTCCACTTTTATTATCAGAAACCTTAACTTTTATTTCGCCAATTGATTTATACTTATTCAAAAGCATCATTGCAGTTGGAACATATATCTGATAACCCCCCGAATCAATAGTTCTCGTCGCTTTAACAGTAACTTTTGCATGTATTACTCTTGCAGAGCTACCAGAACCAGAGGGAAACATTAGTTCTGCATAAATTGCACCTTGACCAGCCAATTTTTCCAACTTTACAGCATCCCATGTCATTTCTCCATAAAATTGCTTAAAAAAGTTTAACAACAAAGAATCAAATGAAACGCCAACACCTATT
The DNA here is from genome assembly GCA_017630395.1 of Paludibacteraceae bacterium. GTDB lineage: Bacteria > Bacteroidota > Bacteroidia > Bacteroidales > Paludibacteraceae > UBA1181. The sequence goes on from JAGBVI010000001.1 coordinate 338,433, forward strand.
ACAAATCCACCAAAACTTCCAACACCAGTTTTACAAGCATCATTGGCTTCTTTTGTATATTTTGCAGTTGGATATTGTATATTACTGCTACCCATGATAGAAATACCATCGTGGTCGGAAATGTTGGAAGGTACTCCAACTACTTCTCTACATATGCTACCATCTGAATTTTTGACATCAACTAGAAAAGACATGTAATTGTTGTAAGTCACTTCCGCTTGTTTCTATCCGTTTTGATAAAAACCATTAACCACAACATCTACATTTGTACTTGATACTTCCGCACCATATACACTTCCTCCGATTTGTTCTTCAACAACTACCATTTCAGCTTTTTTCAAAGCATCCAATACACCAGCATACGCCCCAACAGTGTAACCAACACGTCTTTTACCTGAAATGTTTGCCTACTATGCGGCATAAACTTTTTCGTATAAACTTTCTGCCATATTCTTTATTTGTGATTAAACTAAATGTGCATCGCGTCATATGTATTATTGCCCATAAAACCATATTCTCCACCCCAGCCGCCGCCATTGCTATACAATGCGTGTAACATTGGTCTATATGTCGTATCGCATCTCGCACCTATATCGGTTTTGCAGTTTGCAGCTTTGCCTTTACATTCACGATTATTGTTGTATGCAAAATCAATACCAGCACCCGCATCATGCCCAGCAGTATGGGTCTGACTCGAATCTTTACGATTACGATGAACACACGATGCGCCGTGCCAAGAACATAAACTGGGAGCACATCGTAGCATCAATTCACCTGTTTTCACTTGTTCGTTTTCAGGTTTTCCTTGGTTATATAAATCAGCAGCTTGTTTATATAAGTTCCAAGTCATGTTAAAAAAGTTTTGCATTCTTCCCTAAACCGCAGAATTACAATGAATGACTACAACACCAGAATACGCTTTTTTTAAACGTTCATTGTACCACTCCGATGGCATGTCACCTTGTAAAATTTTAGATGTTAATGTCGTAATTGCACTATCAAATCTAGCGTTTCTATCTATTCTCTGGTCTAACTATCCAGATGGACAACAATATACCCAATCTGCGTCACCTCCCCCTGGATGACCCTTTCTGCTTTGGGGCCATCCGTGCGATTTTCTCTTATTAAAATTGTTATTAATGGGACACATGGGCCACCCCGAAGGGATAACAAACTTACCAGCCATAGCTGTGCTAATGGGTAAATCATGATTTACCCATTTTGTACTTCCATAGCATCCTTTACTACCCATTTTAGAATGAGGGAATCGCATACATCCGTTATTGTTACAAACAGTTTCAATACACTTAATCATTTCTGCTGTATTTGCATTGGAACATGCAGTTCCGTCAAACTAATCAGCCTAAGCTTCAACATATTCCATCGCTTTAATTTCTTGGAATAATAAATCATTTGGTGCATTTCCTAAAATTTGTGTAACTTCTCCCTTAAATTTTTGGGGAACAAAAAGACGAACCAAACAACTACCAATTGGTATTGATTCTAATGCCAATTGGACATTAGCATTTGTTTTCTTTTCCGTTGAATTAGCCTACCAAATACTTTTACAGTTTGATTTATTGAAATCTTTTATGATTCCGTTGTCACTGTCATAACTAGAACCGTCACACGCAAACTTATACTTATTTGAAGCTGGTATTACCGAAACTTTATCTTTGCCGTTCTCAATAACATTGACACCAATTCCAACATCTTTCCATTGAACAGTTCCAAGTAAAGGTAAATTAAGAGAAATTGCAGCAGTGTTGTGAATTGACGCATTTCCTAAAATTTTTACCAATTTATATGAACCTTTTTCTGGAAATTGAACCTAAGCCATAAGATAACCAGCAGCAACAATGTCTGCAATTTTCTTTTCATCAAAACTACAAGATGCGTTTCCATAGAAGCGATTGAAATAGTTGACACCCAATGTTGATAAATCAATAAACCCACCACAAAGGAAATCATTTACTGTACAAGCACCTATACTCTCATCGTTTAACATATAAGGGCACCACTTTTTTAATCCATCCATTTTCAATGCTATGTCTTGACTATCCCCAGGTAAACATAGCATTTCATAAGCATCACTTTCTGCCAATCTTACTGGCATAGCTCCATGAAATTTCAAAGCCATTTTCCAGACACCAGATTTAAGGTCTCCCGAAAATCCACTGTTATCATAAACGCCTTCCTAAAAACTTTCCCAATCTGGACTATTTGTGCCAAATACCCCATCTCCTCCACCAGATGAAGTTGATGAAACGCTTTGCGCCTTCTGTAACGCACTAAGAACACCAGAGTACGCACCTACTGTATAACCAACCTATCTTTTTCCTGCACCGCTCGTTCGTGCAGCTTGTATAACTTCATATAAACTAGGCATATATCTTAACTAAACGCACTTTTAACATTATCAACAAGACCATTTATACCATTCGTTTTAATGCCATGAGCTGCACTAATCGTGATACTTGCTACATTCGCAGACGGTTTTGGATTTGTAATCGGTTGAAGTTCAGTACCTTGTGGTGTAGTATTGCCAACAACCTAACTAGGATTAATAGGACTGAAAGTATTTTCAGCAGGATTGAAAAGATTCAATCTCCTTTGCTGCGACCACAATCTACCACAATCACCTAAGTTCTTCTTGACATTTGCATGAGCATTAGGTCCTAAAATTTCTGCCACCTTTGTAGACATCCAATCACCTATACGCTGCGTATTTGCGATTCCTTTACCACAGTTGATAAGCTCTTCCGCAAATTCAGTCAAACCGTCAATCCCATCTTTCCAAAACACATTCCAACCGCGCTATACAGATGGAGGTATAAGACCGACAAATGATTTGCTAATTTCGCCAACAGGAGGTACGCGATTTGTATTTTGTTCATCATTATCAGGTGCATCTGGACGAACATTTCCATCACCTTGCTTCTCTTTATTTTCCTAATCGGACTTTTCAGCGTTTTCAATTCTCTTATTAGCTTCCTCTTGTGTAATTTGACCAGTTGCCACCTACTCCTCTGTAATAGCTAACGCCTATTTTAACTCACCGCCCTTTGCTTTAATATAATTAGAAAGGAAACTAAACATACCATAAGTATTTTCCTTATCTCCAATTCTTCCCATCTATGGAGAAATTTTATCAAGGTAGAAACAAGGATTCTTAAAACAATCATCTGTTTCTTTTCCATACTTATCCTAACGTATTTGTGCAATGTTACCATTATTAAAATACGAATATGCGATTTCCATCATTGCAGGGTCATTATAACATTTTCCTCGGTAGTGCATTATTGTATCCGCATCTAGCTCAGGACCATTAGCCATAAAGTATTCAACAAAATCGTACTTAGCTTGAAAATCTCCATACTTGGCATTATTGTATCGTATAGCCATTTCCATATTATCTTTGATTAATTCATTTTCCAACAATAAACACAAAGTTGGGTCGTCTTCAATTTGTTTACGAGATAAAGTTGCTGCAATATAATCCAGATATTGTGGTGAATTAGATTTATAAGGGAACATTTCGTTTTTTATTTATAACCATTTATAAATACAGGCATGGGATTAGCGTCTTCAATTTCTAAAATTACAAGTTTTGCAACAAAAAATAAAGGTTTGATTTCTGGTGCTATAAATGGAATTCAGGGAATTACAAAAGGTTCGATGACTGGAACAAACCTTCCTACAACTGCAGTTAATGCTGCAATGGGTATAGCAGATTCACTAGGATTTAACCCACTTGATAAAATCTCATCAAAGATTGAAGAAATAGGTGGAGACATTTTAACTGGCGTAAACGCAATTAAATGCGCTTGGGATTTATTTTCAATTGATGATGCTCTTGGTTTCCTTGAACAAATGGCTATGGGTGTAGTTGGAGCAGTTACTGCGGTAGTTGACCAAGTTGTCGGTGCTGTCGTTGGACAAGTCGTAGCAGCAATTGACCAAGTTGTCGGCGCGGTACTAGGTGTCATTGATGCTATTAAAAACATGATTAATTCAATTCTTTTAATAGTAGATGCAATTTTATCGTTGTGGGACAATTGGACAGATTGGGCAGATTGGAAATGGAACTTGGATATTCAAGGTCAATCGTGTGATGATATGTTCTCTTCTATCGCTGGATGTCTGATGAATCAAATGCTTGGTAGCAAATTTGATAAAATACTTGGTAAAATTACAGGTTTCGGTGATAAAGTTACAAACAAAATTCAAAACTTTGGTGATAAAGTCAATAGTGCAATTTACGATGAACTGGAAGGTATTAATACATTCTCATCTTACGCAAATCAAGAAGCATTCCTTTTAAGAAAAGCAAGTTTACAAATTAGAGGATTGACAAAAGAAAATTTATTAGGTAGTTAATATATGGAAAATACGATACACAAAGGGATAGTAATGGCTAGATTAAATTCGTACACATACGATGTATGGATGCCGACTGCTGGTGGAGCTATACCGTTATCTGGCGCATGGCAACAATTATATCCGAATACTGGCAGTGCTTTAAGTGGAGACGCTTTAAGTGGTGCTGAAAAAACATGTAAACAATGTATGCTTGCAGTTCCACTTCATTCTGGTGCGTGGTTTAAGGCTATTCCAGAAAAAAATGCGTCGGTATTCAATAATCGTTATAGAGACGGAGACCCAATTTACGATTATATGACTGCAACTGATTATATACCTCCGTATAGTAATCCAATACCACCGATAACTATGCAATCAGATAATCCAGCTATAACAATGAATCCATTTGCACCTACATTAAACATTTCTGGTGGAATGAATGTTCCGACTACAAGTAATATCCCACCTGGTACATTTGTGGAACTTGAAAAAGGACAAAGTGTTTTAGTTGTTTTCCCCTAGGGTTCTCGTTATGGTATAATAATAGCATCACTTCCTTCAAAGGAAGAAATGGAAGCAATGTTAGGCGATAAAGAATAAAAAATATGGCTAGAAAATATACATCAGACGGTATTAATACGACACTTGAATATGGATTCGGTGTCAGAGAAAATGTTTCGGATGGCAATTATAGTGCTGATACTGGTAGTGTTCGTAAAACACATTCGGCATCAGGACTGCAAGAATCAGCAACACAACGAAATGTTGACATATAGGGAAACTCACAGGAGTCATGTTATAGCAGAGGTGTCACTTGCGAATCAAATGTAAAAGTTGTCGGCAACCCAGACCAATTTGACGGTGCTTATTATAAAAAAGCACATAAAGCATTGGCTGAACTTGCTAGTCTTCTTACACAACCAGGGGATGACAAAAAATCTGCGAGTATGCCAGATTTTCCTGCGATAGACTTTCCACAAGTTTTGAGTAACATGTCATCTTCGTATGCTGCGACAAAACCGCCACCTACACCACACATTAAAAAACTGGCAGACATTGGAACTTACCTTGGTGAAATGGCAAGTTGGTATTCTGGATTTTTAAGTGCAGATTCTGCAGAAGTTGCTTTGCGTGCTGGACAACTTGAAGTTGAAAAACAAGCAACACAACAAGTTGAAAACATAAAAGCTCAGGCACAAGAAACTATCAATAGTGCAGAAACAATGCTTGAAGGTGGTATTCCAGCAGGTTCAGGTGCAACGCAAGATAGAAATAAAAAAGTTTCGTATAACATTGAAACTAAAACAGTTTTAAATACAGTAAATCAGGATTATCTAATTGAGGTTGAAAGACATTGTTAAAAAAATTAAAAAAAAATAAAAATATATGGCAGGACATAATAATGATGGATACGCTGGTGTAGATGTCGAAAACATCGCGGTAGAAAAGAACATTGTTGTCGGTATGCAAGCACCGAACACATTTCCTTGTATGAAGATTGACGAAAATGGTCGTTCTATGCCTCAGTTAGGTGTAAGCGATAATGGAGGTTCTCAGGTCGTCAAAGGGACAGGTTATGAATGTTCGTGTGTTGACACTTCTTGGCTTGCACATTGTGGAAAGTACAATGTTTCTGCTGGAAATAAAGTTTCCTTTAATGCTGGTGGAGGAGGTATCCAAATGTCAACTACTGGACCAATAAAAGCAATTAGTAGATATGCGGACATCATCTCAACATACGGAGTAAACCTCACTACACGACTCTTCACAGTCACCACGACTAAAAGAATGGAATTTGCAGGTTCTCGCATAGACTTAAACTTTGACGAAACATATTTGCATGGTAACATTAACTTTTTGGGAAACATTCATGTCAATGGCGGTTTATTTGTAAATGGTGAATTCATGTGTCGTCACATGACAACACAGGGACAAATGAACTTAACAGACATGTCAGATACATTACACGGATTCATTGACCCGACTCAAAAATTTGCAATTATTGGCACAACGATGGTAAAGGGTTCTGGTACTGCAACAGCGACAATAAATGGTATCAAATCTCCACACGGCCCATGCGTGGCGCAAAATTGTTCAGTTGTGATTAGTGATTTTAATTTCCCAGTCTTTACATTCTTCCACCCAGTTCCAACATTGAACTTTAAGAGTAAAGGATTTATGGACCAAACATCCGACCTTCAAGTTCCAGCTCATTAGCACTCATACAAAGGCCCAGCTTGTAACTTCCTTGATAGTCAGGCAGATGTATTTGCACAAGCAAAAGGTCTAACAGAATCAAAATAGCCGTTCAATGCAAAACAAACCGTGGCTAACGGTGCAGATTCTCTTGGTCAATTTAAAGAACAGGTTTCAAACCTCATTAAAGAACATGGTCAAAATTGGTTCAAAGACTGGTTCTCTGGAATGAACCCATTTTAATAAAAACTACACAATAAAACAAAAAAATCTCCCACTATTCATTTGGGAGATTTTTTGTTTTTGTACAATTTGTTAAAATCAATCTGGGTCAAAAATGTCTACAAACTTGTAAGCTTCGATTGTATTCTTATACTCATTACCCTCAAATTTATGTATAATTTTTGAAACATACAAATAAGTATACTTACTATAATTAATATCTGTACCAACCGTCTTATTGCTAACAGAGCCATCCTTCGCAACTGGGTCAAATCCAAACTTTATAATTTCGTTCGGTCTTCTTCTTATATTACCTTGAATCGTAAATTTGTATGAATCATTTGCAAGGATAAAAGATGCAAGATTTTTACCCATAACTCGCATGCACTCATTTAATGTATCTTCTGTTTGTGACGGATAGATGAACGAATTGTGTTCATCTATTTTACAAACAAAACCTTCCTAATAAGTATCAATACTCTAATCAGAATGACCGACATTATGCGCTGCCATCATCGCATGGAAGGCTGGCGTGATATTTGATTGTTTTTTTCTGATAGTAGTTGTGGTCGTAATTGACTCATTGAGAAATACATTTGTAAAATAATCGTAAAACCATGAGAAGAAAATCAAAACACTATCACCGCTTGTACTATCCCCAGCACATGACAAAAATATAATATTCTTCCAAAGTTTGTAAAGTTGACCTGCACCAGAATTATACTTAATGTCATAAATCATGCCATTATACTTACCATTTAAAGCGACTTGATTTTCATCTTCAACCTGTGGGTTAATATCTTCAAAAATGCCACCTTGTTTATCTCCACCAAAAGCAACCATAAATGGCATATAAATGTCTCGCATAGTCATTTGACGATATAACAACTGTGGAGCACTCCCACCATAACTATTATTCAAAATCGCAAGCTTATCGACCGAATTTAAGACATCTGAACATGTATTCGTATAAAAGAAACATGGGTCTGGATATTCTTCTTTGAAGAAGAACGGTATTAATACATCACCTATCTATTCGTATACATTTGAAAAATGTTCAGGTGTTTTTAATGTAGTACAAGCGTCTTTGTAAATCTCCTATAACGCCTCATAAATTGTAGCATCTCTTTCAATCTTACCAAAAGTATGCTTAATCAATGCTTCCATGTTTACTTCGCCATCATTACCGCTAACTATTTTGTCCAAAAACATATATTCCTCGGTAAAAATAAGCTCTTTTTTCAAACAATATGTATTGTTAAGATTTGTTTGAATGTGGTCTTTAACATAATCAAACAAGTACGCAAATAGTTTTTTATAACTGCCACATGTGGTTATCTCTTTATTATATTGTATAACAGAAGCTATACTATGTTGTTCAAAAATAGACGTGATAACATCAACAAGTCCAACTCTCAAAATCTGAGTTTTTGAATCTTTACTACTAATTTCAACCACATTTTTAACATCAAAAATATAAGGTTCATACTTTACAATAGGATTGTCATCGCTATTGTATTCAGTGATGTTTATTACCACATTAAAAAGATTCGCTTTATTTAAGAAAATGTCAAACTAAGAACCCTCATTTATCACATCCATATAACCGCGCAATCCTATCGAATATAGGTTATCTTCCAAAACAATATTAGAAATATCCTTCGGATATTCCAACATAACAATATCGGAGTACATTTCCTGCGTTACTATCGGTTTAAATGCAAGAAATACAGAAATCTTATAGTTTTGGCAATTTTGTTTATAAGAAGTCTATTCGTCAGATAACGCAAAGTTATCATTCCAAAATTCTGTAATTTTAAGGTCTGCCATCGTTACTAAATTTTACTTACTACTTCTTCAATCATGCTTGGTTTTATTATTAAAATTTCTTCACCTCTCTTTGCGTAAAACACCATATCTTCATTCAAAGAACACAAAACCCACCAATAATCGATAGTGTTATATAACTGATACGATAAAATAGTCCAAGGTGTATCATCCTGAATGTGTTTCGTTGTATATATTTCATTGGTTTTATCGTTGGGGAAAACAACACGCCTACTAAGAGAAAGAAATGGCTAACCCTCGGCTGTTATATACGAATTAAAAATTTTTGAATAATTTATCATAAGATTATGTGGTGATAGGTGTATCCGCAAATGAACTGAGAACCAAGTTTGCACTCGTTGCAATCAAAGATTTGAACTTTATTGTTACCATCCATGCTTCTGGAACTGGTATTGAAATATTGGCATTGGCAAATTCAAATAATTTATCTCCGCTTGACAAAATTCTAACCATTCCCAACGGTTGAACATCAACACTTTCAACATATGTATATGGTAATCTAATCGTGCCAGGTATAATTAAATCATAAAAAAGAGGTGGATAATAAGCAACATTATCTTTTCTGAAAATCATGTTTTTCATACAAAATAACATGATAAATTTGTAATTCTTCTTCCACAACGGTTCAGTTCCATTTGGGTTTTTTACAGTATTAAGTAATGGAAAAGTTATGGTATATGTGTCGGTGTCGGTTGGAAATTGGAAGAATTTAGCTTTTTCAACATGTGAACGCTCAAATAAATCTCCTGTCGCTTCCCCACTCAAAAAACTATTAATTTGTGTTAAATCACGGCTAAGTGCAGAAATTGAAGAACCTAATGATGCAATGTTACTGAAAAAACTATTCACACTCAAAATCGAAGTATCATCGCCATTTCCGTCTCCGAACGAATTTCGCGTACTTAAAACAGGTGGCGTGGAAATCATTGGTAAATTATATCTCGTTCCAGTTGGTTTCAAATCATACAACAAACTATAAGGCTGCATAAAATGCTTATTCTTATCACCGTTAGTAGATTGTAACTTGACTGGATTTGTAATCTAAGAAATCTTAGACCCAATATGATTTTCATAAAATTCTTTTAATTGATTTGAAATTTGTGTTACCGAAGAATTAACATCCGCTCCTTTAACATTTCCGCTGGTTGGATTTGTTGTATTACCAGATGAACTTCCACTATTTGAAGACGATGCGTTCGTTGGGGTTGATGAACCTGCGGTATCGCTATTTGAAGTAGTAGGTCCACTATTTGCGCTATCAGTTGTTGTTTCTGCTGCTGTTGCGGGTGTTGCAGCAGACTGACCACTCTGACTTGCCTATTGTTGCTATGTACCGTCACCAGATGTTCCATTAGACTAAGTGGAATTGTTTTGTTGTGAAGACTGCGTATTGGCAGAAGAGGCATCACTTGCTGCATTCTATTGGGGGGTATTCCCGCCACCAGAACTATTACCCCCACTATTTCCTCCACCTTGTGACTCACCCACATTTGTTAAACTCTTAATCAGACCAGACACCTTTGAAATAACATCAGTAATCTAACCATATGAAGTAATTGAGCTATTTTTAGCTGCAACAAAGCTATTAATCAAGTTGGTTATAGATGAAGAATAACGCTGCTAATACTCAACAATATAACAATGTGGTATATCAATAGTTCCACCAGTAGAAGACATTTTAACACTGTCAATACTCCAAGGATAATCTGAAACCACGTCAACTATTTCAGAATCCGTGCCGTTGAAATTCTTCATACCTGTCTTGTTATACCAGCTATAAATTATACTATTGTAAACATTACTTCCGTAAAGAACACTTGTATCATCCGAATCAGCCATCGTTTCTATTTATTATGATTATCAAACTTTAAGGGCATGTACAGACTCTATATTATTAACTTCATTGTGAGTCTACATATTTGCGGTGCAGATTTTACCCAACTTACTTATATTAAGTGCATTTTGATTAGCTTTATTAGTATTGGAAACTACAACTTTTCCAATCATGTTTATTCCATTACTTAAAATCTATAACTATTCATCATTTCGTTCTTTATCAAATACTCTAATACTACTCTTATGCCCATTCTTGTCTGTAAAATTGATGAGACAAGTTTTTTCTTCTGGATTATTTTCAATGATTTCAACTCCACAATTATCCTAAACAATAGTTGACCTATTTGTTACATACTGTCTCTTCAAATAATTTACTGTATAATTTTTAACTGTGGTTAAAACCTCATGATTATTTGAAATCTGATTTGCAATAGTAGTAACAACACTTTCATTGTTAATTACATTATAAACCAAATTGTGCATAGTTGTACTATTGTCGGTAATTTCTTCAACTACTTCTTCAACGAAATCATTATTTGTGATGACCGTATTTCTAAACTCATTCAAGACCTTTTCGTTATTAATGATGTTATTAACCAAGGTTTGTGCAATTTGTGTAATAATTTGGCTATTATCAGTAATTTCTTCAACTATCTCTTCCGTAATATCATTATAAAACTCTGTATTCTTTTTGAAAATATTTGTTGTCATCTCATTTAATACAGTTGAATTATTTGTAACATTACTAATTATCGTATCCGATAACTGATTCACAATAGTGCTATTATCGGTAATTTCCTCAACTATTTCTTCTATAAAATCATTATTATTTGAAATGTTAATCATCACCTTATTGACAACTTCTGTATTTGAACTAATTGTTTGCACAAACGACTACACCAAAGTATTAACCACTGTATTATTATCAAGAAGCTCATCAACAATTTCTTCAATCAATATATTGTTATTAGTCACATTGAGAAGTAACTGATTCATGACAGTTTCATTATTAACAACATTACTTGTTATTTTATTAATTATAGAATCATCATTGGTTATCTGATTTGTAACTTCCTCCGTAAAAGTATTGATGTATGTATTTTTGACATGATTGTCAACCATATTGTTAATTGTTTTCTAATCAACCTTTACATTTGCACTTGAAGCATCACCAGAACCCAAACTTTTGATTTTATCTACTCGTTTTGAAATTTTTTCAAGTATTTTATTCGTTTCATCCAACTACTCATTCAAATCTGCGTCAATTGAAACAACATCTTTTATAAAAGCATATTGATTGGTTGGTTTATCACTTAATGAAACATTTACATTAATTACAAAATCACGAGAAGTATTGGCTTCTTCCGCATTTTGAACTTCTGTCTAGCTTTGTATTTTATCGGAAGATTCTTTTACTAGATTTGCAACCCCATCAAAATAAGTATTAAAGTAGTTGGCAACATCTGCAATATTACCCAACAATGTATTGGCGTAATCTCTGATAGCATTAAAAAATTGTACAAAATTATCATTGAGATTTTTCAACCCATTTGTTATACTTTTTGCAACAATATCACCATCGAGAAACTTTTTCATCGTAGTTGTCAAGTCAAGAAACGCCTCTTTTAGCGTTTCTTCAATCACCTTAACTGCATTTATTGTCACATTGGCATTAGCATCAACAGAAGCATCGTCACTTTCAATTACATTTGTTTCTGATTGCTCTTGTCGTCTTCTTTCAAGCTCAGATGAAATTCTATCCTGTGTCTCCTTGTCTCTGTTAGCCATATCTATCAGCTTACTGAACGAATCACCCTATGCTTCACGCGCAGAATTTGCAGCATCTCGTATTTTTGCAGTCGTATTTGCAACACTATTACCTAAATTTTCATCCTCAATGACAACATCTCCTTGTTCTGGTTGAGGGAGTTTTCTAAATTGCAATTGTGCTGCTGTCGCTTCATCCGAGATAGATTTTTTCAATGCATTAAACGCTTCTTCACGAGATAAGTTTCCATCCTAACTTGCTTGTCGCACATTTTCAAAAAGTTGTCTGGTATCAACTTGACCATCTTTAACCATTTGTAAGATGTCTTTGTTACCTTCAACCAAACCACTTAACTATTTTATCAATTCAGAGTTTTCGTCAAATTGTGAAAATTGAGCCGATGATGAAACAGCTTGAAGTTTCGTTAGTTCAGCGTTTGACATCTAATCAAGATTATCGCCAGACTAATCTACAATTTTTTGTGCATTAGAAATAACATCATTATCAGCTTCACCTGATTTAATTTCTGCTTCTGCCCTATCTGCAATTTCGTTTGATGTCTCTTCCAAAGTTGACGATTCTGCACTATTTTCAATTTCAGACTATAAATCCTGAGCGTCATCATTACCGAACATACTAAGAATGTTGACATATAATCCAAAAATTGCATCTGGAAGTGTTCTTGAAAAGAAAATAACCAACGAATCTTTCAAATATCCTATAAGACCACTTACGCCGCCAGCAAGAAATGATTTTGCACCACCTTTAACAAAGTCAAAAGCATTTTCAACAAATTTACCTATAAAGTTTTTAGCTTTTTCAAAAATATCTTTAATGAAGCCAGTTATATTTGGTACAGCATTCATTATTTTATCTTTGAAAACATAAAAAATTGCACCCAAAAGTCCAACTATTAGCATCAACTTACCCAAAAAACCTGATGCCTTTTTAACTTTTTTAATAGCACTTTTTACCTTTTTAATGCCAGCGGTAAACTTTTCTTTTACCGTAGACATCATGCTTTTAAATTTAGAAGCTTTGAGTATGTTTTTAAATTCTTTACCAGCACCTTCAATAAACTCTTTACCGATATTTTGATATCTCTTCTTTTCGGAAGATGAAAGAGAAGCCTTTAATTGATTTTTGTCAATGATGCTTTTTTCATTTTCATCTAATCCTATTTTTTCGGCAAGTTCATCAGTTTCTTCTTCCAAATTCTCAATTGACTCAGAATGCTCATCTATTTCTTCTTTAATCTGAGCATTCTGTTTATCAATTTCTTCGGCTCTCCTAAGTTCTTCAAGGATGCTTTCAATCTGTAAATCCACCTCTGCCATCTGAATTATTTAATTTATAATTCATCAAAACCTTCTTTAATCTACTTCAATAAAGTATTTCTCCGTTCATATCTTCGTTTTAAGTCATTCTTAGCTCTAACCTGTCCTTTAACCAAACTTTCAATTAATGCTGATTCATTTCCTACCTATATCTCACCTTCAAAGTCTTTAACATCCCTATCCGAAACATAAACATTACTGCTTGCCCTAAACTTTTTGTCGTCTTGGGAGATTAGTTTTAATCTTTCAAACCAATCATTAACAATTTCCAATGTATCTATGAAAATAAATTTAAAACTAAAAACAACACCAAAATTAATGCGCTCAAAGGAGAGCATTGGATTTTTAGAAAAATCATCAATATACTTTATAAATGTCTATACATACTCTGAAAAACTAATTTTATTTTGTCTCACATCATTAGCAGCATTTTCTATTTCATCGAACTTTTTTTCCGTTAAAATTGTGTCTAACTTCTGATTAACTTCTTTCATGTCACGGTTCAATCTCGCAGACAATTTGTCATTCCTATCTAAAATGAACTCAAATTGACAAATTGCATAATAAATCGCAGGAATAAACATATAAAGAACAATGGGTATTATATTCGTTGAACCCCAAGTTTTTCCACCGAATCTATTCTTAATCTCGTCACAAATTTGTTTAGCAAAAGGATGAGAAGACGAGCTATATTTTTTCTAAAAGTCAATAATTTTATTATATGAATCTTTCAACTGCTATGTATTTTTTGGGTCTTGAAGATTATTATCCAAATTAATTGTCAAATTTTCAAAATCAACATTATCACCCCATTCAATATCAATAGTTTTATCACGCCAATCCTACCAACCGTCAATTAAATTTCTATATGCTTCTGTATCTAATAGATTAGGATTTCCGTAAAAACTTTCAACTCGCTCTTCCTAACTAGCCTCTTCTGCTGCTTTTTGAATACCATGTTGGTACTCATTTATCTTTTCTTTAACCTCGTCCAATTCATATGATGTCCAAGGTAAACGACTATTACCAGCGTCAACACCCTTAAAAACCTAAAATCCCTCATCGTCCTACACCACGCCTATCGCAGCATTACTAAAATCAGAAAACCTGGTTGCAGTATTTTCAACACGTCTCAATACATCATAATTAGCATTATCAAGTGCTTCAACTTTTTTATATGTCTCATTTCCGTACATTAACCAATGACTGATTACTGGTCTTGAAATACCTTTATTGCCAAAAAACGCATAGGCAAGTTTCAACATCCATCCGAGAGGTCCTTTTGCGCGAGACACAACAGATTTTGCCCACTCATCCAAACAACGAAGAAAGACATTGTTTTGCATTTCATTAAAGAAATTGAAAACCAATTCCACCATAAAATCGCCAATAGGACCCAAATACTCTTTTGTAAAATCAACAACCTAATCCCAAATCTTTCCCAAATCTATATTTGAAAAAATTTTTTTCAATTCATCACCAACAACATCACCGATATTTTTTGCAAAATCAACTACCTTCTTCATTTTGTTTGGCATTAACCCGAATGCAATTATACCTAACTAACATGCAATTATGAAATTAAGAATCGTATTCCACAATTTTGATTTGCCGTCGTTTTCTTCTCTTACCTAATTTGCCCTGTCTTGTATCGATTTTGTGTATTGATTCACATGTTCCTGATATTGTTTTGTAAAATCGTTGTTGAGAATTTTAGTATCAACACTTTTTATGACCTATGAATGAAATTCGGTCATAAAATGATGAGAACCTTTTAAAAAATTCTCCGCAATCTAATGAAATCGTTTCTTTTCATTAGATTTAAGATTAGGTTTCACCTGACTATTATTGATTACATTTTCATCATCCATAATATGTCAAAATTATAGTGCATTTAATGCAAATGCTAATTTCTTTACATTATTTAAAACTTGCTTTTCCTTTTTGAGCCACTCGTTTCTCGGAATGATAATGTCGCTTAAATCTTTTAACACAACAGTAGTTTCATTATGACCCCACAAAGTTCCAGCTACTCTTTTTTTCGTTTCAATTTTTTGTTCCGCACCAGAAGACTTTTCTACCGTCAAGGATAATTCATTGAGTTGACCGTCTTTCGTCTCACCTTGTACAAAAAATACATTTACAATGTTAGAAAAAGCATTATTGATTATTGTTTTACCCAATGAAAACTTGGAATCAAATTTTAATCTAGCTCCAAAAAGTGACCCATCTGTTCCGTATAACAATTTTTTACCATCCTATTTTGAAAGTCTGACATAATTATCCTTAATCACCCCAACTTTTTTAAGAGTTTCAATTGTTCCTTGTTTCAAATCATGTCCCAAATTATAAACTTTATCACCTCTCTATAACTACAATGTTTTTTCTTTTGTATTGAACGAAAATGAATCAAAATTAAAAACATCATTTGAACGAGTCGGCTCATAAACATCAATTTTAGGTATTTCAATATCAGCTTTAAACTTTGTAATCATTTCTCCAATTATCTAAAAATCAAGCCCTGTATTCTACACCTCTTGCACAAACACACCATTGGTTTCAGAAATTTTACTATATAAGTTTGAAATGTAAGAAACATTTGAATCTGAGTCTTCGCGCTCGTCCATTTTATTGAAAAAGTTTTCCATTTTAGTAATCTAATTGACAACTCCTCTACCAAATCTCGCACCTCTTTGTCTCAAAGAACTTCTGAACTCTAACATTTCTTCCCTATCAGCACTGATATACTGGAACATTTCAATGGAGCCTAAACCGACATCAACTGCCATATCTGCAACCTTTGCCCTTGTACCAACTTTATTGAGCAATTCTCTTCTCTAACCCCTATCCATTCTACGCATTCTTTCAAGGAACTTAATCGTTGACTACCCACCTCTTTTCGCCAAAGATTTAGCACCATTGAACATTTTTCTACCAGCGTTAATTACCTGAATGACTTTTTTACTTCTAGCGACAGTTTTATAAATGCTGGTTACTGTTTTACCAAATTTGGCAATTCTTGCAGCGATTGCAACCCATCTTGCACTATTTGCGATTTTAAGTGCAATACCAGCAGGGGCGGCAACGCCGGAAGCAGTCATTGCAACTGCAATAGCATCAATAGCTAAGGTTAAAGCAATATCCCATAAAATCAATGCAACTTGTTTACCTATCCAAATCCAAATTGACCGATTTATTTTATTGAATAACATATCCGTTGCAGCATATAACATTCTTGTCATAGTGAACAAAAATGGGCTAATACTTTCTTTAAGTCTCTCCAAAATTGTACTATTCAAATACTTGGAAAAATCTTTACCCATTTTATCTCTATCCAACTCATTGGATAAATTGTAATCGGATAAATTAAATCCGTGTTCTTTTTTGTCACTTTTTATTTTGGACACATCAAATACTCCACGGACACGGGCAAAATAACCGTAAAATCGTATAGCGAATGAAACAATTTTAAAAATACCACGAGCATTTTTAATAAATTTAAGAAAGAGATTACCTTTTTTATCATCTTTCAATTCATCTAACTCATCCTCTGCTTCATCCTGTGCTTCTTTCAGCTCACTCCAAGCATTATCAAATATTTCCTTTAATTCTTTAACTTTTATTTTTCGATACCTCGCATTAGTTTCCTCAACATATGTTTGTATCAGAGTTCCGTTTCGTAAACTATCAGTTAAAATAGGAACTACACCTTTTTTGAATCTCTAAAGTTGTTTACTACCAAAAGTAGTTCCAGACTTATCCGAATTCTCCTTATCAATGTGCTCTTCGGCTGAACTTTTTAAACCATTAACTATATCGTCAAAGAAATCATCTTTGACTAGCATATTTTTCTTCTTGATTATTTGCTCTTTTTTAATCATAATGATTCTGAATCAATTTATTAACCGAAGTGTTATCACCATTTGCCTCCTCCTGTTCTTTCCTATTTTCCTCTATCACGCACTTTAATAAAATAGATGCTTCAACATGACTAATTTTCATGAAGTCACTATAACTCATTCTCAGATGTCGTATGGCAGCATATGTAACATGATAGAAAACATCCAATGGCATCTTATAAAAGGAAATTACATTTGCAAGCAAAGCTTCGCTAAAAGAGTTAATCTTCATTGAATTCATAGGAACTTCATGAAGTAAATCAATCTCATTTTCAAACCCCTACCTCAATGTCTATTCTATAAATGATATATGCTTGGTTGGCAATTTTGTTTTAAGAATATCCTTCTGTTCCTATGTAACATCTTCTCCATTGATTTTTTTCAAACCGCTATAAAAATCAATAATAGGTAATTCTCCATCAATGCTAAATGATGTCGGGTATCCAAATGATAGAACATAATTTTTACCAATGTTATACTCTATATTTCTAACAGGTACGTATTGACTTTCAATATTATTCAAAATCTATCCTATCGTTACCTCCTGATTACCAAGCATTTTATTCGTGACTTCAATAGTCGGTCTAATACTATACATACACATCGCAATCCAAATATAACATTTTTCAACAATATCAAAGTTATCAAAATCTGGAATATCTCGTTTTGCTATCTCAGTGATACACTCAAAGAAATTTTTATAATCTTCACCTTGAAGATACTTCAAAATGATGAGATAATCCCGATTTGAAATCTCTTGTATTGTGCAGTATTTTCCTGATGGGGTGGTAAGATAGTTCTTAAAAATCATGTTTTATTAAATTATTTACAGGATACTGTATACAAAAAGAGATAGTTCTTTCGGTATCAACCAATCATGTTTTATAAATAACACTTATATGGCTTAGTATGAATACGGATTTGAAATTGAATCTATTTTAAAGCAATTTACTGCTTTAATTGACAAAGCGATAGTTCTTCGTTATGAAAAAGTTGAAAATGAAAGAAGATTGGTTTAGACTATCCAACCGATGTATAAATTTGCAACAAAAAGTAGAGCACTTCTAATGTCTCTTAATGGCGCGAAAAATTTTATATTACCATGCGTTGTTGTTGAAGTCACTGGGATTAAAGCCGATAAAAACAGACTAACAAACAAAACTGCAATCATTAGTAGAATAGACCCATCTAATCTTTCGGAAGGATATAAATATCCCACCCCTATTGAAATTTCAGTCACCCTTAATATCATCACAAAATATAAAACAGATTTATTTCAAATTTATGGAAATTTGGCATCTAAGTTCCAACCAGAATGTTTTATATCATGGATTGTCCCAACACACGAAAGAGTTAAAAGAATTGAGGAACTTCGTAATAAAGTAGAATGGGATTTCAATCTTGACATTGATTCAAAGGAAACATTAAAAGAAGAGGAAGAAGAAAGATACACTGGCAAAATGTCATTTACAATAGAAGGATGGTTATTCCACAATCATAGAGATTTATTGGGTAATACGATTCTTGATATTGGTACAACTGAATTGGTGTCAAACGAACTTGAAAATAGAATTGACGGTTTTATCACAGATGCAGCTCCATTGACTTCAATTTACGGTTCAACTTATAAAAATCCTCGTTAGTATGCAACCTCTCATATACGAATACTTAAAGCGTTCAGTACAGCAAATATACAAGATAAAGATTTTCATTTTAGAATTTCAAAAAATAATTATAACCAATTTAAAATAAACTCAGAAAGAGACTACTACATTACATTTGACGGTTATAATCTTAAAAATGCAAATGCTTTTTTTGTTCCAAAAGAAAAAACAAAAATAAAACAAACCGAGTACATTTTTGACGATTTTTCAAAAGTTACACCAAAAATAGAAGAAAGTGAACCAAAACCGAAAAAAATTAAAGGTATACCCACAGAAATTGTAAATCAAACAGACAACACTCTTAAAATTAAATTACCAAAAATCAATTATTCTGGTGACTTTGACATCATTTTATATGATAGAATAGATTATGATAGTTTTAGTGATGCGGAGGGTTTTACGCTTCACGCTACAAGTTAAATAATAACGCAATATGTTAAACGGAGGAAATAGATTTCAGACAAGAATAGCAACATCGCTTTCAAATGCATTAGCCAATACAAACTTTCTAGGTCGCGCTTTGAAAGGTGGCATTTCTCAATTTGAGAACCCCAAGTGGGATAACTTTGAATAGACAGGAATGAGACGAAGAGAAGCTCTTCTTACCCATTCTGTAAGCGGCTCTCTCTTACATCAACAAGAGCCTACTGCTTATGGTGCTGCTTATGGTGGAAGATACAATGCTTACGCCAATGTTCTTTATCATACTCTCGATGCAGAAAAGTCAAATCGCATTTATGAGTATCGTCTCATGGCTGCTTTCCCTGAGGTTGCCAACTGCATTGAGGAATATACCGATAACTTCATCTGGGAGGATGAAAGAGGTCACGTGGTCAACCTCAAATACACAGATGAAGACCTACCAGAAGAACAAGTAAAAGACATTGAACAAGAATTCCAAACTTTTGCTGGTTATTTTGATTTCAAAAATAACGGTGCTCAAATGTGTAAAGATTACATTACTGACGGTGAATTGTATTATGAATATTTGATTGATAGCACAACGCCAGAAAATCGTAAACGAGGTATCCTTGGTGTTCAACGACTTCAAACAGAACTCATGGAAGCTGTTTATAAGGACAAAACTAATGGTATTGTTGGTGCTTTCATCGGGCGTAACATTACATACAATGATAAGACTAAACACCAAGTCATGATAAACAATGTTCCTTATCATCCTAATGAGATTTTCCATATTCACAGTGGCACATGGGACCCTAGTGGTGAATGGGTAATTCCTTTCATTGAACGCGCTCGTAAGCCTTATGTGTAGCTTTCTTATCTTGAAGATGCTATTGTAATCTATCGTCTTGTTCGTGCTCCTGAACGTCTTATCTTTGATATTGACACAGGTAATATGCCTCCTCATGAAGCAGAAGCATATATCCAATCTGTTCAACAGGAATATTGGCGTTCTAAGTCATTTGACCTTGACAAAGCAGACATCATTCATAAGTTTGAACCACAGTCAATGTTAGACGCTTTCTTCCTTTCTCGTTCCAATGGAATGGAAGCTGTGAAAATTGAATAGTTGGCAGGTGGTCAGAACCTCGGTCAATTAGATGACTTACAATTCTTCCTTAAAGCTCTTTATCGTGCTCTTAGAATCCCTGTAACTTATCTCAATGAAGATGCACAAGGTATTGGTTCTGACGCATCTCAAACACTTCGTGATGAACTTCGTTTTGCTAAACGAATCATTGGATTCCAGAATAAGTTTGCACAAGGTCTTCGTGACGGTTTTATTACTCACTTGAAACTCACAGGTAAGTACGACGAATACCAACTCAAAGAAACTGCTTTTGAAATCAAGTTCTGTCCTCCCTCTAACTACTACGAACTCCGTAGAAAACAAGCTATGCAATTAGATGCTGCTGCATTTAATGCTATAGTTAGCAATGATTGTATTTCAAAGAGTTGGGCAATGAAACGTATTTGGGGATTGACAAATGCCGAAATTAAACAAAATCAAAGATTGCTTATGATTGATGCTATTAATCAATGGAAAGTTGAACAAGCCAAGGCTAATGGCCCATTCTGGGAAACTGCTGCTGCTATGGCTATGGCACAAGGCGGGGAAAACGCTGGAGGTGATATGGGTGGAGGTGACTTCGGAGGTGGTGACATGGGAATGGATTTTGGAGGTGACTTCGGAGGTGGTGACATGGGTGGTGACATGGGTGGAGGTGACGATATGTCATTCTCAGATGACGAACTCGACACAATGGAATCCGACCTTGATGCTGCGGATGAAATGTTATAAGTTAGTAAATAATATCATCCAATATATGAAAGTGGTTAGAATGTAGAGTCCAATGGCTACTGACATTTGATACCGAATCAATAAAGTCAATACTTACTTGGTGAGACATAGACTAAATAAAAATTAAATAGAAAGGATAAATAAAATCAAATGGCTGTTAATCAAAATATTTCTAAGTTTATCAATGTCGCAGCGTCTAAGGACTTTGCACGTAACAACTTGTACAGAGTAATGGGCTTTGCAACTCGTGCTCTTACACTCACAGAAGACGATTTAGTGTACTGTAAAGGTGCTGACATCCCTGGACGTAATACTCCAACCGCTACTGTTTCTTACAACGGTATGAAAATGAATTACAACCAATCCACTGTTGAATACAATGGTGCTGACTCTTACACCCTTGAATTCTACTTGGATAAGGATGGTGATTTAAGAAAAAGATTTGAAGAAGCTTCCCGTAAAGTTTTCAACGAAAAAAACAATACTGGCGACTGGCGTTTCCCATCAACACAAGACCGAATCACTGTGGCTCAGTTAGGTTTTGACCTTGAACCCATCAAAACATTTACTCTCGTTGGTGTTGCAATTAAAGCTATCGACATCATTAATACCAGCATTGCTGAAGGTGACGGTTCTGCACAGACTGCTAAGATTACAATTTCTTACATCTATTACGAAACCGAAGGTGCTGATGTAGGTGCATAATCCTCAATAAATCTTATTAAAAATCAAAAAAGCGTAGGAAAAATCCCTACGCTTTTTCTCGTAAAAATGAAATATAAAAAGCGTAGGGAAAAATCCCTACGCTTAAAAAATCTCATCCAATAATTAATTAGTTATCAAGAGAATCAAAGACTTCCACGTCATCTTCACATTTAGAAGAAAGTACCTCTTCCATATCTTCTTCCTCATCATAATCTTCTTCATCATCGGAGTCATCCTCATCTTTTTCATCATCGGAATCATCAGAATACCAATCATCATGTGGTGCAAGCATAGTGTCAGCATCGTCTTCTTCCCACTCATCTTCATCATTAGAATCGTCAAACATTGGATTCTCTTCCTCTGTATCATCTGATTCATCTGAATCTTCGCTACGAAGCTCATCAAGAATGTCAATAAGTATTTCCTTTATTTCAACATCTTCCAAATCATCCGAAGTATTGGACTCAAAACCACCACCAATCATGAGGTCTTCCATGTCATCATTCTCATCGTCTTCACAATCGACATCATATCCACAAGAAGGACAAAGGTCATGTTCGGACTCATATTCATCTGTGGAAATTATACCATCGTGTTCGCAGCATTCAGACTCATCATCGTCAGTCAATTCAGTAGCACCGAATGGCTCGTATTCAGACTCCCAATCAAGGTCTTGGTCAGGGTCAGCGGTAATAATGGCAACAATTTTCTTGCCCATGTTCTCCATCTCGTGACCGTCATCCATTGCTGTGTCAAGGTTATTGTCGTGGTAAGCGTTCACGATGGACTCTGTAATTCTTGAGTATATGTTTTTTCTAATCATGATTCTTTTATTATTTAGTAACTTTTATTCACTAATTGAAATTTCCATTTCTTCATTGTAAAATTCCCCTAATTTAGATGTGAATGTAGGCTTTACATAGATGTCCTCATCACAATCCTCAGCAAAGTCTCTCAAATGTTCTTCGCCATACTTATTAACCATATCAAAATGTTTCTTCTCTACCTTAATACGATGTACAAACTCATGATTAGCTATCATATTGAAATAAGAGAATGGATTAAAACCTCTATCTGGGTCAAACTTTCTATTCAATAATGCTTTCGTACACTTCGTTAAAGCATCTCCTAACATATCCTCCCTCCAAGTGTAACCACTAAACTTACCATGATTACTTAATCCTAAACAAACCTTATATATTGCCAATCCACACATATCAATCGCTTTCTTTCTCTGTCGAACAATTCTTCTGTATTCCTTTGTGTTTGTGTCACCCTAGTAATTGTTCATTTCATCATCCCACTTATAAAAGTCTTTTATAAATTGAGTGAAATCGCTTGATTTTATATAATGATTATCGTTACTCATTTGCTCTAATTACAATTATAACACGATTTTATTGTTAAGGGAGTAATAAATAACGCTTATATGACTTATAATGTAAAATTTATTAAAGAAAGTATCTACAATGACCCCAATTTTCAACCTAAAAAGAAAAAAATCCCCTTATCAATGGCTACTCATCGCGTTACAGTGCAAGTGAGAGGTTGGAAAGTAGACCATACAAAATATAATCTCATCCCTAAATCTATTTTCTTTACCGCTGTTATCCGTTCTGTGCCTAAAAATTTAAAAGAGTTAAACTTTGAACAAATGACAGAGTTGTTTAACAGAAACGTAATCAGTCCATTTTTACCAATTATTGATTGGCAAGAAATGAAGTTCTTCAAAGATGGTAGATTGTGGTTCAAAAGAAACAAGGTTGATTTGATATAAAAGAAAAGGACGATACCAACTAAGGTATCGTCCGAAAAGTTTTTATGAAGAGAGGATTAGAAAAGTCCTCTCGTACCCCACATGCCAGGTCTCCATGCCCCTGTTGACTTGGAAGCTTGAACACCCTTGGCATCATTAGGATTCTTCTCATCCCATTTAGCAGAAGCCTTTGCTACGGATTGTTCCCAAATCTGTTCAAGTTCATCATTCATCTGTGAGAATAAGTTATCACCTGAGTATTTGTTATACTTGCCACTCTTAAACTCCTCATCAGGGTCGTTTACAATACGATACTTGAAAGCATAACCAACCTTGTAAAGATTTACCATAATGTCATAAATCTCTTGAATCTGTGGCTTGGCATACTTACCACCATTGAGGAATGATTTACCGTAATTACCAATGAAGTTAGCCCAGTTCTTACCAAGTTCACCTGTCATACCAAGACTATCACGCCATGCTTTCGGAACTCGTCTGAGAATTTCCTTTCTTGCAGCAGAACCAATACCTGCTTTATTTTGATTGAAAAGAGAATCATACTTCGAGGGGTGTTTTTGACCCATGAAAACTTTCTCCTCTTTCTCCCAACGCCTATAATCTGCTTTGAGAGCGTCTCTGTTTGCCTTATCTTCATCAGACATACCATAATCTGTCCAATCCATGTTAGCAAGCTTCTTCAAGTAATCAAGCTTAATCTTATACTTTCCTGTAAGCAACTTCAAAGCAGGACTCCAGAAATAGAACATTGCATACCATTTTACCCAATTATCTTTCTGTGCCTGATTGTACTGGTCATGTTGTCTCTCAAAATTACCATACAAATCATCTACATTGATGTCCTCAATGTTACCCAATGCTCTGAGACCTTCACTTCTCAATACATAATGCTTAGACTTGGCTAATACTTGCTCACAATGATGTATCTCATTGGCAAAATTAGTTCCTTGCTTGCGTGCATAACCAATGTCTGACCATGTGCCATCATGATTCTCAATTTCTCTAACACGTCCTTCGCCTTTCTCGGAACGGATTCTGTCTTTCAACTGATTCTCCCTAGCCTGTGCCTTTTCATACTTCTTTTTAAGCTCTGTGTAGTAAACTGTCACAACATCTGCTGCGACATCTTCCCACTTCTTATCAGGATAATGTTGACCACACCATTCAACCCACTTGGCTTGTGCAAGTTTAGCTGCACCGTATGCACCACCTCTTCGTTCTCCCTTTTCATTGATGTATTGACCATTGTGGTCTTCAATGCTATCAATTTCACTGTCTCTCAAATCGGATGGGCCGTAGTCAGGAGCATACTGTGAATGATGCAAGCTGTGATACTTATAATAAGCTCTCTCAGCACCTTCTACATCATCACCATAACTACCTGTGTACCAAGTAGGGTCTATATATTCATCTTTATAACGCTCAAGAATGATACCATTCTGTATCGCTTTTCTATCGTAAAACATCGTATAACTATTTAAAACTCACAAAAAGGAGTAACCTTATCAGTTACTCCCAAAATTATCAACTGTCGTGAAGTCGCTTTCTCCACTCAGGTTCAACAGGGTCTTTCTCATAGATTGTTACATCCGAAACAGGACACTTACAATCCCAACCACCCACCATGAAGTTCCACTGCTGAGTATAACTGCCACATACATTGTAACCCTCGTAACGCTGCACATGTACAATATGCTTGGTAATCTCACCTTCCCAACCAAGAACCTTCAGGAAGATACGCTTGCCGCGGCGAGTAATGGTAAGCTCCTTGTCATTCTTACGCTCACCATCCCATACCCAGTTGGAGAAATGTACTTCTTCACCGTTGGGGCAAAGGCGAGTGAGGTCTTTGAGAAGTGCTGTCTTGTTGCTATTCCAGAATGTACCCATAATCTTTAGTTCCTTTCGTCAGGGAGATTATACACTAAAATTCTAATAATGTCAAGTTAATTCTGCTAAAATTCTTACAATTCTTCGTGAAATTTTTCAATTTGTTCAAAGATAACGTGCATTGATACGCCAATGTTAAGCTTCTCCCAGAGAATCTTCTCAAGCTTAACCGTGTTCTTCAACTCAGCATTGATACCCTTACTACGAATCCAACTATTCAAGCAGGAAGATACACGAATCTTACGCTGATTGTAGATATACTTGGCTTCCTCATACTGACGCTTCATCTTCTTCATCTGAAACTCAAAGTCAGAGAGGGGAGTATTGGATGTATCGTGGAGTTCTATCATCTTAGTAATAGTTTTTGAGTTGGAGTTTGAGAGCTTGACGAGAGTTCTGCTTGTCCTTCTTGGACTTCATCACGCGAGTACCTGTGTTACCCTGAACCACTACTCTCGGCTTGTATTCCTTCGTCACCTTAATCTTTACCTTTTTCATGTCAAGGGTATTATAAAAGATACTCGCGTGTTTGTCAAGTTAATTTATCCATTCTTTTGGAATAAATTTACTACGATAAGTTAAATGCTTATTGAACTCGTCATAAATCATCTTCAACTTGACTTTATCTTCATTGCCAATGTCTTTAATGTACCACCAATGACAAATCATGTTCTGCAATGAGCATCTTACCATTGAAATAAAGGCTTGGGCATTCTCAATTTCTCCATCGTATCCCATTCGCTTTGTGTGAGTTGCACCATTTACGACCTCAAACTTACCATCTTTCGTTCTGTATGAAGTTCGAAAAAATTGTTCAATTTTATCAAACCATTTGGGTTCGCCTACATGATTCAACTTCATGGCATCTTTACCACACCATCCATAATTGCGAATCAATCCCTTAATAAGCTCACTGGCATTAGTGAACACATCCTCAATGTTGACATTTTCAATGATGGGATTAGTTTTTTCAATACAATTTCCAACAATTTTGCCATGTATGTACTGGATGGAACTATATTCTACCGAATGGAAGTCCTCTCCATCTGAATCAACTACACTAAGAATGACCTTCGTGTTACCATATCGTATAACCTCAACATAATGAGTATGAGGGATACCAAAGCCATCAAGCCAAGTTACTAGTGGACGCTCGACTTTAACGCCATTATGGCGTTCCAACATGTTTTTAATCTTCGTTTGCATGACTATATTATATCACAGTTCTTTTTTATAAATGAGCTAATTTTATCTATCGTTTACTGAAAATGCTCTACAATGCCCTATAATGACTTATACTTCTTCAACTTCAAACCAAAAGTGTACATTTTTGTGCTCACCCCAACAAATAGCCTCATAATAAGTTTTATTATCTTCAATAATGAAATCACTCATATCTACCCCACGAATACCAAACTCTTTGAAAAATATAGTAAGCCACGCAACTAAATCACCACTATAACTTTTGCACTCTACAACCATCTTCTCAGACCAAGTGTAAGCATCGCCACCATACTTTCCAAACACAATTTGAGAAGTCCTGCTCTTGCGTCCGTTCTTATAAGTTGTCACCATCTGCCCTTTGTTCATGGGCTTGATTGCTAATGTTGCTCTGTACATAGTATTAGATGATTATGATTGCGTTCCAGTTGTCATTGACGCTTGAAGTAATGCAATAGAACTTCTTACCACCGCTCTTTTCGGTCAGTTCAACATTATCAGTAGAGTTAATACATACAGTAGCACCATCAATTGAAATCCTGTGTCCCCAACGGTCAGTAGTAATGCGTTCAATTGCCCCTACATAAGGAGTGGTTTGCTCAATAACAGTCACTCCTATGTTCATTTCCTTTGCATTTTCCAGAGCTTTGATGAGTTTCTCGTACATGTTCTTTGTTTCCTTTCGTGTGACCACATTATACTAGAATTCTAATCTTTTGTCAAGACAATTTTGAAATAAAATTCAAAAATCTTTTGGCATTATCAGAAACCACATAAGGATAATCCTCATTATTCAATGAAGTTATAAGGTGATTCATGAACTTCTTTACAGCAGGGGGAAGCTTAGTTACCACCTTGTAATTACCACATTCCATAATTTGCATTCTACGGCTATAAAGAGTTACACTGTAACCAAAACTTACCAATTCACCACCTACAAAGTACATCTCAAAAAACTCAGTAGGATTACGGTCTACATAGATACGGAAGTAGTTCTCCTTATACTGAGGAATCTTACCATCACATACCTCAAAGTTGAACTCATCACTTGCGTAGTTCTTAAAGAGATTGAGAACAGTGTTACGGCTAAGCTCTGTGGATTTGTAAATCATATTAGTTGTCTCCTAAAAGTTTCATGAACATGTTAAGCTCCTCTTCAAGAGCAATGCGATTATATTCGAGAATGTCTACCGTTTCTTCCTTCATGACAGGGACATTATAAACAAAAATAGGGAGAAAGTCAAGAACTTTCTCCCATAAAATTCAAATTATTTTCAGTTTTACCCTTCAATTTCGTTAAACATCACTCCACTTTGTTTGAAAATGTTGTAGAATGTATTAAAACGAATCTTTGCGGACTTAGCAGTCGTTGTACCCTTTGCAATAGAATCAAGCAACTCTACATTGTTCTTAATTGCATCATAATACATTGCCTTAACAGTATCACGGTTCTTAAACACGCTATCCATATCGGCAAATGAGAAGAAGTACATTAACACTTCAAAAATACCCTGATTAAATGAACTGAACTTAGGTTCTCCGTTTTCTGTTACCCACACACCATTTTCAATAATCGGTCGGCAGAACGCACGAGTACCGAAAATAGACTTAATGATAGTAATGGCATTATTAAACTTCGTCTTAAGATTACCCTTATACTCTTCAGTCAGTTCAGCAGGATTATCACGGAAATGACCGAGATGCTTATCCAAATCGCCATCAGGATTGGCAGGATTGGCTGCATAGTTTAGGGTATTCTGATAGAATGTCTTATTGTGAATAAGAGTAGCCCAAATCTGACAGAACTTCTCATGTTCAAGCTTCTTCCTGTTCACAGTGTTAGCCTTAGAACCAAGAATAGAAAGGTAATCCTCATTGTTACTAAGTTCCTTCAAGAAGTCATAATAAGGCCCAGAAAGACTATTACGGCGAATTGCACCAGAAGTAAGAGCAACACCCTTAGTATTAATACGATTGTAATGGTCTTTAATTACGGAAAGAGGAGTTCCATGTACCCATCGCTCAATCTTAATACAAGACTGTGCAATAATCCACTGGTCAACACCAAAATCCTTAAACTTCTTCCCATTAAGATGCTTAAGACGCTCAATCTCAGTCTTGAACTTAAACTTGTTCTCCATGAAACGGCGAAGAGTAGTAAGGCGTTGCTGACCATCGCTAAAATATGTCATGGTTTTCCCATTTTCCTCAATGTCATATGCAAAGAAAGTAGGAAGCGCATAACCAAGAAGGATAGACTCAATAAGAGAGGTCTGGTTTGGAAGCTTCCAAACATATTCTCGCTGGAAGTCAGGACTTACCGAATAAGTACCACTCTGAAGGTTACGAACAACTTCTTCAATAGTTGGCTTGGTCTCTTGTGTTACATACGGATTATACTTAGACATAATGTGTGTTGTGTTTTGTGTTTCTTGATTTCTATGACAGGTACTTGTCCTTTTTCCCTGTCGGCACGGACATTATACACAACTTTTTTAATAATGTCAATAACTTTTTTATAAAAAAGTGAAAAAATAAAAAAGGGGATTTTTTAAATCCCCAAGATGTCAAACAAACTAAACTCGTAGTTCAATGTAGGGTTAAAAGCGGGCCAACCCATTGTCTGATAATACCTTCTGAGTTCTTCATAGATAATCTTCTCAAATCCTGTCTTGTTATCAATCTTGAATAAATTATCAAACTCACCTGGCCATTCGTCCAAGAAACAAATCTTCTCAATACCCCACTCATTATCCTTTTCAACAGGAACAATCTTCACAACATCGCCACCCTTTACTTCCTGTAACTTATTGATACCCTTTTCTTTGATAACTTTGTTGTAGGTCTGTGCTACTCGGATGTGACCAGGGATTACTATCTTCTTACCATAATTGTCATAGGTAAGATACTTCACATTCTTTCCTTGTATCACTTCCTCAATTCTAAGATTAGAATACTTATCCATGTTATTACAACGCTTAGTCTCTGCCTTTTCCGTGGGATTCATCTCACAGTAATCCTTGTAGAGTTGATTTATCATGATGTCTGTACTCTGTCTGTCCTGTGTGAGCATCATGTTCTCTACAATCTTCTTACCCATCTCTTTC
Organism: Paludibacteraceae bacterium; assembly: GCA_017630395.1. Lineage (GTDB taxonomy): Bacteria > Bacteroidota > Bacteroidia > Bacteroidales > Paludibacteraceae > UBA1181. Next base: position 368,525 of record JAGBVI010000001.1, read on the forward strand.
AAATTTGCAGGCATTACAGACCGTGCAAACTTCACCCCTGTATACTTGAACTTAGGATGCTTAACACCCTCATTATCAAGGATATGCAATACATAGTTCTTCTTAGCTGCTTCATCTGCATTGTTCAACTTGGTCAAATACAAGCCACCATCACAGATTTTCTCACGTTTGAAGTACAAGCAACAGTTATGGCTATTCGTTTTCTCCTCATACCATCGTGGAAATTCAGTAGAGAAGAAATCGTCAGCCTCTTGCACAAGGGCATATCCCTCATCTGTTACTCTGTCACCATCAAACATTTTGATACCTACGCCACTGAAATCAATACCCAATGAGTCTGTATCATTGAATACAACCACTCTATCCCAATCAATGTCAGATGTAGTGCCTAACTCCTTACGCTTGGCTTCTACAAACACCTTAGCAAAGGCATTCATCTGCTGAATTGAACGGCTACCCATCGAGCAAATAGCATTACCAATGTCATCATCACCCAAGGGATTCATGCGACTATTGATTGCACCATACGCACTGTTAATCAAAATCTTAATAGTATACTGCATGATGTCCTTCTGTTCAATAATGTAATCATTCTCCTTAATCTTGGCTTTGAGTTCCTTGATAAGTTCCTTGTTACCCTTATTGGCTTTAATCTGCTTCTCTAACTCTTCGTTCTCAGCGTTCAACTTCTTAATGTCCTTACGCTCTCTGTTACGGTTCTCGTAGTTGGTACGCATGTACTCAGGGAAAATACCCTCGCTCTTCTGAGTGAATACACAACCATTTGCAGATAATACCAAGTCAAACTTCTGAATGAAAATCTTCAACTGACCTCTGTTAATTCTACGCTCATGTCCCTGAATGTCCTTAAAGGTAAGCATATCAGAATCATCACCATAATACACATCTCGGTTGAAGTCAAAGTAACACATACCTACCTTTGTTTCAGGTGACATGTTATTGGAACGAACCAATGAGGGATAAAGTGATGAAGCATCATAAGTTACAACACAATTATAGAAGCCAGGGTTAGAAGATACGAAACCACCAACCTTATTCTCATCATCAGTGCCACGGAATGTATGAATTTGAACACCACGTGCTTTTGCTAATCGTGTAATACCTCCATTGGTCACAGGAATTGTGGTAATACCTTTACTGTAATTCACACAACCAATGTTGCTAATCATTCGTAAGATGTCCATGTAGCGCATCTTACCGTCCAACCTCACAATTAGTTCTACGTCTCGGACGTTGTATTCTACGAACTTATCCCAGTCATGTTCCATGAATTCGTAAATGGTCATACCTTGGTAGTCTACCTTACCAACGCCTAATTCCATTGTACAAATGTAGTCCAACTTGTAAGACTCTTGTTTTACTACCTTGAACTTGGTATAAATCTCCTGATAATCCATGAGGTCAATTCCTGCCACATCATAGCGAGTAATCTTTTTCATCATCTTATCCACAGCTTCACGCTCATTGATAACGCCATAGGGAGAAAGTCTATAATACTGTGCATCACCCAACTTCTTCTTGATACGATTGAATGTATAAGGATAGTCAAAGCCATTACTATTCCATCCTGCTACAATGTCAGGATAGTCCTTATCACACCACATGTCTACAAATCTTTGTAAAAGGTCTTTCTCATCCTTACACTTTACAAAGATTGCTTGCTTTATCAATCCCTAACCACTGTATTCATTCTTAGAGAATACATAATACTTCTTTACCAAACTGTCATAAGCAGTAATAATGTTAATCTCTGCCTTCGCTTCTTCAGGCTTAGGGAATTCACCATTAGGCAAGGGGTCTACCTCAATGTCAAAGAAAATAATTCGTAAGGGATTGGCAGTAAAGTCTTTATCTTCTACCTTATCCCAATACTCGTCCAATAGGAACTGCTGCGTTACATCAAAATTTTCATATATACGCTTCGTCTCTTTATTCTTGAGGTAACGGCTTCTGTCCCAAGGCTGTTCAAACTCCTTCTTGATTAGCTTAGTTCCAAACAAAGATTTATAAGTTCCTCTTGGATGTTCAATGTAAATGTAAGGTGAGTAAGGTTTAGTCAAACGGACACGATTACCCTTACTATCCCAAGTAGATAGTTTGATACATGGTCCGCCTAAACTCTCATCACTACACCACCAAGCATTACGATAACTCATACCACTATTATACGGATGTTCTAAGGACAATGAATATCAAAATTAGACCAATTATGTATATTATTCTTGCACGGCAGTCATCTGCCATTACAAGCAGCGTCACCAAATAAGTTATACTAATAATTGTAAGAAAACTCATACCAATATTATACAGTAGTTCTACAACAAAAAGACGGTGGAGATTTCCACCGTCTCATTCAATCGTTCAAATTATCTTTTCTCAATAGAACTGTTTATCTCTTCAATCTCACTATCAATCGCTTCCTTAAACTTTTCAACTTTATCTACTTCATCAATAAGTTGTTCGTCTTCGGAAATGAAAAGAACATCAAATGCTTTATATTCCTCATCGAGGATATTTTCAGTGAGCCATACTGTTACAATGTTCTTTTTCTCGTCATGCTCGTACTTTGAGAAATTCACTACATTTACAACATCTTCTTTATCATTCTTGTAATGAATCGTGATTGAGGAATCAATGTCATCGAAAGGAGGACAACAATAGATACTTTTAACTTCTCGTGAAATACTAAATGCTCCTTTAACAATAAACACCTTCGGGTCAATGTAATTTCTAACAATTATCTTTTTACCTTTTTGTAATTTATGAAGAAGATTACAAAGTTCACTCCACTTACTGAGGTCAATGATAGGAGCAGTTTTCTCAGATTGCTTATTCCACTTATTCATCAACATTTCTTCAATGGCTTGAAGATAATTTATTTCAACTCTTTCTGCATTCAACCAATCTTTTGAATATTCAAATCGAGGGGCTGGATACTCTTTATCAAATGTATCTCTATTGTGGCCTTCGTTATTAATTACTTTTGTAGTTTCTTCTGACCAATCCCATTCCTTTCTACCCAAACCTCTATTAGTCCAACCATTTATGATAAGTCTGGACTTCAAGAAACTCCACATGTAACTGATGGGCATGTCTCTATGTTCAAGAAATTCACCACACCACAAATCAAAAATACGCTTAGACTCGACATGAACATCAGGTCTAAACCATTTCCATTTTGGAAATTTCCTATCTTTGACAATAGCCTGAAAACTCCATCCATTAGGTTCTGTAACAAGTCTCTTGGTAAGACTTGTCATTTTATCACTAACAAAATTATCCAAAACCCTTACAAATCTATCGTATTCAGTTTGTTTCTCTCGCTCCTCATAAAAATCCCAATGTCTTCTTCCATTCTTATCACCAAAGAAGTTCTGCTTTATGTCCTCATCAACTCTATCAAGACTTTCCAATGGAATAGCCTCATCAGTGCGTTCTGCCAATTCATCGTTCAATTCAAGAGGGCGCAAATCATCAATCAAAACCGTTTTGTCATCAACTCCACACAATGCAGAAGTCAAAGACTTTTCAGCAATGTAATCAAGGGAAAGTTCAGAAAGTTTTTCAATTATAGAAGGCTCAGGGTCTTCGTCCATCTCCTTTCTGAGAAGTGCTGCTCTATAAAAATCCCCAATTTGACGATACACATCATCGTAATCCTCACCATCAAGACACTCAACAAAAACATATTTCAACCCCAAGTCATCATAGGTCGCTGAATGAAGTTTTGTTTCTTTCTCAATCTCCTGTAGTCTATCCCTTACACGTTTAGTTTCAATGATGGAAATGTCTCGTTTCACCATTTCCTCTGCAATCTACACCAACGTATCTGAGGTCTTCACCAACGCTGACTTATTTGCGTCTTTATCATCGTATTCAAATACCTTTTCTTCAATCGTTACTCTTACCATACAACTATTATACAGTAGTTCTTATCAATCAAGTGGTAATCCAATTAGTGCATCTCCATTGATAAAACACCATACACAGCCATACTTATCCACTTCACACTTGGTAAGTGGCTCTTTATCATAGTGATTAGGTATTGTTAGTTTGTTATCTTCAATATAACCTATGATGTTTTGTCCATCAATTTCAAATTCCCATTTTGTCATGTAATTGTTTCTTTACCTTATCGTATTCTTTTTGAAATTTGATAAGTTGTTCATCAGAAGGCTTTACTTGTTTTATTGCACCATATGTAACATTGAGCATATATCTCAATGCTATCTTCTTCATCTCTAAAATCTCTAACTCATTCATGATTATAAATTTTTGACAAGTTCTTATAACGATTAGCAAATGCAAGTGATGCTTTGGAGATAGTCTGTGGCTTAGAAATTGTTGCTGAAACACCAGGTAAACCAGAAGCAATAGAACCCAAAGACATAAAGATAGACTGAATGGTTTCAACAGCATTTTTACCTCTGTTGCGTATCTCCTCAATTTTCTTCCTACCCCATTTCTTTGATTTCTTTATGTGCTTCTGTTTCTTTTTAAATTTTTGTATGACCCTTTCTCTGTTCATAATTATAAAACTTCTAAAAGATTATCTACTTTCTGAATAACATGTCGCAGAGGTCTAATAATCCAATTCTTCGTGTCTGCCCAAGGACCTTCACAGCCAACAATAATACCATCATTCGTAATCTCTTCCACACTGACAATGTATGCAATACCCCAATCAGTAGTGCCATCGTATCTGCACTTCTTCAATGTAAAGAAAGAGGGCTGATAATCTGAAGGATAATTTACTCTAAATTCACAACCATCCCGAAATTTGTATTCCCTACGATACATAGGCATTTCGGCATCTATTATCTCAAACTCACTGTATCCTTTTTCAATGAGTTTATCAATGATTTCCTTCAACTGTTTTATATTAGTCATGTTCTTTGTTCCTTTCTTTTGTCAAAAACTTTTCACTATTATTTTTGAATTTTAGTTGCAAAACCACGAACCTTTCCGTAGTTCTCTGTTATGTATCGTCCGATAATTTCCATGAAAATACGACTATCATGGTACTTCATATTAGGAACTTCCACATACAGTGTTGTAGGGTGGTCATCCTTCTGCTCAACCCATTTGAGATTTGTCACCTTAACAGTTTTAGTTTCCATAGTTTTATGCACAAAAGTCTGTTTCAATTATGAAATCTATTTCCCTATGAAAGAGAGCATGAGTTTCCCTTACAAGTTCCGCAGCCGCATCCGCTCCATCGCTGCTCAGGGTGATGGCAATCACTTTCCAAGTAGCATGGTAAAGTTCGACAAACCAATTGAGAAGTTCTGTAATAATTGTCTTGTGCATGTTCTTTGTTCCTTTCTGTTTTTTGTTCTCTTGGGACTTTCCTCACAGACAGTATACTAAAATTCTAATGTTTTGTCAAGCTTTTTTCGCTTCTTTTTTATTTTTTATCGAGACCAAGGGCAACGCTCATGATAATGTACGATGTAACCTTTGTAAGAACCTACTGCTTCCAACTTATCAAACCACAACCCAATCTCTTGTAAGTAATCGTAAATTACTCGCTCATGGGTAGGGCAACCACCCCAACGAATGTTCTTCTTTTGATAAGCCTTAATAAGTTCTACCAACTTTTCACGGCTAATCGTCATGGTCTTGGTCTTTGTGGCAAGATGAGGTATCATGTTCGTTGTTCCTTTCTGATTTGATTTATAGTGTTTAGTGATGAATTTTCTGGACATAATACCTGCAAGGTATTATCGAAACTACCGTATATCGGTATGCAAATTGTATAGAGCAAAGAATGAAACAGCAGCACACTGGTACATAATGAACATAATATAGCGATTGTAGTTCCTAGAAACATGTCACAACGAACGCAGTCTTTCAAGTATGGCAAAAAAATGTGTAACAAGAATGCTAATAACAGAACATCGAGTGTAATGAACTTAAGTAAATCTTCAATCATTTTCGTGTTCCTTTCTGTTTAGTAAGTGACCATCCTGTCAGCATGACCCCAGGCGATATATTGATAATCGCTTTCAATTGCATTCAATGTTCCTTGAACATAATTACTCATCCTGCGTGCAAAGACATCAGCATCCTTATCACCATTCTTCAACAACTCATTCAGTTCATCCATCATTTTAGGAAGATGGTCAAGACGCTCTTTGATTGCTTTGAGGTCTTCCGAATCAAAGTCGTGGTTACTATGAAACCATTCTTTTGTGTATTGCATGTTCATTGTTTTTGTTCCTTTCTGTTTAGTAGGTCTTTATCTTTTCCACTTCTCCATCCTCAATATTTTCAAGAACAACTTTGAACTCACCATAAATCATTCGGCTTAAATAGAACTCCATCCAGTTTATAAGTTTTGAATTTTTGTCGCCATTCTTCAAGCCTTCATTTAAGGCATCCAACATCTTTCCAAAAAATTCAATGTTAGTCTTGATTGACTGAAGGTCTCCGTTTTCAACAATCGTGTTGAATTTCTTTCCAACATACTTGTAGTATCCCTCTTGAGCGTCCTCTAACAGTTGAGCTAAGTTCTCGTTCATTGTATTTTGTTTCTTTCTAGTATTTTTGTTCTCTTGGGACTTTCCCCACAGAAATTATACTAAAATTTCAATGTTTTGTCAAGCTTTTTCTGCTTATTTTTTGAAATTTTAATGATTAAACCAAGGTTGTTGTTGCTTCCATTCCATGAGACGCTGATAGTTCTGACTTTCCTCATAATCCCAACGAGCCTTCTTTTCTTGATAACTCTCTTCTCTGCGATTATACCTGTCAGACCAAGGTGTATTAGAATAAGTATTAGTATTAGTATTAGTATTTTGTTTTGGACATCTACTAATAGCCGACTTTGCTTCGTTAAGTGATTCTTCGAGGAACTTCTCTATCTCAGGAGATTTCAGTTCAGGAATCTCTTCCATAGTTTTCCGTTCACGTTCAATGGCATGCTCTGCATATCCCGCATACTCACGTACCTTATCATACTTCTTTTCCAAAAGGTATTCGTTAATTGCCTCAATATAGTGTGAAATAGAATCAAGGTAGTTCTTAAAAGATTTCTTTTTCGCAAAGTATTCTTCCATTACTTCATACCATTCTTCAGTGTGTTTATTTTTTTCAAACCATTCTTCTGTGTATTGCTTGTATTGCATGTTCTTTGTTCCTTTCT
>JAGBVI010000120.1 GCA_017630395.1 Paludibacteraceae bacterium
GCTGCATTACAAATCAATCTTGAAAAAGGTAAGCAAGATAAATTGTTGGAAGATTATCTATCTCTTGGTTATACTCCACAAGAAATTGTACAAATGGATCGAGAGCATCTATTGGATTGTTTTTCTCAAACATTTACTCCCATGAACCAAATTGCATTAAATATGGGGTTTGAATCATGGAAATACTAATTGCCTATGGTACCTGAAAAGATTAATCATCCATACCTAACGGCTATAAGACGTACTGACTTGTCCGTTCCTACCCGTTACCTTTTACAACACAATTTGTTAAAGGGACGCATCCTTGATTTCGGTTGTGGCTTTGGTTACGATACTGATGAATTAAGGAATAGAGGATTTGATATTACAGGGTATGATTATTACTATCGCTCAGATTATCCCGAGGGAAAGTTTGATACAATTATCTGTAATTATGTTTTAAATGTATTGGAGCCGTATGCACAAGCAGAAGTCTTGATGAATGTTACTAATTTGCTATCCCCAAAAGGGACAGCTTATTTTGCTGTTCGTCGTGACTTAACAGAAGAAGGCTTCCGACTTCATGCAATATACAAACAATATACTTATCAATGCAATGTAAAATTGCCGTTCCTAAGTTTGACCCATAATAGTAGTTATGAATTGTATCAATACAACCATTTCAATAAATTGCCTCGTGTAGAAGGTGAAAAGTGTCCTTTTTGTAAGTTGTCACGTCGAGTTGAGATAATTTGCGAAACTGCTACTTGTGTTGCATTCTATGATGGTTATCCTGTTTCACCTGGTCATGCTTTGATTATCCCCAAACGCCATGTGGCTAATTATTTTGATTTAACTAATCATGAACGTGAAGCAATGAATGTAATGCTTCAATATGTTAAACGAAAGATAGATGAACGTTTCCACCCAGATGGCTATAATATAGGCATTAATGTGAATGAAGCAGCAGGACAATCAGTATTCCATGTTCACATGCATTTAATACCGCGCTATAAAGGAGATGTGGAAAATCCCAAAGGTGGTGTACGCGGAGTGATTCCGAATAAACAGAAATATTAAGTCCACAACTTTCTTGTTAATTTGTAATTTATCTTATGAAATTGGGTAAAATAAAACGTATTAATGATTTGCGTTCGGTGTGGCAACACGAAGCAAAGGACTTTAGTAAATGGCTTGCTCAGGAAAATAACTTATTACAATTGAGCGAAGCCATAGGTGTTGATATTGTACTTGAAGAACTTGAATCGTCTGTTGGTAATTTTAATGTCGATTTGTATGCTATTGAAGAAGGTACAGATAGGCGTATTATTATAGAAAACCAATTGGAGGATACAAACCATGACCACTTGGGAAAACTTATTACTTATGCATCAGGGAAAGGCGCAGAGGTGATTGTATGGATTGTAAAGCGAGCACGCGATGAGCATCGTCAAGCAATAGAATGGCTAAATCAAAATACAGGAATAAAAATTGGGTTCTTCCTTGTGGAAATAGAATTATGGCAAATTGATGATTCTGCCATAGCTCCTAAATTCAATGTTGTGGAGCGTCCTAATGACTGGGCAAAGCAAATGAAGAATGCCGATAATTTAAGTGAAACAAAACAGTTGCAACTTAATTTTTGGCAACAGCTGGCAGAAACTATTAAATCAAACGAAGTTTATGCGAAAGAATTTTCTCCACGAAAGGCTCAGCCACAGCACTGGTATGATCTGAGTATAGGAAGTTCTTCATATCATATTGGATTAACTGTAAATACCCAGAAAAACAGATTAGGCGCTGAAATATATATCCCAGATGATAAAGAGAAATTTGCAATGTTTAAGGGATATGCTCAGCAAATAGAAGATATGATTGGTGGTAAGGTTGAATGGCGAGAGGCTACCAAAGCCACTCGTATTATAACACTACATTCTTATGACATTAGCAATGAGGTGCAGTGGAAGGACGCATTTGATTGGTTAATGAATAAAGCTCTTATTTTTAAGAAGGTTGCCAAGCAGTTTGATAAATGATTTTAATGGAGAATAAACAGAATTAGATATGAATATTTTACACCTAACAGATCTGCATTATTCCGAAAAGGGTAAAGATCCATCAAAAGTAATTAATGCAATAATAACAAAACTTAAAGAAGAAAACATCGTTATAGATTTTGTTTTCTTTACTGGTGATATTGTAAATATTGGTGCAGATGATGCACAATACTCAAAGGCTGTAAATTTATTGTTTGGGACATTTCAATCAGAATTGAATGTAGATGCTAGTAATATTATTATTTGCCCAGGCAATTATGATATTGACAGGAGTAAAATTAGCAAATCCTTAAAGTCATACTTCAATACAGATATTAAAGATAATGCATCATTGAATAAGTTCTATAAGAGCAAAGATAATGATTTCCAAAACTCATTATCTCCATTAACTCCTTATAGAAATTTTGCTAATAGTTTCTACAATGAAGGAGCGGAAAATGAATTATGTGATATCTATTCATTGCATTATCGCCAGTTTCAAAATAAAAGAATTGCTATTCTTGGACTTTACACCCCGTGGTTATCTGCGCTGTTTGGAGAAGAGGATAAAGGGAATTTATTAATCCCTACAGATATTTTAATGGAAATATCAAATAAGATAAAGGAGTATGATATTAAGATTATATTAATGCATCATCCCGTGTATTTCTTGCGGGAATATAATTCATATGAAGTAGAGAATATTATTCACTCTAACTTCAATATGTTATTCTCTGGTCATATTCATAAAATTTCATCATTATCTAGACATAGTGGTACAAATGGAATTTTTGAACATGTAGCAATGGCATCTTTGACATCCGAAGGAAGCCAGGGGTGTTCTATTGTGTGCGTGGATGACATTGAAGAAAACAAGATTAATGTTAGGGAGTTGGTGTATTCGGAAGAAATTAATAAATGTAATATTGGCGAAGCAATTAATTATACTATCCCATGTGGTAATGAAAAATTAGAAATTCTAAATTTTAGAAAAAAATTACACGACAAAACTGAGATAGAGATAGATAACGCTAATAAATTATTGCTAATAGAGAATGATGAGGAAGGACACAGTTTTCTATCGTTGTACAATCATCCTGTATTAAAGAATGAAGCTGAAAGCAATTTAGAATCAAAACATAGCCCTATTGTATCTCTGGATGATTTAATAAATTCTTCAAACAACTACTACATTTTAGGTAAAGATAAGTGTGGAAAGACTACTTTGCTAAAAAGAATACAGATCGATGCTCTTATTAATTTTAATAGAAATGGTAAAGTTCCATTTTATATTGATGCACGCGATTATGAGAACAAGGTTGATGACAAGTTTTCTATTATAGATTTAGTAAAAGATTATTTTGGGATTAATCGAACGAAAGCAACAAGTATTGTAAAATCAGAAGGCTTTGTATTGTTAGTTGACAATTACACACCGTCAACTGGTTTTGCATTATATCTAAATGAATTCCTTAAAGAAAATGATAAACTTAGATTTATAGCATGTTCAGAAGAATGCCTATATAGAAAAATGGAAGCATCTCCATTTGGTGATGTTGTCTTTGATAAATTATATTTCCATAATTTAAGAAGACAAGAAATTGTTCAATATACAGAGAAACGACTACATTCATCTTCTCAGACAGATCAAATAAGAAGAAAGATCGTTGAGATATGTAAGCAATTAGAACTTCCAATGAATTATTGGACGATATCTCTATTGTTGCTTATACATCACAAGTCTAGTGAAAGTTATGCGAAAAATTTATTTTCTATTCTTGATGTTTGTGTAGATGAGATTTTTAACAAAAAGCAAATTTTGTTGTCTCGTTCAAAAATAAGTTATGAGCAATTAAAAAAGGTTTGTGCTGGATTGGCTAAAAGGATGTTTGAAAACCATTCATCAACAGTATATAGCGTATCATCTGATGAAATACATATGTATCTAAACGAAATGATAGAAGAAAATGACAGACTATCTATCACTTCTAATGAGATATTTACCTACTTGAGTAGATGTGGTATTATAAAGGAAAAATCAGATGATAGACGATATGTATTCAGACTTAATGGTTTTTTTGAATATTTCTTAGCATATCAAATGACAAAGGATACCACATTCAAAGAATCAATAATTAGAAATGATGAGATGTTCATTGCATTTAAAAACCAAATTGAGATATATAGTGGTTTTAAGCGTGATGATTATGATTTTTTGAGTACTGTTTATAATAAAGTCGCACAGAAAATAAATCCTGTTTGGGAACAATATAGTTCAAACCTAGATAAAGAACTTCTTGACAAAGTAAAAACCCAGAAAGAAATCGAAGGCTTTTGTAGGCAATTGTCCGTAGAGAGAAGCCTTTCAGCAATAGAACAAGCACAATTTGAAGATCAATTTGAAGAACCTACATTTGACTCGGAAGTTCACATAATTCCTAAAGTAAATGTGGAACAATTGACTTTTGAAATAGTAGAACGCTATTTAGCAATATTATCTAGGACATATAGGAGTTCAGATGAGATATCAGGAAAGGCTCAAGAGAAAAGAGAAATATTCCATTATATCCTTAATGGTTATTGTAAACTGGGGTTCTATTTAGTTGATGAATTTAAGAAATCTACTAAAGATGGATTATCGTCAACTCAAAGCACTGATATCGATTTTCAGGAATTGCCAGAAGTTAAGTTGTTAAACTTTATTTCTAATTTTACCCCACTTATTTGTCAAGTTGCGTTACATGATGGTATAGGACATTTTTCTTTAGAAAGGATTATTAAGAGAGAAATAGATGCAATACTAGCATCAGAGACTGTAGAAGAATACAAATTATTTATGTTATGCTTCCTGTTGTTAGATATTGACCTTGAAGGTAATAAACAATATATTTCAACAGTTATGCAACATACTAAAATGAATGTTCTAAAATATGCAATAGTAATCAAACTCAATTATTATTTAGCATTTAATGCCGGTAATAATAAAGTAACACAAAAGATGTTGTCTCAAAATATTCAGCAAGCGAGAATAAATTTAGATAATACAACTAGCCTGAGTGATATTCACAAACAAATACATACTAAGAAACGTGAGAATCTCATCAACCAAAATAAATAAAAAAGGATGGTGAATAGTATGAATTCTTAGAGATGATTAAATATGAAAGATAATAACATGCCCGAACTCCAATCCCCTTTCGAGTTATTGAGAGAGGTGGATGTTAATGGCAAGGAATGGTGGAACTCGCGTAGGTTGGCGCGAGTGATGGGCTATGGGAAGTATTGGAACTTCGAGCGTGTGATGACAAAGGCTCAGGCTTGGGTAACACAGAAGGGCTACCATCTTGGAGAGCACTTTGTAGAGTTTACCGAAATGGCAGAACTTGGAAGTGGTGCAGTGCGTGAGGTTACAAGTATCAAGTTGTCTCGAGCAGCTTGCATGGCTATTACTATGAATGCCGACCCCAAAAAAGAGATGGTGAAGGTAGCTCAGGAGTATTTCTCTACTACTATGACGAGCGATGTGGCGGTTCGCAGTATGGAATCGACCATTCTTCTCTACAAAGGGGCACGAGGAAAAGCTCAGGTTCAGGTTATCTTCGACACCAATACATTTTGGTTATCGCAACAGCGTATGGCTGAATTATTTGGAGTGACGCAACAAAATATTAGTTACCATCTGCAACAGATAGATGAGAGCGGAGAAATCCATTTGTCCGATGGTTACAAAAAATATTTGTATGCTTCGGACAAATGGTCGGAAAATGTTGCTATGTACAACCTTGATGTCGTAATTGCGGTTGGTTATCGTGTGAATAGCTATGAGGCAACGCAGTTCCGCATTTGGTCAACTCAGATCCTGAAAGAGTACTTGACCAAAGGATTTGTATTGGATGATGAGAGACTGAAAGGAAAGAATGTGTTTGGAGCAGACTACTTCGATGATTTGCTTGACCGTATCCGTGAGATTCGTCTTTCGGAGCGTCGTTATTACCAGAAAATTACGGATATCTATAGCGAATGTAGTGCAGACTATGACAAGGACAGCGAAACAACCAAGTTGTTCTTCAAGACGGTACAAAATATGATGCACTATGCTGTAACTAATCAGACAGCAGCGGAAATCATCTATGACCGAGCAGACGCAGATCGTCCTCATATGGGGCTTACTACATGGAAGAATGCCCCAGATGGGCGAGTTATTAAGTCCGATGTTACGGTGGCTAAAAACTATCTGAGCGAAAAAGAAGTTGATGCACTAAATAGA
>JAGBVI010000121.1 GCA_017630395.1 Paludibacteraceae bacterium
TGGACACACAAAATGTACTCGATTTGCACACTCCGAACTGCATTCAAACGCTCAAATCCGACATTCACAGCCGAGTGGCTTGTAATATAATGCGTTGAATTACAGCATAAAAACAAAAAAGAGAGGCGTTAACCTCTCTTTCTGTGGTGCCACCAGAAAACGAGTTTCATTTCTAAATAGCTCTGTATCTTTGCGTTAAAGAATTGCAACAAATGTAATCTCCCGCTATTGCTCCACCTAATTTCTACACTATTTTGCAGTGTCTCGCAGAGTCGAGTTCCTACTTTGATACAAAGGTAGTGAAATAATTTGAAACAGAAATAGGTACACTAAAATTTGTTCCACCTCAGTTCGGAATCCCTACTTTATACCATGTTATATATATTCTCAACTAAGATTGTTATCTATAATCTCTACTTCTACATTTGTAAAATGTTTCTGTAGTAGTAATTTTCGAACCTTTTGTTTCGTATTCTCATTGGTGACATATATACGCTTCAGACTCTCTTTGGGTAAATATAATTCTCGATAATAAATCTTCTTCCCGTTTCTATAACGACAGTTCTCATTTTTTATCGTGTTTGCAGTATTTTTAAAGTCAAGATCTGAATTAATCGCAGCGGATATTCGGTTTAAGACATCTATATTATCCATTATAAAATTAGAATACTCAGGAACCTGAGTTGATAATATGATTCTGGATTCTTCTTCGCCTTTGAACTTATTGCGTTTTATACGTGGCGCAAAGAACGCCAGTATATACATCGCAATAAATCGCACAAATAATTGCGGATAATCTTTTAACATACCCATAAAGAGTTCTTTATTAGTATTCAAAAAGGCATATCCGCCATCACTATAAGCTTGAAATATTTTGTCAACTAATTCATCATTGCTGTATGTGTCTTCGTAAATACATTGTTCTAACTTACACAATATGGCATAGTCATATCCTCCTCTCAAATAAGACAAGTCAAGTTCTAAAACAACTCCATTGTAATTATCAGCGTAATTTCTCCACATATAATCATTGTCATTTCGGGCTGTAACAGAAATTACATATGGTAATGGAAGACCTGCAGCAGATTCTATTTCTTTTACATCAAACATTTCTGCAATACATCTATCCTTTTGCATTTTCCGTTTTTCTTCCAAAATTGAAAGATACTTTTGGGCATAGTTGATACCAAGCCTATATTCATCCTGATCCTCAAAGCAGTCATACCTTGTAGCCCACAAACGAACATTGGGTACGTCATCAGAATCGCCATTTAAAATTCCAGCCAAAGCTGTTAAGCCAGTATAATGATAAAATGCCATACTTAAATTCCTTCGTAAAAACTATTTGCAATATGTTTCTATTTTGTCTATATAAAATTCATATTGTTTTTTATAAGATGATGAATCGTCGTCCTTCAATCTTTTAGGATCAAATGAACATACTTCAACTCCAAGTCTCATTAAAAGAGTTTTTTTGTTCTCCTCAACATCTCCATAGAAGTAAATATTATTTGTAATGAGATTTTCTCGACTATACTGCTTTATGTAGCGTTGCCTTTTGTTGAGAATCCACCACAAATCAGTCTCCTCATATTGTAGTCCAAATCCGATTATGTGTATGTTATGTGTAAAAAATAGGTCTATCCATGAAAATGGGATTTCACATTCATTATTTTCTATGCGCTCTATTATTCCTTTCAAAATATGAGGTTCACCATTCTTGTTATATTCATATTTCCCCTTTATATAATCATTGATTTTACCTATAGAACCACAGTAATGATCTAACCCGAGCATGATTGATTTTGGATGTTGGATCGTTCCATGTATCGGCCATATATATTTATATTTTCCTTCTTTGTTTTGCAGACCAAACTTTCGTCTTATGCTATACAGACTTTCCGTATTATTTGATTCTCCTTTTTTGTATCCGTTATCACATAGAAGATTGTATAATACCTTATCGTAATTGGTTGTAATATAATGTTCTATGTTTAGACTGCATAGTCGTTCGTATGCAAAATTACTACTAAACAATTCTAATTCATCTTTTATTTGATTTTTGATTTCTTCTTCTACTGGTTTGTCTCTAACATAAAGTTCCTGTCCATCGCTGGTGATAAGTCTGTCTCCATTTGCATCAAATAATTGCTCATATTGATAAAACTCATTAGCTAGAATAATCGTTTCGTATTGTAGTGTATTGGGGATATCTGAGATTAATGAATCCTTAGATATTCTATTCAATAGTTTATCCCAAGATAAGTTACTACTCAATCGATTGAACCCATTACCAAAAAGTATGGCGTTTTCCATTGTTAAAAACTTTACGTTATAAAATCCTATTATCAAATACTCCTTCAAACAAACTCATTTCTCGCTTAGCGATGCCTAATCTGTTTGCCAACACTCGCCAATCCTTAACTGCCACTACCACCTCGTTGATGATACCCTTTGCGACCTCAAGTGTGAGAATATACTCCTCGCAAGAGTTGAGCAAAATAGACAAATCAGCCTTGTTAGTTTTGCTATTGATTAGCAAACTTTGGTGGTCATTCAGTGTTGGGTTCATATCGTATGCAGGCGAAAGGGTCCAACCTTTTGCAGTGAGCAGAAAACCGTGGTTACGGAAATGGTCATCGCTATTACCTACGCAGATATTGAATGCAACTCGGCGGAATAGTTCTCGCAAGTTCGCATCAACATCGGTACAACCGCTAATGATAAAATCAACAATGTCAATATATCCGTGTCCTGTTGTAGCGTTGTCGCCATCATTTAACCCGAGCAATGTCATTGCAGATGCAAAATGAATTCGTTTGCCTTCATTTGTTCGGTCGAAACGACGAGAAAGGAGTGTATGATGCTTGTCGTTTATTTCAAGTACCTTTGTTTCGGCTGCGTTTATGCTCGCATTTTTGGCTAATATATGACAGAAATGTTCCCATAATCCTGCATCATAATCATCCTTCAATGATGGAAACTTTGCAACATATATACTACGGTCCGTATCTACAACATTTGCTTTGGGACGAGCACCACCGAGCGAAGAACCCGGCTGCACAAGTTGAGCAATCCATCGTTTCTCGGGGAGGGTATTAGCATCCTCGCTTTTTTCAATCTCTTTACTCGCTGCAATGAGTTCACGCAAGTCGGTCAACGGTGGAATACGCAAAGAGTGGTCCGCATTTATAAACTCACCATCAGGCGTTTCTTTGAAACGGAACCCGCCCATACGGGAAAAGTCATCAATACCCGTCAAAAAGTCAAACGATGATAATCGGCGAACTGGTCTGCTCTCCTCTTGTGCCAAAATTTGTTCACGACGGAGGAGAAGAGTGCGCCCCCATCTGTCTGGCAGTGCATCGGCAAAGCAACCAAAAATATCTTTATTAGGCTGGGTGTATTGTATCCCGGGATAGTTGTTAAGGTCTTCGCTGAGGGTAATAGCATTATACTTTTTAATCCAACTATCAGCAAACTTAAAACTATAACTATCCGAACCACGAAGTGATTCGTAGCCAAGTTCTCCAACAAACTCAACCTCCTTGAGCCAATCAAAATCGGCATATACATACAATTTCTTCATAGTACATTACTCCTTTTTAGATGCCCTTTCACGCTGTGGCAAATTCATATCCTGCAACGCCCTGCCGAGTTCATCATCTTTTGCCAAAGAGAGAATATCATCATCGAGCTGTAAGGCATACAACACACGCAGATAGATGCCTATCGCCACTGTGGGGACACCTTTCTCTATGCGTGATACCGTAAGTGGCGAACAAGTAGCACGTTCCGCCACCTGCGCAACACTCAAATTACGACGCAAACGGGCAAGCTTTATTTGCTCGCCAACAACCTGCATTTTCTGCTCCAACTTTCGGGGCAACTTTGTGCCCATCGTACTCTTTACCATAACCATAACATATCATATAATATGCAAAGATAATACTTTTTCTTTATTTTATGATAGGTTGAGAGCAAATTTACGCATTTGATTATCTTTTAGTTGCATGTCTTATTCAGAAAAGTGAGACATGTCCCACTTTTTTGAGAAATTTAATGTATCAGTAATTGAGCAGTAAAGAAATTCTTGATAGTTAACCTAATATAACCAGGTTTTACGACTTGGGAACTTGCATAGTCACTTGCATGGTAGTATCATTAAATTAGCTTATACACACTTATGCACTAAGTTATACACCCTTATATCAACTGGGTGCCGACTGGGTGCCATCATGGTGTCATCTTAGTGCCAACTTGGTGCCTTCATGAGCACTTTATCAGCAAAGTTAAGCATTTAAATTTGAAACAAATTGTACCTATATGCCCTTCTCAATATCAAGTTCCGAGGGCAATTCTCTTTTATATTCTATGCGGTTTGTTTCTGTCAAACTAATTATTATTGCACTTAACGCATTGTTTTTATTGTTGTAGTCACATTAAAGCAAACTATTCATTATCTTCATTGCACTCAAATTCCTTCTTTAACAACTTAAAAAATATGTTGTTTCTGTTCGATGCTAATTCATAAATATCTTCAAAAGAATATAGCTCTATTCTTATGGGCATTTTATTTTTAGGGCTGTTATCTTTTGAGAACTCATCATCGCAATAGTAAGAATCTTCCAAAAAAGGTATTGAATAATATTTTCCTACATTATTAGATGTAAGTTCTTTATCGATGTCTGATTTACCAGCTAAAATAATAGCTAGGTATTGAACTTTGTCTACATTCGCTCTCCAATTAAGAATTTTATTAGGATTTTTGTAAAAATCTTGAGCATACCTTTTTACTTGCGCGATCATTCCTTCTTCTTTATTCCCTGCATTATGAGCTTTTGTTGTAGACTTTAACTCAAAAATTAAAATCTGTTTTGTCTTTTCAGGATCATCTGCCCAAATATAAATATCTGATAATGACTGCCCCGGTTTTGTGCTTTTTGCCTTGAAATTTGTTGAGAAAGTTGTAAACTTATCATCAAGAATCCAAAGATTATGTAAATGATTTACATTAGAAGATTCACTCAAAGTAGTACCTCTTTTCATAAATAAGTCATGGACTGTTGCTTCCAGCTCAGGCTTAGGACTGCCATCTTCCTTAAACTTTTGGATTAATGTATGTAATTGATTTAACACGCTTTCTCGATGCTTGACATAGATATGCAAACTTGAGTTTAGAAGTTTTTGACAATCTTCGGTGTCACTAAAGTGTTCGTCCTCTTCATTTATTGGATCTCTGTCGATTTGATTCCAAAACTTCTTTTCAATTCTACTTTTCTCATCAATGGCAAATTGTATGATTTCTCTTTCATTTATAATATTCTTATCACTAACAATGTTGCTTTCTACAACAAATGCCTCAAGAGAAGGGTACTTTTGTTGAAAAGTCTTCAAATTTCGCTTAGATACTTTTCTATTACTCTCAATTATATTCTTAAATTTATCATCAAGTATTTCATTAACCTTATTCTGAATACATGTAATATCATCACATGACACATCTATTCTTTCTCCTTTTGTGTCTACATATTCGTCAAAGAAATTAGATGTTAAATATAGAGTATAACCCTCATTATTGTCAATAGAGTAACTTAAATGCCCGTTAGATAAACTAGCTCTTAAATTTCTAGCAAAGCATATTATAGGATTATCTCCATGCATAGGCTTACTATTCTTAATCAGCCATAATATGAAAGAGTATTTATTGTTATCCGATAGAGCTAATTCAAAAGGTTCTTTTTGAGTCTCAGCTTCTATACTATCCTTCTTTATAGCAAAACTATTTCCATTAAAAGAGATATTTATAACTAATGTCTCATTGCTAATTATGAAAGGGAAAAAGGTCTCAATGAACCATTGCTTAAATAGTTCATGTGTAGAATAACTTTTGAAGAAGGTCTTGGCTCTACCTAATGACTGTTGCCTGTTTATTAGGATTGTTAATTTTGTGTAAGTGTTATTTTTTACTTCTATTTCCTCATATTCTGAAAAACTAAAGAGTCCCTCAGAAGTACTCGGGTATGGTATTGTTCTCTTGTTATATTTGCCAGAGTCATCTTTGTATACAGTCTCGTACTCTGCAGAATCTGCAAAGTAAACAATTGCTAAACGACCTTGTCCCAAAGGGTGGAAGTTAAGTTTTTCTTTTTCAGGGTTCTTTTTATCTAATTCTTCAAAATACTTTCGGTTTCTCTCATTAAACCCTTCTCCATTGTCTGTTAACTCTATTTTACATTGAGTTTCATCAAATACAATATCTAAGTTTAATTTAGGAATATAATCTTTCTCCTTACTTCCCCGAATTAACACTGCGTGTATTGCATTTGAAATAATCTCACGTAACAAAAGGAAGAACTTCTCACGGCTGTTCTTGTATTCCTTTTCTGCTCTATATTGTACATTAGACTTTTGTTCCATATGGAGATTACTTATTAATTGTTTATTTCAGTAAGTGCTTCATTTAGAGATTTGCCGTTAAATTTAAATATGTCAAGCACATTCTCTTCTACAATAGGTTTTTTATTTAGATGCTTAATTAGCCCATTTACAGTATCGTTATAAAATTCCTGTAATGTAAATACATTTGTCATATGTCCAGCCTTATTCCCATTGCATTTTTCAATGACATATTTCCTCCTATCAGATAAATTAGGATAATATTGGCTTTCTGGCTTTTTATACACTAATATATCATCTAGAATTTGTATTTCATAGTTGTATGTCGAGCCATCATCACAACTAATACTAAATGTGATGATGCTATCTTTTGATATTAATGGAACTATTTTATGTTCCTGTAGCAATCTTATAATTTCAAAAGTTCTTTGTAGTTCTGATTTGTAGAAATTCGATTGTGGGTTATGGTGTGATAATGGATTTAATGATTGTGCTCTATGTATATCCAGTTCGTCTAACAAATCTGTACTAAAACCAATCTTCGGGTACAACATTTCTTTGGCTTTTGCAATACATTCTCCAATCATAAAGTTATCTACATTAATCACCTCATTATTTTCATTTTTTAGAGTATATGCTTTGAATTGTTCTTTAAATATCTCTTCAAGTGCTTGACGTTGATTATTGCCACAAGCACTATAATCTATAGGATAATTCTCTCCTTTAAAATATGCATATGCTTTAGATAACGGAGATTGATATGTTACGACCTTGGGCACTTTCTTATCTCCGCTTTCGGTTTCATACATTTCTAATATTCTCCAATCACTTTTTTGTTTATCCTCTGGTATATGCTTCAATACAGTATCAAAGAAAACTCTATCATGTGTTAAAATAATCAGCTGAAAACGTGAAGCGTAATTTTTTAGTATAATTTTTAATAATGCAGAACGATTGCCTAAGTCAAGACTAAGTAGCAAATCATCCAACACCATAACTTTAGGCGCCTGTTCTATATAACGTTCTTTTAGAATGGCTAATCTGATGGCTATTGCGATAGCAGACAATCTTGCTTCATTTAAATAAGAATGTGGCCTTTTAACCTCATTTGACGATATTCCGCCCACATTAGGCAATTCTACAATCAATTCTATTTCCGGTGCTTTAGTCTCTCTTGTCCGCCCGTGTGGCCGACCATCTTCTCCATATTTAAAATCATTATATACAGCATGCGTATATTTAAATTTTATTGTGAAATCCTCGTTAAAGTCTTCTTGTAAACTTCTATTTGTTTCCCTTGTTACCAATTGTAAATAATCACCTAACTTTTGGTTAAACAAAGCCACATGTTCTTGGAATATACCATAATTGGGATCTTGCATTGTTGTATAAGGTTGCATACCTTCTTTGATATATCTCCACCACTCTAACGAGTTGCGTGAAATTCTACGCCCCGATATTGTATTTAACTCTTGGTCAAAATCAATGAACTCTAAAAGGTTCTTTTCAAAATATGAAAATAATTTGATTGTATTCTTATTAGTCGCAAGGTACATATTGTACACCACCTTATAGTTAATCAACTCACTTGAAAGTGCCATCAACTTAATTTCATGATTCGTTTGAGTATTTACTACATTATTTGATATCTCAGCATTAATATTAGCATATCT
Organism: Paludibacteraceae bacterium; assembly: GCA_017630395.1. GTDB lineage: Bacteria > Bacteroidota > Bacteroidia > Bacteroidales > Paludibacteraceae > UBA1181. The sequence goes on from JAGBVI010000121.1 coordinate 8,073, forward strand.
TTCATAGTCCAAATGTTCAAGAGTTATTGAAACACCAGATTTATCAGCATCCAGTGCATATCGATTTTTTATACTTTCGTCACTTTGAGATATAGGAAGAAAATACTTTTGGACACTTTCCACATTTGGTTTAAGAGTACTATGCAGGAAACAGTGTAGCGCCCAATAAATAGAACTCTTACCACTGCCATTTTCTCCATAGATAAGAGTATGTTTCTTATCTAATTTTAGGTTTTGTTCACCAAAAAAGAACTTAAAATTATTGAGTTTTATATTTTTAATCTTATACATATCCTCTACTTCGTTAGATATTAATTATAGGAGCTAGCAACGATTCTAATTTTATAGACATATATTTTAGATTGTTCCTTATATCATTGTCCATATTTCTCAGTTTAGTAAAAGTATCTAGTATAACATGTATAACATTCTCAGTATTAACATTTATAATCTGGAAATCACGTAATACCGAATCGACAAATGAAATATTTGCCTGTTTGAATTCGTTGCTAAAATACAATTCATATACTAATGCATCTATAACATTTTCAAATTGACGAGCCATTACTTCGTTGTCAACATATTGATCTATAACGATATCTGAAGACAAAGATTTAATTTGCATTATATAATCAACAACTCTAACAATTGCTTCTTGCATTTTAGCTGAAGGTACAGCAATAGGTATGGAGTTTAGAACCTTTGCTGTAATATTGGTGTTTGTACTAGTTTGCTTTATGAAGAAATTTACTAAAGATGAATTTAAAACACCTAATAGGTATTTGATATTTATAATTTTATCATTGGCGATATAATTTGTGGAATTTGCACAATACATGCTTCCATTTATAAGTGTAGCAATTATTCTAACTTTAGAATCTACACCTGTTATACGCTGAAGAACTATCCTATGTTGTGATATTTCTGTCTTCCTTTTTGAAGATAGCTGAGGTTTACAGGAATCATCTATATAAATAACATCTCCTTGCGAAGGTGTGTTTGTTATGTAATATCTTTGAATTTGTGCACCTGTAATTACTCTTGTTCCTAAGCCAATTGTATTAAATATACTCTTATATTTTGTCATATCTATTTCACCAGCTGATGCATTGATATGATATTGACTTTTCTTTTTTATCTCTTTAAGGATAGAAAACTTCTCATTACTGCTTATAGGTATAATAATGTCTTCTGGATACATCTCCATTATTTCTTCAACAGTAATATTCAATTCATGCTTGTCTTGCATAAATCGTGAATGCCATACATTAATAGGAATAATATTACATGTATCCGGGTGATTGTTTTTTCTTAATGTACAAATACATACGCTCATCTTTGCTGATTCAAAAACTCTAAGATTTTTATTATCTCTTTCAGGAAACGAATCAATAGATAGTATGTCAGTTTGTGCAAAGAATAATTTTCTATTTCCTAATGCACTATCTTCTGCTAAAATAGAATTTTGAGTAATTAAAGAAACTATTCCATTGTCCCTAGCAACATTTATAGCGAGAGGATAAAAAAATTGGAACATATTTAGTCTTCCGCCTTTCGCATAGTCATAAAACCTTGATGACTTTAATGCAGTTTGCATGCTCAAATCAAGGTCCCTGAGCTCATTGTAAGGAGGATTACCTATCACAATATCAAAACCTATGAATTTTCCATTCTCATCAAGCAATTGAGGGAATTCAAAACGCCATTCGAAAGCATTAACATACAACTTATTTGTCTGAATATCTTCTTGCTCTTTTTCAAGGATATTCAGTTTATCTTTCAGTTTCTTCAGCTCAGTCTTTTCAGCCTTTGTTCTCTCTCCAAATAAGGTCGGGCCTTCAAGCATAACAACCTTACCCCTTAACTTTGCAAGTCTCTCCTTAAACTGATTGCTAAGTTCTGTCTTAAATGCACTCTTAATATCCTCAATTGTTTTGCGGAAAAGTTCCTTGGTTTGATGATTGGATGTATTAGTATAGTCGCTTACCAGCTCTTTGTATTTGGCAAGTGTCATTTTCTCATTCTCCTTTTTACCCTTATTGTACTCCACAAAAACATTCTCAATGGGAGCATCAATAGGATAGCGACTCAATAATGAATTGCCACAAGTGATTTTGTAATCTAAGTTGGGTAGTGGCTGTGGTTCTTCCGCATCGACAACCAATGCTAACCAGAAACGCAAACGAGCTATATCGACAGCACCTTGCTCGATATCGACACCGAAGATGTTATTTTGGATAATATCTCGCTTTGTTTGAGTCGAATCAAAGTTGCCGTGAGGCTCTGCGTGTGAATGCAAATGATGTATTGCGTGATACAAGACATAAAGGATACCCATAGGGAATGCACCCGAACCAATGGCTGGGTCGCATACCTTAACCTCTTTAAGCAGTTGAATAAAGCGTGTAGCAATGCTTTTGCTTTGGAGCATAGGACTCACCACGCTATCATTTATAAGTTGCTCAATAGCATCCGCATACTGATCTGATGGCTCATGTGTCTTTAGGTATTGAATCACACTCTGTCGGCACATATACTGAACAATCTCCTTAGGAGTATAAAAGGCACCTTTGTCCTTGTTGTCCTCCAAAAGATTCTCGAAAATATGTCCCAACATTTCAGGGTCAATACCCACCTCGCTGTCATCAGGGTCGTTCTCGTCAATGGTGAAGTTGTATTGAGAGAAGAAATCCATTAAATCCTTGAAGTAGGAATATGGGAAATCTATATCTAATTCGTCAATTCTGTCCTTATCAAACAAACCACCATTTAAGTATGGAATCTTGATATTTTCACCAAGTTTACCATCGGCTATATCTCCATTTCGCTTTTCATTCAATGTTTTGAAGAACAGTGGTTCCAAAACATCACTTAACAAACGATTATTGTTGGCATAATTATCTACAAGTTTACTAAGGTAGTTTTTATCTCCACCTTCCCATTTAGCATTTGAAACAGGCACACCCATCCAGCCTTTCTTTTGTAAGAACTGCAAGAACACCAAACGGCCTAATAACTTCTTGACATAGTCGCGATTTGACTTGGTATCAGAAAGCGTATCAATAAATTTCTTATATTGGGCTTTGTAGCCATTGAAAAACTCTTTATTGAGTCGTTCAACAGAGAATGCATCGGTAACATCTGTTAAATAGATGGGACCATAGGTCTTCTTATCAGCCAATTCTTTAAGTCGACTTGCAGCTGTAGTGCAAGGCTCATTAGGGCCTAATAAGAAAGTATATCGCTTAGGTGCTGTTTCTTTCTTAACCAATTCACCGCTTTCATTGAAGTAGGTCTGCTTAGCAATAAACGTCAAGCGATAGTTATCTTTATTATGAGAATGGTAAAATGCGATTGCCCCATGAAACTTATCTTGGTCTATAAAACTGGCTGCAATATTACGTAAATCTCTACGGTTGCGCGGAATAAGCACATTGTCTGCAACTTCAAAATTGAATATAGCCAACGAACGTCCATCGTCTAAACGGACGTTTCCAACATGACCACCATCTTTGACATGTGAATCTGTAATCTTTGCAATACTTGTAAAGATTTCAACTTTAGGGAAGATCTTTTCCAGCAAATCTTTCCAAATGTCAAAATCAAATTTTGCAGATAGTATATTTTTCAAATATGCTTGATTCATAATAATACTTTGTTACATGTTAAAACTCTCTGAAATAATAATCTCAGGCATAAAATCTTTCGACACTTTAAGCACATCTACTTGTTTATCAACATTCCCACTTTGAACATGCTCCAATGGATATGCTGATATAATCATTATCAATTGTTCTAGCAAAACTACTGGCTTGACTGGAGTTTTCTTTGTTGCTGTTTTTAGTTTATTTATATCTCGTTGCAACTGCTGGAATTTGCCCGTTGTAATAGCTCGTTTTGCTTTATTAATCAATTCAAGTTCCTGTTCTGTAATGTTGGGAATACTTACAAAGCCATCAAGATAAGCAATTGCCTTCTTTTCATTAGGACCTTGTGCTGGGTTAACCTTCTGCTTTGTTGCTTTAGTCTCATCCTCTTGTGTAACAAAAGCGTCAAGTGCCGCTTTTACTTGCTCGTGGTGCATATCGTGTAGCGGTATGGACTTTTCGTCAATACGGGCTTCAAACTCTTTTACTGCTTCTAAGAATGTAAGTTCCTCTATGCTGCCGTCATCTCGCACGAATGTGAAAGCATCACGTCGCTTATTGCGGATAAACACAATGGTACTTCCTGGTATAAACTTACTCTTGCGACCTGTGCGAGCTCTCAATGGCAGTTTACTGATTCGCTTAATCAAATCAGGGTCATCTTGTTTCAATTGTCGGAGCCACATCAGGTAGCGCAATTTCTCATCACGTTCCTCATCTACATCCTTATCAAACAAACCGAAGCTCTCAGGATTCTCATCAGTAGAATATATCTGACTGTCTTCGCCCAATGCTGCATGGAAAGCAAAGAGTTTCATTTTCGCCTTCTTCTCCAACTCAATGTCATCATTAACTTTTGATGTAGGGAAGAAATTGAAAATATATACCTCTTTGGCAGTGCTGCCGATACGATTCACACGACCGATACGCTGCATAAGCCTTGTAGAGTTCCAAGGTGTGTCATAGTTTACGATAACATTGGCACGATGGAGGTTTACTCCTTCGGCAAGTACCTCGGTAGAGATAACGATGTTATAATTGTTTTTCTTTTCCCCCTTGTAGTTTGCATCGAAGTTCTCCTTCAAGAGCAGCATTTGTGTATCTCTGTTGTCGCTCTGTACAGTCATAATCTTGTCAAAACCATGACTTTTTAGAGCGTCATAGAGATATTTGGTGGTCTCTTTTGATTCTGAGAATATAACTAATTTCCCTTCATGGTTAATGGTTTTATCCAATAACGTATCTTTAA
>JAGBVI010000122.1 GCA_017630395.1 Paludibacteraceae bacterium
CTGACAAGCAGCAAATTGCCGAAAGAAATCAAAAATTACCGAAAAGTTTATCAATCTGCGATTTACACTTTTTAAATTTTAAACGGTGAATTTATAGTACTCACCTTAAACCTATTTTTATTCTCCTTTTTTGATAATAGTCCACTATTTTCTGCAAAAGGAGATTAAAAATAGATTTAAAAATCTCTCTCAAATAGGCTCGAAATAAAATTTAAACAACTTCTTAAAATTCATTCCATGGAATTTATAGAAACTTCCTGATAAAAAGATTTTATCTGCTTCATCACCTTTTTATAGGTGATTGTATCTAACTTGCTATCGAATTTTTCTTGCAAATGAGAATTCAGACACTGAAACGAACCGTCATAGTAGAGATTGGTTATATCTCCGTTCTGCGAAATCCATCCCAAACCTATATAACTATCCACCAATAAAAATTCTCGTTCCTCCTTTTGAAAGAGATTTTGTCCTATCGAATAATCGTCCGAGCAATTTTTTACGACAAACATCTCCTCCATCAGGGTAGGTACTACATCATAATGCGAACTCCAATGAGTATAGGTTGCAGGAGTTTTCTCTTTATCATAATAGATAAAAGGAACTTGCAACTGAGATTGGGAATAATTGCCATTATGACCCCAATAGGCACATTTATTATCGTCAAACTCTTGCGCATGATCTCCGGTAATTATCACAATGGTATTATCAATCAGCCCATTCTCTTTGAGCGCATCTAAAATCTGACCTACCATGCCATCCAAATAATAGACCATATTTTTGTAGAGGTTATAAAATTCTGTAGGATCCACATTTTTTCCGAGTTTCTCATACTGTGCAAATCGCCATGCTGGTTTAAACGGACCTTCATAGTCGTCAGGCATAATCATACTATGCAAAGAATCAAAAAATAAAAAAGAGAAAAAAGGTGTGGCGGATGTGGTATCACGACTATTTATATAGCTAAGAAAATTTTTCAAGACATTCTCATCCCTCTCCCATGCCGAAGTTCCTGTGGCAGAATTGCATTGGTCCGGATAGTTTCTAAAAAGTGATTTATCCAAAGGGGGATTTCTCAACGAGGCACTTGGAAATAGTTTTATATCATAATTCTGATTCTCCAACTCCTGCATAAGAACTGAGGGTATGGATTGATTACAAAAATCACTGAAATAAACTCCCGGCAAACCATAAAACAACGTAAAAACACCGGAACGAGTGCCATTGCTACCGCTATAGTGATGGGTAAAGAGAGAAGATTGTTTCGAAAATTTATGAATATTGGGCGAACAGAGTGAATCCATTGTTGACACTCTCCATGAATCCAAAGCGATAATTAATAAATTTTTTGTCGAATGCTCTGTCTTCAATTGAGCTTTAGGATAATTGTACTCTTTATCCGTCAAATTCAGTTCAACTTTCATTTGCGGAATATCATCAAAAGAGAGAGAGAGAATCGAATTTGTATCAAAAGAGAGAGCCAAAGGATAATGACGTTCTATGGTCTCCACCACCCTATTCCCATTAGCCAAAGAGAGAGTTCTATAAAGAAAAACAAATGCGAAAGAGATTACCCACAATGCAGGAAGAGAAATCAAGAATGAACCAGAAAATTTCAATGCCAAATTGATTGCCAATCTAAAAAGGAATAGTTCTGCCACGAATAGAACAACAAACAATAAAAACACCATTAAATATTGCATCCACGTAAACTCAAATACCTGGCCTGCATCAGGTCCCAAGAGTTGCTCCATGACGTAGGAATTTATATGGAATCTATAGAGCGAAAATATATAAGCATCAATAGCCAATACCACCAATCCCAATGTAACAACAAACGCAGAAATGGCACAGACAATCTTTGGATTAACCTTTTTAAAAACTAAAGGCAGATAGATAAAGAAAAACGGAATATATGAGAGAAATAAGAAATGAGAAAAGAGAGATAGACAAAGATATATAGTCTGACTCTCCCATATAACAGAAGGAATTAACTCTACATATTTTCCGGAGATAAAGAAAACAAAAACAGAATTCAATAAAAAGAAATAGATTCCAACCTTGATTGGAATCATTTCAAAACTCTTTACAATCTTTTGTAAAATAGACATTCAATACAAATCTGTTAGAAAAAAACACACAAAGGGAATTCAATAAATCCCAATCAAAGATTAGCAATTATAATCTATAGCGATAAACCTAACACATTAGGTGACAACAAATTCCCTAAAACGAATAGTGATATCCCAAACCGATGTTAACACTATTTACGGCATTCTTCGTATCCAATCTATCGTCATATTGGAATTCCAATTTCAAAGAATTAGACCGGTTAAACTCATACTTTAGAGCAGCAGAATAGCGTAATTTAGAAGCATACAACGGTTCTTCTTTATAATCATTTGCTCTTAAAAAAAGTTCGGCACCCACAGATGGGTATAATTTAATTTTAGGAGTTTTAAAAGAGACAGACAACTTATTACGCCAATAATCTTTCCACTGTTTATGAACTTTTTTTTCAGGAGAATAAGTCTTTTGATAACGAGACCTCCAAGCAAAAGTAAAACGATGAGCAGAAAATTTCAAATTGGTGTAACCCATAAAACGATGATTCAAGTTGATATAATCATCTTGATGCATTTTTCCAATCAAGTAATAGTTGACACCCACTTTAAACACTTTCCTAACGACAGCAAAAGAGAGATCTGTTTTGGTCACAAACTTATCAAAATCAGATGAATTATTCTTAAATGCCACCTCCTCTGCCACTCCTAATTCCAACCGTTTAAAGAACTTTTTAGAAAGGCCTACCTCTAAATTGGAAGTAAAATCATGATCCTCTGCCATAGTTCCCAACGAAACCATGACAGAGAGAAATAAAAATATGCTTTTCTTAATATTTGCCACACTCATTATCCGTTAAAATCTTTAGCACGAGTTACTTGGTCTATCGTATTAATCTCTTGAGATTCTGTTTCATAATATACCTTTACGAAAGCAGTATCTTTAAGGAAATCGATATAACCAACTTCACACTTCGTAATATTCAATCCCGTACGAGCTTTAATATCCGCAACCATTTCATCATATTTTTCAGGAGTGATAAGAGCGATTTTCTCGTAACGAATCAACTTGCAAGCACTCTTAGAGACAATTCTTGTTCTCTCCATCAACCAGGTCATCAACACAAACAAGAAGTTAGTAGTAATCAACTCAACATAACTTACACTCACAGCCAAAGCGTTGATAACAGAAAGACCGATGATCAAGAATAAGTAGGTCATTTCACGAATAGGCACAGTATCCGTTCGGTAACGAATAATTCCAAATATAGCAAACAAACCTAAAGCCAACCCGATCTGCAGTTTTTCACTACCTAGCAAAAATATCAATAAAAAGACGGTTGTACTAATCAGTGTAAAAGTAAAGACATAATCACGTCTTTTAGATTTTCCATAATATAACCAAACAATGATAAGAGAGGTAACCAAGACATTCAAACCAAATCTCACCAACAACTCTAACCATCCATCCATATTTACTAATGGAATTCCAAAAATCCCATAATCACTTAAACTAGCCAATAATGCCATAATTTTACAATTTATTTATATAATTAACTTTTTCTTTAAAACGATTTTGTTTCAATGAAGGATCGGTCAAAACCATACCCAAACAATACTTACTCACGCTACGTTTCTTTATTCGCAACTTCGCAAGGTATTTCTTAAAGTGAGAAAAAGCATTTCCATCTTGCTTCACCTCCACTATACATAGATGAGGAATATTATTCTCTATGCCAGTTACACAATTCTTAAAATTAATATCAAAATCTATTGTCAATCTCTCTGATTTTTCTTTATTAACAAGTGTAATTCTATAAAAATTATTCCTCAACCTAAAGTCAACTTCATCCATCTTGTAGTTAGACTTTTCATTCAAAAACTCGATTGCTTCCTGATTTTTCAGCACATTTTCATCCGTCACAGTAATTCGTTTTTTAGATGTACGCCCTTTATTATTTTTCCTTTTTACTTCAAAGAAAATTAAATCAGAATCTACATACTCTCTTATTCGAATTTTCTGCCTATTGAGTTTTTGATTATGATGAACAACATACATTTCTGCCGTAGGAGTATCATAATACAATGTTCGGTAATATGCCTTTCGCAGCTCTCCAATCTCTTGCACGAAATAATCCTCTTTTGCCATCTCTAACAACAAGGGCAATTGATTGACATTTACAAGAAACTTTGTATCTATGCGATTCATTAAACGAATCCCACTCATCTGCTCCAATGTAATAGGCGCAAACTCTGCCAAACAACCATCTATTTTTCTTACAACCTCCTCCATAGTCAGAGTCTATCGCAATATATATTCAAACTCCTTGGTATTTTTCAATTTTCCATTAGGAAGAATTGTTCGTTGCAAACTCTTCTTACCAGACTCATTGTATTCAAATTGGATAGTTTTTTCCAATTTATCAAACTCATCAAAATGTTGTTCTTCAATACATTTATTCGCATTGTTATACTTATAAGTCACACGAGTTTTTTGATCTCCTAATGAATTATATTCAATCTCTTCAACTTTCTTTCCTTGTTCATTATACTTTGTAATATGGTCTAATTTCTTTTTAGACCCCACCAAAGACCACTCCTTCACCTCTTTCAGTAATTTCCCATCGATCTTCTTTTGTGAATACAACGTTGAAAAAGATGATAACATAAATAATGCTAATAACGATAAAATAATTTTCTTCATAATTCCTTCTGTATTAAATTTAAGCTTAAAATCAAATTAATAGTTTGCAACCAAATGTATTTCCAACAAGAACTAATAATTTGTAAAATATAACTACCTCAAGACTTCAATATAGACAACTTTAACCAATGAAGTTACTTTCATTTTTATTAGATTCTTTTCTTCGTTAAAAACAAACTACTCCGAGTTCTTTTCTCAATTCCGTTCTAATTATCCTCAACACTCTATCCCTTTCTTTCCTCTTCTCTCTCCTAATCTAAAGTTTACTCGTGCAATAACGTTTCTTAAATACTAATAGCAAGGTAATTTCTATAAATTACGTTTTGTAATTTCTTACATCTATTTCGTCTATACTCAAAAGATCCTTAAATATCCTCAACAATCTACAAAAATTACCTAAAGTTGCCGCTTACAATCCATCTAAAATTCAAGCAATTTTCTATGTATAATAGAGCAAAAAGTATGCCAAACTACAACTGATCATCAAAATAATTATCATTAATGCTCAGATTATCCAACTCATCCTCATTGAAATCATCTCCGAAATCAAAATCACCGAACCCATCCAATCCGAAATCCTTATCTGCCGACACCTTCTCCTCCATAAACAATCCATCCAAAACTTGTGTTGGCGCATTTCCTCTTGAAACCTCACAAACAGCCTTATCTAAAGACTTATTTGTTATAATCGAATTTAACTCCATAAAGAATGAACGCTCGTTCATATAATCAAAGACAAACATCAATTTTTGCCCCTCCTCTGAAACAAACTCTTCAATACGAACATTTTCCATCACCAGACTATCCTCTTCTGAGGATGTATCCATTTCAACCAAAGTAATCTCATTTTCAATCTCCCAATAATCATTACAGATCAAAAATGATGTCATTTGCTCTCTTCCATAACCTACCGACTCTAAAATAGCGTCGTTCAACTCCAAAAATGTAGCATCAGATTCAATAAGAATCTCTCTTACGAAATTATCTACTTCATCTGATAAAATAACAAATTTAAAAACCATACTTTTCTTACTATTTAAACATTCGTAAAGATATATAATTTTTACAATTAAAAGGGAGAATTTTATTATTTTTTATCAGATAGCCGTTAATTTTTATCTTTCTGCCATTCTAAAAGCCACTTCTATAAATTACGAGATGCTATTTACGGCTCATAAATTCCGCTTTGGATGCTTTTGAATTTATTTTACTTAAAAGTTGTTTAAATTTTATTTCGAGCCTATTTGAGAGTGATTTTTAAATCTGTTTTTAGTCTGCTTTTGCAGAAAATGGTGGACTATTACCAAAAAAGAAGAATAGAAAAAAGGTTAAGGTGAGTTCTACATTGTTTATGAGCTCGATAATATTTTTTCAAAAAAAATATACCGGAACTAACAATAAAATTTGCTAAATCCGGTATATTACCCTATATTAAATGTAGGCGTGTTCAAAAAAAATAACATGGACAATTCCAACTCAGTGGAACAAAAAACTACCTTAAGGAATTTTCAATCGCCTCTAAACTTTTTTGCAATGATTTATCCACATCAACCAAATCAGAAACGGCCTTGCAAGCATACAACACGGTAGCATGATCTCGCTTCCCGATTTGTTCTCCAATGGAAGACAATGAATTTTTAGTATATTTTCGAGCCAAATACATTGCTATTTGTCGAGCCTGAACTACCTCTCGTTTCCTTGATTTCGTCTGAATCTCATTAAACTCCAAATGATAATAGTCGCACACAACCTTTTGTATAGTCTGTATTGTTATCGTTTTGGGTTTAACGTTTATCATTCGTCCTACCACATGCTCTGCCAAGTCGATATTTATCTCTGCATTCGTTAATGTAGATTGTGCTAACAGAGAAACCATAACACCCTCCAACTCTCTAACATTTTCTGTTACGTTAACAGCAATGTAATCCACTACACTTTCCGGGATATACAAACCGTCTGACTTAACTTTTGCTCTAAGAATAGCCTTTCTTGTATCTTGGTCAGGAGCGTCCAAAGTCACATTCAACCCCCATTTAAATCGACTCAACATGCGTTGGTCCAAACCTTGCATCATATTAGTTGGAGAGTCTGAAGTTAAAATAATCTGCTTCCCTAACAAATGAAGATGATTAAAAATTTGGAAGAAAATATTCTGCGTACCCGTCTTCCCTGCAAACATCTGAACATCATCAATAATTAATAAATCTAATTGCTGATAAAAATTCAAGAAGTTATTTATTTGACCATTCAAATGAGCTTCTGTAAACTGAGCTTGAAATCTATTCGCGTCGATATAAATTACTTTTTTGTCCGGAAAATTATTCAACGTTTCATTTCCTATCGCTTGAGCCAAATGGGTCTTTCCTAATCCTGAACCTCCATAAATAAACATCGGATTGTAGGGATTATTACCAGGAGACTTTGCAATCGACATACCGGCTGAACGAGCTAACTTGTTACAATCGCCTTCTACAAATGTATCAAATGTATAATTGGGGTTTAATTGCGGATCCAATCTATGAGGTGCAATCTCTTTGGACGATGTTCTGGCTCTTCCACAATCCACATTTACGGTTGTCTTCCCAACACTCTCAACCATAACAACGTAAGCAGGCTTCGCACCCTCGCCCATAACTCGCTGAAATGTAGATTTTAGCAGACCTACATAATGCTCGTCAAAAAATTCGGCAAAATACATACTCGGAATACCCAATCGTAAATCCCGCGTATTCTCATCCCATCCAAGTGGAACAATTGGTCGAAACCAATGCTCCAATTCGGACTTCGAAAGATTATCCTTAATGATAGTTAAACATTCGTTCCAATACTTCTCATGTACCGAAACTTCTCTACTAAACTCGTTCATAATTTATGTTTCTATTTGCAGTAGCAAATTACTTATTTTTTTTTCGATAAAAAAAATTGCCAAAAAATTTGTTTAATAAAAAAAAAAGCAAACTCCTGAAAAACAAATAGATAAAATATTTCACTGATTATCAAACAATTAAAAACAACCATAATAAAAACAAACCTGATTTTTAAGAGATTATAAAATTTAGCACATTTTTATTTTATAAATGTATTTTTTCTAAAACCTCCACTATATCGCATTTTATCTATTTTAATAAAATCTATCGTTTTCCTATTATTTAGAATAATTATAAATAAGAAAAGCAAAACTATTCTCCATTTTCAGTTGTTAATTTTTCCCAACTTCAATCCTTCTCCCTATAAAAAAAATAGAATTAAAGAAAAGAAACAACATCGGAAGCGAGAATCATTTCTGCGGACGAAAGTAAAATATCCGGGGAATGTTTCTTTGGAAATCTTCAGGCACTTCTATAAAGAAAGAACTTATAGCTCAACTTTACAAAAAAAAAGCAAGAAATCACTCCCAAGAGAGAGTGACTTCTTACATACTATAGACAACTTCTATAAGTTACGATTTTTTATTTGCACCTCATAAATTCATTTTCAGCTGTTTTGAATTTATCTTATTATAGAAGATGACAGTATTCAAACTACCTCTGCTGACCACCGATAAAACAACTCTAAATGGTCTGGAAGCAAATTAGCAATTTCCAACTACTCCTTATCCTTCTTGCCTCCCCAAACAGAGAAATGAACATATCTCTTAGGATTTGCCTTAAGGTCAACCAACAACTCGTTGGCACTTGATACCGTTGTATTCAAATTATTATACAGACCTTGGTCTTTCAACAACAAACCTAAAGTACCTTCCCCTTTATTCACTTTATCAACCATTGTTTGAACACCCGACAAAGTTGAATTAAGTTGCGCTACCGTTTTGTCGAAATCAACTTTACTTAAATTTCCACTAACTTTAGAGAAATCTGTCAACACCGTATTCATATTTGTACATAATTCCGGAACATCTTTATCAACAATACGATTGATACCCACGGAGGCTTTCTTTAAATTACCCGTCAACTCATTTATGTTAGCCAAAGAACTCTCAATTGTTTTGTTTTCAGCAATAGCATTCAAAGAAACAATCAAAGAATCCAATTGCGGGATAATAGTTTGAATTCTCGGCATAACTTCTGATGTCAGGGCGCTTAAGATACCATCATCTATATAACTTGGAATGGTATCACCTCTCTTATAATAAGAGGAAGATTCATTCAACATCAACTCGATAGTAGCACCCCCCATCAACCCTGAAACCAAGGCTGCTTTTGTCCCTTCCGGAACTCTCAAATCATCATCCAACTGCAACACTACAACTATATCTTGGTTCGGATTCTCGTAATCATAGACAATTTCTTGGACCAATCCAACTTTATAACCTTTTACATTTACCGGATTAGTTTCCACCAACCCGTTAATCCGATCGAATTTTAAATAATAATAATTTGTTGGGTTAAAAATATTTATCCCTTTCAAATAATTCACGCCAAAAAAAGTAATAGCAATCGTCACAATTACCAATATTCCAATTTGGAACTCTTTACTTAATTTAAATTTCATATCTATACACTTTTAATTATTTTCTTAATCCTTGTTTCACTTTTTACGAATCGTCAACCAAGAATTAGTTATCATAAACAACTTGACCATTAACGATTAAAAAAAACTACTTATAATATTTTCGTGCCTCCTCTGTTGATAATTTTTCTCCATTTCTGATTACAACTAAAAAGGCATCCTTAAATTTCTGTTTCACTTTATCTCTTAATGCAATACCGTCTTTGAATGTTTTTTCATTACCATATACATATTTATATTTATACTTACCGGTCTCTATGTACTCTTTAGCCGGAATAAATCCATGAAAATCTCGACAATCCAATGGTTTCTTTTCACTAGAACTACAAAATTGAACGGCATAGTATATCTCCTCTTTAGCCACAGAATCCTTGGCAACTTCTTTTTTCTCTTCACTCACTTTTGCTTCACTTTTCGTCTCATCAGAATCTAATTCAGTTCCTTTATAGACAACACCATTCCTATTGTCATGATCTTTTTTATAAGATAAGAATGCCCTGTACAAAGATTTAGCAAATTTATCCAACGACTCATCCTGACTCAAGAATCTCTCCTCTTCAGCATTAGAGATATAGCCTAACTCGACCAATACAGCGGGCATAGCAGCTTGTTTTAAGACCCAAAAACCGGCTTGTTTAACTCCTCTGCTATAACGATTACAATTAGCCACAAACTGTTTTTCAATTTTAGAAGCCAATCCTATACTCTGTTCCAAATATTTAGATTGAAGAAAATCAAACATAATGTAAGACTCCGAACTATTGGGATCAAAACCTTGATACCTTGTCTTATAATCCTCTTCATACAACATTACAGCATTCTCTCTTTTTGCCACCTCTAAATTTGCAGAAGAGGAACCCACTGTATAGGTCTCTGTACCCTTAGCAGACCTACTCTGAGCAGAATTGGTATGAATTGATATAAACAAATCTGCTTTCGCTCTATTAGCAATTTGAGCTCTCTCATCCAAAGGAATAAACACATCTTTTTTTCGGGTATATATCACCTTTACATTTTCCTCTTTTTCCAACAACTTGCCCAACTTCAGAACCGTTTTTAGGTTTACGGTCTTCTCCTTCAACTTTAAAGAATAACCGATTGCTCCGGCATCCTTACCTCCATGTCCCGCATCTAATACGACCACAAAAGGCTTCTCTGCAGAGTATAAAAAAAGTATGTTTCCAAAAGAAATTAAAAACAAGACTCCTATATAATAAAGAAAAGAATTTTTCATTTAAATACATCTTTTAATATTACAGTGGCAAATTTAGGAAAAAATATTCGTAAATTTGCACTCTGAAGTTGTTCATTTTGATTTAAATGAATGTTCTTTACTTATTTATTTATTTCAAATTTTCAACTTTACAAACGAAATTAGACTCTGATTTTCGGCATTTTACTTACTAATTAATAGAAATAACTCTTCTTTAAGTGAGAAAAAACAAGTAAATTTGCGACTGAATTTCAAAGGGAATTTCATCAATATTTAATTTTTTTTAACCGTAATAGATTGAAGTTAAAATTTATAGCATATTTAATTTGGATTTTTCTGTCCGTTCTTCCTTGCTTTGCGCAAGCCAAAACCTCAAAATCTGCGGAAGAGGTGACAGTAATAGATTCAACAGCTCCGAAGATTCGCATCTCCAAAGATGCAATCGAATCAAAAGTTAATTATTCGGCTAAAGATTCGATTGTTTTCTATGCGAACGGACAAGCTGATTTATATGGCGAAGCGACCGTTAATTACCAACAGATGGAGCTTACGTCGGCTCAAATCACCATTAACACAGACAGTAGCATTGTTCATGCTCTATCCGGAACAGATTCTACCGGAGCAGAAATTGGAAGACCTATATTTAAGGATGGCGGAGAGAGCTATGAATCCAGACAAATCGACTTCAATTTTAAAACCAAAAAAGGATTGATTCGGGATGTAGTAACCACTCAAGGTGAAGGATACGTAACTAGTAATAAAGCAAAAAAACTGGAAGACAACACGTTCCTAATGGAAAATGGTAAATATACAACTTGTGACGACCATGAACATCCGCATTTTTACCTAAATTTAACAAAAGCAAAAGTCAAACCGAAAGAGTACATCGTGGCGGGTCCCGCCTACTTAGTATTGGCTGATGTTCCTCTGCCATTAGCACTCCCCTTCGGTTTTTTTCCGTTTACTGAAAGTTATACATCCGGTATATTGATGCCAACTTTTGGAGAAGAGACGCAACGAGGTTTGTATTTACGAAATGGAGGTTACTACTTTGCTATTAATCAATATTTTGACTTAGCTTTACGCGGAGATATATACACGAAAGGTTCATGGGCAATTAATGCGACAAGTAGGTACCGAAAAAGATATAAATTCAGTGGTAATTTTTATGTTGGCTACCAATCAACTGCTGACGGTGAAAAAAACTTACCCGATTTTCAACGAACTAATGACTTAAAAATCACATGGACTCACACTCAAGATGCTAAAGCAAACCCATTTAGCACTTTTTCAGCGTCTATTAATTTTACGTCAACATCGTATAATAAAAACAATATTAGTTCTCACTACAATCCATCTTCATACGGTGAAAACAATAAATCCTCAAGTATAAACTACACCTATAGATTCCCGGAATCTCCCTTTTCTCTCACTACGAACCTAACTTTAAATCAAAGACAAAGTGATTCCACAATCTCGTTGAAATTTCCAACAATCTATTTAAATATGTCTCGTGTCTATCCTTTCAAACGAAAGAATGGTGTCGGTAAAGCTAAATGGTATGAAAAAATTCATATCAATTATAGTCTTAATATGGATAATTACATTTCAACGAAACAAGATGAATTGTTTGATGCTAATCTTTTGAACGATTGGAATAATGGTATAAAAAATCAGGTTAATATCGGGGCTTCTTACTCTATTTTTAAATACATCATTTTCACCCCGTCTTTAAGCTATAATGAAAAGTGGTACTTTAGAAAAACTATTCGCTATTGGGACTCTATAGAACAAAAGGAGGAAAAGTATAACGAGAACGGATTTTATCGTATAAATGACATGAATGCGTCTGCCTCTTTAAGTACTCAACTATATGGTTTCTACCAACCGGTTGTCGGAAAAAAAGTGAGTATGATTCGTCACGTTTTTCAACCGGCAGTGGGACTCTCCTTTCATCCTAAAATGGACTCACCACTCCCCTCTTTCGACCAAGATTACTATGGGGAATATTATCGAAAAATGGCAGACGGAAGCATTGATACTGTAAAATATTGCTACTACCAAGGGAATTATTATGGAATTCCTACAAGTACAGGAAGTGGTCTTATTAACTTGAGTGTAACCAACAATTTAGAGATGAAAGTTCGCTCTGATAAAGACTCAACCGGATACAGAAAGATCTCTCTGATAGATAACCTCACTTTAAGTACAAGCTACAATCTATTGGCAGAGGAAGACGAAGCCCCATGGTCTGATATAGCAGCCAATTTGCGCCTGAAATTTTTCAACAAGATTAACCTAAATATATCTGCTTCCTTCTCTCCTTACACATATCAATTAGACAATAATGGCAATCCGTACAAATCGAATGTATCGGAATGGGAACGCAATAGAGTGATAGCACGACTGACATCAGCCCGCACCTCATTTAACTACAACTTTAATAACAACACGTTCAAGAAGAAAAAAACAAAAGCGGAATTGGAAGAAGAGCAAGAAGATCTAATGATTTTGGAAGCAAATAATTTGGATAACGCATTGGAAATTGAAGATTGGGAGAATGAACAGATTCAAAATGAAGAAAAGAAGAACTCCAACGATGATGACGAAAATAGCGAATTTGATAAAGAGGGATACCTGAAATTTAAATTACCTTGGAATTTGAATATCAGCTACTCTGTTGCATACGGTAACTACAAGTTCAACTTCGAGAAATTGGAATATGACAGACGACTGACACAAACCTTAAATTTCTCAGGAAGCATAACTCTTTCTGAAAATTGGAGATTCTCAATCAGTTCGGGTGTCGATTTTTTAAATCACAAAATGTCATACACCTCGTGTTCTGTCACAAGAAAACTACATTGTTGGACTGCCTCTCTGAGTTTTATTCCTTTCGGAACGAACCAAGGATTCAACTTCCGAATTGGAGTTAACTCGTCGATGCTACAAGATCTTAAATACGAAAAGACAACAAGTTCCGGAGATTATCCGTCTTGGTATTAACAATTTGTAGGGAGGTTCTATAAATTAGGTCGAAATAATTTTGAAGAGCATTTTGCTTAGGTTGATTATATTCATAAACCGTCTCGTTAGCCTAATGAGCATAATAAAACTTATTTCTGCTTAGCTATAACGAGAAAAAGATTACGTAGGAGAAAAGAGCGATGCGGGCATCGTAACAGAAAGAATATAAACAGGATAAGCAAAATAAATTCCAAATAATCTTAAAAATCACTCTCAAATATGCTCGAAATAAAATTTAAACAACTTCTTAAACTTTAAAACGGCGAATTTATAGAACTCACCTGTGTTAAATTAATAGTGATATATAACTATTTATAGATATATTTTCTCGCTATTTTTTGAATTAATTTAAATTTTTCTTATATTTGAGAGATTAAATGAAAATAAATAGTATATTTGAGAACTAAGAAGTTGCCTATAGAGTGTCACACTCTAGTTTTCAGCGTCTTTGAGACTCTTTTTTAACTTGCTTTTATTGTTCTATTTTTAGAATTATTTACTGCAAATATAGAATAAAAACAAACTAAAAAATTCTCTCAAACAGGTTCGAAATAAAACTTAAAAACAACTTCCAAGTATAAGACTGATTAGGATTAAATTATGAGTAAAAAAGAGAAAACACCGGACATGGTATTTAGTGTAAGTTGGGAAGTTTGTAATCGTATTGGAGGTATTTACACAGTTCTATCAATGCAAGCAAAGGCTTTGAGTGAACGATTAAATGACAAACTGATATATATTGGACCCGACTTTGGTTTAGAAGAAAATGAGTTATTCTCAGAAGATAAAGAGTTATACAAAGAGTGGATTGCCAATTGTAAGAAAAAAACGCATATATCCGTTAAAGCAGGGAGATGGAATATCCCCGGGAAACCATGCGTATTACTCATCGACCATAAAAATGTTGAAGATGAATTAAATGATTTCTTGTTTGATATGTGGAAAACCTATAAGGTGGATTCGCTAAATGCATACGGGGATTATAATGAATCAGTGCTATTTGGCTATGCATCAGCAAAAGTCATCGAAAACTTTCAAACGTATCATAAGTTAACGAAAAAGAGTGTGATGGCACATTTTCATGAGTGGACAACAGGCTCCGGATTGTTGTACTTAAAAATGAATGTACCATCAATAAAGACATTGTTCACAACACATGCGACAACAACCGGACGTTCAATTTGTTTCAATCAAAAGGCACTCTACCAATACTTTTCCAACTACAATGGAGACCAAATGGCTGCAGAATTAAATGTCACAGCTAAACATTTGGTTGAAAAATACGCCGCTCATGAAGCAGATTGTTTCACAACTGTTAGTGATTTAACAGCAACTGAATGCAAGCAACTATTGGAGAAGCAACCGGACATTGTAACACCCAACGGATATGAAGATGACTTTGTACCAAGCGGAACGAAGTACACAAAAGCTAGAAAAGAGGCTCGCGCCATACTAAAAAATGTTGCGGAAAATCTCTTAGGTTACCAATTGGATGATGATGCATTATTCATTGGTACAAGTGGCAGGTACGAATATCGAAACAAAGGAATCGATCTCTTCTTAGAGTCTCTAAAATTGGCTACCAATGAGACAGAAAATAACAAAGAAATTGTAGCTTTCATTTTAGTTCCCGGTTGGAATATTGGGGCAAGGAAAGATTTGCAACAAAAATTGGCAGATCCCAATGCAAATTACAACTTATGCAGACGATTTATCACTCACGACATTCACAATTTTGAGTCAGATTTAATTGTGAATGCCATCCGTTCATTCCGCTTTAACAACGAAAAATCGGATAAAGTGAAGGTTATACTTGTTCCGAGCTATTTGCATGGTAATGACGGAATATTTAATAAATGTTATTATGATTTGCTTATCGGCTTAGACTTAACTATCTTTGCATCGTATTACGAGCCATGGGGATATACCCCACTCGAAAGTGCGGCATTTGGGATACCAACGATAACCACTAATCTTGCGGGATTTGGGTTATGGTGTTCAACAGAACAAGTTGATATATCAAATGGAGTTGCGGTGATTCATAGAAATGATACCAATTACTTTGAAGCAGCAGACTCTATCAAAGATAATATCATTCAATTCGCCTCTATGAAGAAAAAGGAGGTACAAGAATGCAGCAAAAAGGCTCTCAATTTAGCTAAGGATTGCTCATGGGATTCATTTATATCCTATTACATGGATGCATTCCAAATTGCATCGGAAAAGAAAAATTAAAAAACAAATAATTATATAAAATTTGACAAGATGAAAATTAAGGTAAATCAAGCAAATTTTCCAGTCTGGAAAGAGATTACATGCAAGGCTAAAGTTCCTGCAAAAATGAAAAAATTACAATTAATCGCAGAAAATCTTTGGTGGGTTTGGAATAGCGACGCAACAGATCTATACAAAGAAATTGATGAAGAGACATGGAATGACTGCGGATGTAGCCCTACCCTATTTCTAAAAACTATCAATATCGAAAAATTAGAGGCTGCAGAACAAAATAAATTATTGTTGAAAAAAATCGATGATGTTTACGAAAAATTTGAAAAGTATATCTCGACTCCTAAAAACAATGAAAAACCATCTGTAGCTTACTTCAGTATGGAGTATGGTTTGACAGATATCTTGAAAATCTATTCAGGAGGTTTGGGTGTTTTGGCCGGAGACTACTTAAAAGAGGCTAGTGATTGTAACGTAAATATGACTGCGATTGGTTTCTTGTATCGTTATGGATATTTTACTCAATCTCTTTCTATGAATGGTGAACAAATCGCCAACTATGAGCCTCAAAATTTCAGCACATTGCCTCTTACTCAAGTAAAAGATAATGACGGTCATCCTTTCATCCTTGAAGTTCCTTTCTACGATCGTATTATCTATGCAAACGTATGGAAAGTGGCTGTTGGTCGTGTTGATTTGTATTTAATGGATACCGACATAGAAAAGAATTCTGAGTTTGACCGCTCTATCACCCACCAACTTTATGGTGGCGATTGGGAAAATCGTTTGAAACAAGAGTATATGCTTGGTATTGGTGGTATCATTTTGTTGAATAAATTGGGTATTAAACATGATACTTACCATTGTAATGAGGGACATGCTGCTCTAATCAGCGTACAACGTTTGTATGACTACATCAGCAAAGAGGGATTGACTTTCCAACAAGCATTTGAGGTGATTCGTTCTTCATCTTTGTACACTGTTCATACTCCGGTTCCTGCCGGTCACGATAAATTTGATGAGGGATTGTTTAGCAAATATATGTACCACTTTGCAGAGAAATTGGGTATTTCTTGGGATGACCTAATGGATTTGGGTCGCGAAAACCCTGGAGATAGAAACGAAAAATTCTCTATGAGTGTATTTGCTTGCAACACTTGTCAAGAGGTTAATGGTGTGAGCTGGTTGCATGGAGAGGTTTCTAAAAAGATGTTCTCTAATATTTGGAAAGGTTACTTCCCTGAAGAGTCTCACGTTAGCTATGTAACCAATGGTGTTCACATGCCAACTTGGGCAGATGAAGAGTGGAAAGCTTTGTACGAAACTCAATTCGATGACTCGTTCTACTCAGACCAATCAAACATGAAGATTTGGGAAAAAATCTATACCATTGAGGATGAAAAGATTTGGGCACTAAGACAATCTTTGAAAAATAAATTGATTGATTACATCCGTATCAAATACAAAGATAATTGGTTGAGAAATCAAGGAGACCCATCTCGTATCATGTCTATCTTGGAAAGCATCAACCCTAACGCTTTGACAATTGGATTTGGTCGCCGTTTTGCTACTTATAAACGTGCACACTTGTTGTTTACAGATTTGGATCGTTTATCAAAAATTGTAAACAACCCTAAATGTCCTGTTCAATTTATCTTTACCGGAAAGGCTCACCCTGCTGATGGAGCCGGACAAGGTTTGATTCAACGCATCGTAGAGATTTCTCGTCAACCTGAATTCTTAGGAAAAATCATCTTCTTGGAGAATTATGATATGAGATTGGCAAAACGTTTAATCTCCGGTGTTGATATTTGGTTGAATACTCCAACCCGTCCATTGGAAGCATCCGGAACTTCAGGAGAAAAGGCGTTGATGAATGGTGTTGTTAACTTCTCAGTTCTTGACGGATGGTGGTATGAAGGATACAAGAAGGGAGCAGGATGGGCTCTTACTGAAAAACGTACATACGAGTACCAAGCATATCAAGACCAATTGGATGCCGCTACTATCTATAGCACATTGGAAAATGAAATCATTCCTATGTTCTATGCTACTAATAGTAAAGGTTACTCTCCTGAATGGATTCAAACAATCAAAAATTCTATCGCTTTAATCGCTCCTAACTATACTACAAAACGTATGTTGGATGATTATATTGATAGATTCTACAATCCACTTCGTAAACGTTTTGCATTCATCACTGCAAATAACTTCGAAAAGGCAAAAGAAATTTCTGCTTGGAAAGAGAAAATTGCTTCTGGTTGGGAGCAAATTGAAGTTATCTCTTCTTCTGTTTCTGAGAAATTATTGGATAATCCTGAAGTGGGTGATGTATATCAAGCAGAGGCTATTATCGACCTTAAGAATCTTGGAGACACCGGAATCGGCGTTGATTTTGTAAGTCTTGAAAAAGATAAAAATAATAATGACAAGATTGATGAGGTGAAAGAAATGGAACTTTATAAAGTGGAAGGTACAAAACTTTACTTCAAACTTGAAGATCGTATCTCTCGCGCAGGAACATTTAAATATGCGTTCCGTATGTTCCCTAAAAACCAAGATTTAGCTCATCGCCAAGATTTCTGCTACGTTCATTGGTTCTAATTTAAAATTCTGACATTGCTTTTCTTGGCAATTTCAAAAATTTAAATCTAGATATCTTTAAGAGGGTGCACTTCAGGGGGTACCCTCTTTTATTTACTTCGCCAAAGTTCAATTCCTTAAAAGCATTGTTTCTCATTTCTTTGTTCTATCTTTGTATGCGAATTGAACAGAAAAAGATGGAAGAGAAAAAATTAATCATTCTATTAGGTCCTACAGGCGTTGGAAAAACAGAGCTGAGTCTGCAAATGGCTGAGGAGTTGAAAACGGAGATTATCTCTTGTGATTCTCGGCAAATGTATCGCGAAATGAAGATTGGTACAGCTGCCCCCACGGAAAAGGAGTTAAAACGCGTGCCTCACCATTTTATCGGACACCTTTCTATTCACGATTATTATAGCTGTGGCAGATTTGAAATTGATGCGTTAGCCAAATGCAATGAACTATTTCAGAAGCATGATACTGTTATTATGACAGGAGGCTCAATGCTCTACATAGACGCCGTTTGTAAAGGAATTGACGACATTCCTAATATTGACGAGGAACTCAGACAATCGCTATTGGAACGCTACCAAAATGAAGGAATTGAAAATATTCGTCAAGAACTCAAAATTTTAGATCCGGACTACTACAAAATCGTTGATTTGCAAAACCACAAGCGAATTATCCATGCTTTAGAGGTGTGTATTCAATCAGGAAAAACCTACTCTTCATTCAGAAGTGAGACAAAAAAAGAACGTCCATTCATTATAGAAAAAATAGGACTAAACCGCCCTCGGGAGATTCTTTACAATCGCATTAATGAGCGCGTGGATATAATGATGGAAAATGGTTTGTTGGAGGAAGCTCGTAACTTATATCCTTTCAAAGGACTTAATGCTCTAAATACCGTGGGTTACAAAGAACTTTTTAACTATTTTGATGGCACTTGGACACTTGACTTCGCAATCCAAATGATTAAACAAAATAGTCGCAGATATGCTAAAAAACAATTAACTTGGTTTAATAGAGATCCCGAAATCGCTTGGAGATTGTTATAAGATGAGTTACCATTTTTTTTCAAGACCTCTAAGATAATTTCAAACGGTTTTTAAATCAGTGGCGTATAAAAATATTTATGAATGAATTTTTACTTATATTATTCTGTTGCGGTGCCTCATTTATTCAAAGAGTAACCGGATTTGGTTTTGGAATTTTTATCATGACGATTCTCCCCTTCTTGATGCCCTCATACGGAGAAGCCACAACCCTTTCCGGATTATTAGCCATAGCTCTCTCCTTTTCGGTAATGGTTAAATATAGGAAATACATCGTTTGGCAGAAAATCATTCCTATACTCATCTCGTTTCTTCTATTTTCACTGATTTCCATACAATTTGTAACCTACGTAGAAGACTCTATTCTGAAACAGTTATTAGGAGGAGCTCTAATTTTATTAAGTATTTATTTTTTCTTTTTTAGTGAAAAACTCCACATTCAACCAACATTAACAGCACAAATTAGCATGGGCAGCATTAGCGGAATCATGGGTGGTCTATTTGCCATGCAGGGTCCCCCTGCTGTTCTTTACTTTATTGCGGCAGAAAACGATAAGGAAAAATATATGGCAATGACTCAGACCTATTTCCTTTTCGGGAATATCTTCATGAGCATTGTACGGGCGATTAACGGCTATTTTACATTTGCCGTTGCACAAGGTTGGTTATATGCCTGCATCGGAATTGTTATTGGAGGATTTATTGGAAATAAAGTGTTTGAAAAAGTGCAAAGCAAAACTCTCAGAAAAATTGTTTATGGTTATATGGCAATAAGCGGAATTATTGCTATTCTCTCTACTTAGCACCTTTAAAGATCTTGAGAAGGCGAATCAAAAAAGAATTTACACGCTCAACCTTGGCATATTCTACTCGTTCAGTCCCAAATTGTTTGTATGAACGTGCTATATTTTCATCCATACTTCCTTCAAAATCAAATCTTTTCACCTTGTTTTTCACCATTTTAATAGCCTCCCAAACCATCAATGTAGAAGCTCCTGACGATCTATAGTTGCTATCAATTGCAGGGATTAAATAATAGGCTGTTGACGCATCCCAAACAAAAAATAGTGCAGAATGCAAATTGTTTTCATTGTCTAAGACACGAATTATAGCTCCCTGAGAACGATTTATAGCTTCTCGACAAAGAGAAATTTCCACCTCAGACGTATGAAAATTGGTTTCTCCTCTTTGTTTTAGACATGCTGTATGAAACGAAACAAAATCTTCGGGAGAGATAGTAAAATCTACTCGCAAATTATTTCTTATTGCCTTTCGTATCTGTCTTTGTTTTGCAGAAGAAAAACTATTCAAAAGCTTTTTCTCGTCAGATATATCGGGAATAACAAAAGTTTGACGAGAGAATATTACAAATCCTCTTTTCTTTAAAATATTGGGAATCGATGATTGAGGATGAAAATATTGAAAAAACCAAACTAACTTAAGTCTCTTCAACTCTTTCTCAAGAGTGTCCGCAACCATTTTGTTTAGGATAGTTTTTTCATTGTCCGACTCATTCCCCTTGAAAAAAATCCAAACCCCATTTGTTTGCGACAACAGAGGCTGAAGAACCATTTTAAGTCCCCACTTTTTCACCAATAGATAAGGCATAAAAGCGACAATATCACCAGAGTTGTTACGAATCAAAATAACGTCCCAATCCTTGCCAAGACAAATCGTCTCCATCCACCAAGCTTGGAGGAAAAGAGGTATTTCCGGATGGCTATCGCACAACTGATGATATATAAATTTACTCTGTAAGCAATTTTCCATCAAACAAGGCTTGTTCTATTACTTCTGAAACGCCTAATTTACCATCAACCAAAGCAACGGTTTCAACACGACCTTTTGTGCAAAGAGCATTATCAGACATACGATAAATATCTTGATAAAAGACGTAGCGAATCCCCTCTTTCTTCACATTGGTTCTGCAAACAAAACGGTCGCCACTGGTTAAAGACTTTTTATAAGCAATTTCAATCTTCGAAACAACGACATCAATTCCATTATCATGAAGATTTTTAAAATCAAGTCCAACAGACTTTATCAAACAATGTCGAGCATGCTCCATGTAGTGTTGATAATTTGCATTATTAACAATACCTTGAATATCACACTCATAATCACGAACTTCAAACTCTTCGCTAAAAAGATATACCATAAGAATAAGTTATCACAAAAATTATGAAAGGGTGCATCCATACGGGTACACCCTTTCTTATTAAATTGACTAAAAATTACAATTTAGGACCTGCAGCCACCAAAGCTTTACCAGCATCATTACCTGTAAACTTAGCAAAGTTCTTAATGAAACGATCAGCCAAATCTTTTGCTTTTTCATCCCATTGAGAAGCATCTGCATAAGTATCACGAGGATCCAAGATATTAGGATCTACACCAGGCAATTCTGTTGGAACTTCAAAATCGAAGTAAGGAATCTTTTTAGTTGGAGCTGAGTTGATAGAACCATCAAGAATTGCATCAATGATACCACGAGTATCTTTGATAGAGATACGCTTTCCTGTTCCGTTCCATCCAGTATTTACCAAGTAAGCTTTAGCACCTACTTTTTCCATTCTCTTAACCAATTCTTCACCATATTTTGTTGGGTGTAAAGACAAGAATGCAGCACCGAAGCAAGCAGAGAAAGTTGGAGTAGGCTCAGTAATACCACGTTCTGTACCTGCTAATTTAGCAGTAAAGCCAGACAAGAAGTAGTACTTAGTTTGCTCTGGAGTCAAAATTGAAACCGGAGGCAAAACTCCAAACGCATCAGCAGACAAGAAAATAACTTGTTGAGCGTGAGGACCTTTAGAAGGAACTGCGATATTCTTGATATGATTAATAGGATAAGATACACGAGTATTTTCAGTTACAGATTTGTCTGCAAAGTCAATTTTACCATTTGCATCAACAGTAACATTTTCCAACAAAGCATCACGAGTGATTGCATTGTAGATATCCGGTTCGCTATCTTTATCCAAGTTGATAACTTTAGCATAACAACCACCTTCATAGTTGAATACACCTTCATCATCCCAACCATGCTCGTCGTCACCAATTAACAAACGTTTTGGATCAGTAGATAGAGTTGTTTTTCCTGTTCCGGACAAACCGAAGAAAATAGCTGTACTTGTACCCTCCATATTGGTATTAGCAGAACAGTGCATAGAAGCAATTCCTCTTAATGGATTGTAGTAATTCATCAAAGAGAAAATACCTTTCTTCATTTCTCCACCATACCAAGTATTCAAAATAACTTGTTCTTTTGTTTTCAAGTTGAATACTGTAGCTGTTTCAGAGTTCAATCCCAACTCTTTGTAGTTATCAACTTTTGCTTTTGCAGCATTGAATGAAACAAAATCAGGCTCTCCATAATTTGCCAACTCCTCCTCTGTAGGACGAATAAACATATTTTTTACAAAGTGAGCTTGCCATGCAACCTCCATAATAAAACGAACTTTCAAACGTGTTGCAGGGTTTGTTCCACAGAAAGTATCCATTACAAACAAACGTTTTCCTGAAAGTTGTTTTACTGCTTTTGACTTAAGGTCTGCCCATGCCTCATCTGAACATGGTTTGTTATCATTTTTATACTCATCTGAAGTCCACCATACAGTATCTTTACTTGCCTCATTACAAACAAAGAATTTATCCTTTGGAGAACGTCCTGTATAAATACCGGTCATCACATTTACAGTATCTAACTCTGTAAGTTGACCCTTCTCGAAACCTTCCAACTCAGGCTTGGTTTCCTCTGCAAACAATACTTCGTAAGAAGGATTGTGAAGTACTTCCTTTACATCCGTAATTCCGTACTTGCTCAAATCTAAATTAGCCATGTTTTTAAATTTATTAATAATTATAATTCTAATCTCTTTTTTCCTTTATGGCAACTTAATTTGTAAAATTTCCTTAGCATTTCTACCATTCAAATCTTCTACAATATTTAAGAAGCTGTTTAAATTTTATTTTTAAAAAAAAATTAGAGTTTCAATCTCTTATTTTCGGCATCTTTGAGATTCTTTTTAACCTATTTTTATTCTCCTTTTTTGATAATAGTCCACTATTTTCTGCAAAAGAAGACTAAAAATAGATTTAAAAATCTCTCTCAAATATGCTCGAAATAAAATTTAAA
>JAGBVI010000123.1 GCA_017630395.1 Paludibacteraceae bacterium
AATTTTTCACCCTCGTTGTAAGGCCCTGAGAGAGCGACTTGTTTTTAGCACAAATTATCACTTTGGGGGTGAAATAGGGCAAAAAAATAGGATTTTGCAAAAATTTGCAAAATCCTTAAAGTGTTAATTATCAACTATTTAATGTATAAATCTACTTAATTTTACTTTCTATTTAGATAAGTAATAACTTGTTGATATTCAGCGTGTTATGAGTGGTTACTTGCCGATGCAAAATATTTTTTTAATGCCCATCCACAACCTTGCAAGTGCCTGAAACATAGTATATTACAAAGTTTTACCGAAGGACAAAAGTTCGTTCGGGGGGACAGACTGGGGACTGCATTTCTGCAAAGAAACTAATATAATCTGCAAAAATGCACTTTTTTTAGATTTTTTAGCATATTTGCATTTCGTTGCATGGTAAAATGGCCTTTAATTTGAGCTGAAATTGCACCTGCGATAGCTATTAAATTTAGTGGTTTAGTTTAGTCCAATGTATATATAGAATAGAAGTAAACTAAACTGCCTTCATCGCCAAATCTAAGAGGTCTGTTATAGAAGTGTCTTTACACTCTTTAAAAATGAGCTTTGTCCCTCTCATTTGCAGATGTTATGTGTTTCTTTATATCCGTCTACCTTTTAGTAGGAGTTTCTGAGAAGTGCCAAATATACTCTTTTTGCTTCTCAAAAGAAGAGAAATTAAACCAAATCCTATTCATTTTTCTTTTGTCAAGCAATCAAATTTCTGAAAGCATCTGGTCTAATTTGTCCAAAGCATTATGATAGCTTTCTTCTTCCGTTTTTGTAAGTTTCAAGTCGGTCAAGATAGTCGGATCATCAGATTCTGTTTTGGACGTAACTTCTGACATTAACGGTGCTGTAGATTGTGATTCTACAGATTTTGTATTGTCAGATAGTATATGAATTCTTTTCAGTTCATTAAGATATTCGGTTACTTTTTCAAGTATAGACTCTGCCTGAAGTCTGTTTTGACTATTAGCAATACGAGCTTCTGGAGTATCATCATTTGTCAGGTATAATCCAAGGAACTTTCTCTTGCGACCTTCGAATTTATCATTTCCAAGATAGATGATGTTGGAGCCGAAGTTGCAGTCAAGGAAAATCGATAGACGATTATCCTTTATCTTCCTATATCCTATGTGAATTGAAATTGTATTGATGTTGTTGATTACACATCTTGAAGCGTTAACCATCAATTGTTCAGAAACGGTATTTGAAGATTTGGCCAACGAACTAGGCAATTCAATAGGTTCGTCCTTTGATTTCTTTACAATTGGCTGTAGACCATTTTTCTTTAAGACTTCAAGCTCCGCCTTTTTCTTTTCCAAAATCTCCCTTGCTAACTCCATAGTTTTCTCATTAGCCAATTTGTCTTCAGGGGAATTTTCTGGAATTAAATAAAGACCAAGATGCTCTCTCACTCTTTCACCACGCTGCTCGTTTGATAGGTATTCAACATTACCGTTGTAATAGTCAAGTATCAACGAGAAACGGCCTCCTTGAAGTGGCTTCTTTCGTAGCTTGACTGTGAAGCGATATGTCTTTCCCTTTTCATTCATAAATGGTATCTTGTCTAAATTGTCCTCAAAGGTAGTGATAATCCTTCACTGAACATTGAGTTAACCTGATTTTTTCCTCATTTTAGCTGATTTAGCCAAGGCATTAAGAGTTTCTTTCTTTTAAAAGCATTACCTTTGCAATCCTTTTTTGAATTTTATAAATAATCAGATAGAGAACTATGACAAAAGCAGAAATTGTCAGCGAAATCGCTGCAAAGACAGGTTTGGAGAAGCAGGTTGTATTAACTGTTGTAGAAGGTATGATGGATACCATTAAAACCTCAATGATCAATGGAAATGAAGTGTTCCTTCGTGGATTCGGTAGCTTTATCATTAAGCACAGAGCGGAAAAGACTGCACGAAACATTTCTAAGAATACAACAATCATTATCCCTGCCCACAACATTCCGGCATTCAAGCCTGCCAAGGAATTTATGGAGAAAGTTAAATAATGATTATATAATTATATAAGTATATAAATCTATAATTATATTGCATTTTTGAAATGGTATATAGGAGGTTAGCTCAATATCGGAATGACTAACCTTCTATTTTTTTTATTATATAATCCAAAATTGGAGGGACTGAAGTAAAATGTTCAAACCCTCCAATTCTCGTGCTTCTTTTCCGATTAAAGCTGTTTCACAAAAGAACTTTAATAGAAAATCTTAGCCTGTTAATATGCATATTCACTTATATAACAGTTATAAGTCCCTTTTTGTTTTCTTTAACTTGTATTTTTTTGAACAAATGTAATGCCAATCTTGTTATACGAGGTTTGTCATTTCTATGAGATTATATCAACGACCTGATTGGTGAGTTCAGTTGCAAATGTAGAACCAATGATTTTCTAGTTTCAAGGTCATGTCTTCGATTTATTTCGAAATCTCTACACGCCAGTAGTCGGTAGTATTTCTTATAAAACCTTGCACAAGTATCATTGCTCCATTTCAAGCAACAGAATTCATCCTTCAGGTCAGTCAGATGATAAATGAGGGAAAAGTAAAACTTAAAATTTTAGTGCTATGTATGGTTATGACAATGAAACTACACTGATTGGTAGTACCTGTACTCTTCTCCACCCTTATAAAGGATATTCAGAAGGTGAAGTTATAGACGACTATGGTTTGGAGCTATTGGTTCGCTTGACAAACGGAAAAGAGTTGTCTGTGTATAAAGATGAACTGATTATTAACGATTAAGATTTTGGATTATGAAGATTGTAGTATTGAACCACACTGATGTAAGGGTTGAACTGCTGAATGTTGTAGATAGTTTGTGCCCTGATGAGATTGAAGAATTTCTCTATGACAGAGG
>JAGBVI010000017.1 GCA_017630395.1 Paludibacteraceae bacterium
AAATTACTCAAAGGATGTTAGGCAATATGACAGATGGCACAAGTATTGGCACGACTTTGCCGAAAAAAATCTCTTTGGTATAGAAATTAGTGAACAGATTTCTCGTGCAGCCAAAATGAATATGATTATTCATGATGATGGTCATACAAATGTTATAACTTCTGATGGTCTCGTTTCAGATGAAACCATTATAGCAAAGACCAACAATCAAGGTTTTAAGTATGGAACATTTGATTTCATCATCACAAATCCGCCGTTTGGCAGCACTGTTCGTCAGAGTGAACAAGCATATTTGAAGACCTATCAACTGGGTATGAAAGAGGAGGATTGGCTGGCTGTTGCTACGCCACCTCAAAATACTCGTGACGGACAAAGTACAGAGGTACTTTTTATAGAACAGGACTATAAGTTTTTGAAAGAAGGTGGATATCTTGCCATTGTTCTCCCTGATGGTATATTAACCAATAGCAGCTTGCAATATGTTAGAACACAAATCGAAGATTGGTTCCGTATTGTTGCTGTTGTCAGTATGCCTCAAACTGCATTTATGGCGAATGGTGCAGGCGTAAAAAGTTCTGTATTGTTCTTGAAAAAATGGACAAAGAAAGAGTCTGAACAACTTGTAAATACCAAGAAAAGTATTGAATGTAGACTGCTTACTGATAATTGCTATTTGACTCAACGCCAAACTTGGGATAAAGAAGTTAAACAGAAGCAGAAAGAGAAAGCAACAGAGATAAAGGACAAGCAAAAGCTTTCTGTGACCGCAGCCAAACAAACCGAGGAGTACAAATCATGGAACTCTGATTTGCTGGCTGAGTATGCAAATAAAATCGAAGAACTTAAAAGCCTCTTGACTGATGAATATCAGCAAGCAAAGCAAAAAGAGCTGACCGATTATCCTATCTTTATGGCTATTGCCGAGAATATCGGCTATGATGCAACTGGTAAAAAGACTACCACCAATGAATTGGATGTAATTGGTGAAGAATTGAAGAAGTTTATTGCTACAATTGAGTAAATATTAGACAGCTATGATTATTCAAGGTATATTAGACAACTCTTTGAACGGACAACTATGTATCAGAGGGTTTGCAAATATTAAAGAGCTTGCACAATGCTCACAAGCTGATTATTCATATCAGAGAAACTTAATTGAGCGTACTGATATAACAGACTTTTTGGAAACTCAAGAATACTTATTCTTTCCAGAAGTTATTTTAAGCTATAAAATAAAGCATCGTTTTCATAAAGACAAGGATGTACCTATTAAAGCTATTCAAAGTGGTAAAAACTATAAATCAGCGATTAATGGAGATTCATTTATTATTAAGAATATTTCTTCCAAAGATTCGTTTTCTAAGATTATTAGAGTTGCAACATTAATTGTAAACGACAAAATCGACAAACCATTTCACAGAATTGACGGCAATCATAGACTTGATGCAGCAGAAAAATCAACTAGTGAAAAAGTTGAAGGAATGGTTGTGCCATTTTGTTTATTATTAGGAACGGAGTTCTATGACCAAGATACTGGTACACGTGTTAATAATATAGAAACAGAGAAATTTGATAAGGCTGTAAAGGTATTTTTTCACAACATTAATACAAAAACAATACCATTAACTTCAGAGGAAAATTTACGAGTCCTTATCGATGATGAGATAAATTTCCCTGAAGAAGAATTAACCGGTATTTTTGGAGGGAGACAAGCTGTACTAACAAGAAATTTAATGAAACAAATAAACCCAGATGTGTTATTTGAAGGGTTTAAACATATACTTAAAGATAATTATAGAACTAATTTTAATGATATATTTATTAGACTTATAGATGATGGAATTGCAGAGGAAAATGCTATTACCAAAACCATAAATTCTCTACAGGCCGTTAATCAATTGTATAATGACAATGCGAGTTTAAAAGCCAATGATAGTCTTGGCCTACTAATATCGTTTCTGTGGTATCATATTAAAGGAATAGATAAATTCAATGCGTTTAAAAACTGGATATTAAATAACCATATATTTGAAATTAAAGAAGTAAAGGCGGATAGTTTGATAAAAATATTCGACAAGTTGATTTCTCAAAAAATAGATGTATTTGTTGCAATGCCGTATTTTGATGAAAATCCTGAAATCATAAAAGAATATAATAAAATATACGGTGATGTTATTTCGAGTATTGCGACTAAATATAAAGTGAATATATCGCTATACCCGATTATGTGCAATAAGGGCGAAACTAGTGACCAAATACAAGATATCATCAATAAAATCCAACAAGCTAAAATTGTTTTTGTAGATACCACTGATAACAATGCGAATGTATTGTACGAATTAGGTTGGGCAAGGGCCTTAGGGAAAAAGGTGGTAATTGTTAAGAGAGAGGGAAGTGCTCCCACTAAATCAGATATACAAAATGACACATGGCATGAATATAATGATTCTTATCGTACAGTATCACTCAGCAAAATTATAGAAGAAAATATATTAGAGATTCTAAAAACGAATTACGGTTTAGTTACGAAGTAATATGACATACCAAGTGCCACGACATATTGACAAGGATAAAATCTTCATTATCAAGAAATCCGAGATAGAGGGTAGGTTAGAACCTGACTTCTATAAACCATCCATTGCTACACTCGAGCAAAAGATACGTTCATTGTCATCTAAAAGATTGAGGTCATACGCTCAATCTTTTGCAGGAGGAGCAACTCCCTCAAAACGAGAATCTGAGAAATACTACTCAGACTCAGAAACTGGCGTCCCTTTCCTCAGAGTACAGAACCTGCAAACAACAGGAGAACTTTGCTTAGACGGATGTATATACATAAATGAAGATACTCATAATGGATTACTGAAACGTAGCCAAGTGTCGGAAGGAGATTTGCTTGTTAAGATTACTGGTGTAGGTCGCATGGCTATTGCATCCGTAGCTCCTAAGGATTTTGTTGGTAATACCAATCAACATATGGTAGTAATCAAAACCGGGAATTCTGCTGTAAGTAAATATCTAGCTCATTATCTCAATCTTGATATAATCGAGCAGATAGCTTCAAGACATTCTACTGGTGGAACTAGACCTGCATTGGACTATCCTTCATTAAAGAATATCCCAATAATAGAAGGTTTGGATTTCTCGATTATAGACAATGCTATAAAAGCAAAAAAAGCAAAAGAGGTCGAGGCGCAGCAGCTTTTGGATAGCATTGATAGCTATCTCTTGAAAGAGTTAGGAATTACTATACCTAATGTTGATGACGAACTAAAAAATCGCATGTTTTTTAGTTCATTCAGTAAAATTGAAGGTAATAGAATCGACCCTAAAAAGTATTCTACAAAGGTGAGGAATTTATGTACTGCCATACAAAATGCATACTATGAGACTAAAGAACTCAATCGCTTTATCGTGGATTCATGCTCTGGCGATTGGGGGACAGAAGATTGCGAAGACTATAATAGGAATACACATATTCGATGCCTTACACTTAGAGGGACTGAAATAGACAATCAATACAATATATCTATCAATAAGGACAAAGCAAAAACACGTTTAATAAAGATAGACTCATATAGAAAGATGTCTATTGCCGCAGGTGATATAATTGTTGAAAAATCAGGCGGAAGCGAGGAGCAACCAGTTGGCAGAGTTGCATTCATTGATAATGAGTTATTAGAATTATACAATATAGGATTTAGTAATTTCTTATTCAAGTTTAAAGTTAAAGACATCGATCCCCTGTATTTATATTTTTATCTTAAGACAATGTATAACATTGGAGTAACAGATTCGATGCAAAGTCAAACGAATGGTATTAGAAATCTTATTGTAAAAGAATTTCTATCCCAAATAGTAGTTAAACCACCATATGTGAAGCAGCAAGAAATAGTAGATTATATTACTAATGTCAGAACTCGTGCAAAAGCATTACAAGCAGAGGGCAAGGCAATCTTGGAGGAGGCAAAACGCAAAGTAGAACATATGATAATAAGAGAATAAGGTATGGAAAATAAAATATATAAACAATCTTTATTATGCAAAGAGTTTGCTGATAAACAAATAGAATCACTTCGTATGATAAATACAGCAATGGGGACTGAACGCACTGCTGTGCGAGGTGATATAAAAGGTTATGAATCACTTTTGAATAGCCTAAGAAAAACGATAAAAGACAAATATCCTTTAATTGAAAGACAACTATCCGAGGTTATGGATAAGTACGACTCTAATCCTTATCGCTATCAAGGAATAATAGAGTCGATTGTAGAAGTAGTTATATCATTAGAGCTTCAAACAAAAATATCAGATGGTAAGGTTAAAGACGCTACACATGAATCTCGAAAGTTTTTCATTAGCCATTCCTCTGAAGATAGAATTATTGTAAATGGATTTATTAAGGAGATATTGAAAATTGGTTGCGGATTCAAAGATGCAGATATATTTTGCACATTAGATTCAACGGCTATCCGGACAGGTGACGATTTTCGTGATAAGATTGTAGAAAATATGAAGTCGTGTGATTTTATTCTTCTGTTTATTTCCGAGAATTACATGAAAAGTGAAATTTGTCATAATGAAATGGGGGCAGCTTGGGCTTTGGAAGGCAAAAGGATTTTACCATTTGTTCTTCCTTACACAACATTTAACCAAATGGGATTTCTCAATGTTACTAAACAAGGTGCATCAATCACAGATAAATGCAAATTAGATGAATTTTATAATGAAGTATGCGGATATTATGGAATCTCATCAGACTGGCCAAGTTTCAACAAGGCAAAAGAAGATTTTATAGAAATAACTACCAATTAAATTATGGGCAAAGTAATAACCACATACTTAATTGACGGAGATCCAAAGGGAACTCAATACGCATTCATCAGCAACAAGATTTGCCAGATGTTTGTTGTGCCACGCTCTAACCTCTCTTATCTGAATACACAAGAGAAGTTGCAAAAACCTGCTTTTTATATCCTTCTCGGTGAAGACGAAGCGACTAAGCCACAAGCATATATCGGAGAAACCGAGAATTTCCGTGAGCGTGTGAAAGACCATGATAGCAAAAAATCGTTTTGGCAAAAGGCTCTTATATTCGTGTCTAAAGATGCCGATATGACCAAAGCCGATGTGCAATATTTGGAGTATAAGGCTATTGCTGAGGCAAAGAAGGCAAATGCCTTTGTGCTGAGTGATAATAAGCAGACTCCCAAAGCGCCGAACTTACCCGAGTATCAGCAGGACTCAATGGATGAGTTCTTTGAGGATGTTAAGTTTTTAGCCTCATTCATCGGCTGCAACATCTTTGAAGTATCGCAGCCCAAAGCAGAACATCTGTTCTATACCAAAGGGCGCGGTTGCGATGCGAGAGGTTTTTATAGCTCAAATGGTTTCACTGTGCTGAAAGGTAGTGTGATAGCCAAAACTGCCGTACCTTCTCTTAAATGGTCAGACAAGCGTAACAACTTGGTTAGTGAGTACACTACAATAGAAGGCGACAAACTTGTTATGACTTCTGATAAGACATTTGCAAGTCCAAGTACAGCAGCTGACTTCTGTATTGGTAGCAGTAATAATGGTTGGCTTGTATGGAAAGATGAGGATGGTAATACATTAGATTCGGTTTATAGAACACAATTAGAGTAATGGACAGATATTTAGCACAATTAGAAATCTGTAAACAGATTATTGATCGTATCCGTCATATGATCAATATGCAACACATTCAAAGCAATAATATTAGTTGCACTGAGCTATACAATGAGTTGTATAAATTGATACCTTTGGTTCCAGTAGAATATAAAGTATTTAGTGATAGGCTTAGAGACAAAATATTACCTAATCTTAAAATGCCTGATTTTATTTCTGTGAATCAATTTGGGCAACCATTATCTACGCCTCAAAATGGCATTAACCCATATTTGTTTGGTGAAGTTATTGCAACTATTGCCTATCTAAATGGATATAGTAATAATAATTCATCATCTTTTTGGGACAATATACACCCACAGATAGTTTCAGTCGCTAAAGGTCGTTTTAATGACGGACATTATGCAGATGCAGTAGAAGCTGCATTTAAAGAAATAAACACACGAGTTAAGAAGATATATAGGGATAGGACATCTGTAGAGAAAGATGGTGCAAAATTAATGCAAGCTGCCTTCTCTATTCAGAATCCGATAATTAGACTTGGAGATACATCTACAGAAACAGGCGCTAATATACAACAAGGATATATGGAAATGTTTGTTGGCGCGATGATAGGAATTAGGAATCCTCAAGCCCATAATAACTTATTAATATCTAAAGATAAAGCTATTAGAAAACTGCATTTTGCAAATATGTTAATGTATAAGATTGATGATGAACTCGTTTAGTAATTAGATAAAATTCATATGTCAGAAACCAACCGCATAGAATATAAAAGAGAATTGACTCCTGATCTTGATATTGAGAAGGAGGTAGTTGCGTTCCTTAACTACAAGGAGGGCGGATACATTTATATCGGTATTGATAAGGATGGTTCAACTGTGGGCGTGAGTGATGTGGATGATTGTATGCTTAGGTTGAAAGACCGAATCAAGCATAACATCTCTCCTTCGGCTATGGGACTGTTTGATATTGCCGAAGAGCAAAAAGATGGATGCAGCATCATCAAAGTTACGGTAGCGAGTGGTATCGAGAAACCCTATTTCAAGACGAAGTACGGCATGACTCCACGAGGTGCCTTTATGCGTGTGGGCACATCAGCCGAGCCAATGCCACAGGAGCAGATTGACCGCCTATTTGCAATGCGTACACGCAATTCTATCGGGCGAATTGTATCTAATCGCCAAGATTTGAGTTTTGAACAGTTGCGTATCTACTACGATGAGCGAGGCAAGAGACTCAATGATAATTTCAAGCGCACACTGGAGTTGCTTACAGATGAGGGCAAGTACAACTATGTAGCATATCTTTTGGCTGACGAGAATGGCAATTCAATCAAAGTGGCAAAGTATTCAAGTCTCGACCGTTGCGATTTGGTAGAGAACAACGAGTATGGATACTGCTCTCTCATCAAAGCTACTAAAAGTGTATTGTCAAAGTTGGATATTGAAAATAAGACAGCAGCGACTATAACCCCGATGGAACGTATTGAAACGCCATTGTGGAATAAGGTTGCCTTGCGCGAGGCTGTTATCAATGCCATTGTACATAACGACTACTCATTTGAAGTGCCGCCCAAGTTTGAGATATTCCCCGATAGGCTTGAGATAACCTCTGCCGGTCGTTTGCCCGAATCTCTTACAAGAGAAGAGTTCTTCAACGGTATCTCCATTCCTCGTAACAAAGAGTTAATGCGCATCTATCGTGATGTGGAGTTGGTAGAGTCATTAGGCTCCGGGATACCCCGTATCTTGCGTGCATACGGTGAAGATTGCTTCAAGTTTACAGATAACTTTATCCGCATAACTTTGCCTATAAGTGCTCATGACCATGCAAGTAACCATGCAAGTGACCATGCAAGTGACCATGCAAGTGTACAAGTGAAGAAACTTATATCTATATTGACTAGAGAAATGGGGCGCGCTGAATTACAAGAACTACTATCTATCAAGAATAGAGACTATTTTAGAACTGACTATTTGAATCCTGCAATTGATCAAGGGTATGTAGAACCGACTATTCCTGATAAACCTAATAGTCAAAATCAAAAATACCGCCTCACTGCAAAGGGAGTG
Source organism: Paludibacteraceae bacterium (assembly GCA_017630395.1). GTDB lineage: Bacteria > Bacteroidota > Bacteroidia > Bacteroidales > Paludibacteraceae > UBA1181. The sequence goes on from JAGBVI010000017.1 coordinate 7,725, forward strand.
GCATTTCATAAAAAATTTGAAACTGACAAATAGATATTATTTCAAAAGCATTAAAATAGTATTTACATCAAAAACTGGGAATCGTGATTTTAAGTTTTCGCCTTAATGGAGGGTAAAATAAAAAGGTGTAACAGAGAAAATCCGTTACACCTTAATTATGTAGATCGTCATCTTACTCCCATTCGATTGTTGCGCTTGGTTTCGGACTCATATCGTAGCAAACACGATTTACGTTCTTCACCTCTGTTAAGATACGTTTGGTAATCTTATCCAATATTGCCCAATCGATATGTTCGATAGAAGCTGTCATTGCATCAATAGTGTTCACCGCACGAATAATTACAGGCCAATCGTATGAACGAGCGTTATCCTTCACACCCACCGACTTAAAGTCCGGCACAATGGTAAAATATTGCCATACCTTTTTGTCCAATCCTGCCAACTGGAACTCCTCTCTCAAGATTGCATCCGACTCACGAACAGCCTCCAAACGGTCGCGTGTGATTGCTCCCAAGCAACGCACACCTAAGCCCGGACCCGGGAATGGTTGACGATACACCATTTCGTATGGCAAACCTAACTCAACACCACATGCGCGAACCTCATCTTTGAATAGTTGCAATAGTGGTTCAACCAATTGGAACTGCAAATCTTCCGGCAAGCCTCCAACATTGTGATGAGACTTCACCATCTTTGCCGTTTTAGTACCACTCTCTACGATATCCGGATAGATAGTTCCTTGTCCCAAGAAATCAATACCATCCAATTTACGAGCTTCCTCTTCAAATACACGAATAAATTCTGCTCCAATGATTTTGCGTTTCTTCTCCGGATCTTCTACACCCTCTAATTTACCTAAGAAACGATCTGTAGCATCCACATACACCAAGTTTGCATTCAACTGGTTTTTAAACACCTCTATCACATTCTCCGACTCTCCTTTTCTCATCAAACCATGATTCACGTGTACACATACCAAATTATTGCCAATTGCCTTTAAAAGCAAAGCTGCCACAACAGAACTGTCAACACCTCCACTCAATGCCAACAACACCTTTTTATCGCCAACTTGCTTTCTAATCAACTCTATTTGGTCATTTACAAAATTCTTCATATTCCAATTAGCCTCGGCTTTGCAAGTATCGAATACAAAGGATTTTACAGCCGCTTTTATTGCTTCTTCATCATCTGTAAATTGAGGCAACTTTACGTCACAAAGAGCCTTGTCATGTCCTGCTGCAATGATAGGGAATCCTGCATTATAAATCTCCGGATTAACATCAATAGCCACTCCATCAATCACATTGTTAGGACCTCCATTGATGATAATACCCTTTACATTGGGCAACGCTTTTAACGCCTCTACTGTAATGTCGTGTGGATGAATTTCACTATAAACACCCAATGCACGAATGGCTCTGGCAAGTACTGTATTTTCATGACTTCCCAAATCCAAAATAACGATCATATCTTGTTTCATATTAAATGAATTATATAATGTGACAAATATTTTTTCTAACTATAAAAATTAATGCAATTGTAATAAATGGGAACCATTAAGGAACCGCTGTAGGCTTGGAGCGTTTCAAAGAATTCGATGGATGTGAATTTAATAATTCATCAAATAAAAGATCAGACTCATCCATTGAATCTAGAACATGTCTCGCTTGCAAATAATAAGGTTCTCTCTTTTTTAAATTTTCTTTTATAAAAATATACAATTCCTCATCATTTTTCTGAGCCAAAAGTGGCCTGCCCTTTTTGGCTGACTTCAAATAATCAAAAAGAGAATCTACCGATGCTTGCAGATAGATGGTTTCTCCGGTTTGATTCATTAATTCAATATTATCAAAAAAACAAGCGGCTCCTCCCCCGGTGGATATAATTACATCCTCCATAGCAGAAACCTCCTCCAACATCGCTCTTTCCAACTTTCTGAATTCCTCTTCACCTCTCTCCTGAAACAGCTGAGGAATTGTCTTGAATTGCCTTTTTTCGATATACGTATCCAAATCTATAAACTGCAATCCATACTTATCCGAGATGCGCCTACCGGTATAGGTTTTTCCACATCCCATATAACCTATTAAATATATTTTTTTACCAATCATCGTAGTTATAATCTTCGTATGAGTCGTATGAATCGTATGAATCTGACGAATCATCGCTACCTGAATCATCGCTCCAATCTTCACCATCACCCCAAAAGTCACCGTACTCACTTTCCGGAGGAGGCGGCATTGCAGAACGGGAAAAATGAATAGGAACAATTAAAGCCACCTTCACTCGCTCTCCATTTAAATCTCCGGGTTTAAATACCGGTAACCCTGACAATATACGAAGAGCCTCCTCATCGTATGCCTCGTTAACGGATTGAATAATCTCTGCTCGCGAAGCTCTTCCGCACCTGTCTATAACAATCTGAACAGCCACTGTCCCTTTTGCCAAGTGTACTACACTATCTTTTTTATCTTCTGAATATTCAACTGACTCAATAACCTCCGGATACTCTAAATTGGCATGAACAAACCGAATCAATTCCACATCACCCCCATTAGGAAATTCAGGAAGGTTCAGATCTTGAGGCCACTTCCCGTAGGTACCTCCATATATTGGCGAGTCAACATCATCAACACATCCAGGATAAAGTTCTTCAAACTCTGCATAACGATCTTCTTGTGCAGCCAATGCAGTAGCCACCAAGGATAAACATATTACTAATAACGATTGAATCATTTTTCTCATAATTGTCTCCTCCTTCCCATTTTAAAATAATGAAATTTGACCACTATCATCACTAAAATCCTCACTCTCTATATCCTCTTCCACCACCTCTTCCGGCTCAGGGAATCGCAATGGCTCCAACTCCTCAATTTTAGCTATCTCCCAAGTATGAATACGTTTTCCTTTAGCTGTAAAACGCTTTATACCAATAAACTCTTCTGCATCAATTTCCATTGGTTCACGGAACGAGTCACCTCCTCCAAATGTAACTTGAAGTCGAGGATAATAGGTGTCCGTAATAAACAACAACTCTGACTTTGGATTATCACCTATAAAGCTCAATTTCTTATTGGTAGGTTCAAATACAAAACGCTTCAAGTATTTATACTTTTCATTGGCATCATACAAAGCCACAGTCCAAACCTTTTCTGGTTCAAACTTCTCTATAATCTTTAAATCATCCTCAAAATGATTTGTATCTTCAAATCCTGTCAAATAGTACTCACCCTTAGACGATATCACCAACAATTTATCTTCTGTATGGAATTCGCCCAACAACTCTCCACGTCCATCATAATTCAAACGCAACACATCCTTATCAAACCAAACAGACCGACCTCCTAGGGTTGAAGAACCCTTTTGCTTTAGGGTGATAGTTAGCACATCATTTTTGGTCAAAAGATTTCCTCGAGCCTGACGACCCTTGATAGCCAATTCACCAAAATCTCTCTCTAAAATTGGATTTTTCAATCTCAACTTCGGCTTCAATTTTACTCTGATAACCTCTGCCTCCGCATTAGAATTGGCAGAGAAATAAAGAATTTTCGAACCGGCTGTACCTTGTGTTATATCATAATCCTTGTCACGAGAAACTCCCGTTACGGCAAACCGTTTGTAGAATACTGCACCCGCCTTGCCATCTCTATACACAACATTATAGATTGTTCGTTTATCATTTTTCTTAAACACGTTGACATACAACAAATCCTTGCCAACGTATTTTTTATCTTGAACCTTCATAATTTGATACTTTCCATCTTTATGTATCACTATTATATCATCAAGATCCGAACAATTACAAATGAATTCAGACTGTTTCAATCCTGTTCCCACAAAACCTTCATCCCAATTAACATACAATTTCTCATTCGCCTCTACCACCTTTGTAGCATTAATTGTCTCAAAATTACGCAATTCTGTCAAACGAGGATAATCCGCTCCATATTTACGTTTCAAAGTTTTGTACCAAGCAATAGTATAAGCAACCAAATTAGCCAAGTTATGCTCTACATCTTCTATCTTCTGTTTCAATTCAACAATTTTTTCTTCCGATTGCTCAGAATTGAAACGTAAGATTCTTGCCATTTTTATCTCCAACAAACGCAATATATCTTCGCGTGTTACATCACGGATCAATAATTTACGGAACGGTTTCAACTTCAAGGAAATAAAGTCAACAACCGCATCTAAATCTTTACTCTCCTCAAACTTCTTCTCTTTATAAATACGCTCTTCGATAAAGATTTTTTCCAAAGAACAGAAATTCAATTTCTCCAACAACTCTTGACGCTCAATCTCCAATTCCTGACGCAAGAACTCTTTTGTTCGATCTACCGAATTTTTCAATACATCACTTACTGTCGAGAAGACCGGTTTGTCATCTTTGATTATGCAACAATTAGGAGAGATGCTCACTTCACAATCGGTAAACGCATATAAAGCATCAATTGTCTTATCTGACGAAGTTTTACTCTCTAAGTGAATGATAATCTCCGCTTTATCCGAAGTGTTATCCTCCACCTTTTTTATATTTATTTTTCCCTTATCATTGGCAGCCACAATTGATTCCATCAACGAATCTGTTGTCTTCCCAAAAGGCACATCATTGACAACCAATGTTTTGTTATCTAATTTACTTATTCTTGCTCTTACTCTAACTTTCCCTCCTCTTTCGCCATCATTATAACGAGAAACATCCAACAATCCACCGGTAGGAAAATCCGGGAACAATTCAAAGTCCCTATCTTCCAAATAATCGATGGCCGCATCAAGAATTTCATTTACGTTATGAGGCAAAATTTTAGTAGATAAACCTACTGCGATACCTTCAACCCCTTGAGCCAACAACAATGGGAATTTAACCGGCAAGGTAACCGGCTCATTTTTCCTTCCGTCATACGAAAGTTTCCACTCTGTCAACTTTGGACTATACAATACATCCAACGCAAATTTGGACAAACGAGCTTCGATATAACGAGGAGCTGCAGCTCTATCTCCGGTAAGGATATTACCCCAGTTTCCTTGACAATCAATCAACAAATTTTTCTGCCCCAACTGCACCAAAGCATCTCCAATGGAAGCATCTCCGTGCGGGTGATATTGCATGGTCTGACCCACGATATTTGCCACCTTGGTGTAACGTCCATCATGCATCTCTTTCATCGTGTGCAAAATTCTTCTTTGCACCGGTTTTAGTCCATCCTCAAGATAAGGTACTGCACGATCTAAGATTACATAGGAAGCATAATCCAAAAACCAAGTACGAAACATCCCCGGTAGATGCATCATTTGATCACCTTCCAAAACATCGGGATTAAAGCTATTTCCTGATGGTGTTGTGGGCTGCGTTTCCTCTTGTATTTCAGCTTCTTCTTTTATATCGTCTGCCATGAGAAATGATTATCTTTGATTTAGGGTGTAAAATTACATCTTTTCTTAAAATTCTACAAATCAAAATAAGATGCTAATTAAAAATAATTGCAAAAAAAGTTATTAAGAACGTAGAAAAGTAACCTCGTACAAAAGGTAACTTTTACTCTTGAATTTCCAAAAATAAAATTGATGCTAGCTTGCTCTTGATTCTCTTACGACTGTTTAGTTCCTTTAAAAATTAACGTTCCTCCATCTCCGGAAATTGCTATGTTTACAGAAATTTGATTAATCTTTGGAGTGAGTTTACCTGAAACTTTCGCTCTCACAACAGAACCATTAACAATCACCTCTTCATCTTCTTCAAAATTCCATACATCAGCACTATTTTCAACCGCTTCGACAGGAACCTCTGTAAACACTAAATCCTCTATCGATAGCAAACCGGATTTTACTTTGGGGAATGTAATATCAATTGTATTATCATCAAAGGCTTGAACTTCAATAATTGCATTATCATTAACAGTTGACAACCCTTGTGATGTAGCCCTTTCAATCGTGCCTACATATTCTCCTGTAGCTGTTGCTAATCCGGAAACGGGTTGTTCTCCTTGATTACTCAACTCCTCTTCATTCTCGCATGACGGTATGAACACCAATGTCATAGCCATCATCATAAACATAAAAAATTTCTTCATACAGTTTACTTTATATTATTCATCAACCCGACAAATATAAGAAATTCCAATAAAAAAAGCGCATAACCCCAAAGAAGTTATGCGCTATATTTTTCTTTATTTGAAATTATTTTGTTCCTATGTAATCCAAAGAAATACCAAGATTCAATACCGTTACAGAGAATTCCAATTTTCCTTTTTCTCCATCAGGAGTAATCTTTCCTGCAACAGATACAGGTTGAGACTCTCCCATAATTTGTACCTCTTGAGACTCCAAAGAGAAACTCCACACTCCATCTTTACCAACTACATCAATACCATCAAATCCCATATCATTGATTGGAATATTCATGATAGAAATAGGATCTAATGATAAGTTGATTTTATTGTCTCCAACAGTTTCAACATTCACATTCAAGTCTTCAGCGATTGCAGTTCCTGCAGAAGTTAAATCTCCAGAATATTTTCCTCCCAATTGCTCATAAGAACTTGTTACAGTTTCTTCTTTAGTTCCCTCTTCCTCATCTCCGCATGAAGGAATTACTACAAAACTTAGGGCAAGCATAAGTACCCATAACAAACTTTTTTTCATAACTTTTTCAAATTTTTCATTAATAATAGTTCTATTTTTTAGATAAAAAACGGAAAGGCTCTTATTATCTCTCCATTCTCTATGACAAATGTATATCTTTTTTAGCAATTACAAAGCATTGCAGTTGCTAATTTTTTAGCTACTTCTTCACCTTTTAACTTTTCCACAAGAGCCAAACCAAACTCCATTGCGGTTCCTGCCCCACGCGAAGTGATGATATTTTGAGAAACAACAACTCTCTCTTCAGAGAATTCTGCACCCAACAAAAACTCTTCAAAAGATGGATAACATGTTGCACGATGGCCATTCAACAAACCTAATTTACCCAAGACCATTGGAGCTGCACAAATTGCAGCCAACATCTTGCCGTTTTGGAAATTAAAACGAAGCAACTCTGCCAAATCGGGATGCGCCTCCAAATTCAATGTTCCCGGCATTCCTCCCGGTAAAACCAATAATTCTCCATCAGAAAAATCTGTCTCTTCAAACAAGGCATCTGCCGTTACGGCTATCCCGTGCGAACCTGTCACTACTTTTTCTCCGGTAACAGAGATTAATTGCACTTCAATATCCGCTCTTCTTAATATATCTACAGGAGCCAATGCTTCAACCTCTTCAAATCCTGTCGCTAAAAATAGGTAAACCATATCTTATTTTAATTTTAAATTATACGTAATAGTACCATACTGAGTATGATTGCCTTCAATTTTATTAAATTTCGTCTTTTTTGCAGCAGCTATTGCAGCTTGGCGAACCGACTCTTCAACGATAGTACCTCCCTTAATGGATGCATCAAAAACATTTCCATCCTTATCCACTTTTATACTGACAATGATACGACCTTCCACCTGTTCATTGTACACAGGACGTGCTATTTCTCCTCTTGGGGCACGTCCGGATAATGAATAGGAGTTATTGCTACCTTCCGTTGCCAATCCTCCGGGTTGCGAATCACTTGTACCAAACGGATTTCCTTTGCTTCCGGAAGAGTTTCCATCAACACCTTTTGAGTCTGCTTCTGTTCCGGAACCACCTGCACCGGTACCACCTCCTTTAAATCCACTCATTTGCTGAGCAATAGCATTTTTGATACTATCCTTCCGTCTTTGTTCAGCCAGCTGTCTCTGACGCTCTGCCTCTTGTTTTCTCTGCTCCTCCAACCGTTTTTGCTGTTCCAATTTCCGCTTCTCTGCCTCCTCTCTTTCTCGCTTTAGCTCCTCCTCGCTTTTTTCTTTCTGCATAGAAACACTCTCCTCGATGTTCTGAGTCTGATACTCCTCCACACCCGGGTCTGCTGCACTATTTTCTTGAAGAGCCTCCAATTCTTGAGCCACTTCAGAAGCCGGAGTGGGTTCAAAGAAATCTTGCGCACCAAAATCTTCGGTACCCATAGCAATCTCTAAGCCCTCTTCCTCTTCCGGAACAATTCTTTCCAAAACAGTATAGGCCAAAATAAGGAACAATATTAGGTAAAATATGGCGGTTCCTACTGCTGCTATTATTTTAGGTTTCGTTTCTTTATCCATGTCATTCTTTCATCGGACGTGTGGCGATAACCAATTTAAACTTATTATTATTAGCAATGTTCAATACCTTAACAACCTCCCCATAAGGGATGGATTCATCAGCATACAATGCCACATACATTTCAGGTTCTTCCGTTACAACTTGTTGCAAGAAAGGTTCAATTTCATCAAATGAAACCATACGCTCCTTCTCTTTTCCAAATGCAACATAGTAGTTCAACTCTTTGTCAATTGTTACTCTTGATAAAGGTTTGGCAGACGTTTGTTGTTTACTTTGTGGCAACATCAACTTAATCGCATTAGGATGCACAACTGTTGAGGTCAACATAAAGAATATCAACAACAAAAATACGATATCCGTCATGGATGACATACTGAAACTTGCATCTGCTCTATTTCTTCTTTTTAACGCCATCTTCGTTATTAATTTGCAGGTTCATTCAAAATATCCATAAACTCCAACGAACGTGCTTCCATATCATGCACCACTTTATCTACCAATGAGATTAAATAGTTATAGGCGAAAAAGGCAATAACTCCCACTATCAAACCTGCCACTGTGGTAACCATTGCTGTATAGATTCCTCCTGCCAAAAGCGACACATCAACGTTATTCCCAGCATTAGACATATTGAAGAAAGCCTCGATCATACCAATTACAGTTCCTAAAAATCCAATCATCGGACCTCCTCCTGCTGTTGTTGCCAACAGAGATAAACCTTTCTCTAGTTTAGCAATTTCCAAATTTCCCACATTCTCTATGGCTACCATCACATCATTCATCGGACGACCCAAGCGAGTGATTCCTTTTTCTATCATTCGTGAATATGGGGTATCTGTATTCTTACAAAGCGTCAACGCAGCATCAATCTTCCCCTCATTGATATAATCTTTTATCTTATTCATGAAAGTTGTATCCTTACAAGAGGCTTTTCTGATAACCAACAAACGTTCAATAAAAATATACACTGCTATAATTCCTAAAAGTAACAACGGAATCATTATCCATCCGCCTTTTAAAGCCATCTCCAATAGGTTTAAGCTCGCTACTTCTGCCTCTGCTGCCTGTAATAATACTGTTAAAACCATTTCCTGTTTTTTTATTGTTAATACTATTTCTTCTTTATAACTTTTTGCTATTATTCCGTTTGATGTTTATTATCAAAACGCCCAAACGCCTATTTTCGTATCTTAAGCTTCAACTTAAGGCTACTTATGTTAGTTTCTATCTCTTTTTTATCATAAATCTTATTTCGATGCTTCCCGGTTACGCTAAAAAAAGAGGTTACAGAAGTTATCTCTAATCACTCTGAGTCTCTTAGGCAATTTTTATATTCACGGATAGTTGTTTCCAATCCTAAATACAATGCATCCGAAATAAGAGCATGACCAATAGAAACCTCCTTCAACCAAGGAATATTTTTGCTAAAATAAGTCAAATTTTCCAAACTTAGGTCATGTCCGGCATTAATTTCTATATTCAATTCTTGAGCCAAAAGAGCTGCTTGCACAAAAGGAGCAACTGCATCCTCATTAGGAATGCGACCAAAATCAGAGGCATAAGGCTCTGTATATAATTCAATTCTATCTGATTTTGTCTCCGGAACAACTGAAATATTTTCTAAATCTGTCCCTACAAAGATAGAAGTCCTAATTCCCACCGAATGCAATCTTTCTATCACTTCCGTCAAGAATTGTTTATGTTCCAACACATTCCAACCGGCATTGGAAGTTAATGCTGTCGGTGGGTCCGGCACCAATGTAACCTGGTCTGGTTTAACATCCATCACCAACCTCAAAAAATCTTCAGAAGGGTATCCTTCAATATTAAACTCTTTTGTCACAATAGACTTTAAATCATACACATCTGCATATCGGATATGTCTTTCGTCGGGACGGGGATGCACGGTAATGCCATCAGCCCCAAACCTTTCACAATCTGCTGCAACTTTCAAAATATCCGGCACATTCCCTCCGCGAGCATTACGAAGAGTTGCCACTTTATTAATATTTACGCTTAATTTTGTCATCTTCTAAAAATGTAAATCGTGTCCCATTCTCTCTTTTTTTGTTCGCATATAGAACTCATTGTATTTGTTGGGTTTTATTTCGATAGGGACATTCTCCACAATCTCCAAACCAAAACTCTCCAAACCAATTCGTTTAATCGGATTATTGGTCATTAATTTCATTTTAGAAACTCCCATTTCTCTCAATATATGCGCACCAACGCCATAGTCTCTCTCATCCGGTTGGAAACCTAAGTGCACATTAGCATCAACGGTATCCATCCCTTTTTCCTGCAATTTGTATGCCTCAATTTTTTTCATCAACCCAATTCCTCTTCCCTCTTGATTCATATACACCAAGATTCCTTTCCCCTCTTTTTCTATTCGTTCCAAAGCCACTTTCAATTGTTCTCCACATTCGCAACGTAATGATCCAAATATATCTCCTGTTGCACAAGAAGAGTGTACACGAACCAAAATAGCTTCATCTTTCTTCCATTCTCCTTTTGCTAAAACGATATGTTCCTGACCATTTGAAACTTGTCGAAAAGGGGTTAATTTAAAATCTCCATATCTAGTTGGAAGATGAACTGTTTCACCTTTTTCTATAAGTGATTCTGACTTCAAACGATAGGCAATAAGGTCTCTAATCGAAATAATCTTAATGCCGAATTGTTTCGATTTCTCTATCAACTGAGGCATACGCGCCATAGTGCCATCATCATTCATGATTTCAATCAAAGCAGCAGCCGGTTGCAACCCCGCCAAACGAGCTAAATCTACTGCCGCTTCTGTGTGTCCTGCCCTTCTCAACACGCCTTTGTCTTGCGCATACAAAGGGTTTATATGACCGGGGCGACCAAAAGTTTGCGGGGTTGAGTTAGGGTCTGCCAACGCTCTGATAGTTGCGGCTCTGTCTGAGACCGAAACTCCCGTTGAACACCCCTCCAACTTATCAACAGTTACCGTAAACGGAGTGCCCAACATGGATGTGTTGTTCTGAACCTGCATCTCCAAATCCAACTCTTTGCAGCGCGACAAGGTTATCGGAGCACACAATACTCCTCTTCCCTCTTTCAACATAAAGTTGATTTGCTCTTCCGTTATTAACTCTGCTGCCACGACAAAATCTCCTTCATTCTCTCGGTCTTCATCATCAACAACGATAAGAAATTTCCCTTGTCGAAAATCTTCAATAGCCTCTTCTATTGTATTTAACTGAAACGGTTTCATCTATATATCTTTATTTTTTTTCTTCCTAATTATTTTAGCAATATCTTGATTCTAACTTTGTGGAGAGGATGGCACGTCGTTGTTCTCCTCCCTTTTACTATTTCGTCTTATCAACTTAGATTTAAAAAATTGAACAATCTTATTTACCCAATTTTTTATCGCTGACAGATCAACTGAATCCACTTGGTCTGTTGCTGCTTTGTAGGTCAGCACAATACCTAATGGAAACAAAACAAAAGAACTCAACCAAATCCCCTGCCATACCGGCCAAACCACCTCTCTTGCCATCTTATATCCGGAATTATCAATGATGTAGTAAACCAAAAATAAGATAACTGAAATAACTGCCGGAAATCCTAAACCTCCTTTACGAATAATCGCTCCCAATGGTGCAGCAATAAAGAAAAATATTACGCATGCAAAAGCTAACGTAAACTTTCTGTGTCGCTCTATATCATAACGAAAAATTCGTTTGATATCTGCCTCTTTAGCAGAATAAATAAACGGCTGATCCATTTTCATACGCTTCACCTGCCTTTCTGCACGATTGATTCTATCCTGCACTTGAGTAGGATCCATTTTATCCCATAAACTTTGATAAGAGTATATAGTGTAATCTTTTATCGAGTCTGCATAATACAAATTTTTAATACTCAATAATCCACGGTCGAAATAGTGATGATTATACAATTTCCGATTTGCCTCATCTATACTATCCGCATGGGCTTGCATCGAGTCTATATCCATCGTCAATGCTTTTAAATCTTTACCCAAATAACGATTAGACATAACCGACTCATCCAACATATCAAAATTGGCATCAAATTCGATTAAAATATCTTTTTTTGAGAAAGACTCTCTTCTGTAAGGAACAGCCTTTGCATTAGAGACTTGATTTTTTAAGTTTTCAAAAGACTCTCCGGAGTATAGAGACATCAAAAGACTCTTTTTGTCGCTTGCCGACTTCAATCTACCGGAATCTGCCGCCATAACCACAGCATTTTCAAATCCTTTGGAAATATCATAAATCATGATATCTCGCAATAATTTTGTATCGGGATCTTTTTCCCGTACATATATATTATACCCATCAATCCCTTGGTAAAAAACCCCTTCCGGAATCTCCACTTCTGGAGATTTTTGCTTGATAGACAACAACAATGTCCACAATTTGGTTTGAATTGCCGGCATCGCATAGTTGGAATAGACCACCTCACCAATACTAACCAACGAAACAAAAACAATAAACGGACGCATGATTCGGAATAACGAAATCCCGGCTGCCTTCATTGCCAAAAGTTCTAACTTTTCTCCTAAATTCCCAAAAGTAATCAATGAAGAGACCAAGATTGTCATAGGCATAGCCATCGGAACAGATGAAAGGACTGCATAGAAAAAGAATTTAAACAAAACACTGAATTCCAAACCTTTACCTATCAAATCATCTATACGTTGCCATAAAAAAAGCATCAATACAAAAAACAGACAGACTAGGAAAGCTGCAAGGAAAGTTCCTATGTAACTCTCTATCAAAAAGGTATACAATCGTTTGATACGCATCTTATTCCGTTGTAATTATTGGGACAAAGATACTAAAAAGATTTAGATGCTGATTAAATTTTACTATAATATTGCCAAAGAGTTTCACACACTGTTTTTTAGAACTCTAAGAATCTTTTTAATGCATTTCGAAGAATCTATTCAAAAAACGAATAGCAATTTTCAGATGATGGGGTACATAAAAAAGACAACACCAACTTTGTATCCCTAAAAATAGAGAATTATATTCTTACCGCCAGTACAAAGACGGAGCATTCCATCGGGATTAAATGATAGAAATCTTAGCGTAAAAACCTCACCTCAGTTTAAAGACCTAAATTAATTCGCAACTGCTCGATTTGGGTATTCCACAAATCAATTGCATCCTCCAATTCGTCAGCGTCAGAGAAATCGGATATGGTTAATACAATGTCATTTGTCAATTCGTTTTGAGATAAATTCAATTCAAAAAAGAGTTGAGGATCGTCCTCTTCCCACTTAAATCTCACACATTTATTAAGACGCATTTGGAGCAGTTCTGCATTTTGCTGAAACTTATTCCACACAAAAGTAAATCTCTCTCCATCTACCAACACATCATCTGCAAACCACGTTGACAACCCCTCCGGAGTACTGATACTGGACCACAATGCGGCCAACGATGCATTATCAAAAACATACTCCAACTGATAATTTTCTTTCATACACTTCACATCTAATTTTTCGGGGAATATCCCCGCATTCATACTAACAACTTTAAAGAAGCCGTTTAAGGTAACCTCAACCAATCCCTAATTTACAACTCCCACAAAATGGGATACAACTAAAATAGAGGTATTCGCCTCTCCACTTTCGGTCGGCAAGATACTCTTTTTTATGGAAATGCTAAAGCATAACAAGATTTTTTTAAATATTTTTTATTTTCTTGACCCTCTGACACGATTTTCATTCTTTGCTGCAAAATCCTTCCAACTGCTAAATTTCTTTCCGGACGTAAAAGATTTCGACTGAAAATAGTGACATAAAGCTACAGCCAACGCATCTGTTGCATCCAACTGAGGCAATAGCTTTTCTTCCGAAATTTTTAAATATTGCACCAACATTTTAGCAACCTGTTCTTTAGAGGCAGCTCCATTTCCTGTTATAGACATTTTGATTTTAAGCGGAGCATACTCTGCAATAGGAAGATCTCTTTGCAAAGCAGCAGCAATTGCCACACCCTGAGATCGCCCTAACTTCAGCATAGATTGAACATTTTTTCCAAAAAACTGCGCTTCTATGGCAAACTCGTCCGGCAAAAATTTTTCAATCAATAGGATTACAAAATCATATATCTTCTTCAGTTTCAGATAGGTATCTCCCTCTTTGCGCAAATCCAAAATACCCATATCCATCATTTCTATTTTTGCGCCTACAATTCTAATCACCCCATACCCCATTACATTGGTCCCAGGGTCAATTCCCAATATTATTCTATCTTTTTCCGCTATCATAGATTAATTCTCTACTACAATTCACAAGGTTTTAAAATGGTTGAAAAATAGAGAACTCTCTCACCAAATTGTTCACGAATTGCCAACTCCTTTTGCGAAAAAAAACCTTTTTTGAAAGAATTCAGGTCATGAACATTTTTTGACGAAAACTGCAACGAATAGGAAACACCCTCCTCTTCCGAGGTCAAAACCTTCATTAATCGAGCATCAAAAACCAAATTTGTTTCCAATGCCTCCGGAACATACGTAGAACGCAACCAATTTAAAAAACGTTGCTCTATCTCGTTCCCTACTAAATATGTTGTATTAAGTATCATGATGATTCCAATATTTAATATCTCTTCCCCACAAAGGTAGTGGATTTCGCGAGATATACCATCTTTGAAGAGTTCTTTTTCGTAATTTTCCAAAGAATGTCATTGTCAATCAAAGAAACTATTTTAACTTTATATCGAATTTCTAATTTACAATCATTCTATCATGACCGGTTTAATTGATCTATACAAACAACTAACAGGCGAGACTCCGGAGTGCTTCCCAATCAAAGGGGAGGGTTCTAATCGTAAATACATTCGTTTATCATCTCTGAATCACTCTTTGGTGGGGGTAATAGGTGAAAATATTACCGAAAACCAAGCTTTTTTCTACATTTCCAACCACTTTCAGGAACAAGGACTTCCCGTCCCAAAAGTTTTGGCAATCAGCAAAGATAAATTGAGGTACATTCAAGAAGATTTAGGCAATGTTTCACTGTTCGATCTTCTCATAAAAAAAGAGGGGGTTAACAACACGGAAGAGGTAAAAAGCATTTTAACTAAATGTATCTCGATGCTCCCTGACCTGCAATTTAAGGGGGGTGATAAATTTGATTTTCAGCAATGTTTCCCTCTGCCTGAAATGGATGAACGAGCCATCATGTGGGATCTTAACTACTTCAAATATTCGTTTCTGAAATTAAAAGAATGCGATTTTTCTGAACCGCTTTTGGAGGATGATTTCTCCCGTCTGAAAGATGATATCCTAAAATTGTCCAACACTCAAACATTCATGTATCGCGATTTTCAGAGCAGAAATGTAATGGTCGTTGATAATCAACCTTTTTTTATTGATTTTCAGGGTGGTCGGAAAGGACCTATTTACTATGATCTTGCCTCTTTCCTATGGCAAGCAAAAGCCAATTTCTCCGAAGAAGAGAGGAAGGAGTTAATAGCGATTTATCGTCAATCATTAGCAAAATACCTAACAATAGAAGAGGAACAGTTTTTGAAAAATCTAAATTTGTTTGTTCTCTTCCGAACTTTACAAGTGTTGGGGGCTTACGGATTTAGGGGGTTATTTGAACGAAAAAGTCACTTCATAGAAAGCATTCCGTTTGCCTTAAAAAATTTACACTCTTTGCTTTTAGGAAATGACTTCTCCGCCTACCCTCATTTGGTGAAAGTGCTGAATAACTTATGCGAGAAAGAAGTTGCAAAATCACTTGAACAAAATCAACCTCTTTCCAAGGAGCTGAAAGTAAAGGTGTTTAGTTTCTCTTACAAAAAAGGTATCCCGGAAGATCAATCCGGAAATGGAGGTGGGTATGTTTTCGATTGTCGCGGGGTACATAATCCCGGTAAATATGATGAATACAAACCTCTGACCGGCTTAGACCAAGCTGTTATCGACTTTCTGGAAGAGGATGGAGAGATTACAGTATTTTTAAAACACATTTATGCATTGGCTGATAAACATGTTGCACGGTACATTGAACGAGGATTCAATTCGCTGATGTTTTGCTGTGGCTGCACCGGAGGTCGTCATCGCTCCGTCTATTCTGCACAACACTTAGGCGAATACATTCACCAAAAGTTTGGAATTGAAGTAGAGATTATTCATCGCGAAAGAGGAATCACTCAGGTGCTCCCTTCTTCAAAATCAAGGTAGTAGCTCCCAACGTGATGATATCACCCTCTTCAAGAATGCGTTTTTCTTTCTTCTGCAATATGTCATTCATTACAAAAGTCCCTACAAGGCTGTCATAATCAGTTACAGAATGAACCAACTCTCCTGCTTTATTCTGTACTACCGATATAATGCAATGCTTTCTATCCATACTCATATCACCGGTTTGGATAGGGGCATTGATTTCTGTTCCTAAACAACGACGTCCAAACATATTCTCACCCAATTGAAGCGGAATAATCTGTTTTTCACAGAAAACATTCTCAACCACTACAATATGTCCGTAACGGAAATCTACTTGTTTATTCTCCTCTTTCGACTTAAATTTTACACTAAAATTTTTTCCACAATTATCACAATGAAAAAGCAGGGAATGACCCGGCTCTATCCTACTCTCTTCAAAACGAACAAACTCATCACACTTTGGGCATCTTATTTTTCTCATAAATTTCAATTTTATACTTAGGGTAATTGCTATGAATCACCTCAACTTCAACTTAATACTGAAATAACGGGGAAATATTTCCATACTTAATACCCCACCCATCAATTTGCAAATAATGTGCAAATATTCGGAATACAAAGGTATAAAATTTTCGCATTGACACAAACCAAGTGAAGGATTACAAGACCCAATTTACAGCCATCTCTTAGTTCTTTCGCCTATCCGTATGTTCTTTCATTTCTTTATTGTATCTTTGTCTCCTCAATAAATGAAGGCAATGAAAAAACAACAATTTAAAACTCGAAAGAAAGATCGGGAAACGTCGTTCTTCGTTAACGAGAGTTCCTTGCTATTTGACTTCTTGTTCAAAAAAATGGGAAGCATGAGTAAAACATCTATCAAAGGGCTGCTTCAGAAAGGACAAGTATTCGTTAACGACCAGATTGTAAAACGAGGTGAGACACAATTATCTCCCCAAGACAGAGTGAGAATCAGTTTTACGCAAAGTTCAAATGGACTTCGTCATTCTCAACTCTCCATTCTCTACGAAGATGACGCAATTATCATTGTCAACAAAGGAGCCGGATTGCTATCCGTTGCTACAGAAAAGAATGAAGAGAGCACAGCCTTTAGAATATTGCTGAATCATCTAAAAAAGCAAAATAAAAACAATCGTCTCTACATCGTACATCGGATAGACCGAGAGACCTCCGGAATACTTTTATTTGCCAAAAGCAAAGAGGTACAATTGCAATTACAACAAAATTGGCATCGTCAAGTATATGAAAAAATCTACATCGCCTTGGTGGAAGGGTGCGTCGATAAGGAGAGTGACACGATTCACTCTTGGTTGGTAGAAGAGCCCAAATCCAAAATCGTCTATTCATTCGACTATGACAATGGTGGATTAGAATCCATCACTCACTACAAAGTAGAGAAACGATTCAAACAAAATACGCTTTTACGTGTTTCATTAGAAACAGGACGCAAGAATCAGATTCGCGTACATCTACAAAGTATTGGACATCCTATTGTTGGGGATAAAAAATATGGCTCCACCACCTCCCCTATACACAGAATAGGACTACATGCCCATGTTCTTTCCCTATGGCATCCAATATCCGGAAAGAAAATGCGATTTGAGGCTCCTGTCCCAGAGTCTTTCAATAAACTAAAATGATTAAACGATTTTACGATTATTTAGGCATCTCTGAAAATGCCTCTATACAAGAAATCAAACAAGCTTACCACAAAAAAGCTCTCCTCCTTCACCCCGACCACAATTTGTCCGGCGGAGCGAAGGAGGAGTTCATGTTTCTTAATAATATCTATCATATTCTGTTAATAGAGAAGAAAAATAATAAGAGAAAAAACACAATAAGAGTGAAAAACTTCTCATGTATTAATGATATAAAAAACATTTTATTCGCCTTCACTCCTCTTATTTTTATATGGCTGATGTTTTTACTGCTATTGGATAATGCATCTATCAACCCGGTGAATATCTCCTTGCGACTACAAACAGCCGTAAATCTTCTTATGGGAATGATTTCTGTTTCATCAATGCAATTCTTCACTTTTAAAAGTATTAATTCCGTCCAAAAGTTTTCGCCTATTCTCAGGTTCTTGCTGGGTTACACCTTTTCATTGTTCGGTTTTTTACTTTTTCAATTTCAATTTCATCTCGTCTATTCCATTCTATTTGTTACATTTTTACTTATCTCCATTGCCTTAATAATTCAATTGATTGCCAACTTCGTCACCAATCAGACGAAATGCAATAGCCGACAAAATTTCTATTTAAAGTGATTCTGCAGCACTAATCAAGGTTGGATTCCTGCAACTTCTTCAAACGCTTTTTTGCACTCTTTAAACATTTATCATTTCCAATAACTCCTCCTCCTAAAACAATCCCCTCTTTATAAAAAACAGCCGATTGTCCCGGAGCAACAGAAGAGGCTACCTCCAAAAAACGAACCAACAATAGCGTTTCATCTACAAAGGTTATTTGAGCAGGTATCCCGACAGACCGATAACGAATTTGAACATAAACCGGCTCGTCAAAGTCCTTGAAAGAAACTACACGATAATTCTCCACCACCATTTCAGAAGCCTCAACATCCGAACGTTCGCCCAACATTACAGTATTCTTCAGCGGATTAATCTTTAAAACAAAGGCCGGCACACCCAGCGCAATGCGAAGCCCCTTGCGCTGACCAATTGTATAAAAAGGATAACCCTCATGAGAGCCCAACTTTTTCCCCTCACGATCTACATAATCACCCTGACCAATTTGAGTTAATCGATCAGAACAATGCATTTTCAAAAAATCACGATAATCCGACTCCACGAAACAGATTTCCATGCTCTCTTTTTGCGTATATAAATCGGCAAATCCCAATTGTTTAGCAATATCTCTCGTCTCATTTTTTGTAATTTCACCCAAAGGAAACAAAACACGTTTCCAAATGGAAGGGTCAACATCCCACAAAAAATAAGATTGATCTTTTTTTACATCACACCCTTTAGAAATATAGTAATTATCATTCAAACGAACCACATTGGCATAATGCCCCGTAGCCAAATACCAACAATCCAATTCGTCCGCCAACTTACTCATTAAATCCCACTTAATCACACGATTACAACGGACACAAGGATTAGGAGTTCTACCATTTAGGTATTCAGAAGTGAAATAATCAACCACCTCGTTTTTAAAAACGTCTCTCGCATCTATCACATGATGCACAATACCCAATTGTTGCGCCAATCTACGGGCGGAAAGGATATAATCCGGCTCAACATTCCCCTCTTTAAAATGACGCGGAGAATCCCACATACGCATAGTTACACCCACAACCTCAAACCCTCTCTTTTGCAACAAAACGCAAACTATGGAACTGTCAATTCCACCACTCATCCCAACTAAAACCCGACGATTCTCCCTCATATACTCTATTACTGAGCATCCAACATTCTATCAGGCTCTATAAATTTACCCTTCTTCGCCTCATTTTCATCAAAACTCTTGGAGTACTCCTTTTTCAATTCCTTATCATTCAACAACACACCATTATCATATTTAAGCACCTCTACCAACTTACCACGATCATCACGAACCTGCCACTCACCATTCCGCTTTCCATGAACATATACACCTTCGATTACAGGATAATCAAAACCCTCGTACAGCTTATAATCACCATGCTCCACCCCCTCTTTATAAGCACACTCAGAATATTTTTTTCCATCCGGCAAAAAACATCTTTTCACCCCATCAATCTTTCCTTGCACATACGGAATCTCCTCAATCAGCTCACCTTTCTTTGTATAAACCTTTGAAAGACCATTTAACTTTCCATTTTCAAACTGTTCTTCTAACGAAATTTTTCCCTCGATATAATAGGTCCATCGTCCATCTTTCACCTTTCCGATATACGAACCCTTGGTAGAAATAGTTTTTCCATCTTGCTCATAAATAACAATATCAGAAAGATTATTATCCTTATGATTCTGAACAGAATGCAGAGTCCCTGTTTCGTAGAAACGTCTAAATTCACCTATTGGCATATCATCTTTAAACTCCCCTTTATACATAACAACGCCGTTATCATATTTCTTTATCCACTCGC
This sequence comes from Paludibacteraceae bacterium, assembly GCA_017630395.1. Classification (GTDB taxonomy): domain Bacteria; phylum Bacteroidota; class Bacteroidia; order Bacteroidales; family Paludibacteraceae; genus UBA1181. The sequence continues at coordinate 28,188 of JAGBVI010000017.1, forward strand.
CCTGTTTTCTACCCTTTTTATCGACCTCATTAATAGACCAAAGAGATGTCGCAAACAAGCAACCAACCAAAACAAAAATATATTTTCCTTTCATTTTTCCTCGTTTTAAATAATTCTATGAAACAAAAATAGAATAAATTCTGCAATAAATTCTCTTTTTAAAAGAATTTTAGAAGCTGTTTAAATTTTATTAAAAAAAAAATTTAGAGTTTCACTCTCTTATTTTCGGCATCTTTGAGATTCTTTTAGGTGAGTTCTATAAATTCATTTCGAGGAATTCTTGAATTTATTTCGAGTAAATTGCTGTGCGAAAGGAAGGAGCAGTGCGAGCACTGTGACCGACTGACAAGCAGCAATTTGCCGAAAGAAATCAAAAATTACCGAAAAGTTCGCCCGTTGATTTACGTTTTCTTAATTAGAAACGGTGAATTTATAGTACTCACCTTAAACCTATTTTTATTCTCCTTTTTTGATAATAGTCCACTATTTTCTGCAAAAGAAGACTAAAAATAGATTTAAAAATCTCTCTCAAATATGCTCGAAATAAAATTTAAACAACT
>JAGBVI010000124.1 GCA_017630395.1 Paludibacteraceae bacterium
AAATGAACAGAGGTCAATTTGCTAACTACTTACGCATGAAACACCCTGGACATATCTACGAACAATATAATAAGGTACAAGGCTTGCCATTCTTGACAGCCGAATTAGAAAATAAGTTTAATGACCTTTTAAAATAAGAAACTACTATGGAAAATATGAATAACAATCAGGTTGTTAATCTTACAAAAGAAGATTTCGTAAGCGATCAAATAGTAAAATGGTGCCCAGGTTGTGGCGACCATGCAATCTTGAAAGCAGTTGAAGACGTATTTCCAAAATTAGGAAAGAAAAAAGAAGATATCGTCGTTGTTTCAGGTATCGGTTGTTCTTCACGCTTCCCATATTATATGAACACATACGGATTCCATAGCATCCACGGCCGTGCAGCAGCTATCGCTACAGGCGTGAAACTCGCTAACCCTAACCTCTCCGTATGGGTCATCACAGGTGACGGCGACTGTACAGCTATCGGTGGTAACCACTTCATCCACGCCGTACGTCGTAACATTGACATGAACCTCCTTCTTTTCAACAACCGTATCTACGGCTTGACAAAAGGTCAGTTCTCACCATGTACATTCCGTGGCACAGTCACAAAGACATCTCCACAAGGAACATACGAAGATCCATTCAACGTTGGTGAACTCGTAATCGGCGCTGGCGGTAAATTCTTCGCTCGTGGCGTTGACGTCAACACAGCAGAACTCACAGACATCTGCCACCAAGCTAAGAACCACGACGGTCTCTCAGTTGTTGAAGTTCTTCAAAATTGTATGATTTTCTCAAACGGTATCCACGAAAACATCACAGCTAAGGAAGTACGCGACGATATGCAAGTCAAATGTATCCACGGCAAACCATTGATTTTCGGTAAGAACCGCGACAAAGGTATCGTTCTTAACGGCAACCGTCTTGAAGTTGTTACAATCGGTGAAAACGGTGTTACAGAAGCAGACATCTTGGTACACGACGAAACAGAAAAGACAACTGGTATCCACATGATGTTGGCTCACATGGCACCACCTGAATTCCCAGTAGCAATCGGTGTTATCCGTAACGTTGAAGCTCCAACATACAACCAATGTTTGGACGGCGTCATTGAAAACGAGACAACAAAATCAAGCATCAAATGCGTTGACGACTTATTGAACAGCGGCAGCACATGGGATATTGAATAAGTCAATAAGTCAATAAGACAATAAGACAATAAGTGGGGATGCGATTTATCGCGTCCGATATAATAAAAGAATCCGTTACTGAGAGGTAGCGGATTTTTTTTTGAATGTTAAAAGGTAATGAGTATGATTTTTTTTAAATAATTCATAATTATTGAATAAATTTATAGGCTAGACATGTTTGAAATTTTGATAATAATATTTGTAAAAAAAAGTATTAGTTATGTGATTGATTTTAATTGAAAATATGTAATTATGTCTTCTGAAAACTGTCACATGTGACATTAATTCGAAAAGTATGATTGTTAAAAGAAAAGCATATATAGAAAGTTGAAAACTGTAGGGATGCGATTTATCGCGTTTGATATAATAAAAGAATCCGTTACTGAGAGGTAGCGGATTCTTTTGTTTGAGACTTGTTAGGTTGGAAGATTTTAAGCGTAAAAATATTTCAAAAAAAATATAAATTTTACTTATAAGTGAAATATTATTATTATCTTTGTAGAGAAAAAGTTTGAAGTTATGAGTGAGATGGAATTGTTGTTGGTAAATGAAGGGGAGAATTGTACATTATATACAATTCAGTTTATGTCCGAAGATAAGAGTGAGTTTGAACGTTTCTATGCTAAGTTTAAAAATGATGTAGAATACGATAATGATTTGATGCGTATTGTAGCATTGATAGATAAAATAGCAGATAAAGGAGCATTAGAACGTTTGTTCCGTCCTGAAGGTAAATATAGTGATGGGGTTTGTGCATTGCCTGTTATACAGTCAAAACTTCGTCTTTATTGTTTGAGATTGTCGGATAAGATACTTATTTTGGGTAATGGTGGTGCGAAGACAACTCGAACATACAATGAAGATGATGTGTTAAAAGGATATGTGATTACGCTTCAAAATTTTGAAAAACTTCTTAAGGATGGTGAAAAAGATGGATCTGTGGTAATAACGGAAAATACTATAGAGACAGACAAAATTTTTAATATATGAAAACGATAAATAGTGCTTTTAAGGAAATGCTTTCAGATGTTTCTGCTGAGATAAAAGCGGAAGTGGATCTGTCATTTGCTATTGCGGAACGCCTTGAAAGTCTGATAACGGAAAAAGGTTTGTCGAAGAAAGAGTTTGCAGAAGCCATTGGCAAGCGTCCCAGTGAAGTTACCAAATGGTTGAGCGGGCAGCACAACTTCACGCTTCGTACATTAGCGATGCTTTCCACATTTTTTGGAGAAAGCTTGGTGGAGGTGAAGAGGTGAGATAAAATTATGAAACTTTGTAAGGACGCATTGTGAATACGTCCTATGAAAAACCGTTAGCATTGTATCGTTTATTCCTTATATTTTAATAAAGGAATTTAGAAAGGATAGATGATACTTCATGAGATATAGTTGATTCATATTTGTTTATCTCATATTGGCAAGATAATATCGCTGAATAATATTGGTTTTCTAATTCACAAAGTTGTTGGGTTCGTCCGTACATTCCCATTTCATTATTGACACGATTTAGTGCTTGAGCGTACATGCTTTTTAAACCGTACAACTTGTCTAGTTGGAATGCATGATATAATAATGAAAAACTATCGACTCTAAGTTTTTCAGCATCGTTGTTTGAATGAGAAATCTTAGCAGCTAATAAACCCATTTCTGTTAGGTCTAGTTTTGGATAAAGTGGTGAATATTCCATAATATTAGTTTTAGTTGTTTTATGTAAAAACAAAATGAATGAGTGGATGTTCAATGGTAAATTAGATTTTTTTTGTTAATTATTGGTTAATTGGTAAGATGTTGTTTGCTTGGTTTGTTTGTAATTTTGTTTATAAAATTGTTTATAAACCTGTTGGTAATTAATAAAAATGTTTAACTTTGTAAAGCGTTATTTTTTTTATATATGGCAAAGAAGAAATATAACAAAGATTTATTAGTAAGTGTTTGAAATGGAAAGCAAAACAAAATATAAAGCTATAGACTTTTTTTGTGGTGGAGGAGGAATGACGTGTGGATTACGTCAAGCGGGAATTGACGTTGTTGCTGGAGTTGATTTCGATGATAATGCAAAGGAAACTTACGAATATAATAATCCAGGAAGTGTGTTCGTTCACAAGGATATAAAGAAACTTAGAAGTAATTATTTTGAAAAGAACCTAGGGGTAGAAAAGAATGATGATAAATTGATAATGGTTGGGTGTAGTCCATGTCAGTATTATAGCGTGATTAATACAACGAAAGATAAATCTATTAAGTCAAAAAATCTCCTTATGAATTTTGCCAGATTCATAGAGTATTATAAGCCTGGTTTTGTCCTGGTTGAGAATGTTCCAGGTATAATGACCAACAAGGATAGTATTTTACCAGACTTCCTTAAACAGCTAACAAAACTAGGATATGGTAATATGGATTATAAGGTTGTTGACCTATGTAAGTATGGAGTTCCTCAAAGTAGAAGACGATTTTCTCTTATTGCCACAAGAATAGAAGGTGTAAATGTATCTTTGCCTCAAGCGGATGATGATGTTGCCATACTCAAAGATTTTATTGGAGTTAATCATGGTTTCTTGCCGATAGAAGCTGGTCATAAAGACAGTACGGACTTTAATCATACGGCAGCAGGACTCAGTGAGATTTGTTTGAGGCGCATCAAAAAAACAAAAGCAGATGGAGGAAACCGATTGGACTGGGCGAATGATCCTGAACTGCAATTATCTTGTTTTATAGGTAAGGATTCTAGCTTTAAAGACACTTTTGGTAGAATGTGGTGGAATAAGCCTGCTCCAACAATTACAACTAAGTTTTTCAGTTTATCAAATGGCCGATTTGGTCATCCTACTGAAGATAGAGCGATCTCTATACGAGAAGGCGCAACATTGCAAACATTCCCTAGTACATATGTATTCAAAACAAAAAGTATAGCTGCAACAGCAAAACTTATCGGTAATGCTGTTCCATGTGAATACGCTAGAAGAATAGGAGATTTAATAATAAATTTGTAATATGGCACAATTTAGGACCAGAGCTAGAGCGTTAGACCTTTTGGGTCGTCAGCAGATTGCTGGTATACCAACCGCCATCAATGAGCTTATCAAAAATGCTCATGATGCGTATGCTGATAATTTCGACATTGATTTTTTTAGATATGACAATCTTTTGGTCCTAAGAGATAATGGCCTAGGTATGACTAAAGAGGAGTTTGAAACTCGTTGGTTAACTCTTGGAACAGAAAGTAAACTGTCTGGTAGCGTATTGTCAATGCCACCAGTTGATCCGACTAAGCCCAAACGTGCAATAATGGGAGAAAAAGGTATTGGTAGATTGGCGATAGCTTCTATTGGTGGTCAGGTTCTGATTGTTACAAAATCTAAAATGACAGGAGATAATGCTAAGATTGTTGTTGCATTTATAAACTGGAGCATCTTTGAGTTACCTGGAATCAATTTGGAAGATGTGGTTATTCCTGTAGTGGAGTTTGACGAATTGCCAAATAGCGAAGATATAAATATGATTACAAATGAGGTTATATCATCGTTAACATCTCTATATGATAAAAAACTTATTTGCCATAGTGACTATGCCAGAATTAGAACTGAGATAAAATCATTTGATGTAAATCCATACGAGCTATCTTATCAACTATATCGTAGTTATCCAATGTCTTCAAACAATGGAGGTACGCATTTTTACATTTCCCCAGTATATGAAACTCTAATTTCAGATATTGAGGGTGATGGAAGTTCGGAAGAGGCAACAAAGATGGAGAAAATGCTAATGGGCTTTCATAATACAATGACTCCCAATCACCCTAAACCAGTAGTTGATATTGCATTTAGAGACTATCGTTCTAGTGATGGTACTTTTGTAAGTATTATTGATAAGGAACATTTCTTTACACCAGATGAATTTGAGTTGGCGGATCATCATATACAAGGCGAGTTTGACCAGTATGGACAATTTAAAGGTACTATTCGAATATACGGAGAGAAATCGTATGACCATATTATAAATTGGAGAGATAATAATTATAGAGAAACAGAGTGTGGTCCTTTCAAAATCAATCTTGCATATCTTCAAGGAGAATTGAAGAGCTCTCGTGTAGATGTTGAAAATTATGCTATGATCAGAGCAAAAGGGGATAAGTTCGGAGGTCTGTACATATATAAAGATAATATTCGAGTCCTTCCATATGGAGATTCGGATTATGATTTTCTAGACATAGAGAAAAATCGTTCCAAAAGGGCTTCAACATATTTCTTCTCCTATAGAAGAATGTTTGGGGCAATTGATATAACCAACATTAAGAATGCTGGGCTAGTGGAAAAAGCAGGTAGAGAAGGCTTTATTGAAAATAAGGCGTATCGTCAGCTGCAAGCAATTCTCAAGAATTTCTTCATACAATTAGCGGCAGACTTTTTTGATGATAAAAAAGGAACACCTCAATCTGAATTTTATATTCAGAAAAAAGACGAACTTAATACATATCATAAAGCACTGGAACGTAGGGATAAATTGGCTAAAGGACGTAAAGAAAAATTAGCAAAGGCTTTAGATTCTTTTTTTACGAAACTTACTGAGCATAAGTTCGACAATGACATAAATGACATTATATCAAACTTCCGAAATAAACTCAATAGCGTCATACATATGGTAAATCCAGATGACGCAAGTCAGCGAATTATAGATGTCGAATACGAGGTTAGACAAAAAATAGTTGAATATAAAAAATCAATAACAATATCTAGTCCTAAAGGTTTTGCACTTTCAAAATCATTAAGGCTTGATTTCGATACATATCTCAATGAATTTAAGCTGCTTGAGCAAGGCTTGTTTAAAGATGCAATTGCTGAAGTTGATTCTTTGGTTGAAGAGTATACTCAGCGTTTAAACATTGAAATTAGCAAAAGAAAAAGATTGGAGCATGCCGTAGAACTTATATCTACTGAAGCAATGTCTATTAACAAGAAGAAAAAGAATGAAACATTAGACATTATTACAGGGGTATCTCAAAAAATTAAGGAATTAACAAATGATTTGATTATAGATCTTGATACGCAGATAAGGAGTGTCAAGGACCAATTCAAATATCTGGCTACTCACGAAACAGAAGATTTTGATTTGGTTCAGGAACGCCAGCATATGGAAAATCAAATTGAGTCAATCAGTATGCGCAATACTGATGTGATGGAGCGCATTATACGTCAGTTTGAGAGTTTTTATATAGAAAAGAGCGAGGATGGTCAAATTATTACAAATGATCAAATAGCAGATGCTGCATCTGAAGAACTGGAAGAATTAAGAGAACGCTTGCAAACAGATATTGAGTTAAGTCAGTTGGGATTAGCAGTTGGTATACTGCACCATGAATTTCATAGTACAGTTACTTCTATTAGACACAGTTTAAAAGACTTAAAAGCATGGTCAGATGTGGATCAAAAGTTGGAGGGAATATACAAAAATATCAAGATTAATTTTGAACATCTAGACGGATATCTCAATCTATTTACGCCATTAAACAGGCGTTTGAATCGAAGGAGAGAGGATATTTCTTTACTTGATATCAAAGCCTTCTTGATCGACCTTTTCAAATCAAGACTAGAGCGACATGAAATAGCATTTAAGCATACCAATGGATTTGCTAGCAGTAAGTTATATGGATTTAGATCGACTTTTTATCCTGTGTTTGTTAATATTATTGACAATGCAATATATTGGTTAAAGCAAAGCGATGTTCAGCAAAAGACAATTCGTTTGCACGCAGACGAGAATGCTATATATATATCGAATAATGGTCCAGAGATTAAACTTCAAGATTGGGAACGCGTGTTTGAATTACAATTTACAAGGAAGCCTAACGGAAGAGGTTTGGGACTAAATATAAGTAAAGAAGTATTAAATGCAGAAGGTTATGAAATATCTGTTATCCCTCCAAGAGAAGGTTCGACAGTTACTTTTAAGATTCAGAAACCACAAAATTAATAATATGGAGAGTGATTTTTTCAAGTTGTCAAAAGATGTGGCTAATAGATTTATACAAAACGTTGTATTTATTGATGATAACGCATATAAAGGGGATGTTGAAAGAAATGCTTTTGATGCCCAAGTTGTTTCAAATGAGTTTGCCAAATCAGAGAAGATATGTGCTATCTACGCTCCGAAAAAAGAATCGGATATAGATAAATATTATTCTATTCTTGATAAAGCAGATGTTATCATTCTGGATTGGCGTCTTGATTTAGAAACAGATGCTAAAGATGAACTAAATCCAGAAGCTGATGCAGATGTTGAAGATACACGAGGAGAATATACACTTAAGATTATAAATGAGCAACTTAAAGACAATGGTAATAGAAAACTCAAATTAATAATTATCTATACTGGGGATACAATTACGGCAATCAAAGATGTTCTTAGAGAGCAGTTTCCCGATTATTCTTTTGATGAAACAAATTTTTCAATGCAATTTAATAACCTAAAGTTGCTTGTAAGAGGAAAAGGTGAATACGGAGAAACACAGTATGACCATAATGAAGAGTTGAAAAAGTTTCTTATTCATTATAATGAATTACCTAATTTAATTACATCTGCATTTGCTGAAATGTCTTCTGGATTAGTTTCCAACTTTGCATTGGAAGCTATAAACATTATTAGGAATAATACTTCTAGAATACTAGGAGTATTCTCACCTGTATTAGACCCAGCATATCTAGGACATAAGGTAATGATTCCAGATGCAACAGAAGCTAAAGATTTATTAGTTCAAATTTTGGGAGACGCTATTACGGAATTAATAGAATCATGTAATATTGACACAACAGAATGGATTAATAAATGGATAGACAGCAATATAATAAAGCATAATGTCGTGTGTAACGGAGTGACTATAAATGTCACCCCAGAAATTTTAAAACAAATATTAATATCTGAAAAACAAGATTTATACGAAAAAATACAAGATGCAGGATTAAATATTAGTAAGAGTAATGCTAAAAAAATACAATTATCAGTACCCGAATTGTTTACTTATAATGATTGTGATATAAACAATTCTAATGATCAATTCGCAATACTTACACATCATAAAAATGTATTTAAGCCTTTGTCAAATTCGCCAATTTTAACTCTAGGAACTATTGTTTGCTCAGATTCAGGACAATATTATATTTGCATTCAACAAGCATGCGATTCCAAACGTATTGTAGATGAACGAAGATTTTTATTTCTTCCTCTGTCGCAATCAGGAGAGAACCCAATCATTGTAGAGGATGGGAAAAAATTATTTCCTGACAAGAAATCATATGAAATCAAGACAATAAAATTTAAACCCACTGAAGGTAATGGTTTAATACGAGCTAAGAAAGAGAATGATGGCTCGTTTTTCTTTACATCTTCGTATGATGATAGATATAAATGGATTGTAAATATAAAAAGCCTGCACGCTCAAAGAATAGTAAATAATTATTGTGCACAATTATCTCGAGTTGGATTAAATGAATCCGAATGGCTAAGGTTATATAAATGATAAGTTTGTATAAATAATCAGTTGACTTTATTAACAAATAGAAATGAGGGTTATAAGATTCCGATGAAAGACTTAAACTATTATATAAATTGCTTTTCTTCTCTTCATACAATGAAGATGCAGGAGAAGCCAGCACCGCATAAAGCATTGTTATTGCTATCTGTGATTGACCTTGTTGAGCAAGGTATCATTACGGATTCATGCGTTCAACTTTCTGATGTTTTAGAAAATCAATTCAAGTATAACGTAGCTTTGCATCTGGGAAATAACTCAATATATGACCCGAAGATAAATTACCCATATTATCACATGCGTACAGAACCATTTTGGGAGTTGGTGTCTACAACGGCAAATCTTGTTCCAGACATAAGTAATTATTCGACAAGTAACCTCAGAAAAAATATTGCTTACGCACGTATTGACACAGAATTACAACTATTACTGAAAGATTCTAATGCAAGAGCAGAACTTCGTGCTGTACTTGTTTCAAATTATATAGATCCTCTCAATGTTATGAATAAAGAAAATATATCACCCATTGACAATCTCACATCAAAAGATCTTGATCTAATTGGAAAACTCAACAATCTTTTGAAAAATTGTCAAGGGTACGGAGATACATATAAACGACTAATTGGAAAAGGTGTATCAAATATTGCCAATAGTTTTGCATCTAATTTTAAGACAGATATTCCGACAATACTTGAATGTTTTTTTGAAAAAAACATATATAAGATCAAGAGCTCAGTAGGACAAGGTAGAGTTACCCAATGTCCATGGATTGCCATAATGCATACTGACGAGACGCAAACTACACAAAAAGGTGTTTATATTGTTTTTCTATTTTCTGAAGATTTAAAGACAGTTTACATCACATTGGCACAGGGAGTAACGAAAACATCTCCAGAATTGATTAGTGCAAAAAGAGATCAAATTAGAAAAAAAATTAAGGTTGACAATGAGCTTTTAAAAGAATCTAATAAACTTGAAATAAGCAATCAACAATACCAAAATTCTGCAATATACTCAAATGAATGGCCTATAAACGATAACGAAAAATGCTTGGTCATGATAAATAAATTCAAAGAGGCATATGAAGAATATATTGCAACTAAAGACCAAAATATAACGCAAATGGAAAAAATTATTGATAAAACAATATCTAAAAAAGAACCACATATAAAAGCAGAAGTGTTACCTTTTACAGTAAGTGTCCCATTTTCTATTAACTCTATCATAGAATTTATCAACCAAACAGGGCTACTTTATTCTCCTTCCCTGATTAAGAGATTTGCCTTTTCATTGATGGCAAAACGTTTCCTTATTCTTAGTGGATTGGCAGGCTCTGGTAAAACTCAACTGGCACTAGCTTTTTCCAAAGCATTGGTTGAAGACAAAGAAAAACAGATGTGTGTGGTTAGCGTTGGCGCAGACTGGACAAACCGCGAACCGCTACTTGGATATCCTAACGCCTTGAAGCCTGGAGAGTACATAAAACCTGAAAACGGGGTGCTAGATTTATTGATAGAAGCTAACAAGCCAGAGAATGCAAGTAAACCGTTCTTCCTCATATTGGATGAAATGAACTTGAGTTATGTGGAGCGTTACTTTGCTGATTTCCTTTCAGCAATGGAAAGTCGCGAAGCAATTGCTCTATGGAAGGAGTGCAATGACGAAAGTGAAAGTTGTGAAAGTAATGTTCCTGAAAGAATCGGGTTGCCTGATAACCTATTTATTATTGGAACTATAAACGTTGATGAAACGACATATATGTTCTCGCCAAAGGTGCTTGACCGTGCAAATGTAATTGAGTTTAAAATATCAGTAGACGAAATGTCTGCATTTCTTGACAGTGTCAAACAGATTGATTGTTTATCCATTTGCAGCAAAGCGGCTGGAATGGGAGCAGACTTTGTTAAATTGGCAAACTGCAAAGAGTTTGATAACGAAAAATCAACAACAGATACTCTGAAAGCTTTCTTTACAGAGCTCAAGAATGTAAATGCAGAATTTGGTTATCGTTCTGCTACTGAAATATTCCGTTTCATTAGCCAAGCATATAAGAATGATGACACAGATAAAAAAATGAGTGAAGAAGAAATTCTAGATGCTGCTATTATTCAAAAGTTATTGCCTAAATTACACGGTTCACGCAAGAAACTGGAACCTGCGTTGAAAGCTCTTTGGAGATTATGCTTTGACCCAAGCATTAAAGACACAATGCAGATTGTATATGAAAACATTGACAAGGCAATATACAAAGAAAGTGCCGATAAGATCTTTAGAATGTACGAATCGGCCTACGCCAACGGTTTTACAAGTTTCGCCGAAGCATAATCAATAATGTTGCAAGAGAAGACATATCTTGAGATACTAGTAAATGGAAAATGTGGTGAAGTAAAACTCTACATTTATCCAGAATCCTCAACAGCAAAATTGTATGAGGAAGATTCGTTATCTATAAATGCCCCTAAATTCTATTTGGTTGAAGGATGTTCATACACATATGAGTGTACAAGTGATGACGGTAGCACTTATCAGCTTGAAGCCATTAATGAAATAATCACTCATCATAGATCGGAGAGACACAAAAATGAGGGGAGAATAACCACTGGTATATATGTTGGCACACAGACAATAAATGTATTCAACAATGTAACCCATGAGGCTTTTGGAAAGACTGATATTGAAATAAGAAGCACAAAATCAGACTACGAGACTGATTATAGGCAAATGCTTGGGGATATTGCTGAATATTATACCGACCTTGTACTGCAACAAGGTGCTCCAGTAACACAAAGACTTGAGATTGATACAAACACTTCTGCTGAGACTCTTTATCAGCGCTTCGCTTTTGTGAAGTCATTGATTGAAAGTGATGCTTTTTCCGAAGCAATTCATAAAATAATATCCAACCCAATAAGGAAGTGGACAGATTCAAATATTCAGCGCAAGATAGATGGTGTTAAAAGGTTTACACGAAAAAATATACGAGAAATTGTTTCTAGCAATGACAGGATAAACCTATCCGAAAGTTACAGAAGAGGCATACCTTCATGTTTGACAAGCGTACCACGCACAATTGAAGTTGAGTATAAGAAAGATACAATAGACAATCAAGAAAATCAATTTATAAAATTCGTTCTCCGTTCTTTGTCAATGTTTTGTTGGGATCTCAAAGAAATGAAGAATGCTTCTAGCCGTTTAAAAGCAGAAGCAGAAACTACAATTGAGTTATTGAATATATACTTGGAGAATCAATTTTTTAGGCAGATTTCAATGCCTACACACCTGAATATGAATAGTCCTGTACTTCAAAGAAAAGAGGGTTACAGGGAGATATTGCAATCATGGTTGTTGTTTGACCTTGCTGCAAAACTAAACTGGGATGGTGGCGATGACGTGTACAGCGCAGGTAAAAAGAATGTAGCAACACTTTATGAATATTGGCTATTCTTCAAGTTGTTGGAATTGATTAGCCAATTTTTTGACATACAAGCAAAAGATAAATTGCAACTTGTGAGTTTTGACTCAGATAAAATAAATCTGAATCTCATACAAGGAAAGACGCGTATGGTATATGGTCAACAGGAAACTTTATCAAGAAAGATTAATGTTGCTTTTTATTATAACCGTACTTTTAGTAAGGTTGCAGATGATAAAGATTCAATACACAAAGCAGGAAGTTGGACTATGGCAATGCGACCAGATTATACATTGTCGCTTTGGCCAGGAGAAATTGATGAAAACGAAGCTGAGAGGCAAGACCTTATTACACATATACACTTTGATGCAAAATATAGACTGAACAAGATTACTCTTGAAAATACGAACTGCGAAGCTGAAGATTTGTTGATAGAAAAGGAAGAACAGGAATGTGGTATATACAAAAGAGCTGATTTGTTGAAAATGCACGCTTACAAGGATGCAATTCGCAGAACAAGCGGAGCATATATTTTATACCCTGGTACTGAAAATAAATCAATCAAAGGTTTTCACGAAGTCGTCCCAGGACTTGGAGCTTTCAGTATAAGACCTGGACATTGGGAAGAGGATAGCATTTCTCTGAAGCAATTTATTGCAGAAGTAAAAGCACACATGCTTGACAGAACATCGCAAAGAGAAAAGATGTCCTATTATTATCATTCTCTATATAAAGAGGAGAATGTAAATGTGGTTATGGAAAATATGCCAGAACCAGTTTATGAGAATCGAGATTTTTTGCCAGATGAGACAAATGTCATAGTTGCATATTATAAAAGTCAGGAACATTTAGATTGGATTTTGCAGAATCATATGTATAATATGCGTGCAGGAGATAGTAAAGGATCTATATCATTGGATGACAAATTGATAAATGCCCGTTATCTTTTGTTGCATAATGGAAATGAGTCGCAGAATTTGATAAAGATTGTAAAGAGAGGACCTAAAATATATACAAGATCTCAGCTAATACAAAAAGGTTATCCGCAATACAAGATTGTAGGTACAAATTTGGTGGATGTAAAAAGAGAGCGAAATGATGCTAATAAGATTTATCTAGTATTTGAATTGTTTAAAACAAATAGTGCGGAAAAAGAGTTGCAAGAATATTGCTGGAATAATCTAGGAGGACCATTGACATATACGACAAGTTTAGTGTCTTTAATATCAAAAGCAAATAAAAAGAAATAATATTTTATGATAGTTGAAAACGTGACAGTCTTGCAAATTTAATAAAAATCCTCTCACAAATAATTCGTAAAAATATAAATTTCTTCAACGATTTTCCTCCCTACCATCTTCCTATCAAGTTCGTACCATCTTCGTACCACAGTCGTACCAAGTTCGAATACAGTTAGGAGTTAGGAATTAAGGGTATGAGGAACTGAGGGTATGAGGGATTTTGAGATTTTGAGTTTCTGAGTTTTTTTTAAAGTCACCAAGTCGCCAAGGTTCTTAGTTCTTGGTTCAACAGCCAATAGCCAAAAGCCCAAAGCCAACAGCCTTAGTTCAACCTTCTTGCTCGTAATAATATGAATAATCTATTCCTTTCATGAAGGTTTCGCGGTCGTGAATCTTGTCTGTTAATGCAGATTGTAGAAGTCGTTTGATTTCGGTCGGGTCAACAACGCTTTTCTGCATGGCGTTGAGATAATCGTTCTTGTCAATTTTACTCCAGTCAACGCATTTCTTCATTGAGCGTCTGAACATCAGGTCGAGCCATATTCTGGTGCTTCGTCCGTTGCCTTCCATAAAAGGATGCGCAACATTCATCTCAATGTATTTGTCAACAATCTCATCGAATGTTGTTTCTGGCATATTCTCTATGCTACGCAATATGGTAGGGAAGTGTAAGGCGTTGGCAAAGGTGAAACCTCCCTTGCTGATGTTCTTGCTGCGTATCTGCCCCGCAAACTCATAAAGTCCTCCGAATAGATATGCGTGTATCTGCTGCAGACATTTGATGCTGCCAGGTTCCAAAGTGCCGAGTAAACCGCTTTCGAACAAGGTGTAAGCTTTCTTTCTGCTTTGTCCGTCGATGGTGTTATCGCTGTATAAAAACCAATCGAGAAAATCGTTAACCTTGTTATTGGGTATGTTCTTCGCTAATAGGATTACACCATCACTGTCCATTACATCCGTTAAACGTTTTTTGCCGTCAGGTGCGACTAACTTCAACTGGTTAGTGAGACTAACCAGTTTGTTACTTTCTTTTTTTAATTTAGTTTTCAGATATTTCCAATAGTTGCGGTTCTTTTGATAATCATCCTGATTATTGATTGCACCTATAATATCAAGCACTGAAAACCACCATTTTGAATTATCTTCGTCCCAAAGGGCTCTGACTTCATGGTCATTGTAAAATCTAATAGAAATCTTGGTCATTGGTCTAATTTTTATTGCTTAAGTTTATTAAATAACTATCCGCAAATTTAATAAAAAAATCGCAAAAATGTTTGGTGACGATATGATTTTTTGTGAAAGACAACAAGCCAACAAGTCAACAAGACTACAAGACCACAAGACTACAAATTTTGGTTAGGAGTTGAGGAACTGAGGATTTGAGCCCTGAAAGGGCGAAACAAATATAGAGTAAGGCAACGCCTTATTAGTTAGGAGTGAGTAGTTGTTGTTTGGGTGTTAGTAGCCTCCAATGCGTTAGGGATTGGAGCGGCATCCTTTTGGAGCGCAGCGGAAAAAGATATAGCGGAAAGCCCGACGGCGATAGCCGGAACGCCCAAATAAAGTGTAGAGTTTATAGTTAATTGAAATTTGAAAGGTTAAAACTGAAAGTTAGTTTTCCATTTTCAATTATCAGACTTCCACCTCGGAGAAATAGTTTTTTAGTTAGGAGTTAGGAATGGATGTAGGGACGTATCAATTACACCATAAAAATAAACAATATGTAATTGCAGCGTCTCATGAGATTCGGTGTTTTGAGACGCAGCAATGT
>JAGBVI010000125.1 GCA_017630395.1 Paludibacteraceae bacterium
GATGGGAGGTATCCGTTACAAAGGTTTCCATGTTGGATACTCCTACATTTTGGGCTTGACCAAATTTTCGCGTCAAAACTATGGTTCGCACGAGATTATGTTGGGTTACACATGGTGCGTGACAAAACATTTCTGTAGATAATTTTCTCTTTTTTGATGATGGGAGTAATATTTCACTTTGCTTTCTTCATTTGATTTGTAGATGGAAAAAAATTTTGATAAGATTATTAATGAATTATCAGACTTAAATTCGGTTGGTAATTTGTATGATATAGACGGGACGAGGGGTGTTTATCCTTCGTCCGAGTCTTTACAAGAGGTTATGTCTTTGCTCCGTTTTTTACTATTCCCCGGTTTCTATGGGAAATCTACCATAGAAATGTCCACGCTTAAATTTCATATAGGAGTAGCCGCTGAGCAACTATTTGACCTATTAAAATCACAAATCTTTTCAGCAATACACTTTTGTTCATCAGATAAAGATGTAGCTTCAGTCAAATCTTTGTCAGAAGATATAGCCTATTCATTTATTGCCAAGTTACCCTCTTTGCGTAAAATTCTTAGCACTGATGTTGAATCGGCTTATTTTGGAGACCCTGCTGCGAAGAATTTCTCTGAAATTATTCTCTGTTACCCTGGATTTAGAGCAATAATCAATTACAGAGTCGCTCATGAATTGTTGATGTTGGGTGTCCCGTTGATGCCAAGAATGATCAGTGAGATGGCCCATTCAGAGACAGGAATAGACATTCATCCCGGGGCTACAATCGGATCCTATTTTACCATTGACCATGGAACAGGAGTAGTAATAGGAGAGACCACTATCATAGGAAATCACGTGAAACTCTATCAAGGAGTCACCTTAGGAGCAAAAAGTTTCGAATTGGATAAGGATGGAAATCCGGTAAAAAATATTGCCCGTCATCCAATTATCGAAGACAATGTTGTTATCTATGCCAATGCAACTATTTTAGGAAGAATTGTTATTGGAGAGGGTGCAGTTATCGGTGGAAACTTGTGGGTAACATCGGATGTGGAAAAGGGTGGTAAAGTTTTACAATTTAAACCAACTCGATGACATCTGCTCTATTTAAATACGAATCGTTATCATCCACCAATACTGAGTTATCCAAATTGTTGACGGATTCGCTCCCGGAGTTTTCTGTAGTTATATCTGATTATCAAACTGAAGGACGAGGTCAGGTGGGTGTCTATTGGGAATCTGAAAAGGGAGCCAATCTCCTGTTTAGCATGCTGTTTTACCCCCATTTTCTTTCTGTTAAGGATTTCTTTTTATTATCACAATTCACATCTTTGGCTTTGATAGATTTTTTTAATCAATGCATCCCGTCTGCTGAATTTACTATCAAATGGCCTAACGATATTTACTATAAAGATAAAAAGATAGCAGGAATTTTAATAGAGAATTCCATTCAAGGATCTAAAATTTCCTCGTCTATTGTAGGGATAGGTCTTAATGTGAATCAGACACATTTCATTTCAGATGCCCCTAATCCGATTTCGCTTGCCTCAATAACGGGTAAGCAATACTCTCTATCTACTCTGTTTGAAAATTTACAATTACATCTTCGCTTTCGCTATAATCAACTAATGTCACGAGATTATTTTCAGCTAAGATCTGATTATCATCGTCGCCTTTATCGTTTAGGATGTAGCTCTCTCTATGAGGATGCTACAGGAACTTTTGAGGCCGTATTAGATTCAGTTGCCAACGATGGACAACTCTGTCTCAAGTTGCAATCAGGAGAATCACGTTTTTTCTATATGAAAGAGGTTCAATTTTTGTTTGATAGATAATCTCTTATATCCCTTCTTGTTACGGAACTTCCATAAATAATGATTTTCTAATTCCAACTCATAAATTCATTTTCGGAACCTTCTCCTGATTTTTAGAACCATATTTATTTGTGAGGATGGTATGAGTATCTACTAAATTTGTTGCTCGCATGCGATGAGAAATTTTGCATGATACAGATAGAAAAAGGTAATTAAAAGAGACTACCTCAACATAAAAAGTGTTACATTTGTACTAAAATCGATGTAAACTATACAATTATGAACATACTCATTATCAATGGTCCTAACTTAAACTTGTTAGGGAAAAGAGAACCCGGCATTTATGGTGCCGAATCCTTTGAATCCTATTTTTCCACATTACAACAACGCTATCCCGATATAAATTTCACTTATTATCAATCCAATGTGGAAGGAGAGTTGATAAATAAGCTTCACGAACAAGGATTTTCCTGCGATGGAATCGTACTAAATGCAGGAGCCTATACCCACACCTCTTTGGCCATTGCAGATGCGATTAGAGCCATTCCTGCTCCCGTTATAGAAGTTCATATTTCTAACGTTCATAAGAGGGAAACCTATCGTCATCACTCCTTTTTATCATCCGCCTGTCATGGCGTAATAGTTGGATTTGGCATGGATTCTTATCGTTTGGCGATAGAGGCACTTATCAATTTGCCCAAAGGGTGATGCGCTTATAGATCTTATTTTGATTCTCTTTAAGGTATGAAGATAGAGACTTTTTTAGATGATCCCGTTATTGCCAATTACCAAATTTATCTAAGTTTGGAGCGTTCTTTCTCTTCCAATACGATTTCCAGCTATATGGAAGATTTGGCAAAATTGTTGTCTTATCTCTCTGAGGCTCATATTTCGTACAAGGAGGTTGATTATGATGTTTTGTTTGATTTTTTGGTTGAACTTTCCGATTTAGGTATATCTTCTCGTTCGCAAGCAAGAATTATCTCCGGATTAAAGTCCTTTTATCATTATTTACTTCTTGAAAAGTTAGTAGCAGATGACCCCACAGAGTTACTTGAACTCCCTAAGTTGAGTCAGCATTTACCGGAAGTATTAAATCTTGATGAGATAAATTTAATACTTGCTCAGGCAGATATTTCCGATCCGTTAGGAGTTAGGAATAAGGCCATTATAGAGACGTTGTATAGTTGCGGTTTGCGTGTTTCAGAGTTGACAGAGCTATTATTATCTAACATCTATTTTGAAGAAAAGTATTTGGTTGTTATTGGGAAAGGCAATAAGCAACGATTGGTACCCCTTTCGCCGCAAGCCATTTCAAATATTTTGTTGTGGTTGCCACATCGTTCAGAGTTACCAATACAGCGTGGTCACGAAGATTACCTCTTTCTCAACAGGCGAGGAAAGAAGTTGACCCGCGTTATGGTTTTTACTATCGTGAAAAACTTGGTGGAGCAAGCTGGAGTAAAAAAGAGTGTGAGCCCGCATACTTTCCGTCACTCCTTTGCGACACATCTATTGGAAGGAGGAGCCAATTTACGCGCGATTCAAGAAATGTTAGGACATAAATCGGTTTTGACCACCGAAATTTATACCCATCTTTCCATCCACTATTTAAGAGATGAGATTACAGAGTATCATCCTCGAAATAGAAGAAAGTAAACATTTTTCTCCCTCCAAGTTACGAATTACTTATACATCCTTTGAAAAAAAGTCCTTAACCTTTTTCTCGTCAGAAGCGATAGCCTCCTTTAGTTCTGTAATATCAGCAAAACGTTTTTGAGCTCTTATTCTTTCCAAAAACTCTACCGATATTTTCTCCCCATAAATATCTTCACAGAAGTCAAAAATATTTACTTCAATTCCAATTTCTTCGTTATCCTTGGTTACAGAAGGACGAGTGCCAACGTATGCCATCCCATTGCGAGAAGTTCCTCTAACTATTGCTTTTACAGCGTATGCACCACACTGCGGAAGGCATTTGTTTTTTTCGTCCAAAGAGACATTGGCGGTAGGATATCCCATTTTATTCCCCAAATGTTCCCCCTCAATTACAGTTCCACTGACGGAGTAAGTATAATTCAGGTATTGGTTGGCCAATCTGATGTCTCCCACGTTCAGCAAATTTCTGATGAAAGAAGAGCTGATTGTGAAATTATCCTTCATAAAGACATCTGCTTGCGTAACCTTAATGCCTAATTCCTCTCCATATTGGCAATAGTCATCAAACCCCTCTTCGCGATTCTTCCCAAAACGATGGTCGTAACCGATTAGAAGGTGTTTCACGTTTAACTTCTCTTTCAGAAGTTTTTTCATAAAATCGTAAGCCAAAAGGTTGGAAATTTCAATTGAAAAATCGGTCTGAATACAATAATCAATAGGTAATTTCCCCATTAAGACCTTTTTTTCTTCCAAAGAATTAAGCAATTTAGGCTTGTAAGGTTCATTTAGAACAATCCTCGGGTGCGGCCAAAAAGTTAGAAATGCTGATTTTAGTTTTTCTTCTTTGGCAATTTGGTTAAGTTGCTCAGCCAAGTAGGCATGACCAAGATGGACACCATCAAAAAAACCAATGGTTAGTGCTAAACCATCGTTTGAAAAATTCTCAATTTCATCTATAAATTCCATTTTTTTAATTTTTTTTTAAGTAAAGTTACTCAAAAGTTTTGTATTTAAATGAAAATTGCTACTTTTGCATCAGTTTTTGCAAAGGTAATGAATATTTTTCCATTTGCAAATAGGGCCCATAGCTCAGTTGGTTAGTAGCACCTGACTCATAATCAGGGGGTCACAGGTTCAAGTCCTGTTGGGCCCACAAAAGTCGGAGAAGAAATTCTTCGACTTTTTTTGTTTCAGGTTTCAGGTTTCAAGATTCAAGTTTCTAGATGCTGATGCTGGTTACAGGTCTTATATTGGTATCGGTTGCAGTCGTTGGGACGAATCGCATTTGCCCTATCGTACATTTCAGGTTTCAGGAAAACAGATTACTTGAAGCTTCAAATTAGTAAAGTAATTCTGCACAAAATTATAAAATTTGTCCAAATCCTCTTGCTCGCTCCAATTTTCTTATTTACCTTTGTGAAAAATTTTAACAATTTCTGATTGTTTAATAATGAAGAAAAGATTGTTTTGGGCAATGTTGCCTTTAGTGGCCATGCCTTTCTTCTCATGTGAAGACGACGAACCAGATGTAGGATTTGACCAACCGAGCCAGTTTCAAGAATTTCAATCCGGAGAGATTCGGTTGGGAGAGAAAATTCCAAATCCCTACTCTTTATCTGTTATGCAACAAGCGTATAACGAGTTGCAAGGTGTAGAATCTACAAGGTCGGGGAAGAAATTGGAACCTACCCA
>JAGBVI010000126.1 GCA_017630395.1 Paludibacteraceae bacterium
TTTCAAAGAGTTGGTAGAAAAGATTCGCGAAATCAGAATAGAGGAAAAGATTTTCTATCAACAGATTAAAGACATTTACAAAACAAGTATCGACTACGACCCTTCCGACGAAATGACATTGCAGTTTTTTAAAGAAGTTCAAAACAAACTGTTATGGGCTGTCAGCGAGAAAACCGCAGCCGAACTGATTTATTATAGAGCTAATGCTTCTTTGCCAATGATGGGACTTACATCCACAAGCACTGACTCGAAAGTAAAGAAACAAGACATCACTATCGGCAAAAATTATCTTCAAGAAGATGAGTTAAAGGCGTTAAAACTGATTGTAGAACAATATTTGGCTTATGCTGAGGCACAGGCTCTAGCACATCGTCCTATGTATATGAAAGACTGGAAGGAACGTTTGGATTTAATCTTAAAGCTTAACGAAAGGAATGTTCTGGAAGGACCCGGAAAAATATCTCACGAACTAGCAATTGAGAAAGCAGAATCTGAATATATGAGATACAAAGAAATAGAGAAAGAACATATTCATCTTGAAAGCATCAAGGAATTGGATAAAGACATTCGTTTGCTAAATAACAAATAAATTCTTTGATAGTATTTCATGACTATTGGCTTATGACCTTTGAACCTTTAGTTCAACAGCTCTACAATCTTTAGACTTTAGACTTTTGTCTTTAGCCGAAATTATTTCACGATTGTTTTTGTGAAAGTTGACGACAATGTTACGGTCTGACATCAATTTTCCATTTTCAACTTTCAACTTCTAATTATCAACTGAATTAGTGGAGTTGGTATGGACCTGGTACGAAGGAGGTATGGAGAAGGTTTCACTGATTTTATGGATTATCACAGGTAATTTTTCTGTCCATGAATTGACATATCATCAACTCATATAATTCACTAATATATCCAAATCCTTTTTAATATTCTCAAAATCTTGACTTAAATCTAGAGTCCTTACCATTAAGATATTTCCATCATTAGTCGTAAAGCACTCATTGGGTTGTACATTTGCCGTTGTCATCGCATATAATAGCATACCATCAACCTTACCTGTATGACCTTTATCTTCGTTCATTACATATGTATGAATTTGATAAAAATTGGGAGAGTTGATAATAAATTTGTCAAAATGCTCCTGCAAATTTTTACTATAATATTTTGTATCTATTATTAGCGTCCTTTCTCCAAGTGTAATAGTTATATCTGATTGCATAATAGGAAGGTAACTCGAATGACTAATGACATTATCGCAAAAGTTCCATTTAATCTGTTTAGCCACTGCCTTATATTCCGGGAAATGTCTCTTATAGTATTCCATTACAAAACGTTGGAATAATAAATTCATATGCTCATCCATGAATTGAGGCAATTTAGTATCACCTTTTTCTGTTGACAATAATTGGTGCTGTAAAATGAAGTAACACAGACTATGTAACATTTGATAAGTTCTTGAATTTCTATCATATCTTAACAAATTCCACTTTATCATTGAAGGTTCTATTTTATCAACACCATCAAAATAGAGCATTAATTTCTTAAGATTCCTTTTTCTTTTAGTATTTACATCGTGTTTATTAACAAGAATATCAATCGTGGTTTTTATGATATTATTGTTAACATTGTTTATAGTCAAATAATCGTATTCACAGGCTAGACAGTTGCTTTTAACAAGTCTTTCATTTATTGTTCCTTGTAAATCTAATTTCCCTCTTAATGTAGTAATAGTATCTTTCTTGACAATATACTCTTTGTGTAATCCTTGTTTTAACAGATATGACACGCCTTTAAAAATAATTTCAGCAAAAAGGTCATATATATCGTCAAAATTTTCACCATCTATATAATCGTAGTTATTATGTTTCAATTCCTTGAAAGCATAACTAAGCATATAATATACATTCTTTATGGGTATATTTTTATTCACTATCATTTTAACAATTCTCTTAAAATACTCATCTGAGACTTATATTTCTGGGGTTCGTCAAACCAATATTCTTTAAGCATAGGTGCAATGTCATATTCTATTACATTTTTCAACCAATCATGAGAAAACTCCGTCTGATTACAAAAATAACTATGTCCTATACAAAAACCATTTCCTAGAGAATCATCTTTACAAATAACCTCATTCAAGGCCTGCATACCCTGTATTATTTTATCAAATTTATCATTTGCCAATGAAGATTGATAATTTTTAAACCCGTCAGTTGCAAATCCAGGATACATTTCGAAGAAACAGAATCGTCTACGAAGAGCATAGTCTATCATAGCTAAAGATCGGTCTGCTGTATTCATCATACCAATTATGTATAGGTTTTCTGGAACTGTAAAGAAATTATCATCAGTATATGCTAACTTTATCTCCTTTCCTCGGTATGTATTTTCGATTAACATAAGTAGCTCTCCGAATATCTTACTTAAATTTCCTCTATTTATCTCATCTATAATAAAAAAGAAATCCTTATCTGGAGAGTTCAAGGCTTTATTACAAAATTTATAAAATGTCCCTGGCTTCAGCTCAAATCCACCTTCTTTGTTAGGTTTGTATCCCAAGATAAAGTCTTCGTATGAATAATTCTGATGAAATTGTACCATCTCTATCCTCTGCTTATCTTTTACCCCCATGATTGTATAAGCAAGTCTTTCTGCGGTATATGTCTTTCCTACACCAGGTGCACCTTGAAGTATAATATTCTTCTTATTTTTTAGCAGATTTTTTAGTGTAATCAATTCAGAAGAAGACATATATACATCATTTAAAAAATCGACATCAGTATATGTAACAAGTGAATTGATTGATGACAATGGGTTTTCTTTACGAATAATTTCCATTAAGATTTGATATTCCTCTCCAGTAACTTTAAAAAGACTACCTCTACCTCCACCATTCATACACTCCATATCTTTAAGTTCTTCATATCCTTTGATTATAGAATAATCTATTGGATTTAGCAATTGTTCTGTTTTACGGAAATATAGATATTGATCATCTGTATCCTGTGCTATTTCACCTAATGCTGTTATTTGTAAAGTTGGAGTTGAAGCATATCCTATTACGATATCACCAGCTTTGGCATCCAAAAAATTCTGGTAAACTCTACGTTTATTACCATTCTCATTTAGCAAAGTATATGTCATTACTTCTCCAACATTAATATCTGAAAATTTCCATTGCTCTGGAGAAGCTACTAACCACCAATATTTTGTTTGTGCTACAGATGACTTTATAGACATACCTTTATTTTCAACAATAATATCATTAAGATTCTTTGTAAATTCAGGATATTTACTAATCTCAGTAAGTGTCTTTTGCACTAATTTGTGTATTGGATAATCCCAGTCTCCATTATGAGTCCATCTCATTTCTCTTACATGACGATAAGTAGAAAGAGTTTCATCATAATAGTAATCACCTTCAACTATTCCACGTCCTATAATCTTGTTAATACCTTTCTTGACATATACAATATCTCCTTGTCTCATCTCATGTACAAACTGCCATAATGCAAGACTATCATTCTTGAAAGATGCATCTTCTTTATCGTATGCTATCTGTAAAGCTTTTGTCAGTTCTTCACGATTTTTATATTCTGACAGATCGCCAATTGGATCCCAACCAAGTCGCATTGTCTGTGTTTCCTTACACTCATCCCACATAAAGGCATTTTCACCGGGAGCAAATAACCATACTTTTGTATTTGCTTTAGATTCTTCTACTTCTATAATATTAAGAAGTTCTTCATAGAAATCATATATATCTTTATCTCCTTTCTTCTCCATTAGAAAATTATGAAGTTCTATTCTAGTACATTTACTAGCATCTATTTTACCCAAATATATGGCAAGACTTGCAAGCATATCTTGTTTATAAATCGGTAAAAGTTGCTCGTTAGAATATAAGAAAGCTATTTTCCACACCACTATGGGATATATTATTTTTTCATTTTCTATCTTTTCTATTTCTTTCCATTCTGCCTTACGAGCGTAATTTGCTATTCTTACAATAAGATTTCTAATATTTTCGAATGCCTCTTGTGCTGTGTTCCCCAATGTACTATTCCATGAATAAACATCATCACACTTATAATTGGGATTATCTTGTTTTGGCAATTTGCCATATTTAAATATACCGAATTTATAAGAGCTTCCACCTCTTATCGATCCCAATGCTTGAAGTGTCTTAAATTCTATCCAATAACAGAAAGAATTTTCTTTATCTAAATTAGTATATTCTTCCAGTGTCATGCTTGACAATTTATCGGCAGGAAATTGAGACAAAAACTCTTTATACAATGCTCTTCTACTCATATCTATAAGATCGTTTTATGTTAACCTTCAAGAATTATTATTTTAGTGACAAAAATAATGTTTTAGTAAATATATTAAAAGATTCCTTAAAAATTCTTAACATCTTTTCTTAATATTTCTCCTATTTTATGTTAAAAATTGTTAAAATCGAAACATTTCCTTTGCAAATGCTTGACAAAAGGATGTGATGATTGTAGTTTTGTAGATGGAAACAATATTCGTTTCTAAAACCAAATTAATTTGTCACTTATGTGATATCAACCAAAGTTTTTGAAATACTTTTATATGGATTCTATCATTATACAAAATCGTATTTGTCAACTCTTGCAGTATTACAATTTGATGCCATCCTTGTTGGCGCCAAAAAAGTTTATATAAGTAAAACAAAGAAAAATAATAAGAATCAGGAACCTTTTGAGCGCATGATGATAATGGAATACGAACTCATTGGTATAGGCAAAGTAAAAATGACTGTAGGTATTCGTCGTAGAACTAAAGAAAAGGTTCAATATTGTATTACTGCCATTTCTGGTATATAAAAAAA
>JAGBVI010000127.1 GCA_017630395.1 Paludibacteraceae bacterium
TGCTGTTGCTGCTGTTGCTGATCTTGTTGATCTTTCTTATCATCTTTTTTCTCGTCATTTTGGTCTTGATTATTACTTGGCGGAGGTGGCATCTGTTGTAAAATCTTTGCCAATTGAGCCTCATAATTTTGAGCAATAGCTAAGTTGTATCTTGTACTGTCATTTGTCGGGTCTAAACGTAGTGCAGATTTATAATCCTTGATAGGATCTCCAATTTTTTTGTAATTGTCTTGAATTAAATTATAAATCTGATTTTTGGCATTGGCTGGAGCTGTTCCTGCCTTTTCCATCTCTTCTAATTGTGCATAAACTGCCAATAAACTATCTAAAGAGGTTAATTGAGACATGGCGTTATTCCCTTTGTTATGATATACATTCGAAGCTAATGTATTCAATTCGGCTTTTCCTTCGTCATTCATATTAATTTTCTTTTCCTCAATATTCCGAAGGGTTTTTTCATATTGCTTTTTAGACAACTCATTTTTACCTACCTTTTGTTGTGCGTTAGCGTAGTTAAAATTCGCCCCTGGATGCGTTGAGTCTATCGTTGTTGCACGAACATAAGGAATTTGCGACTTTTCAAACTCTTTATCCATAAATAAATCATTCCCTTTTTCAATATAGTCATTGGTTTGTTCGAACGAAAGTTCCTTTTTATTCAACAATACAATTGCCAAAACAATGCACAATAGGGTAGCGGCAACCGATATAATTATTATCTGTTTTTTTTCCATCTTTAATCAAATAATTTGAAGTTCCTAAACAATCCGTTTTTCTTCTCCATTAAGAAATACTCCAAGAGTAATAGTGCAATGGCAATCCATGCAAGAACAGGGAATTGTTCGTTGTACTCTGAATATACTTTTGTTTCTACATCATCTTTTGCTATTTTGTCCAACTCTTTTTGCATATATCGCATTGCTTCATTACTATTGTCTGCACGCACATAGATTCCATTTCCTTCCATGGCAATCTCTTGCCCTACAGACTCATTTAGTTTAGACATAACAACATTTCCTGCCTTATCTTTTTTGTAAGTTCCCCCGCCAGTTGGAATAGGAGATCCTTCTGGTTTTCCAATACCAATCACATTCACCTGAATTCCTTTTTCTGCAGCTTCTTTAGCAGCTCCTTTGGCATCGTCTTCATGGTTTTCAGCATCCGTTATAATGATGATTGATTTTCCTGTTTTTTCACTATCCGAAAAGGAGTTACATGCCATTTTAATGGCTGATCCTATAGCTGTTCCTTGTTGCCCTATCAAGTCGGTATTAATGGAAGAGATGAACATTTTTGCCGATTGATAATCACTCGTGATAGGAAGTTGAGTAAAGGCTCTTCCTGCAAAAACAATCACTCCTACTTTATCATTATTCATACCCTCCAACATCTTTGTCAGCATCTGCTTTGCTCGTTCCAAACGATTAGGATAAACATCCTCCGCCAACATAGAATTGGATATGTCCAATACAACCATCACCTCGACACCTTTTTTCTTAACATATTCCAATTTTGAACCCATTTGAGGTCGTGCCACTATAAATATACATAACGTAAATGCCAAAAGCATCAGTGAAAATTTGATAATCTGACGAGAATTAGAAACTCCCGGCATCAACTCTTTTAGCAATTTAATATCCCCAAATTGCTTTAATTGTCTCTTTCTGTTTATTCGCGTATAAATATACCAACCCACCAATATAGGAATGATGAGTAGAAAATATAAATATTCTGGATTTGCAAATCTAAATAACATATCGTTTCTCTTTTAATTATGGAATATGTCGTAAAATTGTATTTCTTAGTAATATCTCCAAAAGTAATAACAAGATTGCAGCTATAGCATACGGAAGATACTCTTCGTTTTTAGAGGTGTGTTCCGTTACCTTAATCTTTGTTTTTTCCATTTTGTCAATATCATTGTAGATTGCTTTCAACGAATTATTGTTGGTAGCACGGAAGTAATGTCCTCCTGTTTTTTCTGCGATAGCCTCCAAAGTCTCCTCATCAATCTCCACCGGAACCATCTGTTTTTGTATTCCAAAAATAGTTTGAACAGGGTAGGGAGCTTCTCCTTTTGTTCCAACTCCAATAGTATAAACCCTTATACCATAAGCTTTTGCTAATTCAGAAGCAGTCATAGGATCGATTTCTCCTCGATTATTGGTACCATCAGTCAAAAGAATAATAACTTTCGATTTTGCTTGACTATCTTTTAAGCGATTGACAGCATTCGCTAATCCCATTCCGATGGCAGTCCCATCTTCATCCATCATTCCATCTTTTATTGTTCCCATTAAGTTAACTAATGTTTTCTTATCGGTCGTCAATGGACAAAGTGTATAACTTTCTCCGGCAAAGATTACTAAACCGATATTATCATTGGGCCTACTAGACAAGAACTCTGTTCCTACTGCTTTTGCCGCTTCTAAACGATTGGGTTTTAAGTCCTCTGCAATCATACTTCCGGAGATATCCAGCGTCATGACAATATCTATACCCTCTACATCCTTGTCAGACCAATTATTCACGGTCTGAGGACGAGCTAAAACCACAATAAGAAGAGCCAAAACGACTAATCTTAATACAAACGGCAAATGCAATAAATAATATTTGTAACTCTTTGGTACCTTCATAAAAGTTTCTGTTGAAGATACTTGCAAATTTGCCGTGTACTTCTTCCTTTTCCATATATACCATGCTGCAATAGGAATGAGAAGAAGCAGAAAATATAGATAAGATGGATTTTCAAAAATCATTGCTTCTGTTTTTGTATTTCTGTGTTACTTGTTTCTTCCGGTTGTCCTTCTTCTGGTAGAACAACCTCTTCTTTTTTCGTCTTATTGACAATGAAAAATGCATTTACTATACTCATTTCATTATCATCTTGAGATGGTTCCATTTTTGCAAACTTCACCATATCTGAAATGTCAAATATTTCTCTGACTCTTTCTATTGCGTCAACTGCATCGTGCTCATACTTTAGAGCGCGAATAATCTCTGACGAAGTCATTTCCATTGCCGGAATATTAAATCTTTTGGTGAAATAGTCTCGCAATGTATCTGTTAATTCTGTGTAATAAACTTTAACTTCACCTTTTTGCCATAATTTGTCTGACTTAATTTTTTCCAACTCTTCTAAAGCAATTTCATGAGGAAGACGATTATCCACAATAATCTCTTCTTCAATTTGATTGTTTTTCATTTCTTGAACAACTTTATAGATGTAGTAAATAAGAACACCTAATCCAATAATTCCTAATACAATGGATAAATACAACAAAAAACGAACCCAATTAAAAGGAGGATCATAGTTTTCTGCCATACCTGTCAATTGAGCATTGGTCAAATCTTCGTCGTATGTGATAACATCCAAATATAACTGTTCGGTCGAATAACTTTGTGTTTTACTTTTGAATACAAATGGAGGTAACTCATAATGACCTGTATCAAAAGAGGTTATGAAATACTCTTGCTTGATAGTCAATCCATCATTCGATTTTAATGTATCCTGAGGAGTAATTTTTAAAATTTCAATCCCTTGCGCCAATGTATCATTTCCATTGATAGTAGGGAAATAAACAACCGCACTATGTGGTTGTTTTACCTCCAAAGCAATTTTTCTCTGTTCTCCAATCTTCATTATGCTCGAATCCAATGTCGCCGACACTGTTATTGCTTGCGAATAACTTGTCGATACTATGGCAAAGAACATAATTATTATCCCTGTAATTCTTTTATAACTCATTGTTACTAAGTTTTTTGCGTTATGAAGTGGGCTTTTATTGAATCATCTCTTTCGAATGTCAAATTATGAACAATAAAACAACCACTCCTATGTTCTAATCCTTATGCACGACGTCTGAAAAGATTCATCAATGCTTTGACGAAATCTTCGTCAGTAGCTATCGATTCATAGTTAACGCCACATTGATTAAAAGTTTGTTTCAATCGCTCTTGTTTTTCCTTCCAATTTTGACCATACGCCATACGCAATTTTTTGTCAGAAGTATCAATCCACATATCCTCTCCAGACTCCGCATCTTTCACCTTTATCAATCCAACTGACGGTAGTTCAGCTTCTCTCTTATCATATACTTGTAAGCCAACCATATCATGTTTTCTATTGGCAATCAACAACGATTTGGAGAAATCCTTATCAATAAAATCTGATATAATAAATGCAGTACTACGTTTTTTTATTGCATTTGTCATATATTGTAATGCTCCCTCAATATTGGTTTTGGTACTTTGAGGTTCAATTCCCAACATTTCACGAATAATGTACAACACATGTTTTTTCCCTTTTTGCGGAGGAATAAATTTTTCTATTTGATCAGAAAAAAAGATAACGCCGATTTTGTCATTATTTTGTATTGCAGAAAAGGCAATAGTTGCTGCAATCATAGTAACCAACTCTCTTTTAGTTTGAGAGATCGTTCCAAAATTACCACTAGCTGACACATCTATCAACAAAATCATTGTCATTTCACGCTCTTCTTCAAACACCTTTATGTAAGGCTTGTTGAAACGAGCTGTTACATTCCAATCAATGCTTCTTACATCATCGCCAAACTGATATTCGCGCACTTCGGAAAATGTCATTCCTCGCCCTTTAAATGCAGTGTGATATTCTCCTGCAAATATATGATGGGAGAGACCTTTCGTTTTTATTTCTATTTTCCGAACTTTTTTTAATATTTCGCTTGTATCTTTCATCCTTAACAGATTATGACCCAATTTCGACCTATCTGAAATCGCACCTTTTTAGTAGATATTCTTTCGTCGAAATTCGATTTTTTTTTATCAATGTTTATATTAAAACAAATACTTCTATCAATCTTTTTTATTAAGGCAACTTCACAAATGAAACTTAATCTTCTTTTTATCCAAAATTCTTTATCAGATACTTTGAAGCTATTTCATTTTCTTGTTTCTAATTTAATCTACTACGACAATTTGGCTAATCGTCTTAATTGAATTATCAAGAATATAAATATCTTGATAATTACCTTAAATTTTTAGAAGCACACTAACGAAATTGCCGAAATTTTCAGGATGCATCTTTTCCTCTTTTTTTTGACTTATCAACTTGGAAATAAACAACTTAAAATAATAGGAATAACATCAATCAATTATATTAAGCAAAGTAAAGCCTCAAAGTCTTACTAGAGAAAACAGTAACTCTTAATTCAACAACTTCAATCTGTATCAAGATTATGGCACTTCAACAGAATTCAAGATTTCATTAATAATCTCCTCTGTTGTCATATTGTTAGCTTCTGCTTCGTAGCTCAATCCGATACGATGTCTCAACACATCCATTGCGATGGCACGAACATGTTCAGGAACAACATACCCTTTTCCTTCGATAAATGCGTATGCTTTTGCTGCCAATGCCAAGTTGATAGAGGCACGTGGAGAACCACCAAAAGAGATCATATCTTTCAAATGCTCTAATCCACATAATTCAGGGAAACGAGTTGCATGTACAATATCAACTATATATTTTTCAATATTCTCGTCTAGATACACTTGTTGAACCACTTTTCTTGCCTCAATGATATCTTCAGGCTTTAAAATTGGCTTAATCTCTTTCTTTTCTCGTTGAATATTTTGACGGATAATCAATTTTTCTTCTTCAGGTTTTGGATAAGTGATATTTACCTTCAACATGAAACGGTCCACTTGAGCTTCCGGAAGTGGATATGTTCCTTCTTGTTCAATTGGGTTTTGCGTAGCAAGCACCAAGAAAGGAGTAGGGAGTTTGAATGTCTCTTCTCCAATAGTGACTTGACGTTCTTGCATCGCCTCTAACAAAGCACTTTGTACTTTTGCTGGTGCTCTGTTGATCTCATCTGCTAACACCAAATTAGCAAATATTGGACCTTTCTTAATATTAAACTCCTCTGTTTTTTGACTATATATCAATGTTCCGATTACGTCAGCCGGTAATAGGTCCGGTGTAAACTGAACACGATTATATTTGGCATCTATCAACTCTCCTAAAGTCTTTATAGCTAATGTCTTTGCTAATCCGGGAACTCCTTCTAACAAAACATGTCCATCTGCTAATAAACCAATTAATAATGATTTTACTAAGTGTTTTTGTCCGACAATGGTAGAATCCATTCCCATAATCAAACTATCTACAAAAGAACTTTGCTCTTTAATTCTTTCGTCTAATTCTCTTAAGTTAATTGTCTGATTCATCTCTTTTATATTTTTCTAATTTTTTCTAATTTTATTAAATGCAAAGATACTTGTTTACTCTTTTGGATGTTAGTTAATATCTATTAAATGATTTTACTTTGTTTTAAAATCTTACTTATAACAACCTAAAGCATTGTTTTGCTCATCTTACATTAACTATTATTTGTTGATCAACTTTTGATTGATATTACTAACTGCTGACATGCATTCTTCTGAATCCGGATTGGTAATCGATGGATTTAAATCAGGAATTTTAATTTTTGCCCCAATCGGAACATTGTTGGGGTTGGAAATAATATCTCTGTTAAAATAGTAGATATATACCCAAAAATTCTTATGTCCTAAGTTTTTAAGAGAAACCAATGTTAGTCTGTTTCCGTTAGTCATTGTAACCTCATTCTTTACAGGACAAGAGGATGGGAAATTCATGCCGGGATAGTTCTCATTCATAAAATTAACCAACTCGCTATCAAATGTTTTTGTTTCTGCTGCATCTTCTACAATAGGCTCTTCTGAAACACTCTCTTCAAATTCTGCCTCTGTACTCTCTTCTGGGTTCTGAAGTTCTTCAACATCCATAATGTCACCTTCAACACCCTCTTCAGCAAAGAATAACTCTTCGTCATCTTCTGTTGTTTCTGCCACTGATTCAGGAGATTCGTTCTCTACCAACTCTTGTGGCGGAAGAGAATTATTCATCTCATCTTGTGCGTTATCTCCCAATAAATTGAAATGATTTAATGCAAAATATGCAACTGCTGCTAATAAAGCAAGTAATAGTAAAATAAAGATGAATTTTGAAGTTTTATTCTTTGGTTTTTCATCCTCTTCCACGATCTCTTCTTCTGTGGAAGAACTCGTTTTTTGCTCTATTTCTTTTGCAATAGGTTCTTCAGCTATCTTTTCTTCATCTGTTAACATTGACTCGTTATTTGCTTCTTCTATAACCTCTTCTTTCAGTTCTTTTTCATTTGTTGACATTTCATTTGCTTCATCAGTGACGTCATTATTTATCTCTTCTGCCAATTCAATGTTATCTTTTTTCTCTTCCATGATATTATTGTTAATTGTTTCTTTTATAAATGTTTTTTCTTCATGAAAAATCTCTTCTACTATTTGGGTAGATTCTTTTGTCTCTACACCCAACTTATTTTCCTCTTTCTCTAAAATATTTTCAGATGAAGATTCTATTTTTTCTTCAGCCGCTGTTGAATTTTTAATTTCTTTACTCTCTTCTTCGATTGACGGGATAAACTCTTCAACAGAACTGTTTTCCTCCTTATCGTCATTACTTGTTTCTATTAAGTTATCATCGTCTTCATCGTCCGGTGTTACCATCACAGGAGCGTCGTCGGAGAGGGTATAGGTTTCAAGATGAGAATAGGGTCTGTTTATCTCCTCTTTTATAGTTTTTTCCGGCGTGAACGAAATCTTATTGTGGGCTGGAATAATATATTCTGAACCATCTTGCACATTCACACTCTTTCTCTGCTCGATAGAGATAATTTTAAATGTTCCCAAGCCTTTTACTTTGGCTATACCATCTTTTTTTAAACCCTCTTCAATTACATCAATCAAGATGCGAAGAAAATTTTCTGATATTTTTTTGGATTGACCGGATTGTTCCGACAACTTATCAATTATTTCTTGTAATGTCAATTTTATATTCATAATCTACCTCCTTATCAAATTAGCGTAGAACCTTAATTCTCTTGATTGAATTTCTCTTTTAAAATAGAACTTGGCTTGAATGATAATGTCTGTTTTGGGGGTACAAGCATTCTCTGTTTTGTGGTAGGATTAACCGAAATACGCTCACTCTTTTTCCGTAATTCAAATGTTCCAAATCCTTGCAAGGCTATAGAATTTCCTTCCAAGATCTCATTTTTAATAATAACAGACAACGAGTCCATCAATTGGTCAAGAACTTTACTATCAACTTCAAGTCTTTTCTTTATCTCTATATTTATTTCTTTTGTGTTCATAGTTTTGTTCGTTTTAATTGTATAGTTTTTTTAATTGAGTATGCCTATAATAGTGTTCTAAAATTTCCTTGTAGCTATATCCTTTTTCCGCCATCATAGCTGCACCAATCTGACATAGTCCAACGCCATGTCCCCAACCTGCTCCAAATAACCTAAATCGAGCCGGAATACCTCCTTCTTCACCCTCTTTTTTTATAATGAAAGCGGAACTATAGAGGTGAGACTCTGATAACGTTTTGCGAATCTCCAACTCTTTCCCGATAATAAGTGTTGTCTTGCTTCCCACAATCTTCAACTCAACCAATCGCCCGGAGCTCCCTCTACGAAACGGAATAAGGTCGATTATCTCCCCAAAATCAATTCCACTCTTTTTTCGTATCAAGTCCGACAACTCTTTCTGGTTATAGGTAACCTCCCAACGATAAAAATCGGTTGTCTCTTGGTCGTAACCATTCAACACCTGACTTAACACATGCTTGTCTGTGGTGGCACAAAAAGCATCGGGCTGACTCAAAATCCACTTTTCGGCTTCATCCTCTTGAGTCAGGTCGGGGAGTTGCCCACTTTTTGAGTCTGAGAAACTCTCTAAATAGGGGACATTTCTCTCTTCCCAACAATTTTCAAACAACTCCGTCGCACCTCCGCACGACTTTGAGAATCTGGCATCACAAATTTCCCCATCATACATCAACACTTCACCTCGGGTTTGACGAATAGCTTCTGCCACTGTTGATGTACTCTCTCTTGTGATACCTTGATAACGTTGACAATGGTCGTCCGCACAAACATCAAAGTTCTTATGGTCGTGATGGTCATACCAACGAATCCTTTTTTCTGTTGTTTCAATAAGAGTTTCGGACAAGTTGTTTTCTTCCGTTCTTTCTTCTTTTAATTGAGCCATGAGCCAACTCCTCGATATTACAGCATGAGCCTTTAGCAACTCCATAGAGGAGGTAGAACGCATTTCGGACGAGATTACACTGGTCAAATACAATTCAGCCTCGATGAGATTAATAGCTGTAATACGATCCTCCTCAACAATGAATTGAATTCCCCCACGAAAAACTTGATTTTCCTCTCGTTCCCAATGAAACTCCTTCCCAATTATCACATTCTTTAGGGTAAAACAAGAAGTTGGTTGTGATGGTAAAAACAAGAGTGAATCATACCTGCGAGTCAGAAATTCAATCTCCCCATTTTGGAGAGAAACCTTATATTCACCGGCTTTCAAAACCTCACCATTCAACAAATAACCATCGCCAAGACTAAACTCAATGTTCAGCCCCGACATAATACCAACTCGAATTTTAGGTTCTGTATTACTTACCATGTTTTTCATCACTTTCCGACAAAGATAAGAAATTTGTTAAATAATCAATCAATTTTACAGAAAAAGTTGGATGAATTGGAGATTTTTTGAAAGATTGTAGAGTCAACTATATTGTCAGTCACTCTTACACTTCACTCTGATTTTCTCTTTTGCCATGGAAAATAATCAAAGAAATTTCAAGAATTTTATAAATGAATTATAGAACCCACCGAAAGTATAAATGCACTTCAAAATCATCTCAACCAATTTATAGAAGATATATTGGCTAATAGTTTAAAATTTAGTATAATAACGATTTGCATTACATTTTTTAGTCGGACTTTTTGCTCTTGTCATACACTTTTTAGTCGGACTTTTTGTTATTATTATACACTTTTTAGTCGGACTTTTATGTTTTATCAAAATAATTATCTAAATTTGCCCAAAAACAAATAGATGAAAAGAGAGGTAATACATCAACTATATGAATGGAAAGAGAAGAAGGGACGGAAACCCCTCATTCTACAAGGAGCAAGACAAGTTGGAAAAACTTGGCTGATGAAAACTTTTGGCAAAGAAGCTTTTGAGAAGTGCGTTTACATCAACTTTGAAAACGACTCTAGACTAAGCGGATTGTTTGAGAAGGATTTTGACATCCAGCGCATTTTGTTTGAAATTCAGCTTGCTACCGGCATTATGCCCGACAAAGAGACTCTGTTACTATTTGATGAGATACAGGAGGTGAAGCGAGGCATAACTGCACTAAAATATTTTTATGAAAATGCCCCTGAATTTCCAATTATCGCAGCAGGTTCACTATTGGGTGTTGCCACTCGTCAGAACGACAGCTTTCCTGTCG
The DNA here is from genome assembly GCA_017630395.1 of Paludibacteraceae bacterium. Lineage (GTDB taxonomy): Bacteria > Bacteroidota > Bacteroidia > Bacteroidales > Paludibacteraceae > UBA1181. Next base: position 10,367 of record JAGBVI010000127.1, read on the forward strand.
GGAAGGTTGATTTTCTATCTATTTATCCGCTCTCCTTTTGGGAATTTCTAAACGCAATAGGGAAAGGGGCATTCGTCGAAGCTATAAAAAACAAACAATGGGAGCTGTTGTCCTCTTTTGAAGCTGATTTGCAAGGGATGCTGCGACAGTACTTCTTTGTGGGAGGAATGCCGGAGGCGGTCAAATCTTTCGCAGAAGATGGCGACATGCAGACGGTGAGAGATATTCAAAAAAACATTCTTGACGCATACGACAAAGACTTTTCAAAGCACGTCCCAATAGCTGAGGTACCTCGTCTGAGAATGGTATGGAACAGCATTTGCGGACAACTTTCCAAAGAGAATAAAAAATTTATTTTCGGACTTTTGAAAGAGGGGGCTCGCGCAAAGAGTTTTGAACTTGCCATAGAGTGGCTGAAAGATGCCGGACTTGTGTATAAAGTGAATAGAACGAAAAAGGGGTTGCTTCCGCTTTCCGCTTACGAAGATTTCTCTGCATTCAAGCTATTCTTATTGGATGTTGGTCTGCTCGGTGCCATGTGCGAACTGCCGCCGTCTGCCTTGCTTAACAAAAACTCCATTTTTACCGATTACAAAGGCGCACTGACCGAACAATACGTATTTCAACAATTGCGACTAAACAAATGTAATAAAATCTTTTATTGGTCAGCAGAAAACTCACAAGGCGAAATCGACTTTTTAGTACAAAACAATGACGAGATTATTCCCATAGAGGTAAAAGCTGAAGAGAATTTGCAAGCCAAAAGTCTGAAATGTTTCATAGAGCGCAACCCATCTTTGCACGGCGTACGCCTATCAATGTCTTCCTACCGCAAGCAGTCTTGGATGAGCAATTTTCCACTATATGCGACAGAAACGGAAATAATTAGAAGATAAATTATTGATTTTTCAGAAAGTTAAGCAATAAATTGTAAAAATGAGAAATAGGAGATTGTTTATTTTGCAACACTGAGTATTTGGATTTGAATGCAAAACCGCTGCAACCTTAAAAGGATTTATTTACTAACAAACTTTAGGCGAACAAGTTAACAACAACAAACCACTCAGAAGCATCGAAAGAGAGCATGCTTGAGGGGCTTCTCCATTTTAGGCAATTTCCATTCATTGTTTACATCAAACTACTTAAAGTAGCTGTGCGCTTTGCAAAATCACCTATGTTTTGCAAGAAAAACATATCTATGTTGTACTGTAAAAAGAATACTTATACATTTTTTGTTAAATTATATTTTGTTTTATTACAGTCCGCTAAAAGTTTAAAAAAGAAAAAAAATTAGGGCTGATTCCATAAAAGGTTTCAGCCCTTTTAGGTTATTTTTGTATTTGCAAAACAACCAAATAACCATGAGCAAAAATAGCATTTTTTTCGGACAGCCGATATATGGACAGTTAATAAAATCGCTTGACCGCGATAAAATTGTTGAAATCAGCAGAAAACATGGTGGAGAACGGTATGTGAAGAGTTTTGACGGCTTCACACACTTGGCGACTATGCTGTGTGCGGTGATAATGCGTTTCGATTCATTGCGCGAGATAGAGACATCTATGGCTATCGAGGTCAGGAAACTGCATCATGTTGGAATAGAGACAGTTCCCAAA
>JAGBVI010000128.1 GCA_017630395.1 Paludibacteraceae bacterium
GCAAGTGTCAGCCTGCAAAATGGCCTATTGAGCATTTTCAAAAGTAAATTTTGCATTTCAAAGATTTGAAATGGCCACATCACCTGTGTTTATCGGGGATATGGCCATGTCGTAGCCTGCAAATTGACCTATAGGTCAAAAATCCTCGCAAAATTATTGAAATCACAGGTAATGATGTCTCTTCGCCTAAATTGTGTATTCCAAAGTCTTTGATACAGGAAGACATAGTTTACTGTTTTAGACAATACGCGGTCATGAATAATTTTGGTGGAATTAAAGTCTATTCTACCGCTGCAAATAAGACGGTGAATGTGACTCGCTATTCTTCATTGAAAAAGGAACTCTTCTCATCTCCCGACTTTAGTCCTACATGTTCGGGAATGATTTATGATGATTTGTTAAAGTTGGAGTTCCATCCGGAAAGTGGTGCGGTCTATAGTTCTTTAAAAAATGATAACCCTAACCATTTTCTTTATACTGTGAAGTCAAATATTGCAAGTCTGAATGGTGATTTTGTGACTTCGGAACTATCCCTTCCGTTCTATGAAGAGTTGTTGGATGCTAAATCCATTTCTATAGAGGTGAAAGATGGTTGCAATAATTCCGTAACGATTGATAAGTCGATTATAGTTAATCCTTTACCTTCGTTTTCTAAGCAAGATATATCTGTTATGGGGGCAACAATCACTAATGCTACATCTGGTTTGAGTGAGGAATTAAAGGTCTCTTCGCAGGGGAATTTTACACTCTTTATTGAGGACAACGAACCTAATATGAGGTTTTATATCTATTACCTTACAGACCAGAAAGATGCAGAGGGAGCTTATATTTGGGATAACGGGAAACCTATTGGTGCGAATGGGCATTTAATTTCCTCTTCTATCAAGGACAGAAAGTGGTTTAAAGAGAACAACTCCAGAGGAATAAAAATAGTAAAAGTGGATAATAAAAATACTACTAATTGTGAAAGTAGTCCTATTTATTTATCTATTTCGTATAAAGGAAGTCTGTATAACAATATTATTTCATTTAGTCAGAATGTCCCTAATGACGCAGATTCTATTCAATATTTATGTAGTACCGATGCTTCACCTTATATTGTTGGTTCTGAGGTTCTTGGTGGATATGGAGCAGAGGGAACATATAGTTACCAATGGCAATATTCAAATGATAATCAAACATGGATGAATATGCAAACGGTTGATGGTAAATTTGTAGTTTCTGAAAGTCTGAAAGAGGGTGCATGGAACAAACCTATGCATACCTCCTATTTTATTCGAAGAAAGTGCTATTCTCATATTGATATTAACGACACTGAAAGTTATATTTCAGGAGTGAGTAATGTTTTGAAAATTGCTCCTCGCTCTATTCCTAATTTCGAGGTTAGAGTTAATTCGGAACAGAAAGAGAGTCTGAATGTTTGTTATGGTAGTAATCTCGAATTATCGGTCTCATTTGAAAATGACTCTATTTTAAAGGTGCAAGGTATTCTTGATTTACATCCTAATTATATTTATATCAATAGCGCAAGTGATACAATAGAATTTTCTCAACTTGATTTGTCAAATTTTATGGTGACAGATACCATTTTGGTTAAGTCTTATTTAGATTATTGCGGAGAAAAGATATACTCGTCCAATTCGATTTTAGTGAGGCCGTACGATGATTTATTGAAAGACCTTTCTGTGGTCTATGGCGATTGTATGGTGAGAGGTGAGCGAGCTTCTATTCATATCAATTCGCCTAAGTATAAAGAGAGCAATTATGGTTATGTCTTCATAGGTGACAATCAAAATCAAATAGATACTGTGCTTGGTGTTAGTTGCAACAATATTTTGCTCCCGGAAAAGGGGTCAAAGTCATATTCGATTTTTGTAAAATCTGATGTGGGTTGTATGCAGGAAAAAGAATTTAGAATTGAAAATTCGGAGATGGATAATCCGTTATTGCACAGCAAATTAACTATTGAAATGCAGAATAGTGCAGGAAGTAGAGTTGTGGACGATACTTTCTTTGTGTGTGCGGCTTCTCCTCTAACGATTATAGATGAAATTCCTCAAGAAGAGAATCCTTCTATTTCGTATGTTTGGAATATCAATAATGGTGCTAATATCAACAAAAACTTCTCTTCGTTGGTGAGTTCCGGTAACTATTTCAATATGCCAGAGCAATTGTATAGGGTGGTAAGAACCTCTTCGGATATCAATAATTGTAGAAGAGTATTGGATACAGTTTTCATCAAGACTTTGGGTGAAGTTGAGCAAGTTGAGTTGTCTCTTTCTAAAGCAGCTGTCTGTTATGGCGAAGAGGTGGATTTTGTAGTTAAAGCTCATGGTGGAAGTGGTGATTATCGTTATAAATGGAGTATTGGAGGAACGCAAATTTCTAACGAAGATTCTTTGAGTAACAGGTTGCACCTTGAGGCTCTTTCCGATGCCGGAACGCAAGAAGTAAAGGTGACAGTTTCTGATAATATTTGTCTTCATTCGATGGCATATAATGTAACGGAAACAGCTTATATAGAGGTAGAAAAAGATCTGACTTTTAGCATTACTTCCGAACCTGCGTTTGTGGATGAAGGGGATATTTCCGGAGGGAAATTAAAAGATGTTTTATTGATGATTCATCCGGGGCCAAGTGGTGATGAATTAAAGTTAGGTGATTCATTATTGGTTGATGGTGTTCCTACTATTTTTGATGGGACATTGAATATTCAAGTGGGAAGTGCAGATTTTGTCAACCATCTTGCTACAGTTCCGATCACTCGTTTTAGTACTAGTAAACGTTGTTCTTCGAGTAGCGCAATAGCCATACCTCTTAGTGATGGGTTCGATGGGATGCCGATTGTTGAATCTGATTTGTCGGGTCTCTTACCTACTACGGTTTGTGCCGGAGAGGAAGTATCCTTAGCTCTATCTTCACTGCCTCATTACAACAATCAACCTTTGAATATGGAGCATGTTTCGTATGTTTGGTACAGAGGTAATGCTCAAAATCAGTGGGCTAATGTTGGAGATGGTGAGACGATTACTGTTAGCGCAAATCCGGGGATTACAGACCGTTATTATGCAAAATTGACTTACGAAGTAGAGGGTAGGAAAGTTTCGGTTAGCAGCAATATTTTTGAGGTAACTGGAAAAGATCGAGTAAAAGTAGGAACAATCTATTTTGCTGATGGTGGTGAGAAGACGATTCTTTATGTCTGCAAAGGGGCAGAAGGAGAGTTAACAATGAAAGTTGATGGGGTTGCAACAGACAATGTAGCAACGTATCAATGGTATCAAATGGTGGCAGGAGGCAATGATTGGGAGAAAGTAACGGTTGAAGGAACTACCGTTGGTACGAAATCGGCCGAGTGTACAATAGATCTGGATAACTATAGTTCAAGTACTATGTTTAGGTTAGGTATCACAGATAAATGTAGTGGGGAAGAGTTTTTTTCTGAAAATAACATTTGGCTTAAATACAATGAGGGCGTTCGCTTAAATCCGGAAGAGATTATGGTTTCTAATGGAGTGATATATGATAATGCAAGTGGATTGGCTTCCATTCGATTGACGGTCAGAAACGACTATAATAGCACCTATTATTGGACAAAAGATTCTGAGTTGCGTGAAGATTGGCTGGAAGGGAATCCGGTGGTCATCAACGGACCTTTTGTTGGAGAAAATTCTGTTTATGTTTACAAACAAACGAATGGGAAGGGAAATTGTTTGTCAGATACGATTGAATTATCTTTTAATGCATTTGCCAAATTGACAGCAGATCCTCTCTTCCTTAATAACTCTTCTCCGATCTGTAAGGCTGATGATAACTCATTCACTTTCAGTTTAAATTCGATTGTAGGAGGAGATGGACATTATGAGGTTGAATGGTATTATAAATCCGATAATATGGGTGGTTTTGTTTTGTTGGATACGTTGAGTATTGATACAGCTTTGTTCCATTACGAAGGCAGCACAATTAGTTATGGGATTTTAGGAGCTACGGCACAACTACGTCTTTCACATCTTACATCGTCAACAGAATTTTATGCCTTGGTGAAATCTGTTGGAGAGTATAGGGGGGCTCCTTATTTAACCAATACACTTCGCAAAGAGGTGTTTGCGCCTCTGCGTGATGGTGGAATTGATGTTTGGGGAGAATTGGAGTTGTGTTATGGAGAAGAATTAGGAGTGGTTATTGGTAAACCTGCTTCCGGAGGTAGTGGAGAATATAGCTATCAGTGGCAAGTTAATTCGCTTAATTCAAATGGAGAATTGGAGGGTTGGAAGGATATTACTATGGCTGAATCTCAAAACTTCAACAAGAGGTATCCGATGTTTTCCGGTGGAAAGATTCGAAGACGCATTTCCGACAGAAATTGTAAAACAGAATTATTATCTAAACAAGAGTTGATGGTTAGGGTGAATGAAGAGGTGAAAATTTCTTCAAGTGATTTAGGATATACCCCTTATATAGCTAATGGTGCTAGTGCAAATATGTGGGGTAAATCTCAGAATTACAGTTATATATGGTATGATGCAAATAATATTCCTTGTGACACAACAGAGTGGACAGAAAATTTTGTCACACCTTCCATTATGAATTCTCCAACGGTCTATTATGTGGCGTCGCTGGCAAAGAATGGATGTATTTCATCTAATAGGGATACAATTTTAATATCTACTTATATGGTTGATGGTGGGCATTTGACTTTTGATAATTTTGATAATTCGGATTCAAATTATTGGATTTGCAGTGGACAATCTGCCGGAAAAATCTCTTCTGATGGAATAGAAGACTCCTTGAGTGGGCACACCTATGAGTGGTATTATAGGGTAAACGATTCTAATGAAAGCAATAAAAGTTTGGGGGTTTATACTTTTGATATCGACTTGGATAAGTGTAAATTGGAACAAACTCTTTTTACCAACAGTTCGTTGGGTGGAACATTAGAAAAAAAGGTCTCTTTCTATCGAATCACTCGTTTTAATGTTAATAATAACGGAGTGATGGAATCTCGTGCAGTTAGTTCTGATACTTTGTCATTGTATGTTGTTCCAACTCTCTCTTTGGTGGAATCAAAAATGTGGGAAGGTGAAAGTCTGGCAGGTGAGTTATTGATGGAAGATGGGAATAATTTCTGTTTTGGTGAATCTGCAAAGGTCAAAGTTCATATTTCAGATTCTTTGTATAAATTTTGGGAATCAGGCTATTATGGGCCAAAACAGTATGATAGATATTCTGCGCATTTTTCTACTTGGGTAGAATATTTGCCAAGTAATAAAATTTCTCAAGGCGGGTGGATTGTTGATGAGAAAAGTCGGTTGGAAAATGATGCAATTGGTGCTTGGATGATGCAAGATTTATCATCAAATTATTATGTCCAATTTGCGTTTTCAGATGGTTGTTCTACCACCTATTCGGATTATGTTCGTGTTGCCTTGTCAAACAGGGTGGCTGATTCTTCTGAAATTAGTTGCTTTGCCGTAACTCCTGAAGGGGAAAAGATAACGCAGGGATTTGAGTATGGAGATAGTCTTGTTGTCAGGTATGGAGATCTGTTATATGATTGTTATTGGTTTGGGAATTCATCTTTGACAGATACTTTGTCTAAAGGGGGATATTCATACGGAACAATCATATCAGACAAGACTCCGACAGAAATCTTCTTAACACGTTATGATTCGGAGAAGAGTTGCATGTCTCAGAGCATAGCGATTAACCTTCCTCTTTACTCTAAAAGTGAGGGTGGGAAATTGGCCTACGTTGGAGAGACATTGTTGTGTAGAGCAGACAGTTTTAAGGGAATAGTAAATGTTAAAGAGGCTTCCGGAATGATGATTTCACCAAGTTTTGGTCAGGAAAGGAGCTTCGTTTATCAATGGCAAGTGGCAACAGATGCTCTTGGGAAACAATGGAAAGATATACCAATGGCAACTGATTTAGACCTCTCTTCCGAAAAGATAAATTCACTGGCCTCCCATGATGTTAGCAGTTACATGTTCAGACGAAAGGCAACTAATGAATGCGGAAGAGTCTCTTTTTCAGATACAATTACTCTTCGTTTCTATGATGATTTCTTGCCGGGAACAATCTCTTATCCTTCTCCTAAAGATGCATTTTGTACCACAGATTCTTTCCCTACGTTATCTTCAACAACACCGGTTGGAGGTATTTGTGGCATGGATGGAATTGGTTATCAATATAAGTGGCAGTACTCCTTAGATGGAATAGAATTTGTTGATTTACAGAATTATACACGTTATGGAACTGAGATAGACTTGAATTTGTTGCTTCGTTCACAATCCATTCTAATGTTGGATTTTAGTAAGGTCAATAATCTATTCTTTAGAGCAATGTACAGAGATGGAAATAATGGTTGTGGTGAGGTAATTAGTAATGTGCTAAAAATAAAGATTTGGGAAGAACCGAAGGCTCCAAGTATATATCAGGACAACGAGAGTTGTGATACAAACGAGGTTTTAGTGCGTGTTCATAATACGGGAGATTATACTCACTCATGGTATATGCTCGACCAAGATGGGAATATGAAATGGGCTTCTGTTGTTGCAGATTCTATGGAGATTAAGCGCATAACAGATGTGGCAGAGGTAACATCATACGGCGTTCGTGCTGAATCAAATATATCGGGTTGCCCTTCTCCGATTACCTATTTTGATGTGGACTCATTGCCAAAATTAGCTCAAGAAACTATTTTGCAACCAGAACAGCCTTTGTGTTTCAACTCTTATTTAAGGGTAGATGGAGGTGATGTCCATGGAGGAAATGGCGAAAAGAATTTCGAGTGGCAATATTCATACAACAATGTAGATTTTGAAAGTTTCAGTTTAGATGAACATTTAGAAGTCCTTAACGTAAAATCGGATGTCTATTATAGACGGATTGTTAATGACATTTGTGCAAGTGACACATCCAATGTGATTAAGGTCGAGGTGAAAAAAGAACTTCTCTTGGAGAATCCTAATCTCTTTGTTTTGTCTGACTATAAGTGTAAAAATAGAAATTTCAATATCTCGATAGAACCATCAGATTTTGACTCAATTTTTTCCCTATATCAGGCTGCCGGTTTTCAGTCGGTTGTTATCGAAATTTATGATGAAGAAAAAATCTGTGGAATCTTTGGATCGTCAAAACATGCCGTTACATTGGATGGGTTTGCGGAGGATAGCAAGCAATATGATTTGCTTTTGGTGGCTCTCGATTCATTAGGAAATCGTTGTGAAAGCGAGCCTTTGAAAATTGAGGCACATACTGCACTCTCTCTGAATGATTCCCGTAATTCAATCTCTTGCGATGAACCCTCTCCATGTAGTCAAACAATTGTTCATGTTGATGGAGAATTCCCTTCTGTTTCTGAAGATGTAGAGCATATCTATTTTTCATGGTATCGTTCAAGTGATAACAATTCATGGACTCAAATCTTATTGCAAAATGAGAAAGATATTTATATAGCCATCGAGGATACTCTTTATCTTAAAAGAAGTGTTTCAAATGGATGTGATACGTTGTGGAGTAATGTCTTGTCATTTGTAGCTCAACCATTGGTAGAAGTAGATTATGTAACAGAATTATCAATGGAAATTGTCACACAACTAACTGATGAGCAGGATTCCGTTGTTCTATATACGCGTAGTAAAGAGATTGAGACAGAGTATGAGTTTGTTGGAGATGGAGAATTACCTTTGTTATTGTACGGATCTCAAAAATTACCTTATTCGGCAAGTTTGTACAAAGATTCTTTATTGAAAATTCAAAAAAGAGGAGACTGTTACTCAAATTATAGAATCGTTCCGCTGAGAGGAGGAAGAATTCACAGCGACAAAGCAATTAAAGTTTGCAAAGGCGAGGAGATGCCAAGTTTTGTTGTTACGGATGTAGAAGGCGGAGTAGGAGAGTACACCTATCAATGGCAATACCGAAATGAGTACTTTTCTCGACCGGAATATGTAAACATTGAGGGGGCAACTGCTAAGGAGTATAAGCCTCAAGTTATAGATGTAAAAACGTGGTATAGACGCATTACACGTTCCGGTGAATATATTCTTTATAGTAATGAAGTGGAGGTCTCTTTACAAGAAGAGCCACAGGTAGGAACAATTGTTCTACTTCAAGATTCCTCCTATTTCCAAGAAAAAGGATTGGAATTTTCTGAGTGCTATGCTCAAAAAACACCTGATTTATCTATCACTTTGAGTTCAAATATTGTTAATGCAACAAAAGCCTATTGGCAGTATAGTGAAGATAATGTTAGTTGGGAGACGCTTTCATTCCCAATTAAAATTGAAGTTGATACCGTGTTGACTATTTCTGTTAAAGATAGTTTTCAAGTGAGATACTATAGATTAGTTGTTGAAAATCAATGTAGTATAGAATATTCAGAAGGATTCAAACTAATTACGTTAAATGATGTTCCTCCTATTCTTGAAAAACATATTCAACTCGTTCAAAAAGCGCTATGTCTTGGAGACGAATGTCAAATAAGAATTGGGGATTACTTAAATTATTCAGATCAGCCTACATGTTCAGGTGATTATGCCTATCGAGTTGAAGGGTATGATGAAATCTATCTTCACTTAAAAAAATACACAGAAGGAGAGTTAATCAGGCCAAAGGGAGATTTTGTTTTGACCTTAAAAAATGTCACACAACCTATAGAGTTGACAATCGAAAGAGTATCTGAAAAAACGGGAATTACATCAGCAATTACATATTCATTAGATTTTGAATTATTCGAAGCCGATTTTGAATTCTCTGTATTGACGCAAAATAATGAGATTCGTTATAATGCATCGGCAGATAATGTAGAGATTGAACAAGGAGCTTTGGTTCAGTTCTTTAATACAACAGAACAGAAACTACAATCCATTGGGTGGCTTTTAATTGACTCAAAAGATTACGAAGAGGAGAGTGACATAGACTTAAGTGCAAAGGGACTCTATTCGTATAAAGATTCTCCTCTTTCCTATTTTTATAATGGAGGAAGATATACTGTGACAATGTATGCAATTTCTGAATTTGGCTGTAAAGATACTGTTCGCTCTTCAGCACTTTACATTCCATGGGAGAGTGTACGAAGTGGTGAAAATGGAGCAGGATTTTTTGAAAATGAAGTGGAAGTAGAGGAGTGGATAGAGCAGCATCAGATTTCAGAACCGGTAGTTTATCCCTCACTTTTTGACTCTTGGATAAAAGTTCATTATCCAGAGAAACGATTCCGTTACACTTTATACGATGAGGTAGGACGAAAACTTATTGAGGGAGAAGGAGAATCCTCTTTGGAGCTTCATTTAGAATATTTGTGCAGTGGAAATTACGTGTTAGAAGTAGGTGAATATTGGTTTAAATTGGTGAAGGTTTATAATTAGACTTTGTGATTTTAGGTTGCTTCTGTAAGTGATTTCAAGCATTTATGGGAGCAACCATAAAGAAGAGTTATTCATTCAGTTAAAATATTTAATCTTTTAAATATGATGTATTATTAAAGAAAATAATAAATATATGAAAGAAATCAATAAATATAACAATACAAACAGAAAAAATAAAAACAAAAGTAAAAATAATTATGAAAAAATTTTGTAAGATTGAAATTTTGTACTACTTTTGTAGTGATAAATAACTACATGTACATGAGAGAGTTTTTGTTTGTATTCTGATGAATATTTTGTGGTGTTGATAATGGTTCAAGAGAGAACGTTTAAAATTATAAAAACAATGTTTGGATTGTCAGAAATCGCTTGGTTGGATTTCCTGTTCGTTGATGTTATTGTTTGCTTGTGTTTGGATATTATGATGTCAATCTGTGTTTGTTGCATGTCGGGCGAAAAGGATTCAATCAATAAATTAAGAAAGAAAAAATCGTTATCCGGAGTTGAGTCTAATGAAAAAGTTAGTCTTGATGAGGAAGTAGTAAATAATTAATAGTTTAAATATGAAAAAAAGATTATTAAATTTAGTTTGTTTTTTGTTTGTAGTTTGTGAGGCATTTTCTCAAAAACAAGCCTCAGAGGCGTTAAAAGCAGCCAATACTCAATTGGACAAGATGGTTTCACCGGCATTAACTTTGTTTATGTCTGTTTGTGGTTTATTTGCATTGGTAGGCGGTGCTGTTGTGGCCTATAAAATGTTTAATGGAGATAATGACTCAGCTAAAAAAATCGGAGGTTGGGTCGGCGGACTTGTTATTGCTTGCGTTGTTTCTATGGTTGTAAAAAATTTCTTTTTTGCTTAAATGGAGTATCCCATTAACAAGGGGGTAGGACGATCATTTGAATTTAAAGGTTTACAAACCATTTATGTTTTTATAGCCTTAGGGGGGATTGTAATTGGAGTTTTACTCTACTTTATCTTAGGTCTATTTCTTCCATTTGAAATCTCGATAATTGTGGTAGCAATTGTGGTGATTGGATGTGTTGGAGCTGCCTATTATCTAAATGGAAAGTATGGAGAAACCGGCTTACTGATGGAGCGAGGAGCTAGAAAACTTCATCAAAGAATTCAGAATGACAGGCGTGTTCGTTCATTGATAATTAGAAAAGGAGATGAATTTTAATATAAAGAGTAATTTGATAGAGAAGGTTTTCCCATTATGGAAGTTGGATGGGGGATTTCTTATTTCAAAGTCTTCTGATGTAACTATTTGTTTAGAATTGACTTTAATCGAGTCGTTCACTTCTGATGTTGATAGATACAAAACTTTGCACAATTGTTTTGTATCTGGAATGAGAGATTTTCCCAATTATACAATAATACATAAACAGGATATTTATACATACTCAAAAGTAGATTTACAACAAAGAGGAGACTCGTTTTTAAGTTCAGCTTATGCTTCTCATTTTCAGGGAAGATCTTTTCTATCTCATCGCTCTTTTCTTTTCATCACCCTTTCTTGTAAAGCGAATATGGAGACTACATCTGTTTTGTCTTCTTTATGTCGAAATCGGTTAATACCGAAAGAACAAATGGATGAAAATAGGTTGAATGATTTCACTCAAGCTGTTTCTCGGTTTATACAGATTTTGTCGGATAATGGTATCTATGTAAGACGGATAGAAGATAGTGAACTTTTGGGAGATGATTTGCAATTAGGAATTATTGAGCAATATTTAAATCTAAAATTTTCCGGAGGGACTGTTTTGAGCGATCTACATGTTGAGGATGGATGTCTTATGATCGGAGATAATTATGTATCTTGTCATTCAATCGCAGATTTAGATGCAGTTCCATCTTTTGTTTGCAGTTGTTCAAATAATTCCAAATTGTCAAGTCCTCCCAATTTTCATGTACCGCAAAGTTTTACAGCGGATTTAGGATTGTCTTTGAACTGCGAGCATATCTTCAATCAATATTATTTTTTGGACGATGACAAAAAAATTCTTGATTCGATTCGCCAAAAAGGAAAATTACAACAGGCTTTTTCTAATGCATCTAGAGCGAATAGTTTGAATTTGCAGCGTAATATGGAGTTTTTGGATGAAGCATATGAAGGGCAAAAAAGAGCTGTAAAATGTGCCTTTAATGTAATTACTTGGGATAAGAATTGGAATAAGTTGTTGGATAAGAATGCTCTGGTTGAGGCTGCAATGTCTAAAATTAACTGCTGTACTAAAACAAAAACAGAAAAAATAGTTCCTCAAGTCTTTTGGGGAGGTATACCGGGAGCGGCGTCTCAATATCCGAAAGAATTAACTTTCTTGACTTTTTTGGAGCAAGCTTGTTGCTTTCTAAACTTTGACACTAATTATAAGAACATGGTAGGTAGTTCTGATTTTGGAATCTATTTAACTGATAGATTGGCAGGAGTACCGGTGAGAATTGATTTAGATGATTATCCTAAAAAAATGGGGTGGATTGACAATCGTAACAAGGTGATTATTGGTCCATCTGGTTCGGGAAAATCTTTCTTCACGAACAATTTAGTAAGGCAATATTGGGAACAGGGTTGTCATGTCGTTTTAGTCGATGTGGGTGATTCTTATCAAGGTCTTTGTCATTTGATCAATGAAGAAACGAATTCCGATGATGGTTTATATTTTACTTATACTGAGGATAAACCACTATCTTTTAATCCCTTCTATGAGAAAAATTATGAGTACTCGGAGGAGAAAAAAGAACAGTTGCTCTCTCTTATAAAAACTTTATGGAAGGGCGATATGGGATTAAGTAATACTGAGTCCACTCATATCAAAGTGGCAATTTATAATTACATTGATGCTGTTTGCGATGATCGTTCTATCACTCCTTGTTTTGATACTTTTTATCACTATCTTATATCAACCTTTAAACCATATATCCAAAATGAGCTGTGCGTAAGAGTCGAGAATTTTGATGTGGACGATTTGATACAAGTTTTAAAACCTTTTGAATCCGGAGGAATGTTTGGGCATTTATTGAATTCAAAGGAGGAGCTGAATTTGCTTGAGAAAAGATTTATTGTTTTTGAGCTAGATAACATTAAAGATAATAAAACTCTTTTCCCTATTGTAACTTTAATCATCATGGCTACTTTTATGGATAAGATAAGACGTTTGCCATCGGATCAGCGAAAATTGATGTTAATTGAAGAGGCTTGGCAAGCTATTGCCAAAGAGGGTATGGCAACTTTTATCGGTTATCTTTATAGAACGGCAAGAAAACATTTTGGTGAAATCGCTATCGTTACTCAAGAACCTGATGACTTGGTAGGGAATAAATTTATTAAAGATATTATGATTACTCAGTCTCATTGTAAAATCTTATTAGACTTGAGAGATTTTAAGGAAAAGGTGTCAATCATTCAAGAAATTTTGTCCCTATCGAAAAAAGAGCAAAACATCCTGTTTTCTGTAAACAATAATCTGAATTTTACTTCTCGTTCTCGTTACAAAGAGGTCTTTATTTCACTGAGAAATTTTTGTGCTGTTTATGGTGTGGAAGTTAGTGATGAGGAGTATTGTACCTTTACAACTGATAAAGAAGAAAAAGGAAGATTGCACAATCTTATGAGAGAAAATGGGAATAGTATTTTGAAAGCTATTCCTTGTTATATTAAACAATTTAAATCATGAAAAAATTACTTTATTCTTTTTGTTTGGCGATTATTTTGCATTTAAATACGTATGCGCAAGGAGCTATGGTTATTTCTGATCCAGCATCTGTGGCTCAGCGGTTTGTGTTGGCTACCGAAGAAATGACAGAACAAATTGAGCAGAAATATAAGTTTATCGAACAGATTGATCTTGCTAGAAAAGCATTAGATCAGAGCCGAAAATTACAGCAAAATATCGAAATTGTTTCCTCTTTCGTGAAGAGTGCTCAAGAGGTGGTGGATATTATTTCTGAAGGGGAGAATATTGTGCGAAATTTTAAATCTATGCAAAATGCAATTTTTAAGTCAGACCTCCTTAGCAACGATGAAAAATTTATGTGTATTGCTGAAATGATTAACTGTTGCGATAACATCAATGAAATTTCAAAAAAAGCAACTGCAGTTGTTTCTGATAAGAATGCAGATAAAGGCGTGACATTATCTGATTTTGAGCGTCTTCAAGAACTTAGAACATTGAAGAGGGAGATGGAAATGACTTCGGATGAAATGAATGATATTTATCTTAGGTATTTGTCTCCTTATGTTTCTACGAATAGAGAAGATTTTCTGTTTTCTTTTATAAATTTTTAAAGTATGAATAACGAATCTACTATTAACCTTTCCTCTTTGTTTTCTAACAAGTTTGCTGAGAATCTATTTAATGGATGCTTGGAAAAACTTTCAGGATTAACAGAATTGTGTTTTTTTCTGTGTGGTATGTTTGCTCTTGTTTATTTGGGAAATTTATTAATGAAAACCTGGGTAAAAGGGAGTCCGATTGATTTTTCGGTGCTTATTCGTCCTTTCATTATCGGAATTGTTATTATGAACTTCTCATTGGTATATAATCTTGTTGATGGTATTTTGTCGCCTATAAATGCTTATACAGAGAATTTGGCATTAGATAGAAAGGAATTGATGAAAGAGAAAGAAAAGCTGGTGGATGTAAGAGCTGAGTTTAGAGAAAAAGAGGCTGCTTTGGAACAAGAAGGAACAACCTTTTGGAGCAATATTTTTAAAGTGAGTTCTGTGACAACTTTTTTTGAACATTTATTGGATAATTGCATTAATCTTTTTCTGGAGTCATTGGAATACTTTGCTTCAATTATTTTTGGTGCTATAAAGTTGACTCTCAGAGTGGTGAGTTATGCTTTCCGAATTATTTTAATTGTTTTGGGTCCTTTTGCTTTTGCTATGTCTGTCTTGCCTGCTTTTAAAGGGAATTGGGTCTCTTGGGTGGGGAAATATATTAATGTTTGTTTATTTATTCCTATCGCAAATATCATGGATGTGATTATTAATAAGTTGAATGTATTGTTGATAAGCACTCATATTGATTATTATAAAGAAGCAATTACAGCATTGACAGACTCTACGTCAAGTGTAGATTCTGCTTTGATGTCTATAACTATATCATACATTATTTTCTTAATTGCTTTTATCGTCTTATACTTGATGATTCCGAATATTGCTTCTTACGTAGTTAGTGCTGGTACGATGGAAGGTCTTATGGGGGGAATTACTATTGCTGGGTCAGCTGCTGCGGCAAAAATGATTGGTGGTGCCTCAAGTTCCGGTTTGCCTTCAAATGTGCTGAAGTTCTTTAGAAAAGCGAAGGGTGGAAAGGTTATTTTTCAACCTCAAATTAAACAAGAGGTCTTACCCAAAAATGTGCAACAATGTTAAAAAGTTTGAGAAATATTCAAGGGGCATTTGCGCTCTCTCGATTCTATTTGATTGGAATTACTCTTCTCTCTTTGGGAGTGTCGGCTTATGCGATATTTCAATCCTATCAATTTGCTGAAAAACAGAGAGAAAAAGTTTACGTTTTAGATAATGGGAAATCTTTGATGTTGGCTCTTTCGCAGGATGTTTATATGAATAAACCGGCTGAGGCCAAAGCTCACCTTAAATGGTTTCATGAGTTATTCTTTACTTTAGCTCCTGATGGTGCTGCTATCGAAGATAACGTGAAACAGGCTCTGTTCTTGGCTGATAATTCTGCCCTTGAATTTTATAAAACTCGTCAGGAAAGTGGCTATTACCAAAAAATGATTGGTGCAGGAATCATTAATGAAATTCGCATCGATTCAATTTGCCTGAATATGGATGTATATCCTTATACGGCTAAGACTTATGCGGTGAGTTCTATCATGAGAAGATCTTCTATCTCTTATTACAGACTTATTACTTCTTGTGAATTGGTCAATTCTCCCCGTTCAGACAATAATCCGCATGGTTTTATTATTAATAATTGGCAGGTGAATGATATGACTGAAATTAAAAGTGTTCAACGATAATATATTCTCTATTTTATGAATGATTTAAAAGAAAAATTGTCGGAGTATTTAAACAAAATTCCGGTTGTTGAAAGAAAAACATACGTTATTCTTCTTTGTTCTTTATTGATTCTGGGTTTTGCAACTAAGTCTGTGATAAAAATTGTGCGTACATCTGAGGGGTGGGAAAACTTATCGACAGGAGATAATCAGACGATTTCTCAAGATCAATTAGATGCACTTAGTAGTGAACTTAATCGTGTTCACGACCATTTTTCAGCCTCTAGAGATTCTTTTTTGATGTTAGTGGATGGGATGGATACACTTAATATACGGAAAAATGATGAAAATTGATGAGAAATTAAAAAGGAAATTGCTTATCGTTCAAGGGTGTACACTCTTTTTCTTTGTTGGCTTTTTGTCTCTTTTCTATATGCTGGGTGGAGGAGCACAAGCGAATTATTCGGTTGAAGAAGTTGCATTAAATCTTGATACTTTGCCTGATGTAATGGTGGACGAAATTCCGAATGATAGGTTAGAGGCTTTCAGGCAGGCTACTCATCTACTGAAACAAGAGAAGGAGTTGGAAGAGGTAAATAATTCGTTTCTGTTTTTAGAAGAGGATGCGGAGAATGAGATGGATGTTTTGGATACAACTATTAACGAAAGTCTATTTGAGACCTTAAAAGAAGTGGTTGTTGGTTCTTCGGAAGATCCGATTATTCCCAATAGGAAACAAATTGCTCAAAGGGTTCCTCGAAGAGGGGAAAGTGGAAGTGCTATAAGAACTGCAAAGAATGAGACTTCGGAGGATTGGGAGGCAAAAATGCAAGCAGAAATTGCAGAAAGAGAACGCAGGTTACAGGAGTTGTATTATGGCAAGAAGGTTGTGAATGAACCATTACAAACATCTTCTTCGACAGAAGATGAACCTACAGAAAATGAGAAAGATGTAAAGATAACTAAAAATAAAAATGGCTTCAGAACTCTGGGTGTTTCAGGTAGTTCCACAACTCCCCAAGGGAGCGTTAGAGCTGTGATTCATGGAGAGCAAAAGGATATTACAGAATCCTCTCAAATTAAGTTAAGAATATTAGACCCGATTGAGGTTGATGGTTTTATGATTCCGCGTAATACAATCATTTTTGGCATGGCTTCGTTTTCCGAGAATAGAGTGAATATTGATATTGAAAATATTGCATTCCGAAACAATATTTATCCTTTCAGAGGGAGAATATATGATCAAGATGGTTTCTTAGGAATTTATATTCCGGACAATTTGGTAAATGATGCTAAAACTGAGGCCTCAAGTGAGACTGTTTCTGCTGCGGATGTCAATTTTAGCGGACTTACAGGAATTGTGAGTACCGGAGCCAATGCAATTGTTAATGCTGCAAAAAATGTTGTTACTGGGTCAATTCGTAGAACAAAAGTTACTTTGCCGGCTAACTATAAACTAATAATAAAGACGAATGAAAAATAGGAAATTGTATTTATGTATATTTTTTTGTTTCTATTTCCCGGCTCTTTTTGCTGTCAATTTAGTAGGAAGTAAGACAGATTCGTTGGAAATTTCTGATACGAAATGGCTCTATCTGAAATTTAATAGTGACATTAAGTATGCTGATATGGGAACAGAAGATATTCGAATCGAAAAGAGTGTTATTCCTTCTATTCTTAGGATTAAAAGTGAAATTCCATATTTCGAAAGTACGAGTATTACAATTATCACTATGGATGGCATTGTCCATACTTTTAAACTCAATTATGGAACCAATCTTCCCTTTATTGCTTTTCAAGTAAGTGACGTTCGTTCAGAAATTCCTTTTTATGAAATAGAACTTTCTCATAAGCAGACAAGTCATCTTATTTTTGATAAAAAAGTGGTGGAAGTTAGTGCCGGTGTAGATACAATTATTGCTGAACAAGCTGAGGGCATTGATAATGTTATAAAATGTAAATCTATAGCATCCGGGTTTGAGTCCTTTGACGAAACTTCTCTTACGATAGTTACAGAAGATGGGAACCTTTATCCTTTTGTTATTACCTATAAAGAATCTCCGGATGTTGTCAATTATAATATTTCGAATGAGAGTCAGGTGGAGGCTATTTTTTCAGACTATTCTTTGAGAGAACCTGAAATGAAAAATTTGGCTAAAAAGATATTAAAAGAGGGCACACAATTGAGAAATTTAGGAGTTATGGAGAATAAAATGGTTTTTGGACTTCGTTCGATATTTGTACATAATGATGTTATGATGTTTTTTTTGGATGTCCAGAATAATTCTCAAGTGGATTATGAGATTGATTTTATCAAAAGTTACGTAATCAACAAAAGAACTTCTAAGAAACAAGCATTTCAAACGGATGAAAAAAGCCCAATATATATTTATTCTGAGAGTGTGTCGGAACGGATTGCCGCAAAAGGTAGCTATTCGGTTGTCTTCTTTTTTAGGAGATTTACTATACCGGACAAGCATAATCTGTTCTTCGAACTCTTTGAAAAGAATGGAGGAAGACATATTAAGTTTACCGTACCTAATAAAGTTTTGCTAAATGCAAAACACCTATATTCAAAGCCTTAACTATGTAAATATATATTTTGAAACTAAACAGGTTTGTGAAAGTCTTGCAAGGGATTGTAGGGCTTTTTTTTATGTTTTCCGCAAAGAGAATAAATGGCATGTTAATCATTGAAAATCATAAATCCGGGTTCAGACTTTCCTAAAACAATTATAAATGTTCTATTTGTACGGTTAGGTTTGAAATATTTCTTATATTTGTACCGGTATTAAGGAGCTGTTTAAATTTCATTATAAAATTAATTTTGAACTTCACGCTCTTTTTTTTTCGGCATCTTTTCGACGATTTTTTAATCTATTTTTATTATTGTTTTTTTGATAATATTCAGCTATTAACGATAAAAGAATAACAAAAATAATCTTAAAAATTCCTCTCAAATATGCTTGAAATAAAATTTAAGCAACTTCTAAGAATCTAATTGATAGTATGAGTAAAGTATGACACTAACTGAAACAAAAATTAAAACAATTTCCCTAAAAGAGGTGGCAGAATTGGCAGATTTGGAAATAAATCAAGAGATGTATAGTCAAACCGGAATATTTATCCGTAGAGATGTTTCTGTCAATGATTTCCGTGATGCTATAAAATCGGTAGAGAAGGATATTTTTCGTTTGAAAGAGGTTCGTATTTTTTTCTTAAAAAAGGGGGATGTAAAATATTTGCTTAATTTTGAGGAGTATGAGATAAAGACTGGTTCATTGGTTATTTTACCTCCTAATTGTGTTTTAGAAATTAAAGAGGTTTCTGTAGATGCTGAATGTGAAATTATAGCTGTTAACGAAGCTTTTTTTGAATCGGAGTCGATGGTAAAAATTTTCTCGCCACTTTGGATGCAGCCGTTTATTCACAGATTGACGGGTGATGAAATGGATATTGTAGAAAAATATTTCTCCTTGATACAAACATTGCGAGAAAATAGTTCTGTTAATTCATCGAAATCTTCTCTGCAATATTTGATGATTTCTTTTATAATGAATGCAAAAAGTTTTGCAGAAAAGGAGAAGATGGAAGATTCTTATTCACCCTATAAGGTTTCTATATTTCATCGTTTTGTTTCTTTGGTAGGTGAGCATTATAAACAGCAACGTACAGTGGGGTTTTATGCAGAAAGATTGAGTTTAACACCTCACTATTTGAGTGCATTAATTAAGCAAACAAGCGGAGAAACGGTTATGCAATGGATAAATAAAATGGTTATTTTCAAAGCTAAAGAGTTGTTGAAAGAGGGTAATCTTTTGGTGTATGAAATCGCCGATGAATTGAATTTTCCAAATCCTTCATTCTTTTCGAGATTTTTTAAAAAACAGACAGGTATTACTCCTTTCCAATATCAAAAGCAAAATTTTAGAGATGTACTTCCTGATGTGCGATAATAATCAAAAATTTGACTAACTTTGTGGCTTGGTATTAACTTTTTTAGCATGGAAAAACAACAAAGAACGGAAATTTCATCATTGGGTGAATTTGGTTTAATAAAGCATTTAACAGAGCATTTCGAGCTTAAGAATCCTTCGTCTATAAAGGGTGTTGGTGATGATGCTGCAATTTTAGATTATAAGGATAAACAAACGTTGGTTACAACCGACCTTCTTTTGGAAGGTATTCATTTTGATTTAACCTATGTGCCATTGATGCATTTAGGTTATAAATCCGCAATTGTGAATTTCTCTGACATCTATGCGATGAATGGAATGCCCAAGCAAATAACAGTCTCTTTAGGTGTTTCTAAACGTTTTTCTGTGGAAGATATAGAAACGTTGTATGCCGGAATTAAATTAGCTTGTGATAGATATGGCGTTGATCTGGTGGGAGGGGATACCTCGGCTTCAATGACAGGTCTTACCATCAGTATCACTTGTTTAGGGGAAGGAGAAAAAGGGAAAATAGTTTGCAGAGATGGTGCAAAAAATACCGATTTGATTTGTGTTTCAGGTGATTTGGGTGCTGCGTATATGGGACTGTTGCTTTTGGAACGAGAAAAGAAAGTTTTTGCTTCTGATAATGCTATTCAACCTGATTTTGCTGGGAAAGAGTATATTATCGAGAGACAATTGAAGCCTGAATCGAGAAAAGAAATTATTGAATCGCTTGAGCGTATTAAGGTGGTTCCTACTTCTATGATGGACATCTCAGATGGCTTATCTTCCGAATTGTTGCATATCTGCAAACAGAGCAAGTTGGGTTGCAGAGTCTATGAAGATCGTATTCCGATTGATTATCAAACAGCTCTGATGGCTGAGGAGTTTAATATGAATTTGACAACTGTTGCGTTGAATGGTGGTGAAGATTATGAATTGTTGTTTACTGTTCCGTTAGAAATGAATGACGTATTTCAGAATCTCCCGGGAATCAAGGTTATTGGTCATACTACTGATGAGTCTTTGGGATGTTGTTTGATTACTCGTGATGGTCAAGAAATCTCTCTTAAGGCCCAAGGTTGGAATTCATTAGAAAAATAAATCTTAATTCGTTACGTTATAATTGAGAATTTTAAATCATCGTATATGAAGATGCCCGATATTATAAATATTTTGTCGTTAAAGAGTTGCAAAAGAACTCTTTTGAAGGGCGATTTTATCTCGCTTTTTTTGCTTCTTTTTATTCTCATTCTTCCGGCTTGTTCTGTTAAGCAACAACTAAAAAAAGCAGATAAAAAGTATGAAGTGGGTGAGTATCATACGGCTTCTTCAATTTATAATCGAGTTTATCCCAGAGTTAAAGTGAAGGATCGTTCTATGAAGGCGTATTCTGCTTTTAAATTGGGGAATTGTTACCGTTTTTTAAACCTTTATGATCGTGCTGAACGTGCCTATTCTAATGCGGTTCGGTATAATCATAAAGATTCTGTTGTACATCTGTACTATGCGGATATTTTAAGAATAAATGGGAAAGAGAAAGAGGCATTGCAACAATATGAAATCTATTTGGGGGCTTACCCGGAAGATGTTAGAGCACTCAATGGGAAAAAATCAACAGAGGAGATGGCGGAGTGGAAGCAAAATCCAACTAAATATGTGGTAAAAAAATTGGATTTCTTTGTCTCTAAGCGTAGTGAGTTTTCTCCCTCACATCCGGGTGGTGATGAAGAGGTTGTATATTTTAATTCAACGAGAGAAAATAAAGAAATTGGAGGGGGAAATAGTAAAATTACCGGTGTAAGGAACAATGATATTTATGTTGCTCGACGTAATTCGGTAGGAGAGTGGGATAACCTTTCTCCTGTTGAGGGTGACATCAATTCTGATATGGATGAGGGCTCTGTATCCTTTAGTGCTGATGGTAAAGTTATGTATTTTACCCGTTGCTATTCTGAGAAGGGGGAGAGCAGAGGTGCTCAAATTTGTTCCGTAAATCGTTCCGGAGGGAAATGGGGAAAGGTAGTGGATGTAAAATTGTCTGAAGATAGTTCTGTGACATTTGCTCATCCTACGATTTCTCCGGATGGGAAGTATCTTTATTTTGTTTCTGATTTAGAGGGCGGATTTGGAGGAAAGGATATTTGGAGAAGTGAGGTGAATGGTGGCCAATATAGTGCTCCGGTTAATTTAGGTCCGACCATCAATACTTCGGGTGATGAGATGTTCCCTTATATGCGCGAAAATGGGGTTCTTTATTTTTCCTCTAATGGTCATCCCGGATTTGGCGGTTTGGACTTGTTTTATGCTAATGAAATTGAAAGTGGCTCTTGGGCTGTACATAATATGATGACGCCAATTAATTCTAATAATGATGATTTTGGAATCACTTTCGTAGCCGGTAAGGAAAAGGGATTATTTTCTTCAAATAGAGGAGAGAAAAAAGGTTATGACAAAATATATGAATTTGAATTGCCTCCGGTGGAGTTTTTAATTGATGGAAAGGTTACTGATATGGCAGGAGAACCTTTGGGTGGTGCTACTGTTCGTATTGTTGGCGACGATGGTACGAATAAAAAGTTAACTTCTAAAACTGATGGAACGTTTAAGATCTCTTTAAATAAGGATGTTCGGTATGTGCTTTTAGGTAATTGCAGAGGTTTCCTAAATCAAAAAGAGGAGGCTATTACGTTGGGAATGGAGGATTCTAAAACGTTTCCGATTTCATTTGCCTTAGCCTCTATCGGAAAACCGGTTGGATTGGATAATATCTTCTTTGAGTTTGGTCAGGCTACCCTTTCTCCGGAATCTTCTACTGCTTTGGATAAATTGGTTAAGATTTTGAATGATAATCCTAATATTACCATCGAAATTGGTGCTCACACAGACCGGGTTGGTTCGGCGGAAGGTAATTTACAATTGTCCGGCAAACGAGCTCAATCTGTTGTGGATTACTTAGTGAAAAAAGGTATAGAAGCAGAACGTTTGACAGCAAAAGGGTATGGAAAATCTCAACCTGTGGTTGTAGATAAATTAGTGCAAAAAAAATATTCTTTTTTGAAAATTGGTGATACCCTTAATGAAGAGACAATCGAGTCTTTTGATAGTGATGAGAAAAAAGAAATAGCAGATTCTATCAATAGACGGACAGAATTTAGAGTGCTAAAAACAACCTACAAAATGTATTAAGGTGAGGCCTGAAAATTTGTGTATATTGTAGTGTATAACTGAATTAATTAGAAGAAAATGAAACAATATAAGGAACTTTTAAAACGAGTTTTATCAGAGGGTGTAGAAAAAGGAGATAGAACAAATACAGGAACAATCAGTGTGTTTGGTCATCAAATGAGGTTTAACTTAGAGGATGGTTTTCCTCTTCTGACAACTAAAAAGTTACATCTGAAGTCGATTATTCATGAATTGTTATGGTTCCTTAATGGGGATACAAATGTTAAGTATTTGCAAGAAAATGGTGTCAGAATTTGGAATGAATGGGCTGATGAGGATGGTAACTTAGGACATATCTATGGGTATCAATGGCGCTCATGGCCGGATTATAAGGGGGGACATATTGACCAAATTTCTGAGGTCGTTGATATGATTAAGAACAATCCAAATTCTAGAAGAATCATTGTTAATGCATGGAATGTTGCAGACTTGGATAATATGAATTTGCCTCCTTGTCACATGTTCTTTCAGTTCTATGTGGCTGATGGGAAGTTAAGTTTACAAATGTACCAAAGAAGCGCAGATATATTTTTAGGAGTTCCTTTCAATATTGCCTCTTATGCTCTATTACTTCTTATGATGGCACAGGTAACCGGACTTAAGCCGGGTGAATTTATTCATACCTTGGGTGATGCTCATATCTATTCTAATCACTTGGAGCAAGTTAATTTGCAATTGACACGGGAACCAAGAGAGCTTCCTACTATGAAAATCAATCCGAATGTGAAGGATATATTCTCATTTAAGTATGAAGATTTTACATTGGAAAATTACAATCCTCATCCTCACATTGCCGGTGTTGTAGCAGTGTGATATGCTATAGGATTGTTTCCTGACGTAATTTATAGAGAATAATAAAATCGGATACCTCTTCAATTTGTTGAATTGGTATCCGATTTAAAATTAGAAGAATAGTCAGTTTGTTATTCTTTTATGATTTTATTTCTATATACTCCCGATTTTGTTTCTGCATGAAGAATATAAATACCATTTTTAAGCTTAGATACATCTAATGTATATTGGTTTGTTGATGGCATTATTTGATAAACTAGTGTTCCTGTTACATCGTACAAAAGCAATTGCTCTATCTCTTCTTCTGTTTGAAGGTGTATCTCTGTAGAGGTTGGATTTGGGAAACATAATAGGGAGAAGGTTTCGTCATACAAAGGATTGACAAACGTCTCTTCTTCGCATGATATACTTCCATTACTTAAGTTAGGAGTTGCTAAAGAGGTTTGGGTTGAGCAAGTGTCAAACACCATCCAATCTTCAGCTCCATCTGTTACTCGCCCGTATGAACCATTGGTTGGGTGATTTTCATATATTTGTAAATAGTCGATAAGCACCACTTCTCCATTCACTTTTTGCGTTAAGAGTATTGGGGTTGCTTTGTCGGAACTTAATTTAAAGTCTAAATAGAGCGGGTCATATTGTAAATCCCCTTTTGCCCATAAAATTTTTCTTTCTTTAGGTTGGATTATTGTTTCAGTGAATCCGTATGGTATTTGAAATTTAGTCCAATTATTTTTTTCGTCCGAAAGGTAAAGTCCGGCCAAATCTTGTGGTTCAGCACCGTAATTGTAAATCTCTATCCAATCAGGGTAATCTCCGTAATCATCAGAGTTCCCGGAGTTCTTGTTACTGCTGGCACATACTTCATTCAATTGCAGTGTTAGAGGCATAGGATTTTCTATTTTTTCAAAAATTGCTTCTATTTTTTGGTCTGATTTAACCAAAATATTCAGCTGCTCTTTATCCGGATTCTCTACGAGTTGGATTTTTTGCGCCTTCATTTCAAGTTCAAATGTTAAATTACCGCTATTTGCTTTGTTCAAATGCACTTCAACAGCGATAAAGTTTTCGCCCTCAACCAATAGAGAAGGGTCGATGTTTAGTGTCCTTGTTGCACTATTTACGTTGGTCGCTGCTTCCGTAGAATATTGTATGGTATCTACTTTTCTCATGTTAGTTTGTTCTACCTCTACTCCATTGATATAGAGCACGTAGCCATCATCATAAGTGATTGAGGCTTGAAGGGTAATTAAATCTTTTAGGTTATCGATGGAGAATGAACTTCTGAAATAGGCAGTCATATATTTCTTTCTCCAATTTGTTCCGTAATCCAATTTTACATCGTAACCTTGAGCGGGATTCATTATGCCGGTTGAATTATATCCAAATCGTCCGGCACCACTTTCCCATTGGCTATCGTCGTAGAGTGTATCAAACCAAGCGGAATCCGGGGCTTGTTTGTCATAGTAGTACTTCCATTGGGTCTGTTTTGTCATTATTGACTCCCAATATAGAGTACCATCTAAAATAGTGGCTTCCGGAGTCACTTTCCATTCTGAAAAGCGATAACCGGCAGGAGCGTAGGGTTTCAAATTGAGCGTCATGCCTGATATATACTTCCCATTATATCCTCCACTTTTCTCTCCATTCATCATAAGAACAGCACCATCAACATTAGAGGTAATTTCTAAATCAACAATAGAATCTCCTCCTACGTATCCAACTAAATGATTATAAACATAGGAGGGCCTTTGCAGAGCAAAACGTCGCATACTTGCAGCTTCGTCAAAAGCGCTTTTATTTTTAGACAGACAATTCTCTTTATCCAAAATAGTACATATACTATCGAATACAGCATTGATTCTTGTTTCAGAGAATGTTGTGTTTAATCGGTCTAAATATTTGGTAACAAAGCGTTGTTTGAATTCACTATTTTTTGAGAGATTAGCAAATATAATGGTCATCCATTCCTCATCATTTCCCCAATTTTTCGATCCAATACCTCGGCACCATTCAATCATATTTTTAGAAGCAGACTCCCCTTGTAATCCAAATCCAAAATCAGTGTCAAACATTATCCAACGGAATCGACCGTTATCTTTTAGCCGCCACATTTTGGTATTATTTCCCGGCCAATCCACGTTGGCAATAAATTGTTGAAGAATTTGATAATCAATGTATTCATCCATATCCATTAGTCGTGCAGCCCCTTTATAGTAATTTTCATCTTCAGGATCATTGGTTGATAAATATTCTACCAATGCATTGTAGGCATCCAAAGTACCTTTGTTTGCACTAATTTTCAGTTGGTCTGATAGTGTTACCAAATCTATTTCGTTATCATCATAGCCGTAGTTGGATTTTACGTAATCGGCATTGGTTCGTTCTCTTAGTCCCATCAGTCCCATATACTCTCCATTTAGGTAATATGCAACAGGCTGATAGGCTTGGTAATCGATGTTTAAACCAATGGCAAAAGTTTGCATAAGACCATCTCCAAAACGCACACGATCAAATCCTTGACCACCATTTCTAAGGTGCAAAGTGCGATGAAATACATCCGGTTTGGAATTAAATATATGATAAGAGAAGTCCTCTTCCCCTGTTTTTTTCGAAGCTTTCAATGAGAGTGATTTTATGCTGTTGCTACGTGAACAACCACCCTCTACGGCAGCTTCCACCTCTTGAGAAAGAACTTGTTCATTGTTCACGATGTACTCAAAATTGATAGCTCTCTTCCAATCTTGATTGTAGTTGGCTTTTTGAAAATTACAATCTTTCTCTCCCATGATTCCATTTTTCCCAGTTACGAGAATTCCAATCATTGGGTCGTTTAAATATTCATCATTAGTTGTTAAAGAGACGATGGGGATTGAGAACCCACCGCATTCGGCGCGTGCCTCTTCTGTAAATAGGTAGGTACCTGTTGTGATTTTACTTGGTAACATTCCATTCTTATAGGAACGTGCGCGTAGAATTGTATTTTTATTGATGTATAATGCCTCGGAGTAGATATTTCCACTTGTATCGGTTGGTTCAGTGCCATCCAATGTATAGTAGATAGATGAATTAGAGGTTGTTGTTGTAATTGAGACATAGATGGAATCTGATAACACTCCAGGTTTTTGTGAAAACTGTGGAGCAGAACAGCGATTATTGGTCGTTAGGTTTTTGACAACCAAGGAATTTTCTCTCAAAGGTGATGGGGACATATAACCAACACTTCCATTGTAGCGTCCGTAAGAGATATGTGCATCTCCCTTTTCATACGCAAAGGAGTCGATTAATGTGGTGCCGTCATAGAGGGTTAAGTATCCTCCGTCTGCATCCAATTTATAGGGACTATGACCCATTTTATCGGATTCATCCATCCATATTAATTTAAATTGTTCTAACTCGTCAACAATCAAATCTGAATCAATCTTCCATAGCCATTTTAATTCGAGTTCTCCATTCCCCTTTTTCTTGAAATGTGTTAGCACCATGCCTTTTAGATTGACCGATTTTTCTCCTCCGTTAAATAGTTCAATGTAGCCGGAAAAATTATAGTTGTCTGTATTAATTTGTGTGGATATATTGCAAGGCATTACTTCGTTAATTGAAACCCCTTGACCTTGCATTCCTACGATAGAGAAAAGTATAAGTGTAATAATTGTTAGTAAATGTTTTCCCATGGTAAAATGTTTTTGTAAAATTTCTATCCCTAATGCGATTTTTACCAATCAACAATCTCCTTATTTGCTTGATTTTCACCAAATCGCAACGAGTTGGCAAGTAAGTCAAAATAATTTAATTTTTCTAAAGTTCTGTGAAAACAATTTTAATTTATTGACTTAATTCAAAATAATTATTGGTTATTGTTTTATCGGAATAGGGTGTAGGACACAGAAACATAATGCTAAAACTGATTTTGAGAGAGTATTCTCCTTGCTAGAAATTTTGCTATATTTGCAACCATTGATTAAGCCCTGAAAGTAGGAATGAACTTTTGCACTATGGAAAGAAATAGCATAGGGTACTAATAAGGGTTGTATTATGGATAAATTATAATAACTGATAATAGATGAAGAAAATTATTTTTTTAGTGATGGCAGTTTCATTGGCAATTTTTGCTAATGCTTCAGATGTCGTATTAAACCCTCGTGGGTGGAAGGTTGGGGATTCTCGTAGTTACAAATGTGTGACTGTGGATAAGCAAGGTAATATTGTTAATCACGATATTTCCATGGAAGTAAATTCGATGAATGATGATAAATACTTCATTGATTGTAAGCATGTTACAGATACAATGAGCAAGCCATATTTAGGAATTAAAAATTTGTTAGGAGAGAAATCGGCAAGAGATATGAACGAATTTGTTTATAAGGTTTCATTCTCTAAACAAGGTGAGTTTGGTAACTTTGAGAATTATAAAGATTTGCGAGGTTTGTTTGGTGGTGGTATGTTTGAATCTATAATTACAACTATAATAGGAACAAGCCAAGAAGATGCGGAAAATAAGTATTTGCCAGAGATTCAGAATATTTTCTGGTATATGAACAAGAAGTTTGATGCGAATAGTGGCAATATAGTAAAAAGGAATTTTATTGAACAAATTTCTATTTACAAAGATGTTGAGGCTAACGTAAAAGTTGAATCGTCAAGAGGAAATCTGATTTTCACGCTGACTGCAAATTTGTCGGAAGAAGAACTCTTTTTAGAAACAGAAAAATCATTTAGAGAGGTGATGAATAATATGGCTAAATCTATGGGTGTTCAACCAGCCATGTTTGAGGATAAAGTGAAAGAGCAGATGGATGAGTTGAAAAAATCAAGACTTTCGGCGGTAATTAAAGAGAAGGCTGTTTTTGATGAGAAAACCGGGTGGCTTATCTCTTATGATAGAGTGATGGAGACAAATTCTGCTGCTACCGGAGAGACTTTCATTGAATCTCGTTGTACAATTTCTGAAAGATAGAATTATGGCTGTGTTCTATATATTCCGCGTTTTATAATAAAGTATAAATAGGTTGGCCGATAAAATTTTCGGTAAATTTTGAATTTATAGACTAACTCATACAAAAGTTCGCAACAATAAATTTTGCGGACTTTTTATGTTTTGTTGTCCGGAGTTGCATATTTGCATTATGAGAAAATGTTACTACCTTTGCAAAAAAAATTAATCGTATGAACAAGGTATCGGAAAACCCTTTCAAAAACCGAACAAACAGTCAGTCTATGTTGATGATTGTTTCGTCGCTCTTCGTGACCATGTATTTGGTCTCTAATATCATGGCTGTCAAGGTCATAGGTTTCTTTAATCTTTTCTATTTTGATGCAGGGACGATAACGTTCCCTTTTGCCTATATGCTGGGTGATGTGCTCACCGAGATGTGGGGCTACAAAACTGCAAAGAAGGTGATATGGATGACTTTC
The DNA here is from genome assembly GCA_017630395.1 of Paludibacteraceae bacterium. Classification (GTDB taxonomy): domain Bacteria; phylum Bacteroidota; class Bacteroidia; order Bacteroidales; family Paludibacteraceae; genus UBA1181. Next base: position 28,722 of record JAGBVI010000128.1, read on the forward strand.
GTCTGCAATATCATTCTTGTGGTCTGCACTATGATTGGCGTGTGGCTGCCTGCTCCGGATTATATGGCGGAGACCTCCGCAGCATATCAGCACATCTTCACCTACGTGCCGCGCATTGTGATTGGTTCGTTAGTGGGATTTGTCTGCGGAGAACTTTCTAACGCATGGCTGATGGAGAAAATTAAGCAGAAGACTGAAGGTAAACGTCTTTGGGTGCGCACTGTCGGCAGTTCAATAGTGGGTTATCTTTTAGATACTGTTCCGTTTGTGCTGATAGCTTTTGTAGGTGTTGTGCCTGTGGCAGATTTGATCTTGATGATTTTTACTCAATATTTTGTGAAGTTACTGATAGAGGCATTGTTAGGGACTCCTATGGCATACGCTGTAATTGGGTTTCTCTCAAAACGAATGGAGAAAGTTTAGTTATGGAGCGTTACGCAGAGATTTCTACAAAAATGCCTCGCGAGTTTGTGCTGTTGCAAGGCTTGGGATGCAAGTGGGCAAAGTGCTCGTTTTGTGATTACCACACAGATGTGAGCGACAATCCTTTTGAGGTGAATCGTATGGTTTTGAGTCGAGTAACCGGAAAATATGGTGTACTGGACGTGATAAATTCAGGTTCCGGAATTGAACTGGACGAGCAGACATTGGAGGAAATCAAAAAGGTGTTGGAAGAGAAAAAAATCCACACGATTTGGTTCGAAATGCACTATATGTATCGAAATCGGTTGGAGGAGTTTGCCAAACGTTTTGCGCCGGCAAGGGTTAAGTTTCGCTGTGGTATCGAGTCGTTCGATGGTGTTCGAAGGAGAGAGTGGAACAAAGGTGTTCCCGCTGATGTGACTGTTGCAGATGTGGCAAAATATTTCAGCGGTGTCTGTCTGCTGGTCTGTACGCAGGGCGACACAAAGGAGCGCATCATCACAGATATCGAATTGGCTAAAAATAATTTTGAGTATATGAGCGTGAACCTGTTTTGTAACAACGAAACCGAAGTCCGTCGCGACGAGGAGTTGGCAGACTGGTTTGTGAAAGAGGTTTATCCCAAGATAAAAGATGACAATCGTGTAGAGGTGCTGATAGGGAACACCGATTTAGGGGTGGGGTGATTTCTGTTGTATGGAGGTTGAAAGTTTTGACTCTTTTTTTGCATGGTTAAAATCTTGTTTGTCATAGAAAATGTGGAAGTCGACTACAATCCGCTCTTTTTCGATTATAACCACTCCTCCAAATACTTCTCAATGTTCCTTGTCTCGCCGCTGAAGTTCGCACCAATCAAAGCAATCTTTTTGCCGCTTGCGAGGAACGGCTGGGCGTAGTTCTTCTCCTTGATTTGAGCCATTGCCTCTTCGGCGGTGCCGTTGTATTTGAACTCGAAAATATAGACATAATCGGGAGTCTCGATGGTCATATCTACACGTCCGTTGGAAGTGTGAAACTCAGCTTTCGTGTAGAGTCCGCAGAGGTTGCACAAGATGAAAAGCACGTTCTGGTAGTGGTTTTCTGTGTCCTTGATAAGGTCGTAAGGTGTGTTTGCGAAGAATGATTCGAGACGGGTCATGAAAGCGGTGATGTCACCGGACTTCACCTCATCAACGAAGCTACGAATCTGAAAAGCGCTCTTGCTCGGTTCTACAGAGGTGTACATCGGCAAAAGATAGCGAAGAAAACCCTTCTTTACCTCCTCATTCGGGAAGTCCAATAAATATTCATCGTAGTCTTTATAATAGCCTTTGATGGTTAAATATCCGCTCTGAAAAATCACAGGGATAGGGTCGGATGATGCTATATCAACAGAATTCAGCACATCGCCGGTTACGCCTCCTTCTGCCAAATCTTCCAATCGAAAATTACTATTTATCAACAGTTTAACAAGGTATGACGGTGTGCCGGTCTCGAACCAATAACTACCGAATTTCAAGTTATCCAAAGTATTCAAAACACTGAACGGATTATACATTCCATGGGCATCTTCTGAAAAATGATAACCATCATAATTTCTTTTCAGTTCCGAATATGCCTCGTCTAAAGTGATGTTTTGCGAATCTGCCAAACGTTGGACGTAAGGTTCAAACACACCGTGTAATTCTCCTTCATCAATTCCGCATAGGTTGTAGTAACGGTTATCCAAGGAGATGTCCTTCAAGTTGTTCAGATCGCTGAACACGCTCACCTTGCCAAACTTCGTCACACCTGTGAGCATGGAGAACTTGATGCAGCCGTCCTTGCTTTTCAGCGCGCCGTAGAAAGATTTCAGGGTGGAACGGTAATCTTCTTGCAACTCTTCATTGCCTATAGTTTCAAGTAATGGTTTGTCGTACTCGTCAACCAAAACAGCAACACGTTCGCCGCTCTTTTCGTATGCGGATTGAATAACATCCTCAAAACGCATACCAAAATCTGGGTCGTGCGGTTTTATATCATAGAGTTTTTCCCACTTCGAAAGAGTTTTGTCCAACACGGCATCCAATTTCCCTGGCTCTTTATACTTCGCCGTATTCAAATCCAGATGCAGCACCGGATGCACCGTCCATTTCTGCTCAAGCTGCTCGACAGCCAAGCCTTTGAACAAGTCTTTTTTGCCAAGAAAATAGGCTTTCAACGTACTGATAAGCAAACTCTTACCAAAGCGGCGAGGACGAGAGAGGAAATAATAACTCCCTGTTGACACAAGTCTATGCATCAACGCAGTTTTATCTACGTATAAGTAATTCTCCTTACGCAGTTTCTCGAAATCCTGAATGCCGATAGGCAAGTTTTTTAACGTCTGCTCCATACGCTGAATTTTTCTTTCTGCAAAGATAATGTTTTGGAAATGATTTCAATAGTAGAGTAACAAAAATTAATGAATGAGGAATGAGGAGTTAGAAATTAATGCTCTTGCCCCGCCATGGCGAGTTTTGTTCTGTGCCTCAATGCCGAGGGCGGTGCTAACGGCTGATGAGTTTTGCCCTTTCAGGACGCAGGTTGGAGCGTAACGTTGAGAGTGAATATATACAGCTCTGGTTGTTAGTGCATTGCAAATGCTTGTACTCGGAGCAGTCGAATTGCAGATCCTGTCGAGCGGGATGGTCAAAACAAACTCACTCAATCAGTTTTTTGTTCTCATTGCACAGTCCGACAAGGCTGCAAGTCCCAATCATCTCTCCTTTTGTCACAACTTTCAGCATACCGTACTTGGCGGTCGCATATTTATTGGCAGTGCCTTCTTGAAAGAAATAACTGTCTGAACCGATGGTATAGAACTTTCCTCCCCAGCTGTTTTTTTCTAAAGAATATCGAAGCAGAAGTTCATCCTCTCTTAATGCTACTGCTGCGTCATTGGTCAAACTGACAAAATGGGCGACTCTATCATCGTCTAACCGCACAACGCAAAATTTGTTCGATTCTGCTTCAAGACCATAAATATGATTACAAACTTCAAAATGAAGAGTCATATAGTCCCCTTGCATAAGCGAGCGAGGGTCCACCGGACGCAATTCCAGCAACACAATCTCACCTTCGCTCAGAACCTTCTCGTTCTTCACTATGTTGAAACCAAAAAACAGCAGCACAAGCACCATGTTGGCTGATATGATGAATAGTTTTAATTTGCTCATTTTTTTAATCTGTTGATGAAAAAGAATAGTAGTAAAAAGATGATTCCGCTACCCATAAGCAAGTATGATTTATGACTTAGTAAGATCTCCATGTCGTAGTAGAACTTGCCGATAGAATAGATTAGGAAGAGTCCAAACGCAATCACACCGAACTTGTCCAACACCATGTAGGTGAGAATCAAGCCCAGCACAGCAAGTGAGACGTTGGGCGTGACGCAGGAGGCAGCGCAACCTAACAAAACAAGAGCCGTGCCCAAAGCTTTTTTTGTGGATCCTATCTCCTGCTTTGACAATATAAAGAGTGCCACTGCGAAACTTAATAAGGCGCAAATAATAGACTGCGCTACATTGTCAATACCCAACAAAGCGTATGGGATAGCAACAACTACTATACAAAAGCGAAGGGTGGGTATATATTGTGCATAAAGATTTTCTTTTTTGAATTTATCCGCATCAAACCAAATCGTCAAGCCGTAGATAACCATTAAGAGGATTGAGTAGTAAAATGAAAAGTTTTTCAAAAAAGAATATCCTTTAAATTCGAACATTAGAGGGAAGACAGAGACAATCGACAAAAGAATGATCTGTCTCAAAAAATGGTTTCGACAAAAAATCCACGATACAATCAGCACGCAGAATTCAAAAAACCAGAAAGCACTTTTAGGCATTTCATGATTTATCAACATAAAAGAAGAGAGAACTTCTCCAGAAAAGAAAAGTGGCAGTGCTACCGAAAGTATAAGTTTTTCGTTATCAACTTTTCTCGTCATTATGATAGAGCCAATAATCAAGCATAAGCCCAAAACAAGAGCGGCACCAGCAGAACCCTCCACCATTAGTGCCAACGGGGCACCAACCATTAACATGGTTATCTGTCCTCCAATATAAAAGAGCAATTTGAGCGGCCACGTCAGTTTTGTGCCCTCTGTCAAATCATATTTGTCTGTAAATTCCATAAACAATCCTTTTGAAAGTTTTTAAGTAGGGTTCTATAAATTCATTTCGAGGAATTTTTGAATTTATTTCGAGCAGATTGCTGTGCGAAAGTAGGGAGCTGTGCAGACACTGTAACCGTCCGACAATCAGCAAGTTGCTGAAATAAATCAAAAAGTGCCGAAAAGTTTATCAACCCACGATTTGTACTTTTTAATTATAAACGGTGAATTTATAGAACTCACCTTAATCATTGTTTTGATTCTCTGTCTGCTGATTTGCAGAAGGAATCGCATCCCACTCCCTCTTTTTGTCTATGAGGTGTTTGCCTAAAAAATAGATGCCGGCCATAAATGGGATTGAGACCCAAATCATCATCTCCCAATCATCTATAATCCGAATCAATAATTCATATATTATGGTTAAAACACCTATGCAGAAAACAGAATAGAGCATGAGGTTTCTCTTCATGAACGCATAAAAGAGGGTTGCTACGCTCACTGCTATGCTAACAGAAAAATCCCAGACCTCAATATAGTCAAAGCCATCAAAGATAACAATTGAAATCATAATCACGGCGAGGGTGTATGCAATGCCGAAAAGCAGTGTTATAAACCATTGTGGTGCAACACTTTTATGCGGAATCAACTTTGGTGATAATTCAAAAAAGAGGATGAAAAGAGAGGTGATAACCGCAAAGTCTGTGAATTCTAATTTGACAGACGGAATCAATCCGTAGGCAAGCATCGTCAAGCCTATAAAGAAAATCCATAACGGATAAAAGTCTGCCACAACCACCCAAACCACAATGCAAATAGCCCAAGATAGGAAGAGCGTGTAACTGTCTGCTCCCGTCTGGTATATTTGTCCGAACAGAGCCAAGAAAGCACCTACCAGTATGCACATGGAAAAAATGGTTATGTTGCGCACCCAGTCGCGCATGGGCACTTTCACCACGGCTACAAAGGTGGAGAGCAAAAGAGCCGCCACAATTCCCATCTTTACAAAACGATGAATCGTTTCCCAGTTGTAGGCAAAGAAAAATATGATTCCGCTCAACAGGAGACCGGCTCCAAGCGAGAGCGTCAAAACCTCAGAAAACCTCAACCACTTTTGTGCATCGACTTTTCCCGCAGGTGTTGTGTTAATAATACTATTTCCTTCCATTTTATTAGTGAGGTTCTATAAAAACTCTTTTAGCGAATAACCTGAACCTCATTATGGCTACTGCAAAAGCTTTTTTTCAAAGGTAGTATAATATTTGTAATTTATGAAATTATTTTAGACCTTTGTAGGAGAGTTATGGATGCTTATGGTTACACTTCGTTTTTACAGTACACCCTAATAATCCTAAGCATTTCATCTCTTGGACCATAATTAATCACTACAACAGATTATTCTATGTTCTTTGGTTAACATTCAAACAAAAATGTATGGCAAAAAAAACGAAATTAACAATTGAAATATTGCGTGCAGAAGCAAAACAATTCTGTATAGCAGAATCAAAAATTAAAAACAGCGAATATCAATAAAGCAACCTCAATCATCATGTCCATATAAAGATGCAAAACAAAAAATTTTTGGTTTAGGTTACAATTTACTGGTTTTTGTATATAATAAAATTGATAATCCTAAAACCAAAACTACAACATTACACTTTGTGAGTTGCACGTTTATATCAAGTGAACGAACTGCTGATTATACAACCACTTACCGTTTGCGTGAAATGATAAAAGATAAAGCTAACGAAGAGGATATAGTTGCGTATTTAACTGATAAAAACATTCCGGCAGATGAAATAACTTTGCAAAACATGGCAAAAATGATAATGAAAAATCCTCCTAAACAAGGATATTTAACATATCTAATGCATTGCAGTGGAGGTTGCAATATCAGAGAGTTGTTTCTCTAACGAAAAACGTGTCTGGCATTAACAAAATCATTGATGAGAATATTGAAAAATGATTTTTTTTAACACCTATATCAGTGAATCTGTATTTTGTTTTTTTAAGAATAAAAAAAACATTTTAGTCTCCGTAGAAGATGCTAACAAGTATCTTCAAGAGCAATGCGGGATTAAAGCATTTTTTGAGAATGATTCAGAGCTATTGCAACTAACTAACAAACTTAATGAACAATTTACTAATGAAGTTTGCGAAAGTGATGCAGAATATGGAGATTTTCAAACAAACCAGAATTTAACTTTTCAGATTGCAGAAAATCTTAAAAACAGCGGAGTTTCTCCAAAAATTGTTATTGAGCCGACTTGCGGTAAAGGACATTTTATTATTGCTGCGTTGGATGCATTTGATGACATTGAAGCAATATATGGCGTAGAAATACAAAAAAAACACATTTGGCAATCAAAATTTAACATTCTGGATTATTTTCTCTTGAATCCCAATAGAAAGATTCCTAATATTTATATTATTCATTCAAGCATATTCGATTTTGATTATCTCTCAATAAAGAAATCAATTGCAAAAAAAGAACTACTGATTATAGGAAATCCACCATGGGTAACCAATTCTGCATTGGGTATGATGGATTCTAAAAACCTCCCTCAAAAATCAAACTTTAAACAACATAAAGGACTTGATGCAATGACTGGGAAGGGGAACTTTGATATTGCAGAATATATAACGATTGATTTGCTGAGGAATTTCGGGGATTGTACCGGCAACATGGCATTTTTGGTAAAAAACTCTGTCATCAAAAACATTGTTCATGACATTCCAAAACTTAAGTTGCCAATCGCAAATATGAAAAAACAAAACATCGACAGTAAAAAAGAGTTTGATGTAAGTGTTGATGCGGCTTTATTTATTTGTGAGTTAAACAAGAACACCGAATATTCATGTCAAGAGTCAGATTTTTATTCTTCTGAAATAAAATGTGATTTTGGATGGAAGGATAATAAATTTATGTCTGTTTTATCATTAAACAATGAAGTAGATGGAATCTCTCCTTTTGTGTGGCGACAAGGGATTAAACACGATTGTTCAAAAGTCATGGAAATAGAGTCTGAAGGCAATATATTTTGCAATAAGTTAGGAGAACGGTTTACCCTTGAAGATAATCTTATTTATCCTTTGTTAAAAAGCTCTGATTTAAAGACAACAGTAGCAAAATTAACACGGAAAATGACGATTGTTACACAAAAATTTATTGGGCAGAACACTTCTTATATAAAAGAGTTTCCGCAAACATATAAATATCTTAATGACCACATTGATTTATTCCGAATGAGAAAATCAAGCATTTATAAAGGGAAATGTGATTTTTCAATATTTGGCGTTGGAGAATATTCTTTCAAACCCTATAAAATAGCCATTTCGGGCTTGTATAAGACATTTCATTTCTGTCTCGTAAAACCCCAGAATGGGAAACCAGTCATGCTGGACGACACTTGTTACTTCATTGGATTTGACACCTTAGAACAAGCTGAATATGTGTGGGAACTTTTAAATTCTGACCTCGTTGAAAATCTATTAAAAAGCATTACTTTCAAAGATGCAAAACGAATGATCACAAAAGATATATTAATGAGAATTGATTTAAAAAAAGTAGCTGAAAAGAAAGGCAAAAAAGGTTTCCTTACGGATTTAGGGAAAAACACAAACCTACAATTAAGTTTATTTGACTGAATCCTTGTTTCAAAAGAACGAGACATTCTCCAACTGCTTTTCTTCTTCCAAGAACCCTTACTCCACCAGCAACTTCTTGCCATTCACCACATATACACCTTTCTCCACCGCAATCTCAAGTTTCATTCCGGCTTGCATATAAAGTCTTTTAACCATGCGGCCCTGAATGTCATTCACGTTAATCCATGCCCCTTTGTCTGTGCTCTCCACAACGATTTTTCCATCGTTGCTGTAGATGATAAGGTAGAGAAGTTCAATGTCGTCTATCTTTGTTTCTATATCTTCTCCTGCCAACGCTTTAACCTCCTTGCGAGACAAGATTACCCAGCGTTGGTTGGAAGCCGAATTCTGATGGTCGAATCGAGTACCGGAGACATTGTCACTCGAAGAGGTCAGCGCACTCGGATTGTTTGTTCCATTGTCGAATGTCAACCAATAAGATTTTAGATTGAAGGCATTGGTAACCACATTTTGTCGTGAACCAAGCATTTGTATATTGAAACTTTCACTATCAGTCAATTGAATCTTTGAGTTGTTGTATGAAAGAGCTTTGTCGGATTCCAAATTTTTAAACTCATAGAGTTGTGTGGCAGGATTGAACCGTATCTGCCAAGCATACGAATTTTCCCTAAGAACGGTAACCCAATTACTCTTCTGCAATTGCAAATTATCTCCGTCCGATTTTAGCATTGAAAAGTCTGTGCCGTTCAAGTCATCAGCAGAGAGAATGTAGTAATATTCATTGTCGTCATGGATGAACGTGTATGCCGGCGAAGCGAATGCGCCCGACACCGGAGGAAGGTTATCTTCTCCTAAAGACTGCACAATAAGCGCATTGGCATAATATAACATACGAGTTCCGTTGTCTTCATGCGCACCGTTGATGCCGTAAGGCCAGAAGTGTGTTTTGTCGCCCTTCAAATGCGCATTGTTGTCATTTTCCAAGAATGCCAAAATACGGTCTGTTCGTTCTCCAAGCCAAAACCCTGTACTTGTATTTTCTCGGTATGTGCTGCTATTGTACCAAGTCTCTGTTGTTCCGACACCAACCGCATGAGCCATCTCGTGCTGAATTGTGCCAGTACGCTGATAACTCGCATTAGGTCCCACTCGCATCCAGCCGCCATAACTGCAATCTGCTGTTGGTGTGCTGGCACCGTAGTTTACAGTCATGTTGATACCCTTGATGCTTGTAATGTTGTTCCAAATATCAACGGCATCTTTCACCGCAGAGTTTATTCGGTTGTTCTCTTCTGCCGAACCTCCGTTGTTATAGCTCCATGTGATTCCACCCTTGGGTAGAGTGCAGATTTTTATTGTCTTTCCATAGCCCACCACATTTTGATTGGTTATGGCGTATGGACGGATATAGTAGAATGTGGCAGGACTCAATTCCTCAATCACATATATGTCACCATTGTTGCTGAATGATTTGGTAGAGCGATTATCTTTTATTGTAGGGTTGTTTTTCGTTCCCCAGCAAAAACCTTTTTCCACAATTCCTTCTCCCGAAAAAGAGGCCCTGCCGAAGAACATTGTTGCGCCGCGAGCATGACGAGGGTCTGATGTTACAGTTGGAACCGGTCCGGAGGCATGACTTGTTCTGTAATAAAGCATCAACTCCTCCAACTCCAGGATGGTTTCGTTAACATCAGCAATAAGGAGTGATTCATTGTCATAAAACTGTTTGGCTTTATCCAATGCATTAGAGATCTCAGCATCTTCCAAGGCTGCCGGCTCTGCTTCAGCAATGAGTTCTGCAAGTTTAGCATACAGAGCAACAGAAGTTTCTGCACTCTCCATAGTTTTACGTAGATTGGAAACCACCGAGGAGAGTGTCTGTGATGAAGGAGAAGATAACCAAAGCTCAGCACTTTCCGTCGCACCCTTCAGATTTTCACGATGAGTGGCATTCATCCTTTGGGCTAACAATTCGTTAGCCGCCTCCACACGCTTCGACAATTCAGTGGCAAGATAATCTGTCGATTCATCTCCAATAACATATAGTTTCACGAAATCTGCTACCACCTTGGCAGAATTGGCAGACCCGTTTGCAACTGCTTTGAAACCAATTTGAACACGTCCGGTTGTCTCCTCAGAAAGAGTGAATGTGACCTCATCCACAATCCATTGATTGAACGGGAAGGAGGAGATAGACGAAACCTTGCCGGAGCCATTCTTAGGAATCCATCCAAGCAGGCTGTAGCCATTATTGGAATTGCTGCCATTAAAAAAGGCGGTTTGGAGTTTGTAGTTTCCTGCCGGCAAAGTTATCTCTTGAAAAAACTTCATCTCTTGGTCCCAGCCGGTACTTAATGCAAGACAGCCACCCTTTGAATTGTTGTATCCGGCAGAAGGAACACTTCCGGAGGTGTTGAAAGTCTTAGACGTGCCAAATTCATAGATTCCGCATACGGTATAATCCACACTGAAATCTTTGTTCCAACCATAGATTGGCAAAATCTCTTGCGCCACATTACCATTGTCGGAGATGGTATAATCAAAGTGAGACTCGTCATCAAAACCTGCGTTTTGCAGATAAAGATCAGAAACATCCACATCAGCCAAAACGAGCGACTTACATATAGTCAAAAAAGAGAATAGTAATAAAAAACGTGTTTTCATGCTTAATGGTTTATTTGATAGGCAAATATAAGAAAATTATGATTAAATAGTTATCTGTCAAAACTTTTTTGTGCAGATTTTGAGTTGATAAAGCTTTTGTTTGCGATAGGAGCCTAATTTTTTTTATCTTTGTCCCTTGGTTATATAAACTGAAGAATTAAAAATAAACATCATGAAAAATATCCTTTCAGCCATCTTGCTTTTACTGGCAACTGTGCAGCTCTTTGCAGATGACGGCGGAGTTCGAATGACTATTTTGCGAGTACCTATCTTGTAGAGCTTTGTATTTTTGCTAATATTGAAAAGGAAACAGGTTATTCTAATTTTATATAATATATTTAGAAGTTGTTTAAATTTTATTTCGAGCATATTTGAGAGAGATTTTTAAATCTATTTTTAGTCTTCTTTTGCAGAAAATAGTGGACTATTATCAAAAAAGGAGATTAAAAATAGGTTAAAAAGAATCTCAAAGATGCCGAAAATAAGAGAGTGAAACTCTAAATTTTTTTAATAAAATTTAAACAGCTTCTTATAAACGTAAATTTATTTTATTATGAAAAAGTTACTATTAATTGTCTTATCCGTTTTTATGGGTATCAGTGCTTATGCACAAGAAGAAGTTGACATTTATTTTAAAGGAGGGAACGTGACTCCGGGTTATCTTAAAGTTGATGGTGTAAAGTTTGAGTTTGCTCTTTTTGGTACTAAGGAGTGCAAAAGTCAATTGAATTTATCAAACATCGACTCAGTTGTGGTTAAAGCAGATACATCAGTGCTTATTCCTCTAAAATGGGTTGAGTGTGCAACTCTTCCTTTGAACAAAGAAAAAGATGTCACTTTGATGTTAAGAGTATATCAAGGTGCAAACATAGAAGGTTATATTACTTTTGCCGGAAATCACACATGGACCCCCTCTTTTAATGGAAATTATCACACCTATTCTGAAGTGGCAAAATTCTACTACAAAGTTAAGAAAGAGAAGTTAGCTTACTCTTTTTATACAAAGGTCCCTTATGATAATGATAAAAATGTTAGACGTACGATTGCAATTGGAATGAAGAAATCTCGTCCGGAGCTTCAAACCTATGTAAAGTCGGATGAATTTGTGAGTAAAACAAACGGGATTAAGGATACTCCGGGAATGGTCTTTCCTTTGTTTGATGAGTTCTTCGGGAAATAATTAAAGGTTCAATTTTTATTATTAGCCGTTCATAATTCGAGAATATTGGATTGTGGACGGTTAATGATTTTAGGTGGGTCTATAAAGTCAACTTAGCCGTAGAGTCAACTAGCAAGTGCTAATTCCTGCAGCGCACCCACTTGCACCTTGAAAGGGCAAAACCCATCAGTCGTTGGCACCGCCCTCGGCATTAATACCCACAACATAAACTCGCCCCAACGGGGCAAAAGCATTTTATTGATTTCGGTAGCTGCCGTCGGGGCGAATCGCATTCGCCCTGTTTTATATTCTCACTGAATTTCACCGATGTTGCGTCCCGGACTTTCATCACTATTTCCCCGAGACTTTGTCCTGGGCTACCATCGATGCGCTCAGTACTGCCTTCCAGGCAAGACAAACTCCGCCACCTGCACCCTGAAACGCACGCAGTGCATTTTACACTATCGAGGATAAATATCGCTTATATAAAAAC
>JAGBVI010000018.1 GCA_017630395.1 Paludibacteraceae bacterium
ATACTCATCCTTGTACTCCTGTTCACTCTTTTTGTAGCCCATTCTACCAAGCCTAAGTTCAGGATTTTCCTTGCGCCTTTGAAGATAATCTTCATAGCCTGCTTTCATACGATACTTAATAAGATTGCGTTCATAAGCAGAGATTTCAAGGCAAATTGTCAATATTAAACGAGAGATAGGATTTTCTGTACCATCGGGCAAAAGTGTCTCAATACAATAGTTGGCAAAATACAAATTCACTTTATTCTCGTTCAGTATTTCTATTATCTTCAAAGCCTCCAAGGTATTACGCCCCAAGCGACTTACCTCTGTTGCTACAACAATGTCTATTTTATTGTGCTTAACATATTCGAGCAACTCGACAACTTCCTCTCGCTCCTCGTTCTTTTTTGCACCGGAGGACACCTTATTTTCTACGGTATGTGCTATTTCCCATCCATTGCGATTACAGACATCTGTCAATGCATTACGCTGATATTCGTAATCTTGTACAGAGGTTGAACCTCTTAAAAGCAAACAAGCCTTCTTCATATCCACAGATTTTTACTAATTAATAAACCTTCACGATAGACTCCCAACGAAATGAACGCCAAGTACCTTTCTCCACATCAAATACTGCTGTTGTCGCATACAACTCTCTACTCACTCCCGTACCTACAATATGACGTTGAACCAATGCCTTATTGGTAGTGGCAAACATTTCTCTATATTCTCCATTGCGTTTTTGGAACACAAATCTTGCTACGCCATTACGGAGTTTCTCTTTAAGGTTCTCTATCATTATCGCCTTTGCTCCTGCCATCAACTCACTACCTGTGCGTGATGCAATTACCGACATTCTAACTGCTGTTTCATTTGAAATTACCATTGCATTCATTATCGTACTATTTAATGTCATACTTTATGCCAAAACATTAATTATTTAGCATTTTCTTATTTTCAATAATGTAAATTTAGTTATACCTAATTTATTGCACAAGTTTTTTCTTATTTTTTTTCATAAAAATTAGACATTTCTTATTTTTTTAGATTATTTTTGCACCCAAACAGTTATACTATGGCAAAAATCATCATCAGAGAAATACTAAAAGAGAAAGGAATTTCTATAAAAGAATTAGCCGGAGGTATGGGAATAACCCCTTCGGCAGTATCTCAAATATTAGCAAACCCCAACCCATCGATCCAACAACTTGAAAGAATCGCAAACGTCATTGAGGTTGATGTAATGAATCTGTTTTCTCAGGACTTCACTTATATAAACGGATATTTGGAAGCAGGAGAAAACATTTATCCTGTAAAAAGCAGAGAACAATTCGTTAGCCTAATAGATAAAGTAGATGGCATTGTACATATTCCATCATCGCCAAGACAAGACGCGTTCAAGAATACTATCATGGAATTCTGCCGTTCTTCTATTAACGAATGGAAAAGCGGTGCAATGATGATGCGGTACGGTGTTAATGAAGTTTTTACGCTAACATTTGATTCGGAATCGAAAAGATTTAGCCTTACACAATGTGTTGGCAACGGTGAGATTAAATTCAACACATTCGAATATTCCACTTATAAAGATATTAGGCTTTTTATAGAGCAGATACTATCTCAAATAGAATCGGTGTATGAAATAGGAGAGGTTTGGTAATTTCAAAACACATATAAACAATATCCCATCAACAGTAGCATTAACGAGGTTCTAACTACTTTTGATGATAATTTTAATCACAGAACCTCAAATAGTGAATTTATGAATTGGCAGACACTTCCAAATGGTATATTACTTAAAAATGGTACTGATGGGTCAAACACTCTCAACGAAATTTATAATGCAGATATTGCAGAATTGGGTTATAATAGACATGAGATTTATCCAAAGGATAATTTCACCATAAACCCTATGATTATTGGATACTTCAAACTACTCACAAATGAATTGATTGCCATCCATAGAGATGATTATGGAACGATGTCTGAGTTTGAAATTGATGATTGGATGGCAGAACTATTTGAAACAAGAGACTACGAAGAAGAAGATATACTTAATGAAGGTATCCTAAATCAAACCATTAGTCAAACATATATTGAAAACGTATGTAGGCAAAAGGCAGAAAACAACACACTCGATAATGGTAAATATACATTTACTTTTAGAAATGGTATTTTAGTTGATTTTTGTTCAAGTGGAGGATTATCTGCAAATGCAAGAGATTTATTGAATACTGATGCTTATATCCAAGATGCACAGAAATGGTATCATGGAAATATGGGCAGAATAATTCGAGAGGTAAATCTACAAGCAGAATGTATGGCAAACACTGATTACGAAATAATTTTATCATCTGTAAACAAAAGGAAATTCTCATATCCAAATGGATATTGTAATTTCATTGCTTTGGCATCACATTTTAAGTCGTATGATGTTAATATGTCAGATGTCATTGATAGTATGCATGGAGAATACGAAGTCATAGAAAAATCTCCGCTATATACTAAAATAAAAGCGTATGGAGAAATATTCACAAAAGTAATTGATGATAGCGATGTATCAACCGATTTCAAGCATGAAGAAACCGAGAATAACACCTTTGGATATGTGTACGTAATGATAAATCCCTCTTTACCAAACCTTGTAAAAATTGGCAAAACATCTCGTGAACCAAATGAGAGAGCAAAGGAACTTTCTTCAGCAACCGGCGTACCTACACCATTTATATTAGCGTATTACAAACCATTTAGAGATTGCCATTTGGCGGAATTAGTAATACATCATTACTTTGAAGAAAAGGGTACCCGTGTTAATGGCAATAGAGAATTTTTCCAAGTATCCACAAATGAAGCAATAGACTTAATAAATCTATATTTCAAGATGGAACAAGAGCAATATGGAGAATAACAAGCAGTATTCTCATAATCCACGTTTAACATTACGAAAATACATTTATACCTAAAAGAACAAGAATAGTACAGTATCACATTATTCTCTATACATAAAAATAGCACAAAATAGGTATAGTACAAAATGAGGAGGAAATTGATTAATTTCAAAATCCTCCTTTCTTTTGTTGTTGCAAATCTCATCAGGGGTTGCACCCCTAAGCCGAATTGCCCTTGGCTTTACCCTGCTTTTCGCCTGCAATAGTGCAGTCGTAGGGAGTGTTGTTATCATACCCTGTCAATGCAGGATTTCTCGCCATTCAAGTTTAGTTCTACCCTTGGTAAACCTGAGTAACGATGACAAATGAGCATCATACATATTGTCCAAGAAGTATTGATTGAAGATAAGATTCACATCCTGCGCAATGCCATTGCTTTTGCAAAAGTCTTTAATCTCTTCGTTGTTCTGATGGATTTCCAGTCTATGCAATGATTTTGGATTGCCATAGAAGTCTTTAATATACGATTTGTGAGAGGCAGTTTCAATCTCTTTGTTCTTATTATAACCACATAAGGTAAGCCCTTTGGTTTTGTCTTTCACTGCCTTTGCTTGTTTGATTGCTATCGTAGGGTTGCTTAGTTTCTTGAAATTCAAAGAAAATACAAACATCCCCTCCGCTACATCTTTTTCTTTATCTATGGCTTTGCCATTTACAATCACTTTTATTGCATCATCTTTAGCAGTCTTTCTAATACGTTTTTATTACTGTCCGCTAAACAATAAATCAGTTCAGCAACACTCTCATAAATATTATTTTACGTTATCCTGAGCATGGATAAGCCCCCCCCCTTGGAGGTTTTCAACGTTTTCAGGAGGCGATTCCAAGGATTCTGCGAGCATTTTTTCCAAGTCCTTGTATGGATTGTTGAATAACTTCTCCATATTGATGTAATACATTAGCGTGATTCTAACAATTGTAGCAAGACCGGAGAAGCTCCAAGACCTCTGCAGCGAGCTTTGCAGCACCGAAAGCAGTAAATTTGCTATGAGGGTGACCCAAATTTGAATCTTTATCGCATTGGCACTTTCCCCGTAGAAATATCTCAGGGGAAAGTTCTGCTTAATTTGTTTGAAAAGGGACTCTACCTGCCATCTGCGACGGTATATCGCTACGATCGTATCCGCTGACATGTCAAAATCGTTGGTCAGCAGGGATA
>JAGBVI010000019.1 GCA_017630395.1 Paludibacteraceae bacterium
ATTTTATTAAAGAAAAATTTAGAGTTTCACTCTCTTATTTTCGGCATCTTTGAGATTCTTTTTAACCTATTTTTATTCTCCTTTTTTGATAATAGTCCACTATTTTCTGCAAAAGAAGACTAAAAATAGATTTAAAAATCTTTCTCAAATATGCTCGAAATAAAATTTAAACAACTTCTTAAAAAAAGTAAAATTTTATCAGCCTATAAATCTACTAATAATCAGGCAATTCCAACAAACATCAATTTATGATTTAAAATTACCCTAACAAAGATAAGGAAACAAACTCAAATAAAATCAATAACTCCTATTTTTTTTTAGTAGAAGCGCATGATTGTGCAATTTTTCAGGCAACTTCCACAAATTATCGCGAAAAGGGATGCGTATGTGAAAGTTGCCTTAACTATTTTATTGAAAATTTATCGAAGAAGCGTAAAATGTCCTCTAACCTCCTCATCGGGTTCGTGCAACGTGATTATAAACCAATAATCGGCTGATGGGAGGTCTCTTCCCATATAAGTCCCATCCCATGGTTCATATACGTTTTCACTATAATAAAGAATGCGGCCGGTGCGATCAAAAATAGAGACCTTGTATTGCGTATAATCCAACAGATATTCTAAATACCACTTATCATTTGTACCGTCTCCATTGGGGGTCAACAACTCTGGATACGAAAATTTAAATTCCGACATGTACTTAAAGGAAACGGAATCAACACAACCATAGGCATCGGTTACCTGCACTTTATTTTTACCTTCCAAAAGATTGGAGAAGGTGTTATCTAGGGTAATAACGGAATCATTCCACAAATATTGATAGGGCTCTACTCCGAAAAAAACATCAACAAAAGCAGTATTCGCCGACAAATTAGCTTTCAAACTCAAATTATTATATTCGCTATACCTTATCGTAACAGGCATTGGAGAAGAGGGTTCCGCTCCTGCCATACGCAAAGAGTAATGAAAGACTTCAATTTCTCGCCCATCTTCAATAAATGGCTGAAAAAGTAGCTTCCCATCAACAAATTCCACTCTGTCCTTGTACTCAGGTTCCACAATCTCTACATCAACGGAATCCATACATGCAATTTCATGGGATTTTAAAACCGCAGTTTCTTTATTAAGTCCGTAAGAGAGATAATCATTATTTAGCACTTCCGTTATATCAAGTTCCGACATCGGAATACTATTGTCACACGGAGTCTTTACGATGATTGCACTATCTTCTTTAGCATGAAGCACAAAATTGATTGGTGAAACATTCAGACGTCTCTTACAAGTATCATCAACATATAAAAAAAGATCTCCATAATTTTCGGGACAAATAATAAAAGAGAGTGAGCTTTTATTAATCGTAGCCAAAGTATCTCCTATTGCAGTTACCAAATAAGATTTATTTTGATATTCGGAGTCATAACCGGCAGTATAAACCGTAATTGGAAGACAATAATCACACGTCATTTGTCCTTTCCCATAATGAAGTTCATCTTTAATATCAATTCCCTGTCCGTAAGAGACTATCGTCCCCAACAACAAGAATAAAAAAATATATATCGTTCTCATAACCAAAACACTTAAAATTATACTATTCATTTCGTCCCCAAAAGAAAGGGAATACAGACTCTTATACTTAAAAGAGAAACAAAAAACGTGCCAAAATTAACAAAAAAAACATCAGAATTAACAAATAAGGAAAATACCTTACTTGCAAATTCCAATGCTATAGATACTAGAGCCGTAAAAAAAGATGAACATTCGTCTTTAAAATTTTACTCTCCTCTTCTTATTAAAAACTCTTATACGGAAGGGCAGCCAACACCTCTGCCAACTTATTTACTGCTTTGTTCAATATTCCTTCCACCATGGGTTTAATGATTGGATTCAAATCTGCTTTAATTGTCACCTTAATACGAGTATCATCCGGTGCAACCTGTTTAGTCTGAATCCAAAGATTAAAACCTATCATCGACTTTTCCGCTGAAAACTTGACAGTTTTATTAGGTTCACGCTCGATAATTCTAATCCCCATCTCACCAACAGGATTGATAGAAAACTGACAACTATCTGTGTCATACTTCAAATTTGAAATTTCATCCGGAATGCGATTTTTAAATTTATCAATGTTATTTAAATCAGAAATAACACGAAAAATTTCATCATCATTACACTCCGCTTTGCATACAGCACTTTCAAAAGTAGTCATAGTCTATCGATTATTTTCCCCACTCACTTGGATTTTCTCTCCAACTTTTCAAAACCTCTAACTCTGCTTCTCCAATTTTATTTGTTTCCAACAAATGTTGAAGAACGGCAGCATAGTTAGACAATGTCATCAACTCTACCTTCTCTGTGGCAAATTGTTGCTCAGCCACTGGAAATCCATAGGTAAAAATCGCTAACATACCTAATACATCAGCTTGAGCAGCCCGTAGAGCTTTAACTGCTTTTAAACTGCTTCCTCCGGTAGAAACCAAATCCTCAATAACTACAATTTTTTGTCCGGGTTTCAAATCGCCTTCCACCAAATTTTCCAAACCATGATCTTTAGGAGCCGATCTAACATAAAGAAACGGCAAACCTAACTCATCCGCCACCAAAGCGCCTTGTGGAATCCCTCCGGTTGCAACTCCTACAATAGCCTCTGCATTCGGATAATTTTCACGAATCAACTTCACGAAACAATCTTTGATGATCGTTCTGATTTCAGGAAAAGATAGAGTCTTTCTATTATCGCAATAAATAGGAGACTTCCAACCAGATGCCCAAGTAAAAGGATTATTGGGTTGCATCTTCACAGCATTAATGCTCAACAATTTCTCAGCTACAAGATTTTGAATATTGTCCATTTCTTATATTCGTTTAAAATTTTGCGCAAAATTACAATAAATTTAGAAGTTGTTAAAATTTTCTTCAATAAATCGACTTTAGAAGCTGTTTAAATTTTATTATAAAATTGATTTTGAGTTTCACTCTCTTTTTTTCGGCATCTTTGATGTGCTTTTTAAACTATTTTCACTATTCTTTTTTGTAAATAGTCCACTATTAACCTCAAAAGAATAATAAAAATAATCTTAAAAATCACTCTCAAATATGCTCGAAATAAAATTTAAACAACCACCTGAATTACAATTATTTTTATGTTAAAATTATGTTTCAAATACTTTTGAATTCATTTCACTTATCATATTCATATCCAATCAGTCATCATACCCATAGTGTATCTTCACAAATACGATCAACCCTAACATAATACTCATCAAAATCATCTCAGCTAATTTAAGAAAGTATTTTCATGTGTTACAGATTTATCTCAAAATAGCAAAAAATGCTTAATTTTTTTAAGCAAAATAAAACGAAACGACAAAAATTTATATCTTTGCAAAGTACCAAATAACGATATAATTTATGCGAAAAGCATTAACTCTGATTTTGACTATTTTTATGTGTGAATTTGCGTTGCCGCAAACAGATAGTCTACAAACCAAACTTTCAATTCATGGAGTAGTTACAGATAAAGAGAATAACGAGACTCTCCCCTATGCACACGTTTTAGTTTACTCACTACCAGACAGCACTTTCATAGTTGGAGCCTCTTGCGATGAAAACGGGGCATTTTCTGTAAAAGATTTGGAAGCAAAAGAGTATCTTATCAAGGCTACCTTTATCGGTTATGAAGACAACGAACGAAATATTACCTTAGACACTCTACATAAGGATTTAAAAGTAAAACCCTTACGACTATCTCCAGACAAAGTTATGCTGGAAGAGGTTAAGATATTGGCTTCAGCCACTCCGCTTGTAGTTAAAGAGGATACTTTGGTTTATAATCCGGAAGCCTTTCGGGTGGCCGACGGGGCAGTTATAGAAGATTTGGTAAAAAAACTTCCTGGTGCAGAGCTATCAACAGATGGGAAATTGGTGATAAACGGGAAAGAGATAAAGAAGATATTGGTGGATGGAAAGGAGTTTTTTGCTGATGACCCCGATTTTTCATTGAAGAATTTACCTGCCAACTTGATTGAGGAAATTAAAACATACGACAAGAAAAGTGAAACTTCTGAGTTGACGGGAGTGGATGATGATGACGATGAAACGGTGTTAGACCTAAAGGTGAAGAAAGGTATGAAAAATGGCTGGGTAGGAACCCTGCAAGGTGGTGGCGGCTCCGACATCCGTAAAGATCCGGATTTCAGATATGAAGCAAGTGCCAACATGAATCATTTTACCGACACAGATAATTTAGCAATTTTAGGTGCAATCAACAATACCAATAACAGCGGTGGAAACGGCAGAAATGTATCTAGCAACTCCGGGAATGGTATTACAAGAAGTGCCAATGCAGGCATTACTTTCTCGCGCGAAAAAAGCAAAAAATATGAATTTGGAGGAAACGTTCAGTACAGAAATAGCAAAAACGATGCCATCAAGAAGAGTTCAAGAGAAAACTTTCATACCTACGGTTCGTCTTACAGAAATGATAATTCGACCTCTGATAAACTACAAAACACCATTTCATCCAATCTAAAGATGAAATGGAAACCAAATGAAAATGCAACAATCATCTTTCGCCCGGATATATCCTACTCCAGAAACAACAGCAATAGCATGGGTACAACGGAAAATCTTAATGAATTGAAAATCCGAAACAACTATAAAAGTTCTGACAAAAAGAATATTGTCGACAATTTTAGGATTAATGGAACACTAAGATATGTTCAAAAACTCCAAAAGAAAGGTCGAAGTATTTCGTTAAATACGGGAATTACCTATACAACCTCTCCGAGCGACCAATGGAGCAACTCCGAAACTGATTTCTATTTAGATGATGATGACAAAATCGACTCGACATTGATTTCATCGCTCTACACAGATAAACGGAGCAATGGTCTGACTTACTACGTAGAGGGTGCATACACAGAACCGGTCTTTAAAAACCACTCTCTACAAATCAAGTATCGTTTCCAGCAGCGTTCTGCAGAATCCTACTCGCTTGTTTACGATGAAATGGAGGAAAATATCTTCCTCGACTCTTTAAGTAGCGAAGTGGAGAATGACTATAAAACCCACATTGCTGAAGCAAGTTTACAAGGAAAATATACTAAATTCAACTATAACATCGGTATAGCATTCCAACCGCAAATATCGAAAACTCACAATCTAATCGGACCAAATGTAGGAAAAGATTTTGAGCAAACTGTTTTCAATTTCTCCCCTAACCTCCGTTTCAGATATAAATTTGACAAGAAAAATAATCTCTCTTTCCGATACAGAGGGCAAAGTTCTGCTCCTAACGTAGAAGATTTGCAAATGGTGATCGATGAAAGCGACCCATTGGACTTAAAGTATGGTAATCCGGACCTAAAACCGGCTTATACCAACAACATTACATTCCAATTCAAAAAATATTCAAGCGAGAATCAACGAAGTGTAATGGTGAATGCAACATTCAAGAACACATTAAATGCCATTTCCAACCAAATAATCTATGATAAATACACCGGAATACAAGAAAGTTATAAGGTTAATGTGAATGGTAATTGGGGAATAAACGGACTATTCATCTTAAGTACTCCTCTTAAAAATAAGAAATTTACATTTGGAAACTCTACAAAAGTTGGTTATGACAAAGATGTTACCCTTTTAGAAAGCGCAAAAGAAGAGATTGTGAACGTGTTGACTGATGGCGAAAGAAGCATAACACACATCTTTTCTGCCGAAGAAAAATTGCAATTGGCATTCAGAAACGATTATTTCGATATTATGGGAACTGCTGCTGTGGCATACCAAAAAGGAAAGAACGAAATAATGGAGAGAAGCAACAGAGAAATTATTGACTACCATGCAACACTAAGTGCCAACGGCTACTTACCTTGGAACATAACACTATCTACAGACGTGAACTTTCATTACTTCACAGGATATACAGACGGATTTGATGATAATGCATTGTTGTGGAATGCTCAACTGTCTAAAAGTTTCTTGCCCAATAATGCAGCAACAATAAAATTGAAAGTAATGGATATTCTTCAACAACAAAATAATTTGACAAGAAAAATTGGAGAATCGTCCATCACGGACACCGAGTATAATACACTCGGCAGCTATTTCATCTTGTCATTCTCATACAAAATTAATCAAATAGGCAAACAATTTAAAGAAGAAGATTAATTATAGTCAATATTAATTAAATATGCCAAAATAAGTATGAGGCATTTTTTAATAATCCTTTCAAAAATTTAGATATTTGATTATTTTTTTGTATTTTTGCACCGAAATGAAAAAAACTAATTGATTGTACCCCCAAGTTAATCCTTTACTCAAGGTACATGGATTGTGTTGTTGAAACGCATAAACTAAAAAGAAAATAGAAAAAAAATAAATATAAAAAGAAAAAGTACATGGAAAAGAACTTTTATGACTACCTAATCAAACACAACAACAAAGAATTAAATTCAGTGTTGTTGAATGAAGAGTCTGTTGAAAGATTGAAAGATTGTGCTCGTATGGTGAAACTTAGCAAAGGAGAATTACTCCAAATTGAAGGCGAAGTAAGCCAAATCTGGGGATTCGTAACAGAAGGATTAATACGAACCTATTACAAGAAAGATGAAAATGAAGTTACCGATCAGCTTGCGCATGAAGGAGATGACTTCATTGACTACAAAAGCTTTTTCAGAGAAGTTCCAAGTTCTTGCAATATACAAACTATTGAACCATCGGTGGTATTTATATTTAAGAAAAAGGAATTGGACGCAATGTGTGAAAAAGACAAAGATATTAAGAAACTATTCACTCTATTGAAGAAAAAGAATCTGCTAAAATTAAAAGAACGCTTAGACGATTCTGTATTTGAGCCGGCAAAAGAAAAATTTTCGAGTTTAATGGAAAAAACACCTCAATTCGTATTGAGAGTCCCTTCCATCTACATTGCGTCTTACTTAGGAATTACACCGGAAACATTAAGTCGCATACGTGCAAAAATGAAAATAGACGAGCGCAACGCTTAATAAAAAACGAATAGTGATATGAAACGAATAATAATCAACAAAACCCTACTACAATTCGAAGCTAAACGAATTTTGGGTGACATCAAATTATCTACTGAGGCTGAGAATGCTTTAAAAGAGATAACATCCATAGAGAAAGTAAAGAAACATGCTAAAATACTTAGCTCTGGCGAAGTTTGCGATTTTATCGGTATCGTAATGAAAGGCTTAGTACAGATATATCATGTTAAAGATGGAAAAAAACGTGTTTCAGACAATTTCGCAACTGAAGGGTACCCTTTCTTTGATATTGATGGATATATAGACGGGAAACCATCTTCAGTAGAAATTGAGGCATTGGAAGCTACTGTATTTGCAAAAATCGACAAAAAGAAATTTGAGAGTTTATGCAAAGATTACGAAGATTTGGATGATCTATATACTAAAATTTTGGAACATGAGATGATTTCAAGTCATGAAAGACTAAATTCTGTACTACATCATGACGCCGAAGAAAAATATAGCTACCTTGACGAATCAAGAAACGGATTGACTGCAAGAATCAGTTCTATAAATGTAGCTTCATTTATCGGTGTAACACAGGAAACTTTGTGTCGTATCAAAGCAAAAATGACTGACACTTTGTACTAAAAAAACATCGATAATAATAATTTATAAACTATAAACGAGTATTAAATAGGTCTCTATTTAATACTCGTTTTCAATTAGAAAAATATCTGCAATAGATAATATATTTTCAACCTTATGGAATTATTTAAAAAGTATAGCAATTGAGATGATACATAGAAAAAAAATTATTATTGAACATTAATAATAATAACAAAAAAGAGTATCTTTGTGAGAAGGTGACAAAAAGAACCAAATTTTAGAAATAGTTAATGGTTTAAAGCACCTTAAAGAGAAGAATAGACTAATCAGGAGAATAAGAGATGTAATTCTCCATAAAACGAATACGAAATGAAAAGATTTATGCCGGAAATAGAATTCCAGTCGAGAGAAAAAATAAAGGCATTTCAAGAAGAGAAACTTAGTGAGATGCTTAACTATCTACAGTCAAAATCTCCCTACTACAAAAGAATATTTGCCGAGCATAACATAGCAATTAATGAGATAAAAACGATAGAGGATTTACAAAAAATACCTTTTACAACCAAAGAGGATTTACAACTTCACAACCAAGATTTTATTTGTGTTGATCCTTCTGAAATACGCGATTATATAACCACTTCTGGCACATTGAGCGACCCCACCACCTTTGCTCTAACAGAGAATGATTTGGTACGTTTATCCTACAACGAAGCCATCTCTTTTACATGCGCAGGGGGGCACAAGGGAGAGATATACCAATTAATGACAACGATAGACAAACGTTTTATGGCAGGGTATGCCTACTGCATGGGAGTGAGAGAAATTGGAGCAGGATTGATTCGGGTGGGCAATGGTATTCCCGAACTACAATGGGATACCATCAACCGCATACACCCTGACGCAATTATCTGCGTGCCTTCGTTCATTTTAAGAATCATTAAATATGCAGAAGAACACGGGATTGATTATAAAAATTCCAGCATCAAAAAAGCAATTTGCATCGGTGAAAACCTTAGAAACAACGATTTTTCATTAAACTTACTAGGAGCTAAAATTAAAGAAAAATGGGATATAGACCTCTACTCTACATATGCTTCTACAGAGATGAGTACCTCTTTCTGCGAATGCCAAGAGGGACAAGGGGGGCACCATCATCCCGAATTAATTATTTGCGAATTAATCGATGAAAACGACAATATTGTAAATGAGGGAGAACCCGGCGAGTTGGTGATAACCACATTGGGCGTTGAAGGTATGCCGCTTTTAAGATTCAAAACAGGTGATATTGCTCAGTTTCACTACGAGCCATGCAAATGTGGAAGAAATACCATGAGAATAAGCCCAATCATTGGACGGAAAAAACAGATGATAAAATTCAAAGGAACTACTCTCTACCCAGCTTCTGTATTTGATATTTTGGATAACACCGATTACGTGGAAAATTACTTGGTGGAAGTGAGTACAAACGAAATTGGCATGGATCACTTGACCGTTTCCGTTGGTGTAAAACTGGAAAAAGAAGAATACATTAAGGAACTAAAAGATCGATTCAGAGCCAAACTTCGTGTTGCTCCTGAAGTTAGATTCAAACCTATAGATGAAATTCAACGCATACAGATGCCTGAAATTAAACGTAAACCGGTAAAATTTATTGACAACAGAGTGTAATAACGAATATGAATGCAAACTTCAATTTTGATGCGATAAGACCCTACAAAGACGAGGAAGTACCGGCAGTTGCAAATGCAATCGCCGAAGACCCATTGTTCCCAATTGTAGTAAACTATCTTTACCCCAACGCAAACGTTGATGAATTTAGATCCATTCTACGCAATATAAGAAGCGTAAACGAATTTCAACTGAAGGTTATGCATAAAGCTATCAGAACAATTATTGAAAAGAGTTCTGATGGCGTAACATTCGATGGATTCGACAATTTTGATGACAAACCACACATTTTAATTGCCAACCATCGAGATATTATGTTAGACTCTGCCATACTGGATGTTTTGTTGGTGGAGCATGAGAAACCTACTTGCCAAATTACTTTCGGAAGCAACTTAATGAAAGGGGACTTGGTGATACATATTGGAAAAATCAACAAAATGTTCCGAATCGTAAGAGGGGGAAATATTAAAGATTTTTACAAAAACTCATTAGAAGTGTCTGCCTACATGAGAAACGTAATAACTCAAGAGAAAGAATCGGTTTGGATTGCTCAACGCAACGGTCGAACAAAAAATGGACTAGACAAAACTGAAATCGGCGTCTTGAAGATGTTCTCAATGAGTAGCGACAAACCATTCATCGAAAACATGAACGAACTTAACTTCGCGCCTGTGAGTATATCGTATGAATACGAGCCCTGCGATTTCTTAAAAACCGCCGAATTATACATCTCTCGCTATCAAAAATATGAAAAAAGTGAAAACGAAGATTTGAACAGTATCCTCCAGGGAATTCAACAACCTAAGGGTAGAATCCACGTAAGTTTAACGAAACCTATAACGTTAGAAGAGTTGAAAATATGCGATCAATACGAGAAAAATAACAAATTGGTGAGATTGGCAGAAATTATCGATCAGAGAATATATGACGGCTATAAACTCTACCCTAATAACTACATCGCACACGACTTATTAATCGGTGAAAATCTATTCGAGAAATTTTACACTAAAGGGGAAAAACAAAACTTTATAGAATATATGACAAGTGGATTGGACTCTCTTCCTATCAAGGGCGAAAAAAATGAGTTAGCACAGCTTTTTTTACAAATATACGCCAATCCTGTAAAGGTTGCATCCGCAAATTATCGTTAGTTTCTATAAATTCAGAAACTCTTGAAATTTTATTAAATTTTTTTTTTAGAGTTTCACTCTCATATTTTCGGTACAATAAAGGGTGAATTTATAGAACTCCCCACATAATAAACAGAGGATGATAAATTAAAAAAAAGGGAATTTATTATGGCTAAATAGCAACTATGTCTTGTTTACATAAAATAAATACTAAAGTAACAATAATAAACTCCCAACAATGATTTATATGGATTCCATCGAGGAATTTTAACAAACTATTATTTACAAGCATTGCAACCTTTGCAAAGAGATGATTCTCCTCTGAAACGCTTCTCAACCATCAACTTAATCTTATCCTGAAGCGAATCGATTCTAATATTCTCTATCACATCATTTACAAAAGCAAACATTAACAACATCTTAGCCTCAGCTTCCGGAATACCGCGAGAACGAAGATAGAACAATGCGGTCTCATCCATTTGTCCGGTAGATGCACCATGACTACACTTAACATCATCTGCATAAATCTCCAATTGCGGTTCGGTAAACATTTTCGCATCTTTCCCCACACAGATATTTTTATTTGTCTGATAAGCAGCAGTCTTTTGCGCATCTTTAGCAACAAAAACCCTTCCGGAAAAGGCGCCTTTGGAGGCATCATTAAGAACATACTTAAACAACTCCTTACTAACGCAGTTAGGAACATTATGATTCACGACTGTGTGATTATCTGTATGTTGTTCTGAATCGCCTATTACCATACCACATAAAGTCAACTCAGCACCCTCTCCCTCTAAATCTACACTAATATTGTTACGGGAGAATCCATTCTGCAACGTCATGTCATTGATTAAGACGTTAGAATTACCCTTCTGTTTGAGAACAAACGAACTCAATGAGACAGATTTTGCATTGGTACTTTCCAATTTATAATAATCAAAATGAGCGTTTTCACCGACAAAAACTTCTGTTACGGTATTGCTGAGACTTTCCACATTGGATAAAGAGTGAGCACACATCAAAACAGAGGCTTTCGCATTATCACCAACAACAACTAAATTACGAGGATTAGAAATAGACGGAAGGTTTGCATTAGAAACACAAATCAACTGAATAGGATTATCAATAACAACACCATCCGGGACATAGAAGAAGAAACCGTCCTGAGAAAACATAGTATTAAATGCGACCAAAGCATCCATTTTCTCACCATAAGCTTTATGATAGTAGGAGGCAACCAAATCTGGATATTTTTGAGCCATTTCTCTTATACTACCGATCAAAACGCCTTTTTTAGCAAGATCATCCCACTCTAACTTTGATTTTTCAGGAAGATAAAATGCCTCATCTACAAGGAAACAAAGATAGGAATTGATTGGCACATCGCAGTGAAAAAGATTGTTTGAGGTAGGGAATTTCACACGATTGAGATTCAATCCATAATCGAAATCAAACAACTCTTTAATTTTGGAGTGTCTATACAACTCGGCACGAGAGTGTGGAAACCCATTATCCTTAAAATAATCAAATGCAATTTGACGACAATCATTCATGACAGCAACCCCATTCTTAAAAATGGTATCACTGTATTTTTCATAGATATCAATATACTGACTTTCCGTAGTTGACATTATACCACAATTTAGACTTACACGTTAAAAATTCTCTCCTAACTCTTTTTTAATCCAGTCATATCCACGCTCTTCCAACTCCAAAGCAAGTTCTTTACCTGCTGATTTAACAATTTTCCCTTTATAAAGGACATGAACAAAATCCGGAACAATGTAATCCAACAAACGCTGATAGTGCGTAATCACGATACTTGCATTATCTTTACTTTTCAACTTATTAACTCCACTTGCAACAATTCTTAGAGCATCAATATCCAAACCACTATCCGTTTCGTCCAAGATAGAGAGTTTAGGCTCCAAAACAGCCATTTGGAATATCTCGTTACGCTTCTTTTCTCCGCCGGAAAATCCCTCATTCACCGATCGATTGGCCAATTTATTATCCAACTCCACCACCTCTTTTTTCTCCCTCATCATTTTCAAGAAATCAGAAGCAGACATTGGAGGAAGACCATTATATTTACGATGCTCATTCACTGCCGCACGCATAAAATTAACCATGCTGACACCGGGGATTTCCACAGGATATTGAAAACTCAAAAACAACCCCTCGCAAGAACGAGCTTCAGGAGACAAAGCCAGCAAATCTTTCCCATTGAATAAAACCTCACCTTCTGTCACCGTAAAAGCCGGATTTCCAGCTAAAACAGAAGAAAGAGTACTTTTACCCGAACCATTAGGTCCCATGATTGCATGCACTTCACCGGGATTAATTTCCAAGTTGATACCCCTTAAAATCTCCTTACCATTAACAGAAGCATGTAAATTTTTAATACTAAGCATATATCTATATTCTAAATTATTATCCGACACTACCCTCCAACGAAATTTGCAACAATTTTTGAGCTTCAACAGCAAACTCCATTGGAAGTTTATTTATCACCTCTTTGGCATAACCATTCACAATCAAACCAATGGCATCTTCTGTAGAGATACCTCTTTGATTACAATAAAAAATTTGGTCTTCACTTATTTTAGACGTCGTTGCCTCATGTTCAACAACAGCAGAATCATTATTAATATCCATGTAAGGGAAGGTGTGCGCACCACACTTATCGCCCAACAACAAACTGTCGCACTGAGAGAAATTTCTTGCCCCATCCGCTTTTTTTGCCACTCGCACCAACCCCCGATAACTATTCTGACTATACCCTGCAGAGATTCCCTTAGAAACAATATGACTTTTGGTATTTTTCCCTAAATGAATCATCTTTGTTCCCGTATCTGCTTGTTGGTAATTGTTTGTAACAGCCACAGAATAAAATTCGCCAACAGAATTATCACCCAACAAAATACAACTTGGATATTTCCACGTGATGGCAGAACCTGTTTCAACCTGTGTCCAAGAGACTTTAGAGTGGTCGCCCTTACAAATGGCACGTTTTGTGACAAAATTGTAGATACCTCCCTTGCCCTCTTTATCACCCGGATACCAATTCTGAACGGTGGAATACTTAATTTCTGCACGGTCCAAGACAACCAACTCCACAATAGCAGCATGCAGCTGATTCTCGTCGCGCATTGGAGCTGTACAACCTTCGAGATAAGAGACATAACTATCATCATCTGCTACAATCAAAGTTCGCTCAAACTGACCCGTATTAGCAGCGTTTATACGGAAGTATGTAGACAATTCCATAGGGCAACGAACCCCCTTTGGGATATAAACAAACGAGCCATCACTAAAGACAGCGGCATTGAGAGCTGCAAAGAAATTATCGGTATAAGGAACAACAGAACCCAAATATTGACGAACTAAATCCGGGTAATTTTTCACTGCCTCATTAAAAGAGCAGAAGATAATCCCCAACTCAGCCAAATTCTCTTTGTAAGTAGTTTTAACAGAAACACTATCCATTACGGCATCTACGGCAACACCGGCCAAGCTCTTCTGTTCTTCCAAAGGGATACCCAATTTATTGAAGGTCTTTATCAACTCAGGATCCACCTCGTCTAAACTTTTGGGC
This sequence comes from Paludibacteraceae bacterium, assembly GCA_017630395.1. Lineage (GTDB taxonomy): Bacteria > Bacteroidota > Bacteroidia > Bacteroidales > Paludibacteraceae > UBA1181. Next base: position 13,994 of record JAGBVI010000019.1, read on the forward strand.
GACTCTTTTGTTTTTGGAGCGGCATAATAGTATATATCTTGATAATTAATGGGCGGAATAGACAAATGCGCCCACTCCGGCATCTCCAAAGTAGTCCAATGTTTAAAGGCCTTTAAACGATATTCCAACAACCAATCCGGCTCGCCTTTTTTTTCAGAAATTAAACGAACAATATCTTCATTTAAGCCTTTCGGAATAACTTCCGTTTCCACATCTGTAACAAACCCGTACTTATAATCCGAATCTGTAACATCATTAACAAAGTTGTTTTTCATACTTTACTATCTATCATACTTCCAAAAACAGAACAAAGGTACTAAAAATTGGTAGTACTCTGTATAAAAACAACAAAACAAAAAAGAAAAAAGTAATTTTTATAAGAAAAATCTTGTATTTTCAAAAATTAGTCCTTACATTTGCACCACGATTGAGAGAAATCGTCTATATGCGGAGTGGAGCAGTTGGCAGCTCGTTGGGCTCATAACCCAAAGGTCGTCAGTTCGAGTCTGGCCTCCGCAACAAAGAAGGATGTCGCAAGTGTGGCATCCTTTTTTTATTCTTGGCTCTGCTCTGCTCGTAAGATTTGAGAGTCAATGCACGGTGTGCGTTTCAAGTTTCAGGATTTAAGTTTCATGTAGCGCACTTCCTGAAACCTGAAACGTGCGTTAGCACCCTGATACTAGAACCCATGCAAGGTACTGCCTTCCAGGCAGAGCACCATTGTGTGTCCTATCACCCAAGATGCGTTCCGGGCTACCATCGCTATTTTCCCGAAACGTCGTCCCGGATTACCATCGCTACGCTCAGTACTGCCTTCCAGGCAGAGAGAATGTTGGGTAATAGCACGCTTGAAACCTGAATCTTGCGTCAGTACCCTGAAACTCACTCCTCCTCAAGTTTATACGGATGCGCCTTGGCATATTCGTAATCTTCTTCGGTGATTTCGTAACGGAAGAGATAAAAGTCCGGTCCGTTTAATATAGGTACATAATTATCAAGCGTAGCAAACATTTGCAAAGATAAACTATCATTGCCACTGCACAAATAGGATAAAGAATCTTCTACAACAAGAGA
>JAGBVI010000020.1 GCA_017630395.1 Paludibacteraceae bacterium
ACGCAGGAGCAAAATGCCACTCTCCATTGCGATATATGAATGCAAAATTCTTGGCATGATCATCCTTATTATCAATAAGATAGTTGAATACCATTAATCGATACACCTTCCATAGCTCGGCCATATTATGTGTCAATGTTGAACAAACCTGAAATATGTGTATGTAGTCAATGCTTGGTATGCGATTTCATGTTTTTTTTTTGCGCCGTTCTTTTTATTTTTAAAATTTTATTATATTTGCCACTGAAGAAGTATGAATTATATACGACGACCTACAGCGGTAGGTATTTTATTATTTATTGTGGTTTGGAAAAACACAAAAACTATTATTACAAAAAACTATTATTTCACAAAAAATGAAAAGATTTAGATTCTTTTTGTTAGTGGCGTTCTATGCGTTGCTAACAGGAGGTGTGGCTATAGCTGCGCCAGATCCTAATTTTTATGTCTTCCTCTGTTTTGGGCAATCTAATATGGAAGGACAAGGTACAATCGAATCGCAAGACAAGACAGTTGATGGGCGTTTTCAGATGATGTCTTCTTTATCGTGTGGTTCTCGTAAACAGGGTGAGTGGTACACTGCTACTCCTCCGTTGGCTCGTTGTGACACGAAGTTGGGTCCTGTTGATTACTTTGGTCGTACGTTGGTGAAAAATTTGCCGGAAAATATTAAAATCGGTGTTATCACTGTGGCTGTTGCTGGGTGTGATATCCAATTGTTTGAAAAAGACAATTATCGCTCGTATGTTTCAAGTGCTCAAAGTTGGATGCAGTCTTCCATTAATCAGTATGGTGGTAATCCATACGGACGACTAATAGAAGTGGCTAAAAAAGCTCAAGAGGATGGGGTTATTAAAGGTATTCTATTGCATCAAGGAGAAACGAACACTGGTCAACAAAACTGGCCGAATCGTGTGAAAGGGGTTTATGATAATATCATTAAAGATTTAGGTCTGAATGCTGCAGATGTTCCTCTTTTGGCGGGTGAAGTGGTACGTACAGAGCAAGGTGGTAGTTGTGGTAGCATGAATAGCATTATTGCTAAATTGCCTAATACAATCTCTAATGCTCATGTGGTTTCAGCCGAGGGGTTAGGACATCAGGGTGATAATCTTCACTTTACTTCTGCCAGTTATCGTACTTTAGGTGAGAGATATGCAAATAAGATGCTCTCTCTTCTTGATGTGGAACCCGGAGGTGAGGGTGGTTCTACATCTCCCAGTGAGCCGGCCGTGGATCGTCAACCCTACAAGGGTGACGCTCAATTGATTCCGGGTATAGTGGAAGGTGAAAACTACGATGAAGGTGGTAGCGGTGAGGCTTATTATGATACCGATTCTCAAAATGAAGGAGGTGAATATCGAAATGATGGTGTTGATGTGGTGAGCGTAAAAGATGGTTATGCAGTGGGATATACAACTTCTGATGAGTGGTTGGAATATACTGTTGAAGTTGAAGCGGATGGAAAGTATGTCTTTGAAGCGGTAGCTTCTAACGGGAATACTAATATTGATATTGATTTGTTGTTGGATGGGAAAGAAATTGCAACCATCTCTGGTTCTGCTACTGCTGATTGGGATACTTATTCTACTATACGCGGAACAACTTCTTCTATTTCCGCAGGAAAACATATTTTGCGTGTGAAATTTGGAAGTAACTATAGCAACTTAGATCGTATCACTTTCTACTCAGAAGAGGATGCTCCTGCTGTTCCGGAGAGACCTGAAAGTCCTTCTCCAAGTGTAGATCCGGGTGTGTATCCGTTATCTTATCCGGTGGAAAATACAGGTGCCGCTTGTGAAGATCCTTCTTCGTTGAAAGATGCTAACTTGAAATCTTGTACAACTCTTCCGGACCCTTTTGAATGGGCCGATGGTAGCGGTCGTGTTACTGATTTTTGTGATTGGGCTTGTCGTCGTAATGAGATTAAAAGAGAGATTGAACATTATGAGATAGGTGAGAAACCTACGTTTGATAATCTAACAGCTTCTTATAACAATGGTACGTTAACAGTAAAGATTACCAATGGAGGTAATACTTTGACATTGACTAGCAAGATTTCTATCCCTTCCGGCAGTGGCCCTCATCCGATTGTAGTGGGTATGGATGGGAATACTGGTAGTTTGTCGGCTTCTCTTTTCTCTAAATGTATTCAAGTACCATTTACTCACTCTCAAATTGCTGAGTACAATAGTGGATTTGGTGGCGGAGGACGAAGTCAGAACGACCCTTTCTATAAGCTTTATCCGGGAACTTTTAACACGAAGGCCGACTATTGTGCGTGGTCTTGGGGAATCAGTCGTATCATTGATGGATTGGAGATTGTGAAAGATCAAATCAATGCTGATATTTCTAAAATAGCCGTTACGGGTTGTTCGTATGCCGGAAAGATGGCTTTGTATGCAGGTGCATTTGATGAACGTATTACCTTAACCATTGCTCAAGAGTCGGGTGGTGGAGGAATTAATTCTTGGCGTGTGAGCGATAAGATTGGTTCCTCTGTCGAAGGTATTTCCAATACCAACTATGATTGGTTTTTAACTAGCTTTAAACAGAAGTTTAATGGTAAAACAAATATGATTCCGTACGACCACCATGAGTTGATAGCCATGATTGCTCCTAGAGCCTTTTTGGCATTTGGAAATCCGGACTATGTTTGGTTGGGTGATGAGTCGGGGTATGTCTCTTTAAAGGCAGCAGAAGAGGTTTGGAAGGCGATGGGTATTGAGGATCGCTTTGGATATGTTATTGAAGGAGGTCATTCTCATTGTCAGGCTTCTTCTAATCAAGATAATGCAGCAAGGAGTTTTATTCAGAAATTTTTGCATGGAGACAATTCCCAAAATACAACAGTCAGACGAAGCACTGTAAACGCCGAGTATAGCAGTTGGTCAAAGGCTTGGGCGGGGCATTCAATCGTAAATAATGGTTGTGGTAATAGTGATGATGAGGAGGGTGAAGAGACTTCTGTTTCCTTATCAAAATCTAATGCTGGATATTTCTTATCTTCAACCAGACCTAATCCTGTTACTTCCGGCGAAACATCTTTTGAATTTTCTATTCCGGAGCGCGGTTTTGTCTCTATTGATTTGTACAATACATTAGGAGTAAGAGTGAAAACAATCGTTGCGGAGGAGTTGAATGCAGGAGAGTATCAGAGGGTTTTGAATGTTGAGGATTTGCCAAGTGGTGTCTATTGCTATGTTATGAATGTTAATGGATTCTCATTGTCGCAAAGAATGATAATAGAGTAGAATATATAAGCAATTTTGATTAATTCTTTTTCAAAAGGGGCTGCACCAGAATTTTGATGCAGCCCCTTTTACTGTATTTTTTTGATAAATTTTCACCCTACTTCAGCTCCATTTGTAACTGCTCTTGATGGAGAAATTACGGTGAGCTTGCCATCTTTATCTACGGCAGAAAGTATCATCCCTTGACTCTCTACTCCTTTTAATTTTCTGGTCGGGAAGTTAGCAATAAAACATACCTGTTTGCCAATTAATTCTTCTGGAGAATATGATTGAGCTATGCCGGACACAATGGTTCTTCCTCCCATTCCGTCATCAATTTTGAATTGCAATAATTTATCGGCCTTAGGCACTTTTTGACAATCCAAAACGGTTCCAACACGAATATCCATTTTGCAGAAGTCATCGAATGTTGTCTCTTCTTTTATCGCATTGGGTTTCCATTCATTCTCTTCGTTTACTTTTTTTGTGTCTTGAAGTTTTTGAATTTGCCCCTCAATAACATCATCTTCAATCTTTTCAAACAACAATGTTGCTTCGCCTAAATCAGCTCCGGTGGCAAGTAAATCGATTTTGCCTAACTGATTCCAACTGAAATCCGGCATGTTCAACATTGTTCTTAATTTTGCAGAAGAGAATGGTAAGAAAGGCTCAAATGCAATTGCTAAGTTCGCAGCTATTTGTAAACCGATATGCAAAATAGTTGCGGTGCGCTCCATGTCTGTTTTAGCCAATTTCCATGGTTCTGTTTCTGCTAAATACTTATTACCGATTCTGGCTAAGTTCATCGCTTCTTTTTGAGCATCTCTAAATTTAAAGTTGTCTAACAACGACTCTAATTTTTCTTTAACATTTGAGAACTCTTTCAAGGTCTCTTTGTCATAATCGGTAAGTTCATTTAATGCAGGAACTTTACCATCGAAATATTTTTTTGTTAGAACCAATGCTCGATTGATAAAGTTACCATAGATTGCAACCAACTCGTTATTATTACGAGCTTGGAAATCTTTCCAAGTGAAATCGTTGTCTTTTGTCTCCGGTGCATTTGCCGTCAGCACGTAACGAAGTGTGTCTTGTTTGTTTGGGAATTCAACGAGATACTCATTCAACCATACTGCCCAATTTCGAGAGGTTGAAATTTTATCCCCTTCAAGATTCAAAAATTCGTTACTTGGGACATTGTCCGGAATAATGTAGCTACCTTCTGCTTTCAGCATGGCAGGGAATACAATGCAGTGGAAAACAATATTATCCTTTCCGATGAAGTGAATAAGACGAGTCTCTTCGTCTTTCCACCATTTTTCCCAATTGCCGTATTGAGGGTTGTTATCGCATAGCTCTTTTGTATTGCTGATGTATCCGATAGGAGCATCAAACCAAACGTACAACACCTTACCTTCAGCACCTTCCACCGGAACAGGAATACCCCAATCAAGGTCTCTACTCACAGCACGAGGTTGTAAGCCTAAATCGAGCCAACTCTTGCATTGCCCATATACATTGGGACGCCACTCTTTATGATCTTCCAAAATCCATTGACGCAACCACTCTTCATGTTGGTCAAGTGGAAGATACCAATGTTTGGTCTCCTTCTTCACCGGTTTTGCTCCGGATAGTTTACTGATAGGATTTATCAACTCCTCCGGAGATAAGGTGCTTCCGCACTTTTCGCATTGATCACCGTAGGCATCTGTAGCATGACAACGAGGACACTCTCCAACAATGTAGCGATCTGCTAAAAATTGTTGTGCCTCTTCGTCATAATATTGTTCTGTTGTCTTTTCAATGAACTTCCCATTTTCATAAAGTTTCTTGAAAAAATCAGAGGCAACTTGATGATGAGTTTTTGAACTAGTTCGTGAATAGACATCAAATGATATACCAAATTCTTTAAATGAATCTCTGATTAAGGTGTGATAGCGATCCACAACGTCTTGAGGAGTGATTCCCTCTTTTTTTGCCCGGATGGTAATAGGCACACCATGCTCATCGGAGCCTCCTACAAATAACACTTCTTCTCCTTTTAGGCGAAGGTATCTTACATAAATGTCGGCAGGGACATAAACTCCTGCCAAGTGTCCAATATGTACCGGACCATTTGCGTAGGGTAACGCAGAGGTCACGGTCGTTCTTTTGAATTTTTTATCCATTATTCTTCAAATTTCTTCTGTTTGCAAAGATACAACTATTTTTTTTATTGTATAAATGATACCTCTTATTCTATCACACCTTTCACATCCGTTCCTGCCTCTTTAAATTTTTGCGCCATTGTCGGATTATTTTTGGTTAGCTTTTTTATACTAAGGTCTTGCGCTTTCTCATTGGCTAAGCGTAAGTTGTTTTCTGAACCAATCAAGGCATCTTTTATCTTTTGTAGGTGCGTTATCGACTTGTCTATCTCGTCAATGGCAGTCTTGAATTTTTCGCTCGCCAAGCGATAATTCCGACCAAATTTATCCTGAAAATCTAATAATGAATTCTCAAAATTAGTTACATCGATGGATTGACTTCTGGCAATTTCCAACTCTTTTTTATAAGCTAAACTCTTCTTTGAAGTTTGTACCAACAACGTGATAATCGGAATGAAAAGTTGTGGTCGTACGACGTACATCTTGTCATAACGATAAGAGACATCCACAATTCCTCCATTATATAACTCATTGTCAGGTTCTAAGGTTGATACCAATACCGCAAACTCACATTTTTTCTTCTTACGGTCTTCATCTAACTTCTTAAAAAAGTCCTCATTCTTATGTTTACTTGCTGTTGTATCCATCTCATTTTTCATCTCAAACATGATGGAAATATATTCGATATCATCTTCAAAATCCCGAAAAATAAAATCTCCTTTTGTGCCATCTAATGCATTGTTGTCTTTCTCAAAATAGGCATGAGGCATTATTGGGCGAAGTAGTTGATTAAATTGGGTTGAGCAATGTGTTTCTAACGACTCTCCAATCATCTTTGTGGATAATTTGCTCTTGTAATCTTTGTAGTAATCAATCAACTCTTGTTTATCTTTCAACTCTTGTTCGTGTCGTTTTATCAATTCTGACTCATGAATCTTTGCCCTATTTTTTTCTAATTCGATTTCATTCTTCACGCGAGTTAATTCGCTCGTGATATTTTGAATCTCATCTTTCGATTTATTCTGCTCCTCTAACAACAAATTTTTAACTTTCAAATCGTTCTCTTTGATGGCCGAATTTAGTTGAGCTATAATTTGGTCTTTCCCGGAGATTGCAAGGGCAATCTCGTTCTTTTTTTGCTCTTCAAATTGTGAAATCTGAATTTTTAGCAGCGAAATCTCTTTTTCTTTTTCTATCTTGATGGATTCAAATTCTCCTCTTTTTTTTTCTAACTCTTGCTCTTTTGCGCTGAGCTGAGTGTCAAAATCACTTTTGACTTTTGATGTGGCCAACTCTTTTTCTAAATGGAAACGTTCTTCCATCTCTTTTAGTTGACGTTGAATTTCTGCGGCAAATTCTGAGTTCTTAACCTGATTGACTATAGCTGCATAGTCTGCCTCGTCAACAGAAAATGTTTTGTTGCAATTGGGACATTTTAGCTCTCTTTTCATCTCTTTTCAAGTTGGGGTTATTTTGATATGAAAATTGTATCGCCGGCAGTGGGTTGAATCCTATTTTTTCGTTTAAGTTTATTGTATCGGCGAATTTGCCATTTCCGCAAATCAAACTCTTCTGCAATGCTATAATAACTATCCCCGATTTCTGCAATGACAGCCTTCCTTCCGTCGCTCGAAATAACTTTATGAGTACGATAGGCAGGAATAACACCCATAGAACTTTCTGTTAAATAGTCTGCTCGTGGAGCAATGATATTGTTTCCATTTGGAAGTATTTTCTCTTCAACTTGAATTTCTCCGTTGTCGTACTTGTATAATTCGTATGTTTCAATTAATCCTATTAATTTCTGAGCATAATCAGGTGCTGTTGCGTAGCCACACTCTTTCAAACCTTTGGCCCATCCTTTATAATCGGTTGTTTTTAATTGAAACAACTTTTCGTAGCGAGGCTTTTTTAAGAACTTCGAATGATCTTCGTATGAATCTTCCGGTCTGTTATATTTTCTGAAACATTCTCCTTTTTGGTCATCGTCATGATAAACTCTCTCTCCATTCCAATCATTGTGACATTTGATTCCAAAGTGATTGTTGCTTTTCTGTGCCAATTCACTTTTTCCGGCTCCGGATTCCAATATGCCTTGCGCTAACGTGATGCTGGCAGGAATCCCATGTTCATTCATCTTTTTTACAGCGATTAACGAATATTTCTCTATATAGTCGATGTTAGTTTGTATCTTTTTTTGTGCAGTGAGTGCAAATGTGGATAGTAGCAATAAAATTGTTAAAAATAGACCTTTTTTTCTCATATCATTTTCTTTTTTTTAGTGGGAAGCTGTTTACATTTTAATCTTGAATTGATTTTGAGTTTCATACTCTTTTTTCGGCATCTTTGAAGCGCTTTTAAACCTATCTTCACTATTCTTTTTTGAGAATAGTCCATTATTAACTTCAAAAGAATAATAAAAATATTTTTAAAAATCGCTCACAAATATGCTCGAAATAAAATTTAAACAACTTTTGAGTTCTATAAAATGAGTTCATGGAACTCACCTTAAATTTCGTTACCTCAAACCTGATGTTATAAACATCATTCGAAGTAATTTACAAAAATAAGAAAATTTCTACTATTATCCAATATTTCACTTCTTAACCTTTGCTACTATGTAGGGTGAGTGCGAGATGTGACTATGGAACCCGCTTATTGCGTTATCTTATAGCGATGTCTTAATTACCTTTTTGATAACTTTGCCCTTCTTTGTATCAACATAAACAATGTAAATTCCCTTTTTTAAGGAACCTAAATTGTTAATCCTATTTTCTGTTGATTCTAAAATTAAATTTCCGGTCAAATCAAAGAGCGCAACGTATTTCACCCATTCATTGGTTGTTATATTCAATTCGTTGTCATTAAATGTTATGTTAATGTCAATGTCTGCTTCAATATCATTCACGCTGGTAGAATCGCCGATACCCAAAGTATTCATGATCTTGTTTACCACCTCTTTCCCATCAGCATACCATGTTAATTCTTTACGGTTCAGATAGCCGTGAGCCTCTCCGCCATTGTTCGAGTAAACGTTGTTGTCCCATAGTACACAAGGTATTTCATATTTTTTAGAGTTGCCATAAAAGCACTCTACCCACTTTAGTCGGTCTTCCAAATTATTTTTGTTAGAAATGGAAGTTTCTCCGATTACAACTGCAATATCATTTTTTACAAATTCATTTTTTAGAGTTGAAAAGTGCCATTCGATGCCGCTTTTCATGCTATTTTCAAATTTAGTTACAGATAGGTCTCCAAGACATAATTCGTAAGGGGCATAGGCATGAACCGAGATTGCAATGCGGTTTGTTGCACCTCCTTTATCTGATGGTAATTTGAAGTATTTGTTTCGGCAACCATCCATAGAGGCACAGTAGCCCGGACACATAATCATGCGTTCTTTATTGTAGTCGCTGCCATTGTCGCGGATAGCATCTACAGCTATTTGATTAAGATTGTTAATAATTTCAATCGAACTCTTAACTTCTGATGTAATATTATTTATGTCGAACCACCATTCATAACTAGTTCCTGTGAGGCGAGGTTCATTGAGTGTTTCGAAAATCAAGTGTTGGTCGTAGTCAGAGAAGGTGGCTGCTACTTGGCTCCATACCTCCTTTACGTACGTTTCTGATTGTTCCCTAAAGGCTTCTGAAGGGTAGTAATAATCCTTGTTGGTATCGTGGTGGATATTCAAAATAACAAACATATTGTTGTTAAAACAATAATCAACCACCTCCTTTACACGTGCTAACCATTGGTCATCAATCTTAAACTCCATATCGTTTGAATAGTCGGTATGTGTTCCCCAAGAAACCGGAATTCTTATGGTATTGAAGCCGGCTTCCTTTACTGCATCAATCATCTCTTGGGTGGTTTTGGGATTTTTCCAAGAGATCTCTGCATCCAATCCCGGACGACTATTGGCATCCAATGTATTTCCTAAATTCCATCCTGTTCCCATTAGTTTGACTATTTCCGGAGCTGTTTTTCCGGTAATTGTTTCTTTTGCAGCTTGTGCCGAAACATTGAACGTTATACCTAATGATAACGCTAATACTGTAATAGTTTTTATAAGCTTATTCATGATATTCTTTTTTTTTTTATAACTTTAGCAAATATATAACTTTTTGTTAAAAGCTGTTTAAAGAATCTTCTATAAACTACTTCTAAGTCAAGATTTTTAAGAATATTTTATAGAACTCTCCTTTAGTTTGTTTTTTTTTTTGTTTATCTTTGTGTAGAATATAAATAACGAGGAGTTTTTGAAATTCTAGTATATTGTTAGTAATTAGTAATTTAAAATATATTTGCGATGGAACACATAACTATTTTTTGTGATATTGAGTGTTTACAATGGGCTGAGTTAACCGAGGAAGAACAGCAATTGATAGACTCTGCCAAAGAGGCGACTTATAGTGCCTATGCTCCTTATTCGCACTTTTTTGTCGGTGCTGCTTTGCGTCTGCAAGACGGCTCCATTGTGATTGGGAATAATCAAGAAAATGCTTCTTATCCTTGTGGATTATGTGCAGAGAGAACCGCTTTGTTTGCTGCTAACTCGCAATATCCTGATTTGCAGGTGACCGCACTGGCTATTGCGGCAAGAAATGCAGAAGGCTTTTTAAAAACACCAATCACGCCATGCGGAAGTTGCAGGCAGGTAATGTTAGAGGTGGAACATAGACAAAATGCCCCTATAAAAATTTATTTGTACGGAGAAAATGCCCTCTATCGCATCGCTTCTTCTGAAGACTTGTTGCCTTTACAGTTTACGTTGTAGTCTTGTCTGCAGATTGCAAGTAGGAGAGAAAAATTTACAGATACTCCTTGAGTCGTTTTAATATATTTTTGTATCCCTCTTTCCATCCTTCCCAGCCCAACCCATTTGTTAGGTGTTGGTTATGAAATAGGGTAATGAAGACTCCGTTTACCGCTTTTACCTCTTGTGCCATTTTTAAAATATACTCTTCACTTTCTTTTAGGGATAAATGAAGATTACTCTTGAGGGTTTTGTCCATTACGGCAGTTGGATAAAGCAAAAGATTTGTTGTTTGATTGGTGGTTAAATCAAAGAAATTAAATGGGAATGATGTGGAGGCGCGAAATCCGGGATCATTGGAGTAGCACATAGACCAATCGGTTTTTATCCCTAATTCAATAAGTTTTCTATAGCCATCTGGTAAGAAAAATCGTAAATAGTGATACCTGCAATTTCTTTCTTTAGAAAAGGCCGGATTCCTATGATTGATTTTCCAAAGTTCCCATTTGAAACGTAGTGAGTTTTGGGCAGCAGCGTAGGATGGGTGTATGCCTATGTGACTATTTTGGGACATTTTTTTTCTCATTTGTTTATATTCCCGGCTGGGTAGAAGTGTTCTTTTATCATGTTTCCCAAATCCGCCACAGTGAAAAAAGAGGTAGGGGGTAAAGCCGTTTTCTTTGTGCCATTCAACCACCTCTTCCAGGTTGTAGTAGGGGTCGGGTTGTATGCGCAAAACGCACTTTAAGCGTTCGAGAGCCTTCTTTTTCTCGCCTTTAATCAGGTCTCTTGCACAACAATAGAGCGTTTGAAGTATCCCATGATAACGGTAAGCATAAACATTATCCACATCGATTGTAGGAATAATTTGAAAGGAGGGAGATTGAAATTTTAACTCCGGATTTCGTTCCAAAAGTTGTTTTTTTAACTTGTTAGCCCAGATGTCAATCAGTGGTAGGTTTAAAAATTTCTTTTGGTAAGCGATACTTTTTTCTGCTAAAAATCTACCATGTTGGTCCTTTTCTGTTGAATAATATTCCTCATATCGCGAGAGTAAGAAAAAAGAGGCAGCAAACAGGTCAAAAGGAATTTCTCCTTTGGAGACGAAGAGTGTGGTAAATCCTTCCCAATCTCCAAAGGTGATTTCCTGTCTCCTTATGTCAGATTCAAAGAGTAGCTGCGTAGGAACTATGTGTAACCCATTACCCAACTTCTCTTTAGAGTAGCAAATATCGTATTCAGTTGATTCACTATCTGTATGAGAATAGAGCTTAAAGTCAATGCCCAATAGGGTTTGGAATAGGTGTGAACAAACGTATTCCAACCGACTGCTTATCGAGGATGTATATATCTTAATCATGTTAATCTTTCATCAACTTCTAATTTCGGGTAAAGATACGATAAAGAACGATAATCTACAATAATCCTTCATCGGCAAAACTATAGTATCCATTTTCTGCGATAATCAGGTGGTCCATAAGTTTGATGTCCATTACATCGCATCCTGCTTTAAGTCTTTCTGTAAATCGAATATCTACTTTGCTGGGTTGCAGATTGCCGGAAGGATGATTATGGAAGATGATGATTCCTGCCGCCAACGTCAGAAGCGCATGTTGCAAGATGATTTTAGGGTCGATAATGCAGGAGTCAGTTCCTCCTTCTCCAATCTTTTTTTTGTCAATTACTTTGTTCTTTTTGTTTAAGTAAATAGCATAGGCTATCTCTACTGTGCAATCGGAAATCAGAGGGGCAATGATTTGATAGGCATCTTTGCTATGTCTGACAAACTCTCCCTTTTCGTCTGTTTCTAAACTTCGTCTTCTGCCTATCTCTAATGCGGCTTGAATGGAAATTGCTTTGGCCACTCCAATACCTTTGAACCTACTGGTGAGTTGAGGAATGGTAAGCCGACTTAAATTTGAAAATTGGTTATTTACCTCTGCGAGTATCCGTTGGGATAATTGAACGGCACTTTCCTCTCGGTTTCCACTCCCGATGACGATGGCTAATAGTTCGGCATTAGATAGATTTTGCTTTCCTAATGTCACTAATTTTTCGCGAGGACGATCGTCCTCCGACCACTCTTTTATTCGAGCATGATTTGGGGTTGATTTTTCCATTGTAATTTAATTTTACCCTCTATTGGGTGTTTTTTTATGATAAGTTGAGGCTCCATAATGCAACTTATGGAACATCTTGCAAACAAAAATTTGTGACTACTTCTATAAAGTTATGTCAAAATTAATTCTGCTAACTTCATAAAAGTAGTCATTGGAGTGCCAAAGTGAGTGCCTTTTATAAATTACACTTGCTAATTGCCTTAAATTGATTAATGGCAGGATTGGCATACATAATCCAAAATTTCTCTTTTAAGAAAGGTATATCTTTATCCTTCCAATCAATTTTTTCAATCTGTGCATCTACATACTTCTCAAACTTGATTTTCTCTTCTGCAGTGTAGTGTTTCCCTAAAAATTGGGACTCATTGTTCAAATTATCAAGCGCGATATAGTTGCAAGGGAAAAGATGATAGTTAAGGTGTATTTTGTTATCAATGAGTTGTGCTATTTTGTTCAACACTGTATTTCTGTCATCATCGGGTTGAATAAATTGTTCAATCTCGTTGTTGATAGGTTGACATACCTCATAAATCATTTGTCCTTTATAGCCGGTAATACCAATTTGCATACTTCTCACATCATCTTCCTCGCTCTTTTTAAAGTCGGGATTATCTCTTTTTTGTTGGAATTCCATTGCTTTCAGATAGTCGCAAGAATCATATTCGTATGAGACGCAAATAGGAGTGATATTGAGTTCTATAAAACTCTCTCTTAAATTATTTTTTGCACTGATGGTTAGCATTTTAAGCAAGCTTTCTTGCGTTCTGTCATCCGAGTCTTTTGCTCTACCTTCACGTTGAGCCAACCAAATTGAATTTCTTTTCTGAGTGATGGTTTCTCTGATGTAGGTGGATTGCTTTACGAAAGCGTTGAATAACTCTCTTTTTGTTCCGTTTCTTTTTATCAAAAAGCTTTTATTCAATTTTAAAACATCGCTAATCCATGGGCGAGTGCAGAGGTTATCTCCAATCGCATTTTCTGTGGTATCATATCCTTTTTCTGCAAAAAGAGTGTTCAGCAAAGCTGCATCCATGACAATGTCTCTATGGTTGGAGATAAAGAGGTGCTTTTTATCGAAACTTAATTGCTCCATTCCGTTGAGGGTATAGACTCCTTTGGCTTTTTGTACTATACTCAGAATCAATGGCCCGATGATTTGCAGTTGAAACTCTTTTATACTATTTAAGTTTCGTAATTGTTGTATAAGTTTATCTATATCCATGTTTGGATATAAAAATTTCAGTACGTGGATAAACTCCGGTTCGTTGGTCAATTTTTCTAATGTCGCCTTAACCTCGTTATCATGGTAAGGTCGCATGTCGTCATAATTGAATTCGTTTTCCATAAGTTTTATATTTTAATTTATTTTCTTAACGTAAATATGGATTCCGGTCCCATGTTGAATAGTAAGTCGATAATGCTTAAATTGGGTTGGAATCCGAATTTGTGTTCAAATACTTGATAATAGGGCGAAATTGGAGTTGTGCTTTCGTGTTTAGGATGAAAAGCCTCTCGCATATCCAATGGGTTATTTCCCTCCTTTTGAATGTATTCTGAAGTCTTTTCAATCTCTTTGGAAATTCGAAGTAATCTAAGTGTGGTATCCAATAAATCCATGTTGAAATCTATCAGGAAATCATACTTTTTTTTAAAGACGACTTCATAATCATCTCTGTAATATTCGAAAAATGGAGTAGAGTTATAGGCGGATTCTATTGCTCTCCAATGATTAATTCTCCAATTCTCTTTGTAAGAAATTTGAATCTCTTTAGTAGGACATTTTTCTTTGGGACGAATCACCGGGATAGTTAAATCCAACAGATGGTTACTTGTTGCAATCCGACATCTATTACGATAGGTTTGTTTGGTGTAGTGATCGTTTTGTTCTATAATAACCTTGGGGGCGGTATAGAGCTGTTTGAAGTAGTCTATAGGTCCCAAATAGGTAGTCGTTAAAAGTAACCTCTGATCCATATAATCGTTATTTATTTTGATTGTTTTTTGGATATGGCTAAATCGGATGGGCGTTGTTCCTTCAAAGGAATCTCTTTTACATCCCACTCTTCCTCGACATCCCAATTCTTGCGGAATTTAATTTTCTTAGGAAGATAGTAAACATATTCCGGTGGCAATCCCTGAGAGTAATCACCTGTATCCCATAATCCATTCTCATTTTTGTCTTCTATTAGTCGAAAGAAATATTCTCCGGGATTGATGTGAATGAATTTAGCCATGTTATTTTTTACCTCCTCTCGGCGTACTACTTCATCGGTTTTGGTTAGCATTTCAACAAATGCCCCGCTCTCTATATTCTTTACATTTAAAGTGAAAGTGGCATAGTTATCAATTGGCTTGATTCTGAACAGCACTTTTATCTCATTATTATGATTCCCGTAATAGTCGTAAAATGCGGCAGAGTCTATATCTACTTGGTAGAAAATGTCAGTTTTGAAATCTCCAGTAAGCCTATACTGACGAGGATAGTACGGATCTTTATCCTTTTCGATGGAACCTTTTATAGGGGTAAGTATCGTGTCTTCTTTGATGTAAAAGTGTATTTTTGAGGTGTCCAAGTGGGCGATTGGTCTTTCCCATTCAATAACCACAGGATTGTAAATTTCCACTGTACTCGGCTCTTTGCTTAATTTAAGGAGGTTATCTCGTTTTACTTTGATACCTCGTTTTGCCATTCTCTCTTCCAACTTTTTTCTTGATTCCAATTTCTTTGCTTCGTCAGAGAGTTGTTTGCCGGTTAGATTAGCCCAAAGTGTATCTGTTTGAGAAACCATCTCTCGCAATGAGTCGGTAACAAGATATTCGATGGCTATCTGTAATGAATCCATCGCAAATATTGTGGAGTCTGTAATCCAATATTTTACCGTGTCCGTTGTGATGCTGGGTTCTGCAATAAACCAATCTTCCTTGTCAGAATTTAACAATGTTACTTTGGGCAAGGATTTTTCGATTTTTGTAAAATTGAGGGTGAAATAATTTCTCTCTCGTTTTATTTTCTTAAACTCTTGAATCTCAGTTGGTAAAACAAACGCACGCAATAATATTTCATTCGGCAGGTATTTATAAAGGGTCTTGTGGATGATGGTATCTATTGTTGCGGAATCGCCAAATGTTGTATCAGATTGGATGAAGGTTTCAATAGAGGGAATAGGCGTGGAAATATCTTCAAAAGCTATTGTTTCGCCTCGTTGGTCATAGTAGTAGTTGTTGTTTAAATCTTTTAGTGCAAAAATCTTATATTGTTTATTTCCGGCACCTAAGATTGTAAACTTTCCTTCTTTGTCTGTTTTGGCAATTCGTTCAAATGGACGATTGGTAAATGTTGAATCATCGCAAATGGAGTGTATTCCTACGTATATATCTTCGCATGGGGTTAAATTGTCTGCGTTCAATACAATCCCGGATAGTTTCAGTGAGTCAACATTTTCGCCCGTAGAGAATGAATAGACAAAATCTTTTGTTAAATTGTTTTCGGTATAGTCTCCGATTGATTTCCCAAAATCAATTGTATAGGTGGTATTAGGTTGTAGAGTGTCTCGAAACTCCATAACCACTTTTTTTCCTATACCTTTTGTTATCGGTTGTGTCTTTTGAGGGGGAGAGACAATAATGTTTTGGTTGGCATTATTGACTTGAATATATTCGTCAAAGACAATCTCGATGGTATTGTCTTTTACGTTTGTAGCTTTGTTTTGGGGCGAAAATTCGGTTGCGCTTGGGGCAACAATATCTTTTTTACCGCCGGTTGGACCTTGACCCATATTGGCACAGCCGCAGAGAATAAATCCAATGCACAAAATGAATATTTTTAGATTTTTATTTCCCATTGTTTAGGAATATTTTTTTCGTTGTCGTATCAAATCCCGACAAAGTTAGTAATTATTGGCATATTAGAAAACAATCTTCTTAAAACAACTGGAAATGTCTGAAAATTTTATTTTCTTTGTAGTGTAGATTCATTTGTTATAGTCATACGGAGGTTCGGACTATTAACAAGTGAAAAATAAAATTTTGAACCTCCCTATATAACTATGATTTGGAAAGATTTTTTCTTCTTCTCCAAAGGTGAGAAGAATGGTTTGCTTGTTTTGGGAAGCCTGATTTGTTTGATGTTTGCGGTTAATTTTTGTTTTCCGTCTCATTCTCAAAACCCTAATGCAGCAGTTTACACGCAAGAGGAACAACGCAAAATTGATTCCTTGATTTTGGAAATTCGTTATCGCGATAGTTTGCTGAATAAGGAGCGTTCTAAACGAACGGCTTCTGTGGTGCGAGATTCTTGCTCTCCGGTCAAGCAAGAGGCAAATCGAACTGTTCAATCTAACAGTCTGCCTCAGAAAAAGTTTAATAATAGAGCATTGAATCGAGAAGTGCTCAAAATTGAACTTAATAAGGCGGATAGTGCAGAATTGGAGAAACTTAGGGGTATAGGACCAGTCTTGTCGAAACGGATTATTCGCTACAGAACTTCCCTAGGAGGAAAATTTCATTCGGTGGATGAGTTGCGGAATGTTTATGGTTTGTCTGAGGAGACTTTCCAGAGCATAAAACCTTACCTTTGGATTGATACATTGCTGTTGAAATAGCGAATATTTATTTAAGGCAGGTTCTATAAATTCGCTCGAAATAAAATTTAAGCAACTTCATATAGACTACCCTAAGAAACTTTTTTCTTTATTCTGTTGTTTTTTATATAAAACTTTAATATATGGAAAACGTAAATAAGCAAGAAGAGGCAAATCATAACTCTGAAACAAAGCCCCAATTTTACATCAAAGTGGTTGCAAATGGTCCTTACATGTTATTTGGAGAGCCAAAAATGTCTGAACTTTTTGCAGAGTTGGATGAGCAAGGGATTCCTACAGGATATAGGGAAGGGGAGAGTTTCTCGTCTAAGGAACCATGTGCTTTATGTAGATGTGGTGCTTCAAAGAAGCAACCTTATTGTTCTGGAGAACATGCGAAACACTCTTGGGAGAGTAAAGAAAAAGCGAAGCATGAATCGATTTTAAAAGATGTTGTAGTTAGTGATGGACCTTTGTTGACGTTGGCAGATAATGAAAGATATTGTTCTTTTGCCCATTTTTGTGATGCCAATGGAGGAATCTGGAATATTGTGGAGTGTGCATCTACCGATTCGGAAGTGGAATTGGCAAAAGAGATTGTAGCACATTGCCCCAGTGGCAGATTAGTCTTGTGGGACAAGAGAGCCAAAAAGATTTTTGAACCGGATTTTGCACCCCAAGTAGGATTGTTGGAAGGAGTGGGAGTCAAGATCAAAGGACCTATCTGGTTGCGAGGCGGAATTCAGGTCTTTGGAGCCAATGGCGACTCGTACGAAATCAGAAATCGTGTCACTCTTTGTCGTTGCGGAGAATCAGAAAACAAACCCTTTTGCGATGGTAGTCATACCTATCTGTGATTTTTTTGCTTTGACATAAGTAAAGAAGAGACTGGCTTATAGTTACTTTAGCCGGTCTCTTCTTATTTTGATAATGATTATTAATTCTGGTTCATGGTTATTCCCATGTTCCATAAATAATAAGTTCCATATTTGCAGTTTTCATGGTAAAGGAGTTCTTTTTCCAGTATGTGTCAAATTTTGTTGAATATAGTCCTGATATATAAACTGAACCTGAAGAGTATCCCGTGTCATAATCATACAAATCGAATGCAATAGTGTTATAAATTTGATCAATTTTAATTGATAGGTTAGAAAAAGTGCATAAACTGCCGTCGTTTACATCAGATAGGTAATTTGTTCTACCAACAGCAATGTCATTAATGGATACTTTTATCCAAGGATCGGGAGTGTCAAATATATTGTCTGTATCCCATTTAGTTAATACAATTTTATTTATTGTAAAGACAGGATCATTAATTGTTTCAACAAAGCTTTCTCCCTTCTTAACCGTTTTTGAAGATAATATAACACCTTCTGCATTTTTAATTTCTACAAGAGCTTTCGTCTGATTTGTAATTGTTGGTGAGTAACTCAATTTTTGTTCAGAGCCAATAATTTTCTTTTGTTCACCATCAATATACAAATAAACAGAGTTGCTACTATAGTTTGTTAGTTCTACAATTAATTTCCATGTTTCGATTTCGTCAGAAACATTTGTGTCTGAATTATCTTTGTTAACTACAACACTATAAATTTCACCATTTCTAACCTCTTCCCAATCCAATATTTTACCGCTAGCTAATTTTACTCCAACAGTAACGTACCCTGTTTGAGTCTCTTTGGTTAGATCCCAAGTAAATACCTTTTCAGACTGTATACTTTGTGTTGTTCCATCTTCTTCTATAAAAAAGTATACTGTCTCATCTCTAAGATTAGTGATATCTACGTGAAAATTAATTGTGGTGGTTTCTTCTTCCTCTTTGCATGATGTTACGGTTAATCCTACAGCAAGAACTAACAATAAATATTTTACTATTTGATTAAATTTTTTCATGACTTTCTTTTTTTTGTTAATTATGTTTATTGATTATCACTGATGTAAAAAGATATTGTTACTTGATAACATGTAGAGAGCAAAATAGAAGGTTCTTTGATCTTCATAATACTTATTAGTGAAGCACCCTTCTCTTTTGCGTCAGTACGTGCCTGATTTATAATTGCTTCAAGTGTACAATCATCTGTTCTTGTAAGCCCTTTCTCACCGTAAGAACCTGTTCCAATCATTTTATAACCTGAAGGAATTGGTTGCCCCAAAGAGACCACTGTTATTTCTCCATAATATGGTTGCCTCGTTTCATACATTGAGATGGTTCTTTTTAGTCCGCATCCACTAAATAACAGTAGGAGTGTGACTAAAATTAAAATTCGTCTTTTCATAAAATTCTAATTTTTAAATGAAACATTGTAAAAATAAAAAAAGCGTGAAACTTAACTTGTTCCCGCTGCCCTAAGGTATTTGGCGTACCCATATCTGTAGAAACCAAGTTAAGCTCACGCCGAAACGTGAGCAACTTTAACAATTTCTCTTCAGATACTTGTAAATCGCCAAATTTAAAGGGCAGAAGAAAAAAAGCTAAAATGCTTTTGTAATTATTATGTCGTAATTAAATTTTCTTTGTCTATCTAATGCTGAATTTTTTTTTAGTTATACAATTAAGTTCTGATGAGTTTGCAACAATCACCTTGGGGAGTAAAGATAATGTATTTTCTATTAATCACCTAATATTTGGACAAATTTATTAAAGATAATTTCTATGAGTGGGTAAAGATGTTTCTTTTATAAGTACGCTTCTATCCTATTTTGAGGTAAAAAAATAAAGGTTACACAATGAATGTAACCTTTATCTATATGTTATAAATGCCATTTTATTTCAACAACTCTAATGCATTTTTAATTCTCTTGAATGCTTCTACTAAGTTTTCGTCTGAAGTTGCATATGACATTCTGATGCAGTTGGGTGCTCCAAATGCACTTCCTCCAACGCATGCAACATGACCTGTTTCCAAAAGATACATAGCTAAATCAGCTGAGTTTTCAATCGTTTTTCCATCTTGCGTTTTCTTGCCGAAGTAAGAATCGCATTCAGGGAATACATAGAAAGCGCCATCCGGAATATTAACCTTGAAACCTGAAATCTCTTTTGCCATTTTGACAACCAAGTTACGTCTTCTTTCAAAAGCAGCTCTCATCTCTGCAACGCATGTTTGGTCGCCCGTGTAGGCTGCTTCTGCTGCTTTTTGAGTGATGGAACATGGTCCGGATGTATATTGACCTTGCAATTTGTTGCATGCTGATGCAATCCATTGTGGTGCTGCAATCCATCCTAATCTCCATCCCGTCATTGCATATCCTTTAGACACTCCATTTACAATTACAACACGATCACGAATAGACTCAAATTGAGCGATACTCTCGTGTTTTCCAATATAATTGATGTGTTCATAAATCTCGTCTGCCAAAACAATTACGTTAGGATATTTTTCCAAAACCTTTGCCAATCCTGCCAACTCCTCTTTGGTATATACACTTCCTGTAGGGTTAGATGGAGAACAAAGAATCAACACCTTTGTCTTAGGGGTAATTGCATCTTCCAATTGTTGAGGGGTGATTTTGAAATCTTGATCTAAACCGGCTTCTACGATAACACTTTTGCCATCTGCCAATTTCACCATTTCGATGTAGCTAACCCAATAAGGTGCCGGGATAATAACTTCGTCTCCTGCTCCTACAACGCACATCAATACGTTGCAAACAGATTGTTTTGCTCCGTTCGAACACACAATCTGGTTTACATCATACTCCAATCCATTCTCTCTTTTTAATTTCTCTACAATAGCTTTGCGAAGGGCTGGATATCCGGGAACCGGAGAGTAGAATGAAAAATTATCTTCTATTGCTTTCTTTGCAGCTTCTTTTATGTGATTCGGTGTGTTGAAATCGGGTTCTCCGACACTCAAGTTGATGACATCGATTCCTTGTGCCTTTAACTCTTGACTCTTTTGTGACATTGCAAGAGTTTCTGACGGTGACAAAGCTGTTAAACGAGCTGATAATTGATTCATTTTTTTACTTAATTTTAATAGTTTCTAAAAATTTGTGCAAATTTAGTAATTTTTGCTTACACTTTGTGTTTGATTTCTGAAATATTTTGAAATTATTGCAACTTTTTTTGCCAATTCCAAGCAGATAGTAAAGATTCCTCTAATGGAATCTCTGCTTTCCATCCTAACTCTTGATTGGCAAATGTGGTGTCTGCCCAAACTTTTTCTATGTCTCCGGTTCTACGTTCCACAATTTCGTAAGGTACTTTCACTCCTGTTGCCGACTCAAATCCATTAAGAATTTCAAGAACTGATGAACCTTTCCCTGTTCCAAGATTGAAGACCTCAATATTCTTTTTATTTTTTTCTTCAATTAATCTGTCAATTGCAACTACGTGAGCTTTGGCTAAGTCAACAACGTTGATGTAGTCGCGAATGCAACTTCCATCTGGTGTGTTGTAGTCGTCTCCAAATACTCTTAACTTTTCGCGAATCCCTGCTGCTGTTTGTGTGATATATGGAAGCAGATTGTTAGGAATTCCATTCGGAAGTTCCCCAATTTCTGCAGAGGAGTGTGCTCCAATCGGATTGAAATATCGTAGTATGATACTATGCATTTCAGGATTTGCTATTGCTGCATCATTAAGAATGGTTTCGCACATCTGTTTGGTACTTCCATAGGGTGATGTTGCAGGTTTAATTGGGGATTGCTCCGTTACCGGAAGCTCGTCCGGTTGCCCATAAACAGTGCAAGATGATGAAAATACGATGTTTTTTATCCCAAAGTTAGGCATCAATTGTAATAAATTGAGCAACGAAACAATGTTGTTTCTGTAGTAACTAATCGGTTTGCTCACTGATTCTCCCACCGATTTGTAGGCTGCAAAGTGAGCAATCGCTTTCATGTCTTGATGCTTTTCAAAAAAACGTTCCAATGAATTGTAGTCCTTACAATCGATATTTTCGTATGTTACAGGAACTTTAGTTATCGCCTTAATACCTTCTAATACCGATATGTTGGAATTGGATAGATTGTCAATAATAATTGGTTCATATCCGGCGTTAAATAATTCAACAACGGTATGTGAACCTATGTATCCTGTTCCACCGGTAACTAATATTTTTCCTTTTCCCATTTCTTCCCTTTATTAAAATAGTTTTTGAGGATAAACCCCATTGTTTATTAAATCTTGAATCTTACTTACAACAGATTCTCGATCCTCTTTATATGTAACGCCAAACCATTTGCATGGTGTGTCTAATACTTTTATTGAGGCTGTCTGTGTCTGAATTAGTTTGTTTACCATCGTCGGTATTCCATATTCAGCCTTTATATTTTCTTTGTTTTCGTCCAAAAATAATTTGAAATCTGCTTCTGAGTGTGTGAAATAATCGGGTGTGAATCCCCACATATTCATGGATACCGGTAGATTTTCGTCGATCGTTTTGTATTCGTTGCTTTCCATGTCTTTGAATACTACTACGTCTCCTTTCCGTTGCACTTCATAGTGTTCTACCACCGTGGTCAGATGTTTTTCGTTGTCGGTTTGACAAACGCCTCTGGATACATGACCGCTCTCTGAAAGAGTGTTTCCTAAACGATAACCAATCATGCAATAATTATTTTCTGTTCCTTCCATGGCTTGCAGTGATTGAGACAAAATTTCAAAACTCTCTTTGCCATAAAAATCATCGGCATTAATGACTGCAAATGGGGTAGTCACTGCTTTTGCTCCCATCATTATTGCATGATTTGTACCCCAAGGTTTTACTCGTTCCGGATGCAGTGTGTATCCTTCCGGAAGAGAATCCAACTCTTGATATACTACTTCAACTTCAATTGTATTTGAGTATTTTGGGATTATCTTTTCTCTGAAATCTTGTTCGAAAGCATGACGAATTACAAAAACTACTTTCCCAAAACCTGCTCGTGCAGCATCATATATGGAATAATCCATAATGGTCTCTCCATTCGGACCTAATTCGTCCAATTGCTTTAATCCTCCGTATCTGCTACCCATTCCTGCAGCTAATACTAATAAAGTTGGTTTCATATCTTTTGATTTTTAACTTTTATGTTGACCTTTTTTGAGGACTGATTTCTTTTTTACGTCTCCCTACTTTTCTATTGGCCAAATTTTTGCAAAGGTACTAATATTTTTTGTATGTTATTGTTTAATTGAATGATTTTTTCTTGAGCAAATGTATGCTGATAAAAATAAGAGTAATAATTATTCTGTCTTGAATTCTTATCACTCTTATTTTTTAGTTTTTTTTAATTTATTTATGGAAACTACTATTGGGTAACAGATATCATTTGTTTTATGATTATCTTGATACCACCTTATAAATTTCTCCGTTTGAATAAAGTAGGAAAATCCCTTTATCTAAGTGTTTTGTTTGTCCTAAATTTTTTCCATCAAGGGTATAAATGGTATAATCATTTATGCCAATGGTTGTTATATTTCCATCTGTTATGGTAATGGTTGCTATGTTGTTTATATTGCTTATATCGTTTATGTCTGTGGTGGTACTATCGAAAATTGCCTCCAAATCAATATCCGATGATACTGTGATTTGGCGAGGATTGTTCGTTGAACCATCGCTCCAACATACAAATTCATAGCCCTTGTCAGGTGTTGCAGTCAATGTTACTATTTCGTTCATTGGGTAGGACCCTTCTCCTTTTATTTCCCCATTTTTACATTGGGTTCTAATTTTATAGAGTCCAACATAATTAGTAAATTCTTTCCACGTATTGGCTTTCTTATAATCTTCTATTGCATAATGAGGAACATATATTGGAATATCCCTGTCTATATTCGTTATTGAAGACAGGTAATTCATGGTTGGCGGAATTGGATTTAGCGAAACTATCTTTTTTACTTTTTGGCAGTTGAAAAATGCCTCTTCACCAATGAAATTAATTTTTTCCGGAAGGATTAATTCTTGCAGATTAGTGCATCCATACATTGCTGCATATCCTATCTCTGTAACGTTATCCGGAATTTTTAAACTTGTTAAATTCCAACATCCGCATATAGCGTATTTCCCTATGGTCGTCAGGCTGTTAGGAAGTGTTAACCTTATAAGTCTTTGTCCATCATAAAAAGTTTCTTTTAATTCTGTGCAACCTTCCGGAATGATGCAACTTGTTATATTTGAGCATTCGTAAAAAATACAACTCCCAAAATAGTGAACTTCTTTTGGTAATGTTACATCCTTTAGATTAGAGCTACCATAAAATAGGTCAGATCCGATTACCTTTACGCTTTCAGGAAATTTAATTTCGGAAAGGTTTGAACAGCCGGAAAACGCATAATTCCCAATCTCAACTACACCTTCGGATAGTGAAATATTAGATAGTTTTGAACAATGCGCAAATGCTCTTTTTGAAATTGATAATGAGTCTGCCGTAATTATTACTTCTCTTAGATTCGGACATTCACAAAATGCAGAATCTCCGATAATAGTTACTTTTTGAGGTATTGTTACTTTCAGTATATTCTCATTTTTATAAAATAATTTTCTTTCAATAGTATAACTCATTCCATTAAAATCGTTCGGGAATGAGACATGAGAATCATTTCCTAAGTATGCGATTGCTGATATATTATTTCCATCAACGTAAAAGCAAAAATCATCTTGGTACTTAATTTTATTCCCCTCTGTATTTAATGTTTTCGCATAATAGGCAACGTATCCATCTGTTTTTTCTCCTAGTTTTATGTCTAAAAGAGAATTGTTGACTATGTAAAAGAGGTGATCACAGCCCAAAA
This sequence comes from Paludibacteraceae bacterium, assembly GCA_017630395.1. Classification (GTDB taxonomy): domain Bacteria; phylum Bacteroidota; class Bacteroidia; order Bacteroidales; family Paludibacteraceae; genus UBA1181. The sequence goes on from JAGBVI010000020.1 coordinate 24,563, forward strand.
ATGCAGAGTCTCCAATTTCTTCTATATTTTTAGGGAGTATCAACTTATGCAGTTTTTTGCAATTAGAAAAGGCTTTTTTGTCAATTTTTTTTAGGCTATCTGAAAATGAAATAAAAGCGAGGTTTTCACATTCGTAAAATGCTGAATGACCGATTTCAGTAACTCCTTCAGAAAAATTTACCTCTCTAATAGTGTTATTGGCAAAAAATGCGTTAGATTCAATCTTATATTTTCTTTCAAAAAAACTTTGAGGGAGATTAATTATTGAGTCATTGCCAATATAGCGTATTAAATTGATTTCTGTACTATCTTCGTTAATTTTGAACAGGTAATCTCCAATTTCCTTAAATTGAGTTTTATCGGACGTAATTATATTCTTTGCATAATATGCAACCTTTCCATGTTGTTCTGTTCCAAAGTACAATTTTAATGGAGATTCATTGTTGATAAGAGATAGGTTATAACATTTATCGAATGCGTTATAATTGATGGTACTTAGTTGCGTTGGCAAGTATACATGGGTTAAATGTGAGCAATTGTAAAATGCGAATGAATCTATAGCTGATAAGGATGGAGGGAATTTTATATTTCTTATTTTTGTGTTTTCGAAACTGTTTTTTCCTATTTTTCCTAATTGTTTTGGCATTGTTATTTGGGATAAACGATAACAATCGCAGAATGTGTAAGGTGCAATTTCATTGAGGGAATCCGGTAATACAATTTCCTCTAAGAATTTGCATGCCGCAAAAGCATATTCTCCTATTTGCTTTGTCTTAGGTGATAGTTTTATTCGTATAAGGTTTGAGTTGTTTCTAAATGCGGATGGTGCAATATTATAACTTTCCTCTTCATGATCCAACGGTAATTCAATATAGGGTTGGTTGCCATAGTAGGTGACTAACCATGTGTCGGTGTTATTAGAAAAAAATAAATAATCGTCTGTCACCTTGAATTTGCCACCATCTCTATCCTCGACGCCAATGGTATTGTAGGCTACATATCCATTATCTTCCTCTTTTGCTTTAATTTTTAATGCAGACTCGTTTATAACCTGTTTAAGTCCCCTACATTGAAAAAATGCAAATTTTCCTATTTTTGTTACATTTTTAGGAATAGTAATTTTCTTTAACGCATAGCATCCTAAAAATGCAGAATCTCCAATTGTTGTAAGTTCTTGTGGTAAAGTAATATTTACTAATTTATAACAACCTTCGAATGTTTTATTTTCTATTCTATTTAAGTTCTTTGGTAAGTGTATTTCTTCTAGGAAATTGCATCCGGAAAATGCTCCTTCCTTTATCTCTGTTATGTTATCCGGTAAAATTATGCGTTCTATTACACTACAACCATAAAATGCATATTTCCCTATTGAGGTAACGCTTCCCGGAATAGAGATGTTGGTTATTTCCCAATTTCTATAAAATGCGGAATCTCCGATGGCTGTAACTGTATATTCAATGTTGTTGTGTTTTACTTTTGAGGGAATTATAACAAATCTTGTATAATCCATTTTCATCGGGTAATAACTTTCATCATATATGTTATTATAAGTTACGCTTGCAGTTTGATCAGAAGTGTTTAAGTTATAGTATATTCCGTCAATTAGGGTGGGCGCGGCAATGCATGAATAATAGCTCAATGTGGCAATTAATAGTCCTAAAATTTTCTTTTTCATGTTATAATGTTTTTGGTAATTTAATTTGATTAATATTTTTATGGTAAGTTCTATAAATTTGTCGATATTCTTTCGAAGAATATTTTGCTTAGATTGTGCATATTCACTCAGTTACGTTCTTATCGCAACTGAGTGAATATTTGTAAGTTACCTTAATCTTTTAGAAGAATGGCTGGCAGTTCATTGGCTGAACCATCTTCATTGACAACCGGAAAATCTCCTTTATAACACCAATGTGTGGCGGATATGTTGAATTTGTTGAATGTACCGACCATATCTTCGTACCATCTTAGACGTATTTCTTTGTCTATAAAATAAGGATATGCTCCAAATTCTCCGCAGTTGAGCTGAACTCCTAAAGAGTCTGTGAACTTGGTTAATTTAGCTATCAATGGATAGAGTGAATCTATTTCGGCATTGAAATTCTGTCTTCTTAATTTTATGCGTTGCTCTTCTGTATATTTCTCGAAACATGAGGTGTCTTTTATGATTTGACCGGGGTAATCAACCTTGTCTGTGTAAAAATTTGTTTCGTTATTCCATGGTGCCCTATAATGGGTTATCAGTGCAGGTGTGTAGAAGTGGAAACTCAGTATCACTTTTTTCTCGTTTTCTGGAATGCTCAAACTATCAATCGTACCCGGTGAGTTCCACCAATTTGATCCAATAACCAAGTAGCGATCCGGCTCTTCTTTTCTGATGCGATCAATAAATTCACCAATGAGTTCGTTCCATTGTTGGCAAGTGGGAGCTTTCGGCTCGTTAAGAAATTCGTAGGCAACGGAATCTGTTGAGTATTTTTTTAATTCTTTTTGCAAATCGCTCCAAATGGAAAATACTTTTTCTTGTGCAGACCTGTTCTCAAACAGAGAATTTGTTGCCTCATTTTCATTGTTGAAGTGATATGAGCGAACAATGTGAAGGTCTACAATCACTCGTAAGTTGTTCTCAATGGACCATTGAATCGCATTGTTAAGGAGAGCGAATGCCTCTTCTTGTCGATTCATGTTTTCATCGTACATTTGTTCTTCGTCAATGGGTATTCTAACATGGTCAAAGCCCATGGCGGCTATGGAATCAAAATCTTTTTTGGTAATTAAATTTCTTCTCTCTTCTCCGCGCAATGGCGATTGCGAAAGCCAATGACTGACATTTACTCCGTTCTCTAAAAGGAATGTGTGTTCAGAGTTTGTAATCGGACTATCAGCTTTTTTCGATTCGTTTTGATTGCCATTGCACGATGCGAAAACAGCTGCAATTCCGAGTGATAAAATCGTAAATTTTGATAAGAATTTCATATACTTTATATTTTTAATATTGATAATTGAGCTTATTTGTAATAGAATCCAATTTTGAGTGAATTTTGAGGATGTTTTCACTGATTGGGCAAAAGTGAATACAAATATAAAGATGCCCCAAAATCATCATGCCCTGATTTGTTGTAATTGCTTAAAGTGATTGTGACTCTTATTAGCCACAATCACTTCTGTTTTTTTACAATTCTGCGTAGCTTTGACTGAATGTGTCTCCATCGTCAAAATTACCGCTTTGGATTCCTTTTCTCAACCAACGAGCTCGTTGATCGGAAGTTCCGTGGTTAAATGTTTCAGGAACTGCGTAACCCTGAGCTCTTTTTTGAAGATAGTCATCACCAATTTTTGCAGCAATAGCCAACCCCTCTTCAATATCTCCGGATTCTAAAGAGTTGAATTGTTTATTGTCATGGTGAGCCCAAAAGCCTGCAAAAAAGTCTGCTTGCAATTCAAGACGCACACTGATTTGATTGGCGTCAGCCTCGCTTAATCGGCTCATTTTTTGATTAGCTTGTCCTAATATACCTAACTGATTTTGAACGTGATGCCCCACTTCGTGAGCAATTACGTAGGCATATGCAAAATCTCCATCAGCCCCAAATTGAGCACGCATTTGTTGAAAGAAGGATAGGTCGATATACACCGATTGGTCTCCGGAACAATAGAATGGACCTGTTGCAGCAGAAGCTCCACCGCACGCAGATTGAACTTGACTGTGGAATAATACCAGTTTAGGCGGTTGATATTGTAGCCCCAATTGTTTGAATTGAGCACTCCATACATCTTCTGTTCCGGCTAAAATTTGTTTTGAAAATGTTGCCAACTCCTCCTCTTCTGCAGATGGCTCATATCCGGTTGATGTAGAGTTTTGAATTACATCACTTAAACTCACATTTTTTAGAACAGATAGGGGATTTCCTCCCATTGCCCATGTGATTAATCCGATAACGATTAATCCTCCGATGCCGATACCTCCGGCTTTTTTAGTTGTAGAACGACGTCTGTCATCTACATTTGAACTTTCTCTACGTCCGTCTAATCTCATATTTGCTTTTTTGTTTTAAATTTTAATTATATTTCTTTCTTTTTCTCACTAAAGGCACTTCAATTGTTTTTCCCTTTGATTATGTGAGCGAGTAAAGGTAATAATTTGCTTTTGTTAAAAAAAATATTTTTTTCAGTTTTTGATAGGTTCCTATTGGAGACCTTTATATTTTCGAAGTCGTTTGAATTTTGTTTTGAACTTATTTGAGAGAATTGTGAACTTCTAAATAATCTCTATTTATTCGTTTTCTTTTATGCGCTATTAAGTTGATAATTAAGTCTCTGTGTAACCTAATTCGCAATTCGCGAATTAGGTGCAAAGAATATCCGAGTTTTAAATGTAAAAAAACAATATACCTGATGAGAACCCTACTATCGGTATTCTGATTAATTTAAGACCGAGAGAAAAATTGATTTTTTTTGCCCCTAAAGAAGAGTTCTTTAAACATTTTAATTAATTTCGCACTTGCAAGTTGAATCTACAAAAATGAATATTTACTTATTCGTGAAGGAAGCTTTGAAATTATGCAATTGTTTGTAAAAAAGATTGTTATCAGGTTTACTTGCTCTCCTTTATTAATGTTTTGTTCCTAGTGTAAAATTAAAAAAAAGGACGCACCATTTTTGATACGTCCTCTGTTATGAAAGGTTCAACTTTATTTTTCAGTTTCCTCTTTTTGTGGCTTTGGTAACAATGCCTTATGTGAAAGTTTGAATTTTCCACTTTTAGCATCGATGTCTAACAACTTAACTGTTACGGTGTCACCCTCTTTCATGCCGGTATCTTCCATCTTTTCGATGCGTTTCCATGCAATTTCAGAGATGTGTAACAATCCCTCTTTGCCAGGCATAAACTCAACAAATGCTCCGTATGGCATGATGGATTTAACCTTTGCATCATAGGTTTCTCCAACTTCAGGTACGGCTACAATCGCCTTTACGCGAGAAACTGCCATGTCCAAAGACTCTTTGTTGGTGGCTGCTATCTCTACTCGACCCTTGCCATCAATTTCTTCAATAGAAATGGTTGCTCCCGATTTTTCTTGAATTTCTTGAATGATTTTTCCTCCAGGACCAATGATAGCTCCAATCATATCTTTAGGAACATCAAATGCTACGATGCGTGGTGCATGAGGTTTCAAATCTTCACGAGGCTCAGCAATTGTCTCTGTTATCTTGTTTAGGATATGTAAACGACCCTCTTTGGCTTGATTCAAGGCTTTCTCTAAGATTTCGTATGATAAACCATCCACTTTGATATCCATCTGAGTTGCAGTGATACCATCTTTTGTTCCGGTTACCTTGAAGTCCATGTCTCCTAAGTGGTCTTCATCTCCTAAAATATCAGAAAGTACAGAATACTTAACATTTCCTTTGTCTGTAATCAATCCCATTGCAATACCTGAAACCGGTTTCTTGATTTTTACTCCGGCATCCATCATCGCAAGTGTTCCTGCACATACTGTTGCCATTGAAGATGAACCATTGGATTCCATAATGTCTGAAACCACTCTGACGCAATATGGATAGTCAGACGGAATCATTCTCTTCAACGCACGCAAAGCCAAGTGTCCGTGTCCAATTTCACGACGACCAACTCCTCTTTGAGCTTTTGCTTCTCCGGTAGAGAATGGAGGGAAGTTGTAGTGCAACAAGAAACGCTCTTTTGCATGAACAAGAACCTCATCAATCAATTTTTCGTCTTGTTTTGTACCTAATGTACAAGTTGTTAAAGATTGAGTCTCTCCGCGAGTAAAGATGGCAGAACCGTGAGGTCCGGGTAGATAACCAACTTCGCACCAAATAGGGCGAATCTCTGTGGTAGAACGTCCATCCAAACGTTTTCCTTCGTCTAAGATAGAGCGACGCATTGCCTCTTTCTCAACAGCGTGATAGTAGCGGTCGATTAAAGCCACTTTTTCTGCCAATTCCTCTTCTGTCAAATTCAAAGATGCAATGTATTCCTCTTTTACAGCCTCAAATTTTTCAGAGCGGTCATGTTTGTCTGTGTTGGCAGAAGTTGCCAATGCGTAAGCTTTATCGTAGCATTTTGCCCAAATATCTTTCTCTAACTCTTCGTCATTTTCTTCGTGACAATAAGCCTTTTTAACAGTTTTTCCAACCTCTTCCATCAACTCTTTTTGAGCGATACAATGAGGTTTGATTGCTTCGTGAGCTGCTTTTAGGGCATTCAATAGATCTTGTTCAGAAACTTCGTCCATTTCACCCTCCACCATCATGATGTTCTCGTATGTAGCTCCTACCATCAAATCCATGTCGGCTTTCTCCAATTGCTCAAATGTAGGGTTGATAACAAACTCCCCATTGATGCGAGCAACACGAACTTCTGAAATTGGTCCGTTAAATGGAATGTCTGAAACTGCTAGAGCCGCAGATGCTGCCAATCCTGCTAAGGCATCAGGTTGATCAATACCATCTGCAGAAATCATATTTACCGTAACAAATGTTTCCGCATGGAAATCATCCGGGAATAACGGTCTTAAAGCACGGTCAATCAAACGAGCCGTCAAAATTTCATAATCGGAAGCTTTCCCTTCCCTTTTAGTAAAGCCACCTGGATATCGTCCGTATGCGCCAAACTTCTCTTTGTACTCAACTGTTAATGGCATAAAGTCTGTTCCCGGAACGGCGTCCTTTGCTGAACATACTGTAGCCAACAACATTGTATTGCCCATACGTACTACTACTGAACCGTCAGCTTGTTTTGCTAATTTCCCGGTTTCGATCGTAATGGTTCTTCCATCAGGCAATGCGATCGTCTTTGTTACTACATTCATCATTTCTTTTTCTTTTTTTTCGTCTTTTACATCTAAAATTTCACAAAAATAAGAAAATATCTTTCAAAGTCAATGTTTTTTTTGAATTTTCGATTGAAGTAGATTAAAATTAGTGTTTGGATGGATTGGTTATGTGAGTTTTGTTTGTGATGATACTGCAACGGGTTTGTCATTATTATAGATTTGGGTCGTTGCCGTTGGAGCCAATCGCATTCGCCCTGTTTTATGTCTGCGGTATTTATCCTCGATAGGGGCAATTAATTCCGTCAACGAGTTAAAATATGTTCTTTTGGTTATAATTTTTTTTGGTAAAAGTGCTTTAAAATTTATTTCAGGGAGGGTTTGTAAATTTATTTCGTGTTTCTTTTTATTTTATTGTTGATGTATGCAGAAGTAGTTTGTTTATATTATTGTGCTTCTATAAATAGGGGATAGAGTTGTTTGGCAGGGGAAATACGAAGACGAGATGTCGGAGAAGAAGTTGACAGAAAAGTGTTGTTGTCTAAATTTGAAATTCACTATTAGATATCTTTAGAAAGGAAGTGAGGTGATGATAATGCTTTGTGTATGTTTCTGTTTTTGAATAAGAATAAGTTTGAAGATTTTGTTTGGAGTGATATTTTTTGGGAAACTTTTTTGATTGTTGAAAAAATTATCTTGTTGATAGGTAGTGTATTAGACGTTTAAAACGGGAAACTTTTTGATATTGTTAATAACTATTTCTTAAAATAATTTGTACTTTTAAGAAAGTGTTATAAACTTGCAAACTGAAATTTTATGAGATAGTTCTTTAGTAAAATATTGTAAAAGATAAGGTGGTAAATGGATCAAAGTAACAACAATGTGTACACACATGAAGAAGCATACGAAGCTTCGTTAAAATATTTTAATGGTGATGAGTTAGCTGCTCGTGTATGGGTAAATAAATATGCTTTAAAAGATTCTTTTGGTAATATTTATGAGAAAACTCCGGATGATATGCATTGGCGATTGGCAAATGAGATAGCTCGTATTGAAAAGAAATATGAGAATCCAATGTCTGCTCAGGAGCTGTTTGATCTGTTTAAAAATTTCTCATATATAGTTCCGCAGGGAAGTCCAATGTCCGGAATTGGGAATAAGTATCAGGTGGCTTCATTGTCGAATTGTTTTGTTATTGGTGAGGATGGAGAAGCTGACTCTTATGGAGCTATCATTAAGTTGGATGAAGAGCAAGTTCAATTGATGAAACGTAGGGGAGGAGTGGGGCATGATTTGTCTCAGATACGCCCTAAAGGCTCTCCGGTAAAAAATTCAGCATTGACTTCTACCGGTTTGGTTCCGTTTATGGAGAGATATTCCAACTCGACAAGAGAGGTGGCTCAAGATGGACGAAGAGGAGCATTGATGTTGAGTGTTTCAATCAAACACCCTGATTCAGAGTCTTTTATTGATGCGAAGATGGTGGAAGGTAAGGTGACTGGTGCAAATGTGTCGGTAAAGATTGATGATGAATTTATGCAAGCTGCTTTGGAAGATAAGCCTTACTTACAGCAATATCCTGTGGATGCGGAGAATCCTATTGTAAAAAAGGAAATTTCGGCCTCTTCATTATGGAAAAAAATTGTACATAATGCTTGGAAATCGGCTGAACCGGGTGTTTTATTTTGGGATACTATCTTGAAAGAGTCTGTTCCTGATTGCTATGCAGACTTAGGTTTTAGAACTGTTTCAACTAATCCTTGTGGCGAAATTCCTTTGTGTCCGTATGATAGTTGTCGTTTGTTGGCTATCAACTTGTATTCTTACGTAAAAAATCCTTTTACGAGAGAAGCGGATTTTGATTATCCTTTGTTTAGAGAGCATGTGCGTAAAGCTCAGAGGATTATGGATGACATCATTGATCTGGAGTTAGAGATGATTGATAAAATCTTGAATAAAATCGAAAATGACCCGGAATCAGAGGATATCAAGAGAACAGAATTGGATTTGTGGCTTAAAATTAAGGAGAAGAGTGCTAAGGGGCGTAGAACCGGTGTGGGAACCACTGCAGAGGGCGATATGTTGGCTGCTGTTGGTTTGACGTATGGAACTCCTGAGGCGATATACTTTTCTGAACAAGTGCATAAAACTTTGGCTGTTGAGGCTTATCGTTCATCTGTGGAGATGGCTAAAGAGCGCGGTGCATTCGAGGTGTTTGATGCTCAAAGGGAGATAAATAATCCTTTTATTGCGAGGTTAAAGGAGGTTGATTCTTCTCTTTATGAGAATATGCTGAAATATGGTAGACGAAATATTGCTTGTCTGACAATCGCTCCAACGGGTACTACAAGTTTGATGACGCAAACCACATCGGGAATTGAGCCTGTCTTTATGCCGGTGTACAAACGTCGTAGGAAGGTAAATCCTAATGATGCGGATGTGCATGTGGATTACGTGGATGAAATGGGCGACTCATTCGAAGAGTATGTTGTGTTCCATCATAAGTTCTTGACTTGGATGAAAGTGAATGGATATGATGTAGATAAAAAATATTCGCAAGATGAGTTAGATAAACTTGTGTTGGAGTCTCCATATTACAAAGCAACGGCGCAAGATGTTGATTGGATGGAAAAGGTGAGAATGCAAGGTCGTATTCAAAAGTGGGTGGATCATTCAATTAGTGTAACAATTAATGTGCCTGAAGATACTTCAGAGTCGCTTATTGGTGATTTGTATGCAGAGGCTTGGAGATGTGGATGCAAAGGTGTTACAGTTTATCGGGATGGCTCTCGCTCCGGTGTCTTAATCTCGGCAAAATCTTCCAACAAAAAAGAGGAGGTAAAAACTTCGTTTCAAGTGATAGAGCGTCCGAAAGAGTTGGATGCAGATGTTGTTAGATTCCAAAATAATAAGGAAAAATGGATCGCTTTTGTTGGATTATTGGATGGTCGTCCGTACGAGATTTTCACAGGATTGGCTGATGATGAAGATGGTTTATTGATTCCGAAAACGGTAGAAAAGGGTAAAATTATCCGTAGTATAGATGAAGAGACCGGTAAAAGCAGATATGATTTTCAATATTCGAATCGAAGAGGCTATAAAACGACTATCGAGGGGTTGTCGTTCAAGTTTGATCCGGAGTATTGGAATTATGCAAAGTTGATTTCGGGAGTGTTGCGTTATGGAATGCCTTTGGATCAAGTGACAAAATTGGTTTCAGATTTACAATTGAACAGCGAAACAATCAACAATTGGAAAAATGGAGTGGAGCGTGCCTTGAAAAAGTATATTCCTAATGGTACTGTTGCGAAAGGTATGGTCTGTGAAAAGTGTGGTCAGAAAACAATTCGATATCAAGAGGGGTGCTTGATTTGTACCAATTGTGGATTCTCCAAATGTGGAGGTTGATTGTAAAAGTGTTTGTTTTAGGTGGATTCTATAAATTCATTTCGTGGAATTCTCCTTTGGAAGTTCTTTAAATTTTATTATTAAATTGTTTTTTATAAAAAAGTATTTTTTCATTCTTTTATTTTATAATACTTTGTTTCATAATTAATATGTTTTTTTGATTTGCAAGGAAAGCTTTCGGAGTGATCCGAGAGCTTTCGTTATTTTATGAACAATTATAGTGGGGTAGAGCAAATAGGTAGAAGTCCGGTAATGGAGAGTTTCTTGGTACTATCTTTTATTGATTCCAAATGCTCCATGAGGCGATAGCCTGACCGTGTAGCATCTCTAAACCATTCAGACTAATTGCTCCATTTTCCTCACCTAATTGACAAAATAGAGTCTTGGCAGGGTTGTAGATTAAGTCGTATAGAAAATGTTCCGAAGTAATCTGTTTATAAGGAATTTCAGGTGCGATATCGCAGTTGGGGAATGTCCCTATAGGTGTGCAGTTGATTATTAATTTATTTTGATGTATAATCTCTTCGCTAAGTTCTTGGTAAGTGAGTATGCCATCTTGCTTTTTGCGAGATACAAATGTGTATTCGATTCCAAGTTTTGTTAATGCAAAGGCAATCGCTTTTGAAGCCCCACCGGTTCCTAATATCAGAGCTTTTTTATGCTCTTTTTTTAAGTAAGGGGTAATTGAATTGGTGAATCCGATAATGTCTGTATTGTATCCTTTTAAGGTTGTTCGACCATTTTTGCGTATAAATTTTATGGTGTTTACTGCTCCAATTTCAGCCGCAATCTTGTCTAATTCATCAAGATACTGTATCACAGATTCTTTATAGGGAATTGTTACGTTGAGACCATAAAACTCGTGTTGTTGCGTTAGGCAAGGGAAATGAGATATTTCCGGAAGTTCAAACAAATCGTATTGAGCTTCGATGGATTCTTGAGAAAACTTTTCGGTAAAAAACTTTTTTGAAAAAGAGTGTCCCAATGTTTTGCCTATTAATCCGTATTGTTTCATAATTATCTTTTATCTTTGATAGTATAACAATTCCATAAATAGATAGTTTCCTTAAGAACTCTTATTCGAAGAATTCTGGTTTAACAATAATTACGCATGAATCTTCATATATTTTAAATAATGTTGTATCTCTTTTTTTATCAATGTTTTTCTTGATGTCTTTATATTTTAACGAGAGTGTTCTAAGACCGCTTAATTTCGCTTCCATGTATAAATCTGTATTATCTCCTAAGTAACTATAAATATCAACGATTGCAATTGTTTTTGATGTCATGCTTGGTATTGTGTCATTTTGGATGCTCGAGTTACTACTTGAATTTTTAGAATAACTGAGATATAATTTGTCGGGTAATTCATTTTTGACTTTATACTCATAGCCGTTTTGTTGTTTGTTGATAAATAAATTATCAGTAAAATTTAGTTCATAAACCCCTTCTCCATCTTCTGTGAATGGTCCATCCCAATACCTTCTGTACGAAAGATCTTGGGTTTTGAAGATGCCATCTGCAGTTGTAACCGTAAGCTCCTTTATTTTGTAAAGTTTGATGGTGTTTTCGACATCCCAAACACTTTGACCGGCAACATCCAGTCGAGAACATAGAGGAAATGTCTTGTCTTTTTCAAGAATGAAAGTACTATCTGTTTTTATTGCCAAGGAGGAGGGCATTACAGAGCAAGTTACTATGATAGTGTCATAAGAAGAGTTGTTCTTTATTCTGTAAGAATAGTCGAAATACTCTTTCTGGCAACTTAATAAAAGTACCCCTATAAGGAATATTGATGATATTATATTTAAATTTTTCATGTTACAAAGGTAGGATATGTTTGTTTTTTTTGAAAGAGAATTAAACTCTTTTCTGAAATTTTCTTTCTTCTTTAGTAAAGGTGATTATATTATCTATCTGAAAATCAGTCTATTTTATTCAAATAAATGACTGAATGAAGGGTCAGATGTAACTTCCGGGCAGATTTCTTTAAAAATATTCCTTGCATCTGGATTTGAGAAGAGAGCAATGTTGTAGTATTGTTGAGCATTGGAGATATCTCCTAATTTGTAGTAGGTAATAGAAATAAATAGACTCAAATTTTCTGTTTCAGGAGCAACTTGGAAGGCTTTTAAGTAGTAGGTTAGAGCCTCTTCATGTTCTCCGGAATCAAAAAATAAACTACCGATAGATAAAAGAGTTTCCGGAAAGTCTGGATTAATGTCTAACGACTTATTATAGCAGTATAGGGCATTTTGAAAGTCATTTAATTCGACATAGATTTCTGCCATATAGATCCAATTGTCAAATTTAGTATCATCAATTTCAAGCGCGGTAGATATGCACTCAATAGCCAATCCTAATTCTTTAAGTTCAAAATAGGATATGCCCATATTGGCCCAAGCAACATCGTTTTGAGGATTGATTTCAATTGCTTGCCTATAAGCGTTGATTGCTGATTCGTAATTTTCTATTTTTTCAAAGCAGTCTCCCAGACTAACTAATACTATATCAGAGGGTTGAGAGATGTCTAGGTACTCTTCAAACGCTTCAATTGCTTTTTGACTTTGTTCGCTAAAATAATAGCTATTCGCCTTTTGTAGCAATGATTCTGAGTCGTTAGGATTGATTATAAAAGCATAGTCGTATGCCTCGGCTGCTTTTTCGAAATTTTCAGTTTGGAAATGCAGCGAACCCAAAGCAAACCATGCTCGATTGGAGTAAGGTGTGATGTCCAAAGTCATTTCATACATCTTTTCAGCATTTTCATAATCTCCAATTTGTTGGTAACAGTAGGCCAATTCAAATAGAGCTTCACTATTTTCAGGCTGAATAGATAATGACTTTTTTAGAAATGTTATAGCCTTGTCGAATACCCCCATTTCAGAAAAAATAAAAGCAATGTCGTTGTAGATATCCTCTTTTGAGTCTTTTTCGTTATTTATCAAATAATTTAAAATCTCAAAGGACTCATCTTTTCTATCAAGTTCATAAAGAATACGCGATTTAAGAAGCAAAGCATCTTGTAGGTCGTCAGCCAAGTGAATGTTCCTCTCTAATAGAACCAAAGCTTCGTTAAATTGACGTTGGACTGTCAATAATTTTGCTTTACAAATAAGTAAAGAAGGAGAATTTGGGTGAATCTTCAATCCCCAGTTAATGGCAATGTCCATTCTTTCCAACTTAGACTGTATCAGGTAGTGTTCTGCAATAATACATAAATCCTCCTCTTCAAAGTAGGGGATTCGACCGGATTGAAGTGAAGATTCAAATTGATCGACAAGTTGAATCCTTTTTTTACTGTTTTGAGAATTTTCAGCTTCTATCATACAATACCAAAAACCTTTTCATCTACAAATGTATTTGAAACGAGAAAAATAAACTATCTTTCAGTAAAAAACTTATTAACAATTTTGTTTGATTGAGTATTAGTTTGTCTTCCAATTTATTTTGAGGTTCGCTCTTTTTTGGGCACAGTTTAGAGATTCTTTTAACCTGTTTTTATTATTTATTTTTGATAATAGTCCACTATGCATCTACAAAAGGATGGTAAAAATAAATTTAAAAATCTCTCTTAAATAAGATCGAAATGAAATTTAAACGACCTCTTAAACTATAGAATCTACGATTTCTGAAGGAGGGTTCTGTAAATACAATTTGTGTAATTTTTGAATTTATTCTGAATAGGTTGGCGGGCGAAAGAAAGGAGTAGTATGAGAGCTGTGACCAACTGACAAACAGTAAGTTGCCAAAAGAAATTAAACAGTGCCGAAAAGTTTATCTTTACACGATTTGAGCTTTTTTAATTAAAAACCACAAATTTATTGGACTTACCCCCAAAAAATGTTTCCATTTATATTTTATTATTTATGTAAAAATTATTAGTTTTGCGTGGATAAATTGCGAAAAGAAAAATTAAACGAAAATTATAACTATTCATGAGAAAAATTTGTTTTACAATGTTAGCCCTTTTTTTTGCAGTGGTAGCAGCGTGGGGGCAAGCATCTAAAGGAGAGTTCTCCGGATCTTTTTCGGGGAAGGCAAAGTATGCGTCTGGCAAGAATAATTATTTGTTGGATGAGTACAAAGTTGACTATTTGTACAAAATTGTGATGGGAGAACCCATTTGTGTAGCAAATATGACTTGGACACGTAATCCGGGTTATACAGTAAATAAGAAAAATAAAAAATATGCTCAGTTGAGTGAGTATGAAGATTTGAAGTTGTGCTATGATTTGATTGTGCCTAAGAAAGCAACTTACAAATATACTTTAATGTTCTATTCGGAACAATCTAAGGCTTATATAGCTTCAGCAACAACTTCAATAACTTTGGATTTGATTGAGAAGGCTGGTTCTGTTGTTTCTCCTGAGATTCCTATGAATTTATCATGGAAAGAAGATTTCTCAAATGTAGTTTTAGGGAAACAAGATATTGCAAAACCAGGCGTGGTTATCGCGGACGCAACATTGGAGGAGGCTTTTAAAGCGGCTCGTTTGGCGAGTGGAAAACTTAATTCTACTGAAAGAGGATATTCTTTCCGTTTAAGAAGAATTTTTGATATGGCAACTCGTATAGATGTTGTAAATGTAACGGCAGATTTTGCTTGGAATGATGCTGATTATAATTATATCTCTGATGAGCATGATAGACGTGTAAAAATGGCATCTTTGTTAGCTGCAAAAGATACTGCAAAGGCAAATGCAGCTTATTTTGATAATAGAACATCTGCTCCTACTATTAGTAAAAATTCTGTAAATTTCTGGAACTCAACGGTTATCCCTTGCGAGTTGTGGATCTCTTTGTTGAACGAGGCAGAAAAGCTATATGAGCAAAAGAATTGGGAAGGTTCTCGTGTTTATTATCAACAAGTTGCAGATGCGGCTCCTGAATTGAATTATCCAAAAGAACGTTTGCAAAAAATTCAAAAATATTTGGAGAAGAAAACAATCCGTAATGTAGGAGATTTGGAATTGATATACGTGGAAGGTTCTAATGGTATCAAGTCTTTCTATATGGGAAAAATGGAGATTACTCAACGTCAGTGGATGAGAGTTATGCGTAATAATCCATCAAAATTCAAAGGTCGTGGCTTGCCTGTAGATAATATTTCATGGGATGATGCTCAAGCATTTATAGCAGAATTGAACAAGCAAACCGGAATGAAATATCGTTTGCCTCGTGCAGAGGAGTGGGCTTATGCCGCAAAAGGAGGTGTAAAATCTAGAAATACACAGTATAGTGGAAGTAATAATTTGGATGAAGTTGCGTGGTGTGCGTACAATTCATCCGAAGCTACACATCCTGTTGCAGAAAAATCTCCTAATGAGTTAGGATTGTATGATATGACAGGAAACTTGTGTGAATGGGTGGTAGATCAATATGATAAGGTTACTCGTTTTGTTAAGGGTGGTTCTTGGGCTGATGATGCTGTTAATAGTGTTATCTCTGAAAGTGAAAAATTCCCTGCAAAATTCAAAAGTGATCGTATCGGGTTCCGTGTTTGTCAAGATGAATAATTTTAGTATAAAATAAAAAATATATAACTTCATGAAAAAAATAGTAGTTTCATTTTTGTTGGCGAGTGGTGTTGCATTATTTTCTGCAATGCCGATGATGTCCCAATCATCAACTATTTCTGCCACAGAAAAAGCAGCGCAAGAGGATTATTTCAAAGCTCTTGATGCTCAAATGTCAGGAAAAACGACTAATGCGTTGAAATATATAGAATCGGCTGAAAAGAAGTTGAACAAAACAAATGCTCGTTTGTCTTACTTGAAAGCTAAAATTTATAATAGTCTGCACGATTATCAAAAGACTCAAGAGGCTTGTCAAAAGTATTTCTCCTTTAATCCAATCAAAGATGATGGGTACCAAGAAATGACCGTTATTTTGGATAATGTAACAAAGGAGTTGCAGATTATCAGCCAAAAAAGAGCTCAAGAGATGGAAGCTCAACGTTTGGCTGCTGCAGAAAAGAGTCGCATTGATGCGGAAAATGCTCGTGCAAAGGCAGAACTTAAAAAGTTGGCTATCCAGCGTCGTGCATTGGCAGCAGAAGAACAAAAGGTAAAAGATGAAGAGATTGCCAAGATCTTCAAAACAGTTCAAACTAAGAATACAAAAGAGGCCTATCAAAAATTTATTTATGACTATCCTTTTGGTGCTTATGCTGATAAAGCAAAGCAAGAGATGGCAAAAAAATGGCCAACTCCTACTCGTGTTTTAAAGAAAAATAAATATGGCTATGTGAATAAGGCCGGTGATATGGTGGTTAAAGCAAAGTACGATTATGCTACTGATTTCCGTGAGGATCGTGCTCGTGTAGGTAAAGCCGGAAAGTATGGATTTGTGGATGCTGAAGGTAATGAAGTTGTGCCTATGAAATATGTTGCTGCTAGTAATTATAATTATGGTTATGCAGTGGTTAAGACGGGAGAGGATGAGTTTTTCTTTATTGATAAATCCGGAAATAAAATGAATGATATCATCTACTATGATGCAAAGTCATTTAACGAAGGTTTGGCTGCTGTGCAAAATGAATTTTATAAATATGGTTTTATTGATACCGCAGGAAATGAAGCAATCCCATTCATTTATAATAATGTCTCTTGGTTTGTTGAAGGCATTGCTGCTGTTTCTAAAAACGAAAATGGTAAGGTTAAATATGGCTATATTGATAAGTCTGGAAATGAAATCACAGAGTTTATCTATGATGAGGCAAAAGATTTCCAAGATGGAGTTGCACGTGTTAAGCAAAATGATAAATATGGCTTGATTGATAAGTTTGGAAGTTTTATTATCGAATGTGAGTATGATTATATTTCTGAGTTTGGTGCCGATGGTTTGGCATTCTCTCGTCGTAATGGTTGCGATGTTTACTTAGATAAAGAAGGTACTCCTTGGGCTAAAGTAAAAGGCAATTTGGTAAGAGTTAACTTCTAATTGGATTATATCTGATAGGGAGGTTGTGTTAAAAATTTATTTGACACAACCTCTTTAAAGTTTATAGGGTTTTATAGACTCGCCTTAAACACCTCTCTTGTCTCCTTTTGACAAGAATGTGCGAGATTGATAGGATAATTATATAGGATTTAGAATATGGATGAATTGCATCAGCATACAGAAGAGGAACAACAGTTAATCGAACGCGAATACCAAGCGTTGATAAATGATTATTTGTCATCAAATCATAGACAGAAGGTTGAAAAAATTGAAAAGGCTTTTCGATTTGCTTGTAAAGCGCATCAAGGGGTGCGTCGTCGTTCCGGAGAACCTTATATTTTACACCCAATTGCGGTGGCTCGTATTGTCGCAGGCGAAATCGGGTTAGGTTCCACTTCCATCTGTTCTTCTTTATTGCACGATGTTGTTGAGGATACAGAGTACACTGTAGAGGATATAAAGAACCTATTTGGCGAAAAAATTGCCTCTATAGTTGATGGTTTAACCAAAATTTCCGGAGGAGTTTTTGGAGAGAAAGCGTCTGCTCAAGCTGAGAATTTTCGAAAACTTCTTTTGACGATGTCAGAGGATATTCGAGTTGTCTTGATAAAGATGGCTGACCGATTACATAATATGAGAACGTTGGCCTCTATGCCTCCTGCAAAACAGTATAAAATTGCAGGAGAAACTCAGTATATCTATGCTCCTCTTGCAAATCGACTTGGATTTTATGCGATTAAAACAGAACTTGAAGACCTTAGTTTTAAGTATGAACATCCGGATAAATATGCGGAGTTATCCTCTTATTTAGAGCAATCGAAAAATGAACGTGATACCCTCTTTTCTATGTTTGCGGAACCGATTAAACATAAGTTAGAAGGGTTAGGGTTGGAGTTTGAAATTCTTGCAAGGGTAAAATCGATTTATTCTATTTGGCGTAAAATGCAAGCTAAAAATATTCCTTTCGAAGAGGTCTATGACATTCTTGCTTTAAGGATTATTTTTGAATCTAAAGATTGTGATGAAAAGAAAGATTGTTGGGCAATTTATTCTGCCATAACTGATATTTATAAACCCCATCCGGAACGTATTCGAGATTGGGTAAATACTCCTAAGGCAAATGGTTATGAAGCACTTCATGTTACTGTTATGGGCCCATTAGGACAATGGATTGAGGTGCAAATTCGTAGCCGTAGAATGGATGATATCGCTGAAAAGGGATTTGCCGCACATTGGAAATATAAAACGGGCGAAAAAGATGATTCAGAGTTGGAAAAATGGTTGCAGACGATTAAAGAACTACTCGAAAATCCGGAACCTAACGCAATAGATTTTCTCGACACCTTCAAATTGAATCTTTTTGCTTCCGAAATTTTTGTATTTACGTTGAATGGTGATATCAGAACCCTGCCTCAGGGGGCTACTGCTCTTGATTTTGCTTTCTCTTTACATACGGATATGGGTATGCAGTGTATTGGAGCTAAAGTAAACCATAATTTGGTGCCGTTAAGTTATGTTCTTAAAAGTGGTGACCAAGTTGAAATTCTTACTTCAAAAAAACAAAAACCAACTCCGGAATGGATTAATTATGTAACAACTGCTAAGGCTAAATCTAAAATCAGATCTCTTTTCAAAAAAGAGTATAAGTCTTTTATGAAAAAAGGTGAAAGGGATTTAGAACTCTATTTGGAACAAAAAGGGTTGGCTTTAACTCCTGATAATATTTTTAAGATTTTAGATTATTATCATGAGACAAAAAAGGAGGAACTTTATTATAAAATTGGAAAACAGATCATCAATTTAGAGGAGTTGTCTTCTACAGTATTCAAGGGAAAACAAAATAAATTGATGAAGTATTGGAAATTGACTTTTGGGAAAGCAGATTCTGCTATTCCGTTCTTCTCTTCCAAAAAAGCGGATGCAAAAAAGACGTTAACTTTGACAGAGGACAATTCCGGCGTTACATATCGTATTGCGGATTGTTGTTCTCCAATTCCGGGTGACGATGTTTTAGGTTTTATGGAGGAAGATGGTATGTTGGTGGTTCATAAGCGTCAGTGTCCGGTTGCAATGAAATTGAAATCTAATTATGGAGAACGAATTATTTCGGCCGTATGGGAAACGCATAAAATACTTTCTTTTCCTGCTACTATTGAGATAAAAGGGACGGATAGAATGGGTATATTAAGTGAAATCGTGAAGGTTATAACAGAAGAGCATGCAGTAAATGTGACAAAAATTAATGTAGAAACCAATGATGGTATCTTTGAGGGGCAAATAACGGTTTATGTGCATGATGTTGAGGATGTTAATAATCTTTGTATGACTTTAGTGAAAATCCATGGGGTTAGTTCTGTAAATAGGGTGGAAACAAATCGGTAGGTTACTTGAATCTCCTCTTTAAGTCAGTTGATTTGCAAAATCATTACTTTTAATTAACAATAATGTTGTAGTTTGGTTTTAGGATGGTTTGCTAAGTGATTTATAGAAGTTAACTATAAAAGTAAAGGTTCTGTTTAGTGAAATTTCTAAGCAGAACCTTTAAAATTTATTTGCCTTAAAAAAGATTATTTGGCGATAATTAAAATTTCTGTTCTTCGATTTAAAGCTCTTCCTGCTTCTGTACTATTATCGGCGATGGGTTGTGTTTTGCCGTAGCCTTTGTAGGTCATTCTTGATTTAGGAACACCATGGTTGACCAAATAGTTGTAAGCCGCTTTTGCACGTTCGTTAGAGAGGGTTAAATTGTATTCATTACTTCCCTTATAGTCGGTATGTCCCGAGAGTTGAATCTTTACTGTCGGATTCTCTTTCATGAATTTGACCACTTGATTTAGCTCGAAGTTAGACTCTTTTTTCAACGTTGCTTTATCAAAGTCGAAGAAAATGTTGTTGAGTGTCATTTTTTTGCCTACCTCAATCGTTTCCAATTCTACCTCTCCATTTTTTTTAGGCGTTTTCGTTTTTAATTGAGTTTTTGCTTCAAAGTTATCAGAGTAGAACATGTACCCTTTTTTACTTGCATTGACACCGTATTCCTCATCTTCAGGAACGCAAGCAATAAAATCGCCGGTTTTCTTATCCGAAACAGAACGGAAAATCAATTTATTGGATTTGACACTGAATACATCTATGGTAGCTTGAATTGGTTGGTTGGTTTCTGCATCAACAATTTTCCCGGTAGCATATTTCATGCTTTTTCTTGGTTTGAGATTCCCCTCTACCATTTTAAGTTCATAGATATCACGTCCTCTACCATTCTTTTCTTGTCCGTCTGATGAGAAGTAAGCTTTGTCTCCATTTGCATTTACAACAAATCCAATTTCGTCTTTACATGTATTAATAGGATACCCGATATTTTGAGGTTCAGTCCAATCGGTACCATTTTTGTAGGTAACAAAAACGTCGTACCCACCCAATCCTTTTCTACCTTTAGATGAGAAGTAGAGAGATTCGTTATCAGCATGAATAAAAGGAGATAATTCATCTTCGGGAGTGTTGATTGTAGCACTTAGGTTAACAGGTTCTGAAAACTCTAATTTTCCACTTGGTAAAATTTTTACTTTACATTTCCATATATCCGATTTCCCTTTCCCTCCGGGTCTATTGCTAGCAAAGTATAGTTCGTCTCCGGTTGGACTTAGGGTAGGGTAGGTTTCCCAATGTCGTGTATTAAGAGGGGCTCCGGCATTGATGGCGGGAGACCAAAAATCCCCTTCGCGAATGGAGTAATATATATCACAACCACCCAATCCAACACGACGATCACAAGCAACAAAAAACATGTAACGGCTATCAAGGGTTATACTTTGTGCGCCCTCATTGCCAATCGAGTTCATGGCAGCCCCTACATTCTTTGTCGGAGCCCAAACAATGTTGATTTTTTTACTTAAGTAAATGTCTTCGTGTATGGCTTTCCCGACAGATGATTCACCTTGTTTTTGATTCAGTTTGATGGTTGTAGAAAAGAAACTCTCATCAGCCGTCAAACTTGGCCAATAATCATCAAATTCGGTATTAATAGCCGTCCCCATATTTTTAAAATTAAAGGGTACAGGATTTGCGACTAGCTCTAAGGCCTCTTCGCACTTTTTAATTCCGATGACAGCTCTTTTGTAAAATGTGCTTTCAGATTTAGGAATTAATTTATATGTTTCAATCGCTTTCTCATAATTGCAAGTTTCATGGTATGCTGTCGCCAATCTATTCAACGTGTTGTGATACCTTGCTACTGACGGTTTTGCAATGTAGAGCAAAGTCGAAATACGTTTCTCGTCATTACACATCTTTTTATATAGGTCAGACAATGTCCATGAAGCATCGACAAAATTTTTATTTTCTCGAATTAATTCGCGCAAAATAGGGATAGCTTCTTTATACTTACCATTATTAATTAAAATAACGGCATCTTCGTATGCTTGTATTTCTTTTTTGCTTTGTCCTGATACGGAGAAAGCAAAGAAAAAAATGGTAATAATAATCAGTAATTTCTTCATGACAATTCGATTATGTTTCCACAAATATATCGAAAAGAGTTTAAATCCCCAAATTTTGTTTCTATGAATGGTGTAATTAAAATAAAAAAAACTATATTTGCAGTTCGAAAAATGTGAATTTTAAAATTTAACAGTAATTTATAAAATTTGTAGAAATGCAGAACAAAGGATTTGTTAAGGTCATAGCAGCGCTTTTTGCGTTGGTGTGTCTTTTCTACCTTTCTTTCAGTTTAGTATCTCTATATTATTCGAACAAGGCAGAAGAATTGTATGGAGAAAACACGGAAGAGTACAAGATGTATCTCGATTCCTTGTCAGGAGAGAAAGTGTGGTTGGGTTACACTTTGAAGGAGTGTAAGGAGAATGAGTTGAATTTAGGTCTGGACTTAAAAGGCGGAATGAATGTGGTGATGGAAGTTTCTGTTTCCGACATTTTAACAAAGATGGCTGGTTCTAACAGCTCTTCTGAGTCTTTTAAGAATGCCATGAAGTTGGCAAAGGAGAAACAATTAACTAATCAGCGTGATTTTGTTGATTTGTTTGCTGAATCTTTTAAAGAGGTTAATCCGGATCAAAATTTATCATCTATTTTTTCAACTTTTGAGTTAAAAGATAAAATTGGAACAACAACTTCGGATGATGATGTTATCAAAGTGCTGAAAGAAGAAGTTCAAAGTGCAGTAGATAACTCATTTAACGTGTTGCGTTCTCGTATAGACCGTTTTGGTGTTGTTCAGCCAAATATTCAACAATTGGAGGTTGCCGGTCGTATCCTAATTGAGATGCCTGGTGTAAAAGAACCTGAGCGTGTTCGTAAATTGTTGCAGGGTTCTGCCGATTTGGAATTTTGGGAGACGTTGGACTTCGCTGAAATTCAAGAACCTATTATGGCAATGAATGCTATGATTAGGGATATGGAGAAGGTTCAAGATGCAACAACTGATTCAAGTGCAACAGTAGAAAGTGTTAAAGATAGTGCTTCTGTTTCGGGAATTGATAGTTTGTTGGCTTCTGTAACTACAGACTCTGCTGCGGTTAGTCAAGCAAATGCAGAGGAGTGGGCAAAAGAGAATCCATTATTTGCAAAAATTCAATTGAATATGGACTATCAGTCAGGTCGTGTTGGGCCTGGTCCGTTGATTGGTTATGTGCATGTGAAAGATACTGCTAAGGTGGCTGAATATTTCCGTTTGGCAGCAGAAAAACGTATTATTCCTTCTGCTCTTCGCCCTAAATGGTCTGTTAAGGCTATTGATGAGGCAGGAAACTTCTTTGAATTAGTTGCAATTAATGCAAAAAAACGTGATGGTAAAGCTCCTATGACAGGTTCGGTTATTGCTGATGCTCGCGCCGACTTTAATCAACACTCTCGGTCTGTTGTGAGCATGGAGATGAACCAAGAAGGTGCTCAAATGTGGGCGCGTTTAACAAAAGAGAATATTGGTAAATGTATAGCTATCGTTTTGGATGGTTATGTATATTCTTATCCAAGAGTAAATGATGAAATTACCGGAGGTAGATCTGAAATTTCTGGAAACTTTACTGTTGATGAGGCAAAAGACTTGGCAAACGTTTTGAAGTCCGGTAAAATGCCTGCTCCTGCTCATATTGTTCAGGAAGATGTTGTTGGACCATCTTTGGGACAAGAGGCTATTACCGCAGGTTTGATCTCTTTCGTAATTGCGTTTGTTTTAGTTTTGGTGTATATGATATTCTATTATGGATTAATTCCAGGACTTATTGCGGATATTGCTTTGTGCTGTAACGTATTCTTTATCTTTAGTGTCTTGGCTTCTTTCAAAGCTGTTCTAACGTTGCCTGGTATTGCCGGTATTGTCTTAACATTGGGTATGGCTGTGGATGCTAATGTGTTGATTTATGAGCGTATTCGTGAAGAGTTAAGAGCAGGAAAGAATATTAAGAAAGCTTTGGCTGATGGTTACAAGAATGCCTTTAGTGCAATCATCGACTCTAACGTAACAACAATTTTGACCGGTATTATTCTGTTCGTATTTGGAACAGGTCCAATCAAAGGTTTTGCTACCACGTTGATTGTCGGTATTCTTTGTTCTTTCTTTACCGCTGTATTTATCTCTCGCTTGATTTTCGAGTGGTTGTTGGATAAGTCTGAAAAATACCATAATATTCCATTTACTACTAATATTACTAAGAATTGGTTCCAAAATACCAAGTTTGATTTTATTGGTACTCGCAATATTTTCTTCTCTATCTCGGGTGTGATTGTTCTTGTGGGTCTTATTTCTCTATTTACTTCCGGCTTGAAACAAGGTGTTGACTTCAGTGGTGGTAGAAACTATATCGTAAGATTTGAAAACCCTGTTTCTACTGTCGAAGTGGCAGATATGTTGAAAGGTTCGTTTGGAGAAAGTGGTGTAACTGTTATTACTATTGGTGAAAGTAATAAGGTGCGTATCACAACTAATTACCGTATCATGGATAATGATCCTGCTTTGGATGAAGAAATCCAGAATATAATTTTCAATGGTGTGAAACCGTTGTTGGGTGATGACGTAACTTTGGATATGTTTGTCAATCAATACGCTGTTCAAGATGGTGTAAAGGTTTCTGAAATTCCGGATGGTGCAGTTTCATACGGTTTGCAAAGTTCTCAAAAAGTGGGTCCTACCATGGCTGATGATATTAAAACTTCTGCTGTGTGGGCTGTTGTGATTGCATTGATTGTTATCGGATTGTATATCTTACTTCGTTTTCGTAATATTGCATTTAGTTTGGGTGCCGTAGTTGCTTTAGTTCATGATACCTTGATTATTATGGGATTGTTCTCTTTGTTGAAAAATGTTATGCCATTCTCAATGGAAATAGATCAATCCTTTATTGCTGCAATTTTGACTGTCATCGGTTACTCTATCAATGATAAAGTGGTTATTTTTGACCGTATTCGTGAAACCGTAGGATTGTATCCAAATCGTGATAAACGTACAACTATCAATGAGGCTCTTAATTCAACGTTGAGTCGTACTTTTAGTACCTCTATGAGTACTTTGGTTGTATTGATTATTATCTTCTTCTTTGGAGGTGAAACAATCAGAGGATTCATTTTTGCAATGTTGATTGGTGTGATTATTGGTACTTACTCTTCTTGGTTTATTGCTACTCCTATTGCATATGATATGCTTAAAGGTGGTGATGCGAAAGCGTCAGAGGAACGTAAATAATAGATTGTATATTATATTTGTGTAATAAAAAGGTTGGGCGAAAGCTCAACCTTTTTTGTTGAAGGTGAGTTCAAAAATTGGTCGATAATTTAGAAATTGTTTAAAATGAGAGAGTGAGACTCAAAATCAATTTAAAATAAAATTTTAACGGCTTTTTAAAATAAATTTATCTTTTTTCCTCTTTAAAGAGGCTTCCCTTTTGTTGTATCGACGAAATTTATGGAAATTCCTATCTTTTTATGCAGAAAAGTAAATATATTGCGAGTGTCATCTCTTAAATTTTAATAAATTTGTATAGTGATTGTGTTCAGACTCATATAGTCGTATAGTATGTATAAGTCTTTGTTTGAGCAAAATTGCCTATTTTTTATAATTTAAATTTTATTGAAAGTTATGGGTGAAAGCGCAAAATATATTTCGGACCTATTTAATTATAGTCGTAGGAGGACGATAGCTGTAAAAGTTGGGAATGTTGAGATAGGTGGAGATAATCCGATTCGGGTTCAATCTATGGCAAATACGGATACTAATGATACAAAGGCATCAGTAGAACAAGCCCTAAAGATAGAACAAGCAGGAGGGGAGTTAGTTCGTTTTACTGCACAAGGGGTTAAAGAAGCTACTAATTTAGAGGCTATTCGTTCTGAATTACGAAAAAAAGGTGCAAAGGCTCCGTTGGTTGCAGATATTCATTTCAATCCTAAAGCAGCAGAAGTTGCAGCGTTGTATGTGGAGAAGGTTAGGATTAACCCCGGAAATTTTGTGGATAGGGTTCATACCTTAAATCGTTTCGAATATACAGATGAGGAGTATCAGTTGGAAATCGAAAAAATCAGGACAAAATTATTACCCTTGTTAGCTATTTGTCGTGAAAATCATACTGCTATCAGAATTGGTGTAAATCATGGTTCGCTTTCGGATAGAATCCTATCTCGTTATGGAGATACGCCCAATGGGATGGTGGAGTCTTGCTTGGAATTTTTGCGTATTTGCAAAGAGGAGCAATTCCTAAACGTGGTTATTTCAATAAAGGCCTCTAATACAGTGATTATGGTACAAACGGTTCGTTTGTTGGTGGCGCGTATGAATGAAGAGGGTATGAAATTTCCACTACATTTGGGTGTGACTGAGGCGGGTGATGGCGAAGATGGACGGGTGAAATCTGCACTTGGAATTGGTGCTTTGTTGGCGGATGGTTTGGGTGATACTATTCGTGTTTCCTTGAGTGAGAATCCGGAGTGTGAAATCCCTGTCGCTCGAAAGTTGGTTAATTATGTCTCCTCAAGAATTGGTCATGACTTGATTTCTGCAAAGGACTCCGGTTGTGTCAATCCATTCGTATATCAAAAAAGAGCAACGTGTGCGGTAAATGGAATTGGGGCAAACAATGTTCCTGTTGTTTTCATGTCTCAAGAATGTGAGCACTCTGTTTTATCTCCTGATTTTGTTGTTTCTAATGGAGAGATTGAAGGTCGGAAAATTTATTCTGTGACTTCTCTTGATAAATTAAGTGAAGAGGGAGGCGGTCATAAATATGTTGAGTTAACTTATTCTGATTTGACGGATGAGGTAGTGCAACAACTATCAGATGATGTTGTTGTTATATTGACTACCTCTCATAAGAATGGGGTGGCAGAACAGAGAGCGTTCTTTCATGCTTTAATGGAACGAAAAATGAAAAATCCGGTTATTATAAAACGAACTTACCAAGATAATGATATTGAGGATTTGCAGATTAAAGCCGGAGCCGATTATGGTCAGTTCTTTATTGATGGATTAGGTGATGGAATTTGGATTGAAGCTCCTAATGTTCAACCTTCTCAAGTTTTATCTTTGTCTTTTGGTATATTACAGGGAGCAAGAGTTCGTATGTCTAAGACAGAGTATATCTCATGTCCAAGTTGCGGAAGAACTTTATTTGATTTGCAAAGTACAATTGCCCGTATCAAGGAAAAAACTTCGCATTTGAAGAATTTAAAAATTGGAATAATGGGATGTATTGTTAACGGTCCGGGTGAAATGGCTGATGCAGACTACGGTTATGTTGGTTCGGCCAAGGGAATGGTGAATTTGTATAAAGGACAAACTTGTGTCGAAAAATTAATTCCTGAAGAACAAGCTGTTGATAAGTTAATTGAATTGATAAAAGCCAATGGGGATTGGGTAGATTAATGTGATATTTGATATAGAAGTGTCCTAAATAAAAAATCGACATAGACGAGACAATCTTGCTATGTCGATTTTATTTTGTATAACGTTGAGTTATAATTATTTTTGAATTTGATTTTCTTCTTTTTTTCTTGTTAAAAGGCTAACAACAACAATTGTAATACATGAAAGAGGGAATGCAATAGCAATAGGATCTACAAATTTCAACATTCCGTTACTAATAAGAACATCAGTTCCGAACAGCGCTTGGCAGATACCTAAAGCAGAAGCCTCTTTAGCATGTACGAAGATTAATAGTATAATTGTTATAATCACCCCAACCCACATACTTGCGTATGCGCCCTCTTTCGTTGCTTTTTTCCAATATAAAGCACAAAAATAGGCAGGTAAAAATGCAGACGCACAAATTCCCATAAATAGAGATGTGGAAATTGCAATAATTGGAGAGTCGCTAGATTCACCTAAGAGGTAACAAATAAGGTAACTTATCAAAATAGAGATAAGTACAGCAAATCTAATCATTGTTGTCATTTTATCTTTCTTTTCTGGTCTGTTTTTGCTACATACGCCGTAGATGTCAGAACCAGCAGCTGCCCCCATTGTGTGGAATTGAGCACTTAAAGTGGACATGCTTGCAGATAAAATACATAACATAAAAATAGTTAAAAACCATGTAGGCATAACTCGTCCAACGAAGTATGGGATAATTTTATCGGTTGCATTTACCATATCAATTGAAATCTTACCATCGTATTCCATAAAATAGAGGTTGGAAAGTGCTCCAACGTGATAGATAACACCGACGGTGATTAATAAGAATACGCAGCCGATTGCTACTCCTTGATTCAATTTTTTTGTGCTGTTTACAGTCATGAAACGAACCACCAATTGAGGTTGAGCCAAACAACCAATTCCTACACCCATGATAAGGGATGTAACTAAGGTGTACCATTGTTGAGATCCCCATTGTGGCATTGCTGTCCACCCTTGATGTCCAACAGCGGCTAACGACTCCGGCACTTTATCTTTCATGTTTTCAAGAGCGCTATTTGCCTCTGAGAATCCCATACCTAGTGATTTATAAACACCAAAAATTAAAATAGCCATACAAACAAACATAATTACGGCCTGCATAGCATCAGTGTACATCACACCTTTCATTCCGCCTGCCATAACGTATGATGCAACGATTATTGTGAATATCAAGAGAGATAAATCAAAGCTTATGCCGAAAACTTGTTGCATACAGAATACACCTCCGCGAAGTACAGCCGCAGCATAGAGAGGCATACACAAGAATATGATAGTAGCGACAAAAATTCTAATTTTGGGCGATTGGTAGTATGCCCCTAAAAATTCTGCAAATGATGATACTTTTAACTTTGCACCAATTCTTCTTGTTGGGCGTCCAAAAATTATGTAAGCGATTACTACTCCGACAAACATATTTAAGAACATTAGCCATTGAATCCCCATTCCAAAAGTTGCAGCAACTCCTCCAAATCCAACTATAGCCGATGCTGAAATAAAAGTCGCTCCGTATGATAGAGCCATAACAATGGGATTCATATCCCCGCCACCAATCAAGAAGTCTTTTGAACTATGAGTTTTTTTGTAACCAAGGTATCCTAAAAACGCAATGGATAAGAAATAGATCATTACGATAAGATACGTGTAAAAATTTTCCATCGTTTATCCCTTTGTGATAATAATTTTTTAATCTTCTTTATCGTTCTTATCATCTTTATTCCAATAGATGATACCAAAAATTATGGAACCTATTGTGCAGATAATTGACAATAGGTAAACCAACCATATAGCAGGATCTGAAATTCCAAACATCTCAATTTAAATTATAAGTTGCTTAATTCTGCCTCCGATAAAAAGTTAAGACCATTGTTTTTTACTACTTCTGCAGCAGCTTCAATCGCATTGCATCGTAAAATTAGGATGGCCTTTTTATTGCACGAAAAGCAATACATATATTCGAT
Organism: Paludibacteraceae bacterium; assembly: GCA_017630395.1. Lineage (GTDB taxonomy): Bacteria > Bacteroidota > Bacteroidia > Bacteroidales > Paludibacteraceae > UBA1181. Next base: position 53,560 of record JAGBVI010000020.1, read on the forward strand.
ACTGATTCCGGCATTTGTAAAGCATTCGATTGTTTCAGAAAATTTTTCGATGCTAGAATCACTTGTTATAGCAAAAACATCATTTAAATTAGCTGATACATCGTTAGCTCTAAGTAGTTTATAGGCTCGCATTTGGTCTGATGTTATCAAACGCAAAATTCCGTAATCGGATGTGTCTGCAACGGTTGCTGCAACAACATGAATATTTTCTTTGTTAAGTATGGAGAGTATTTCATTCAACCGGCCGAATTTATTCTCCAAAAAAACGGATATTTGAGGTATTGTCATAATTGCTCTATTTTGAATTATATTTTAATCTCAATAAATTTATATAGCGTCTTGGTTATATAAGCTTTCTCAAATCTTTCACTCTGACAGCTTTCCCCTCAGATTGTGGAATCGTTCCTTTTTCCACCAATTTAACTCGAGGAGTTAAAAGAATTTCATCTTTTAATTGCCTTGTAATAGCTTTTGTTAGAGCTTGTAGTTTTGTGTAGTCATCAATCTTTACATCTCCTAATTCTACTTCAACCAACATTTCGTCATTATTCCCAATCGTTTCAATTGTTATCAAGTAGTTCATACCCAATTCTTTAAATTTCATTAGGATACGTTCAATTTGAATCGGGAAGATATTAACGCCTTTTACAATCATCATATCGTCGCTTCGTCCTTGAATGCGAGCAATTCTTCTATGTGTTCTTCCACATGGACAATCTCCTTTGATAAAGCAGGTTAAATCTCTGGTGCGATAACGGATAAGAGGCATTGCTTCTCTACATAGTGTAGTTAGCACTAATTCTCCAATCTCGCCATCTTCAACTGGTTCAAGTGTTTCCGGATTGATGATTTCTGCAATGACCAAATCTTCCCATATATGTAATCCGTTTTGTTCTTTACATTCAAATGCAACACCCGGACCATTCATTTCTGACATGCCGAAACTATTGTAAGCTTTTACACCCAACATTTTTTCAATGCGTTTGCGTTGCTCTTCTGAGTGTGGTTCGGCGCCGATACAGAAAATCTTTAAGTTGGTATCTTTTTTGGGGTCGATTCCCTCTTCTTGAAAAACCTCTGCCAAACGTGTTGCATAACTTGGAATAGCGTGAATAACACTTGTTCCAAAATCTTTGATGAATTTTATTTGGCGTTTGCTATTTCCGGCTGCAGCAGGAACGGTTAAGCAACCCAAACGTTCTGCGCCATATTGATAGCCTAATCCTCCGGTAAACATTCCGTAGCCGGATGTGTTTTGAAATACGTCAGTATTACGAGCTCCCACCATGTACATACATCTTGCAACTTGGTCTGCCCAAGTATCCAAATCTTTTTGAGTGTGTAATACCACTGTGGGGTTTCCTGTTGTTCCACTGGAAGAATGAAGACGAACAATCTCTTTATGTGGTACTGCTGCAAATCCAAATGGATAGTGTGAGCGTAAATCGTCTTTGGTTGTAAATGGAAATTTTTTTAAATCTTCCAAGTTTGTTATGGTCTCTTCTGATAGACCTTTTTCTTTGAAGAGTTTTTTGTAGAATGGTGCATTTTGAGCTTGCTTTATAGTCGCTTTAAGTCGCTCTGTTTGTAATTTCTCGAGCTCGGGACGACTCATCGTCTCAATCTCTTCTTGCCAATATTCGTTTGTCATAATTTCTACTTTTTTTCAGTGTATCATTCATGATTTATATCCTCTTTCTATCCGACAGATTTTCAATTTTGGATAAATCCTCTTTTGGAATGAAATGGGTTTGATTATCAAGAAGATAAGCTGAAATATTATCTTGAAATTTTTATTTTTTAATTGTTTTGAAATTTTATGTTTACAAAGGTAGGAAAAACAACGTTTTTATACAATATAATGTAGTTTTTTTTTATTGTATCTCTCTTCTTTTGAACGTAGTTTGAATCTTAGTGCGGTAGAATTTGCGTTGAATAAATAACGGTAGTTTTTATAATGACTTTTTTAGTGTGATTTTATAGAACTCTCATGATATGAATAATTTATCTGAAAGAATAAGGAATATCTTTTTTATTGCGTATGTTTCATGCCGGTATCTAGCTGATAGGCATAGATACAAAAACTAAGGTCGAGGAAAATACTCCGACCTTAGAATGTATTTATTACCCTAGGTTGCAATGCGTTACGAATAGACAACTCAATTAATTGCTAACCGAATGGAGACTTTAAAAAGTAAATTGCACGCAATTATTCTTCCAAGAAGATTTTGTTTAGAATGATGTGAGCTATAGTTCCCCCCACCATTAAACAACCGGCAGTAACCAACGCAGAATTGGAATTGAAGATTCCAAAGAAATACATCATCAAAACTACGGCACCCAACAATATAACGATGATGCCCAAATAGCGCATTATTTTATTCATTGTCTTAATTTTTATATTTTCATGCAAATGTAAGGATAATTTTTTCGTTTTAGGAAATTTATTTCAAAAAAAATGGATAAAGAATAAATATTGTGGCGTTAAATGATTTGTTGAATGTTTTTTTTGCTGAATTATGTATAACCTATTGGAGAAATTAATTTTGTATAATATTTTTTAGTTATATATATTGCTAACTTTTAATAACTTAGAATTACAAAATTTGAGTTATATATAATCTTTATTATGTGCAACATATATGTAAAGTACGTAACACACATTAACGGAAAATCTATTGACAGAATTAATTAGTTGTTTAAATTTTATTTAGAGCAAGTTTGAGAGCGAATTTTAAGGAGGGTTCAATAACTTAATTTCGTGGAATTTTTGAATTTATTTCGACTAAATTGCTGAGCGAAAGAGGTGGAGTAAAGTATTGTAAATATTTGATAAATAGTAAATTATTAAAATGAGTCAAACCTGTCGAAAGGTTTGCTCCCTTGACTTAATTTTCTTAATCGTAAACGGAGGATTTATAGACCTTATTGATTTTAGTAGGTTGTGGGTGTTGGACAATAGTCTCCCTTTTTAGATATTCTTTGTATATTGTTTTGAAAATGTACCTTGGAAGGTTTAAATCTTTGTCATACAGAAAGAATGTAGACTTCTATTCTTGGTTGCACTCTTAAAAAATACTAAAATAGTGATAGTTAAGTCAAATTACCTTTTAAGATTTATTTTTAATGTGTTGTACTTTAATCTTTTTTTGTATTTTTGTCCTAAATTCGCGAGGATAGTTGGTGGTGATGCGGTGAGACCTGTCAGAGGAGGTTTTGCAGATTTAGTTTTGTAATACTTTGGAAGGAGTTGATAGGGGAAATTATCTTGCTGATTTGATGAGTGAAAAATAAGAGAAAGTAGTTTAAACTTTAAGAATAAAGAGTAGAATAAAATGGCTCAAAAATTATGGGATAAAGGGAAGGCAACCAATGAAGAAATCGAACGCTTTACAGTAGGTAGAGATCGTGAAATGGATGTCTATTTGGCAAAGTATGATGCATTAGGATCAATGGCTCATATAACGATGTTGGAAAGTATTGGTTTGTTGGATAAAGAGGAATTGCCCCCTTTATTGGCTGAATTGAAACAAATTTACCATGTTGCAGAATCCGGAGAGTTTGTGATTGAAGAGGGGGTTGAAGATGTTCATTCTCAGATAGAGTTGATGTTGACACGCCGGTTGGGTGATATGGGAAAAAAGATTCATAGTGGAAGATCTCGAAACGACCAAGTGTTGTTGGATATGAAGTTGTTTACACGAGATAAGTTGAAAGAGGTTGTTGCCGGTGTTTATGAATTATTTTCTGTATTAATCGCACAAAGCAATAAGTATAAGGATGTTATGATGCCGGGTTACACGCATTTGCAAGTGGCAATGCCCTCTTCTTTCGGCTTGTGGTTTGGTGCTTATGCTGAGAGTTTGTTGGATGATGTCTATTTCTTGCAGTCTGCATGGAAAGTAACCAATAGAAATCCGTTAGGTTCTGCTGCAGGATATGGTTCGTCGTTCCCATTGAATCGTCAAATGACGACGGATTTATTGGGCTTTGAATCAATGGATTACAATGTTGTTTATGCTCAAATGGGACGAGGAAAGGTGGAAAAGGATGTAGCTTTCGCCATCTCCGGTTTGGCTGCTACGATTTCTAAATTGGCATTTGATTCGTGTATGTTTACGAGTCAAAACTTTGGTTTCTTGAAATTGCCTGATGAGTGTACAACCGGCTCAAGTATCATGCCTCATAAAAAAAATCCGGATGTTTTTGAGTTGACAAGAGCGAAATGCAATAAGATTCAGACATTGCCACAGCAAATTATGATGATAATGAATAATTTACCATCCGGTTATTTCAGAGATTTACAGATTATAAAGGAGTTATTTGTTCCTATATTTGAAGAGTTGAATGATTGCATAAAGATGACAACTCACATTATGCGGGAAGTAAAAGTTGTGGAGGGTATTTTAGACGATAAAAAATATGACCCAATTTTCAGTGTAGAGGAGGTGAATCGTTTAGCGTTAGGAGGAATGCCATTCCGCGATGCATATAAAAAAGTGGGCTTGGATATTGAGGCTGGAAACTTTGAGCCAAATAAAAATTTAAATCATACGCATGAAGGTAGTATGGGTAATTTATGTAATGATCAGATAGTTGCGCTAATGGATAAAGCAATATCTGAGTTTACATTCGAGAGAGTAGATGAAGCTGTAGAAAAATTATTAGAAGAGAAATAATGAAAAAATCAGGAATTGAATTAGATGAGACCGAATTATTGGTTAGTAAAATTGTAGAAGGAATTCAAGAAAAAAAGGGGGAAAAGATTGTTACTGTCAATATGACTAAATTAGAGAACAATGTTTTTCGTTACTTTGTTATATGTGAAGGGCGTTCCAATACGCATGTTGGTTCTATCGCTGATTCTGTGAAAGATTATGTCAGAGAGCAGATTAGAGTTAAACCGATGGCAATTGATGGATATGAAAATGCTATGTGGATTGCGATGGATTATGGGGATGTTATTGTTCACGTATTTCAGCCGGAAATCAGAGCTTTTTATAGTATCGAAACTCTTTGGGAGGACGCAGAAGTGGCTGAAATTCCGGAATTGTCGTAATTAATTTAGTCAATAAATAAAACAATTATAGTATGTCAGAAGGTGGTAATAAGAGATCCAATATGCCCAAAGGATTTAAATTTAATCTTTATTGGGTTTATGGTATCATTGCCTTGTTTTTAATAGGCTTGTCGTTTATGGGAGAGTCTCCAAGAGGGAAAGAAATCTCTTATAACGAAATAGGTGATTTAGTGAAAAGTAAAGCTATTCAAAAAATCAATGTTATAACGAATAAAAACGAGGCCGAAATAACAATTTTGCCGGAAAAAATCGCAGATGTTTATGGGAAAGATTCTGCAAGTATGGTGCGTAATCCGGTTTTGATGTTGCAAATTCCTTCCGCAGATCAATTTACAGAGGATTTGAAAGAGTGGAAAAAGGAGTATGGTAATGATGATATAAAGATTACGTATGAATCGGAGTCTGATTACATAGGTAATTTCTTATGGGGCGTTGGTCCAATTATTTTGTTGATATTCTTCTGGGTATTTATGATGCGTCGTATGTCCGGAACCGGCGGTGCCGGCGGTGTTTTCAGTGTTGGTCAATCAAAAGCAAAGTTGTTTGATAAAGGCTCCGCAGAAAATAAAGTGACATTCAAGGATGTTGCCGGATTGTCTGAGGCAAAAGAGGAGGTCCAGGAGATTGTTCACTTCTTGAAGAATCCAAAGAAATACACAGAATTAGGAGGAAAAATACCAAAGGGAGCTTTGTTGGTAGGCCCTCCGGGTACCGGAAAAACTTTGTTGGCTAAAGCTGTAGCCGGTGAGGCAGAAGTTCCTTTTTTCTCTATGTCCGGCTCTGATTTTGTAGAGATGTTTGTGGGTGTAGGTGCTTCTCGTGTTAGAGATTTGTTCCGACAAGCGAAAGAAAAATCACCATGTATCGTCTTTATTGATGAGATAGATGCTGTAGGACGTGCGCGCGGACGAAACTTAAATACCGGTTCTAATGATGAGAGAGAAAATACGTTGAATCAATTGCTGACAGAAATGGATGGATTTGGTTCTAATAGCGGAGTGATCATATTAGCAGCCACAAATAGGGCAGATGTATTGGATAAGGCATTGTTGCGTCCGGGCCGTTTTGACCGACAAATAATGGTAGATTTACCGGATGTGCATGATCGTCAAGCTATCTTTAATGTTCATCTTCGTTCTGTGAAGATAGACGAATCGGTGAATGTTGAGTTTTTAGCTCGTCAAACTCCGGGATTCTCAGTGCCTGATATTGCCAATGTTTGTAATGAAGCTGCTTTGATTGCGGCAAGAAAAAGTAAGATGTTTGTTCAAAAACAAGACTTTTTAGATGCTGTTGATCGTATAATTGGGGGATTGGAAAAGAAAAATACCATTTTGACAAGGGCTGAGAAAGAGTCAACTGCTTATCATGAGGCAGGTCATGCTACAGTTAGTTGGATGTTGAGGTATGCGAATCCGCTAATAAAAGTTACAATAGTGCCAAGGGGGCGTGCTTTAGGTGCTGCTTGGTATTTGCCGGAAGAACGTCAGCATGTTACCTCTTCTCACTTGTTGGATGATATTTGTGCTACCTTGGGTGGACGAGCTGCAGAGGAGTTGATTTATGGAGAGGTGTCAACAGGTGCTTTAAATGATTTGGAAAATACAACCAAGAAGGCTTATGCAATGATTGTTTACTATGGATTTAGTGATAAGTTGAAAAATTTATCTTACTATGATTCGTCCGGACGTAGCGATTATGCGTTCTCAAAACCTTATAGCGAAGAGACATCTAAGTTGATTGATGAGGAAGTGAAGGTCTTAATTAATGAGCAATACGAGAGAGCTAAATCTATTTTGTCTGAAAATATGGATGGCTTGAGACAATTGGCTTCTATTCTGATAGAGAAAGAGGTAATCTTTGCTGAAGATGTTGAGCGTATATTTGGGAAACGTCCTTGGATTTCTCGTGCAGAAGAGTTGAATGCAGAGAGTGAGCAAGTAAAAGAGAACTCAGAGAGCAGTGTTAGTAGTGAGAATCAAGAAAATAAAGCCAATGATGAAACAAAAGATGAGAGTGTGGTTGAGGCTGAAAATGTCAAAATTGAAGAAATAGGCCATGAAAATGGTAGTATATAATTGTAATTATAAATGTGAATGAGAAAGGTAATATATTTTTTAATTAGTTTTTTTGTTTTTTCAACGCTTGCATTTTCGCAAGAAACTAAAATAATCGGAACTGTAGTAGATGGTGAGGGTGTTTCCCTCCCTTCTGCTACTGTTTTACTTTTTAAGAGTGGTGAAACGGATTATTCGGTTGGTTCTACGACTGATATGGATGGTAAATTTCAGTTTGAAAATCTGTCGTTGGGTAAGTACCGGGTAGAGGTTAGTTTTATGGGGTTCAGAACCCAAAAATTGTCCGTAGAGCTAACGCAAGAAAAGCCAAGAATCAAATTTAAAGATATAGTTATGCGCGAGGACGCAGCATTGTTGTCGGCTGTAGAGGTCTCTGCTAAAAGATCGTCTTTGCAGGTTGATATTGATAAAAAGACTTTTTTAGTAAATGAGAGTGCTGTTTCTGAAGGAATGTCTGCATCGGAAGTTCTTAAAGAGATTCCTTCTGTAGATGTAGATGTGGAAGGGAATGTGTCTTTGCGCAATAATGAGAATGTAGAAATCTATATTAATGGGAAGCCTGCCGGGTTAACCGATGAAAATAGAGGTGATATTTTGGAGCAATTGCCTGCAGGAACGATAGAGAAGGTGGAGGTGATTACAAATCCATCTTCTAAGTTTGATGCCGAAGGTGCAGCCGGAATTATCAATGTGGTTCTAAAAACTGATAGCCAGAAATCTTCTTATTATGGTTCTGTTTCTGGTGGTGTGTCATATCCTTGGGGTGGTAAACCGGGTGGGAATGTCGGTGCAAATGTTAATTTCTCGAAGGGAAAGTGGAGTTCTTTTGTTGGGGTTGGGTATCGTAATCGTCGCTCATTGGGTAGTTCTGTTTTAGAGAGAAAGACCTATTTAAATAAGGCGGATGAAACGCAAGGTGACTATATGAACCAAAATGCAGAATCAGACTTTGTGATGAATTCCGGCTTTCTTCGATTGGGTACTGATGTGAAAATGAATGATAGAAATACATTAGGACTCTCCGGTATGTTTTCGTTAGGAGGTCGTGATCGTAGTCAGTTTTTAAATTATGAATTGGGTAACTATATGGCAGATGTTTACTCAATGACATCGTTGCAACAGCGTAATTCATTTACTGACAATCAGCGTTTGATGGGGAATGCAGTCCTTTCTTACGAACATAAGTTTGAGGAGAATCATACATTATCGACATCTGTGAACTTTTTTGCCAATAAGAATGAAAACGAAAGAAACTATGAGCAATTGTTATTTCCTATAGAGGATGCAGATTATAGCAGCGAACCTGAATTGGAATATGAACAGATTCAGAATAATAGCGGAGGAAGCAAAAATGTGGATGTGCAATTGGATTATTTGAATACCCTTACTGAACGTTCTAAGTTGGAGTCTGGGTTGAAATACTCATTTAAAAAACAAGGGAATAATATCGAATCATTTGTAAAGAGGGACGGAATGGATGACTATGTTCCTCAGACAGAGTTGGATAATGATTTTGATTTGTGGCAGCATATTTATGCAGCATACATTTCATTCGGCTATAAGTTTAGAAAATTTTCGTTCCAGCTAGGTCTTAGAGGTGAGTTGACGGATATGAATTGGACTCAAGTGACAACGCAACAATCTAGTGCAAAAGATCCTTATTTTAATCTTTTCCCAACAGCGTTCTTTGCTTATCAGATAACAGATTCTGATGAAATGCAGTTGAGTTATACGCGTCGTGTCACCCGTCCTCGTCATCATTGGTTAAATCCATTTATTGATGTGTCAGACTCGACCAACATCTCTTTTGGTAATCCTGATTTGTTACCTGAGTTTACCAACTCATTTGAATTTAATTATGTAAAAACTTTCTCAAATCACACCTTCATGACAACTCTTTATTATCAGTTGATGCAGGATGTGATTCAACGTTATAGTTGGTTGGATGGTGATGCTGTTCTATCTACACGTGCGAATATGACCACTTCTCATTCTACCGGTTTGGAATTAATTCTTAAGAATCGTTTTAAATATTTTAATTTGACAACGAATGTGAATTTGTATTACTATAAATTGAACGGAGGTTCTTTTGATGTAGAGTCGTTTGATGGTGTGAAATTAGCAACGATAAATGATAGAGAAAGTTTTAGTTGGACTGCTCAAATTACGGCAGATGTTCCGTTGCCTAAAGATTTTACCTTCCAAGCAAATGGTTCTTATCGCTCTCCAAGAGCAACAGCGCAAGGTAAGAGTTTGTCAGACTATTTTGTGAATTTAGGGTTGAAGAAATCTTTTTTACAAAAGAAGCTATCATTGACTCTTTCTGTTAGAGATTTGTTAGGCTCTCGCAAGCGTCGTAGCGAAACTTGGGATGATAACTTTTATCAGTTTTCGGAATCTACATTCAACGGCAGAACAATTAATCTGAACATTTCTTACTCGTTCGGTAATATGGGTAAACCAAGTAAAAAGAATGCTTCTAAATCGGAAATGATGGAAGAGGATTCTACTGATATCTACGAAGATTTTTAGTATTGACATATTAGATTCTGTAGGAAATTTTGTTTCGTTGATTCTATTGGTAATAAGCTTCTGAACTAATAGAATCAACGATTACAAAGCAAAAAGAGTGCAATGTAAATTAATATGATGAATGGGATATAAGTGTTTTAAGAATGAAGATTGTGAATTTTTTCCATGCCATAAAGGAGTAAACGAGGAAGAGTTTAATTGCATTTTTTGTTTCTGTCCCCTCTATTCTAAGGGAACGGAATGCGGAGGATGCTATACACTTACGGGAAATGGGATAAAAGATTGTTCTCATTGTTCGCTTCCTCATAAAGGCGAAAGTGGCTATGATTGGGTTTTAAAACGACTAATGTCTAAATAAAAATCGGCATGCACCTACACCCACTAAATCCCCACTACGGATTATCTTCCCGTTTTTGTCATATAGATAGAATAGACTATTGGTGATAAAACCATTTACGTTTGCAGTATATATATCTTCTGTTTTTGGATGTATGTTAAATCCGTAAAATCCAACCCCATCTATTACTATTTGAGACGTTTGAGCGGAAATATTCCATTTGCAAATCTTTGTTTCGCCATCTGCATTTTGAGCTCCAATAGTAGAATTGCTGGTTAAGTAGTATATATTCTCTTTGTTTGGTGATAAAACAATATGTCCTTCGTAGGATAAGTGCGGAATCTTGTTCCGTTGAACAATCGTCATCTTATCCCCATCAATCAAGATTAGTTCTCCATCCTCTTTATGGGATGTGAGGGAACACCAAACCATTCCATTTTCACTAGTTATTAGATGTTTTGCACAAAGTTGATTCATCCCTGTTGGGATTTTTTTTATGATTTGGTCGCTTTTTTCGTTTAAAACGTAGATAGTATCATCAGCTGCAATCCAAATATTATTTTCGAAATAGAGTATGCCTTCCGGTAAATTTCCTAAGCTAATTTTGTTTAAGATTTCTCCGTTCTTTAGGTTAATTTTGTAAACCTTTCCTGAGGAATCATCTGTCCAATCTTCAACTGATGTAACATATAGTATATCTTCTGTTGTGGTTCCATAGCGAGGAATCGGAATTCCTGTAATGCTTTTTTGCAGTTTTAATTCTTGTTGGTCTATTATCTCTATTTTATCTTCGTTTGAGCAAAATAATATCCAGTTATTTTTATACTCTATACCACTTTCGATGATGGATGCCAATGCCCATTGGTTGCAGGTCTGATAGATTTGATTTTTAATTTCTCCATTCGATTCTAATAGGGACAACTCTCCATTCGCTTCGCTAAGATTCCCTTGGTTTATAATTAAACAACTATAATCATAAGTAGTTTGTAATTCCTGCTCTTCTTTGTTACAGCCCAAGGTAAACAATGCGAGGCATAGAAGGATTAAAGATATTTTTGAATTGTTCATGTTTTTATTTTCTTATTTGTTTTTCTGTTGTCCATTTTAAAGATACGAGAAAATTTCTTCCCGGCATTGCTTTGTACGGCATTGTTTCGTATTCGGTATTTAAAATATTGTTGCCACGCAAAGATAGATTTAAATGGTGTAAATAGCCATGGGTATTCTCCTTTTTTTTAGAAAGAGCAAAATCGTAGCCTACTTGAATGGATAGCAAGAAATAGTGAGGTAATCGATCAAAAATATCAGAAGTGTGCCTTTCACCTACGTATGAGCCTTGCAATACGTAGGTGATATGCGTTAATTTACCCGAGGCAAGAAAATTTGCGGTGTGGGAAGGTAATAGAGGAATTTGTTGTCCTACAAATGGTAGCATCTCCCTGAATCCCTTCATAACTTCTGTGTGGTTAATCGAATAAGACAAAGTCTGTGTATGCTGTTGTCTCTTTTTTGTAAATGTTTGACTAAAATTTATTTCAGCACCCTTGGCCAATACCTCATCAACGTTGATTGGTTTCCAAATATTACCCCGAGGCAACCAAAGAATCCAATTGTCAACGTTGTTACGGTAAACCATTATGGAACTTTGTGATTTATAAAAATTTTTTTCGAGAGTATGTTGTATTCCAACTTCAATATTAAAAGCTTCTTCTGGAGTGAGAGTACGATTGTCTATATCTCCCCAGAAACGGTCATTAAGAGTTGGAACTTTGATGTTTTTCGATATATTAGCGATGATGTTTATAGATAAACTATCGGAGAAAATTGGAGAGATACGAAGTCCGGCAGAAGGCGTGAAAGGTATTTTTGTTTGGTAAACAAAATCTTTTCTGAAATTTCCGGAAATGGCAATCCATTGTTTTATTTCCCAAAGATTATGCAGGTATATCGAACCTCGCCAATCTTGTGTTCCTGCCTTGTAGGCATTTGCTTCCGGTTTGATGTAGTGAAATTCGCCACCTGTTTTGCTACTTAGTTTACCTGCTTTGTTCCATTGCCAGCAATGTTCTGCATAAAGACGCGCAGTAAGATCATTTGTAGAGATAACATCCTCTTTATATTTTTGGTAGTCATTTAACCATCCCAATCCAAAGAATAGCGCAGTTGGGGTGTATAATTTGTATTGAGCAATTAATCGTGATGTCCTGTCATGAATCGTTTCGTATTTCAGTGGATTGTTGTTATTTTGTTTCATTGGCTGAATTTCGCGGTGCATGTTGGTATGCCAAAATTTAGTTGAAATCTGTCCTTTACTTCCAATTTTAAAATCGAGTTCTTCCAGCACTCCATAATTCTCTATTGCAGCATTTTGTTGGGTCTGTTTTTGATCTCTGAAATTATACTTAAAATCATTTTTTATTTGATGATAAAAGATGGCCGTTTTCGAGCCTACATGCTTATTTCCCACTCTCAAATTCCCTCCTCCAAACAGATTTTTATAGGAGCCGGCTGAGGCTTGAATATTTAGTTTTAAAGGTTGATTTATGGCAGATTGGCTTGTAAGGGCTATGGCTCCTCCTATGGCTCCATTTCCGTGAAGTGCACTATTCCCACCGGTGTGAATTTCTGCGTCGTCAATAAAAAACATCGGTATTAAATTAAAGTCAACCTGTCCCATCGTTTGGGAATTGATAGAAACCCCATTCCAAGTTACTTGAGTATGGGAAGCTTGTGTCCCTCGAATAGAAATAGCAGAACTCATTCCATTGCCATTTTCTCGAAGAAATACAGAAGATACACCTTTCACATATTCAGATAAAGATGCGTGTTGAAGAGCTTGTTTCAGCGTAGTATCTGTCTTAATTTGAGGGGAGAAAGAGTATTCTGTTTTTTTTTGCCCCTCTTCGGTAATGACAATTTCCTCTAGGAGTGTTGATGTAGAGTCTGTTGCGAAGGAGGCAATCGAGGCAGTAAAGTTGACAAGAACGAAAAGAAGGATAGATTGCCATTTGTGCATTTCTCTAACGATGTAAGTTGTTTTCATTTTTGAGAAACCTTCTTAGAATTAGGAAATGTCAATGTACACCTGATGGGGTAGTGATCAGAGTAGTTGAGTCGATCAACCATAAAATTGTGAGAAGAGATATCTTTGCTATGCAGTATATGGTCGATTTTAAAGAAGAAACCGTTTTCGTTGTACGTATAGTTGTAGCCGAATCCGGACTCAGTGTGAGCGTCTGTTAGGAGTTCACCTAAAATTGTTTGATAGCTATAGGATATTATCACATCGTTAAAATCACCGCAAACGATAGTCGGGTAGTGGGTTGAGTTGATTACATCGGCAATAGCTTCTGCTTGCTCAGACCTTTTTCTATATGAATTTCCCATCTTTACATATAGTTGTTTTACCAGCTGACCATTATCAATATCTTTGCCACCTAATTTTTTTATCAATAGTTTATCACCGCGAGTTAATTTGTTGCTTTCGAGATGACAGTTGAAGATCCGTAAAGTATCACCTTGATACAAAATGTCTGAATATATAGTTTTATTATTGGATGTATATTCAACTTTATTTTGGGAGATGATACGAAATTTTGAGTAGGTAATTAGTCCGTTTACACCATTCCAAGAATTTTTTTCAACAAGTTTATGGCTATAAGGGTAAAGTTTCCCAAGAGTTTGGGCGATGTCGTTTTGTGACAAAGCTCCCGCTTTAAAGCTGTAGCCAAACTCTTGTAAACAGATAATATCAGCTTTAGAATCAACGAGATATTGAAGAATTATATTTTTATCTTTTGATTTATAAAAATCAAGTAATTGAGTGTTGTAGCTAACGATCTTTAATCCATCTTGCTGAGTTATTTCGTTGTCATTTGTAGGGAATGTTTTAAAAATATTCCCTGCCGAAAATAAAAGTGCAAAAAAAGGAATAAAAAATGTCGCTTTAAAGCGATAAATCCAGTATATAGCAAAAATTATATTGACTATCACTAAGATAGGGAATGCTAATCCAAGGTAGGATGGTAGGATAAATGCATTGGGGTTGACATATCCAGCCAAATTGGAAAATACCAATAGCATGGCGATTCCCCAGTTGCAAATTTGTAAAATATAATCAAACCATTTCCCCATGAGGATTATTTTTTTGTAAACAATTGTTTCTTTTCATCCGAACTTAAAGAGTCGTATCCATGTTGTTTAATTTTGTCGAGGATACGATCGATGTTGTCACTCTCTTTTTTCTTCCGATAGTTGTAGTCGTAGTCAGATTCGCGTTTGGGATCACCGTATTTTACTTTTATTTCAGGTTTTCTTGAACGCGAGAATAGATCTGCAATTTTGTCAAAAAGAGAAGATATGCCTTTGGTAATATTGTTGCCTCGTTGAAACTGATAGCCAAAGAGGAATCCGAGCAAAGCTCCTCCTAAATGCGTAATTTCTCCCCCCGCATTATTCCCAGCAATTTCAATAAAACTGAGCAAGACCAAGGCAATAGCAATCCATTTAACCTTAACATCAATAAAGAACAAGCGGACAATCCGTTCAGGATCAATAGTACTGACAGCAACTACTATTGCCATAACAGCAGCAGAGGCTCCAATAACGTAGCCGGAATAGACATAATTTTCAAACAGCGGAAAGAAGTTGTAGCATATCATGTAAAAAGCAGCACCTGCAATTCCGCCTAAAATATAGATTCCGATTAAATCTTTCTGTGTGCAATATTCAAGAAACAATTTTCCAAAATAGAATAAAGTAACCATATTAAACAAAATATGAAATAGGTCGGAATGCACAAACATGTAAGAGATAATACTCCATGGAGTAACAATAAACTTGTAAAAATCTGCCGGAAACATCAAGTAATGAATCCAATTGGCAGACCCATTAAATAACTTTACGATAACAAGAAGAATGCTGATAACAATAAATATGGCACTATTTATAAATATCAGTTTTGTTAAAGCATCTCCGTTCCGAAACTTTTCTATTATTTCATTTTTTATGTTATTCATTCTTATTTGAATTAATTGCACAATGTATAAAGTTCAGCTATAGGGAGTATTTAAAACTGCCTAAAACCTTTCTTTCGCCAATAAAGGAGAAGTAAAAATCCAAAAATCATACCCCCTAAATGCGCAAAATGGGCAACATTGTCGAAGGAGAAATTACCGAATCCCATCAATAATTCAAGGATACCATAGCCAATAACAATGTATTTGGCCTTGATAGGGAATGGTATGAATAGAATGTACATTGGCTGATTAGGAAAAATCATTCCGAACGCCAAGAGCAGTCCATACACAGCACCTGATGCCCCCACAGTGATGTATCGGTTGAATAGCACCTCATTTTGCCATTTGAACAGTTCATCGATAGAGTAGATGACCTCCATATCACTAACGCGAACGCCACCGGGGATACCACTTGCAGCTATCGCAGAGATTTCTTCTGTAACACTTTGAAGTTCCAACGTCCACGTTAATTCTTGAATTAATCCAGCTCCGATTCCTGTCACCATATAATAGATGAGAAAACGTTTTTGACCCAATACATGTTCTAACGATTGTCCAAACATGAACAGTGCAAACATATTGAAAAATAGGTGGGATATAGAATTAACACTATGCAAAAACATATAGGAGACCATCTGAAAGAGGTTAAAATCGGAAGCCTTCCAATAATGCAGTCCGAATAAATTGATTAAATCTACATCCACTTTGGGAAGAACAATGGTTGCTAACCAACAAAGGACATTGATTATGATTAAGTTTTTTACAATAGGCGTAATGTTACCCATAAAGAGATTTTTTTACTGTTAGAAATTTCTGCAAATTTAATTGAAAAAAAGAGTTTTATTGAGAATATCAACGTAAAAGTTGATTATGAAGCTGTTTAAATTTTATTAAAAAAAAAATTTTAGAGTTTCACTCTCTTATTTTCGGCATCTTTGAGATTCTTTTTAACCTATTTTTATTCTCCTTTTTTGATAATAGTCCACTATCTTCTGCAAAAGAAGACTAAAAATAGATTTAAAAATCTCTCTCAAATATGCTCGAAATAAAATTTAAACAACTTCTAAGAAGCTATTTAAATTTTATTAAAATTGACTGCAAAGATGGAGTGCGGCCTTTTTTTTGATTGATTGAGAATAAAGACAATGTTAATTATGGAAGT
>JAGBVI010000021.1 GCA_017630395.1 Paludibacteraceae bacterium
GTAATCTTTCAACGCCTCAAATGAACCTGTAGCAGACCAGTAGCTACCCATCCGCTTGCGACTGATGGAAGAGGTCACCGACTTTGGATTGAAGAGGCTGACCTCGTCGCTAAGCTTGTAACCGTCATACCAACGCTCAAATTCGGCAAAGTCACATCCGTATTGTTCGCAAAGGGCTTTGGTCTCCTCTGCGGTGAAACCTACGTGCGGAGCAAATTGCGCAGCATCGAGCATGGTATATTCTGTGAACTCGTTCAGTTTGGACTGCACCTTGTCGCGCACAATCGGTATGATGCCGGTAATGTAGGCAAGGGCAATAGCCGGACGAATGGCTGTGTCCTTGAAAAGTCCGTTGAGAAAACTTAGGTAACTATCGAACAGCGATTGCGGAACTTGCTCACGAATCAAGACATCGTATTCATCTATGATGATGACAAACTTTTCGCCGGTTTCTGCATAGACCTTAAGAATACATTGATCCAAAGTTTCTCCGCTACAAAAAGACAACGCAGGGAAAGCCACCTTAAATTCATCAAGCAAAGTCTCATGAATGTCTACCAATAAAAGATCTTTTCTATTCCGCTGTATCGCCCTTTGATACCACCCGTTCAAATCCAGTTTGATGACATTGAACTTGTTCAGGTATTTGTCAAAGCCGGGCTCTTGACCGAGTTTCATCTGGCTGAAGACCTCCCGTGTATCGCAGCCCTTTGAGTAGTAGGCAGAAATCATGTTGCCCGCCATGCTCTTTCCAAAGCGGCGAGGACGAGAGAGGCAGACAAAATTTCCTTGACTGCTCACCAACTTATTTAATTCTGAGAGAATAAGAGACTTATCCACATAAATCTCTGTATTCAAGCCCATTTGGAACGCATCCGCGTTCGGATTCAGATATAAGCCCATAATTTCTGCTTTTAAGTTTTTACAAAGATAAAGAAATTTTGAAAATATCTCTCCATCTATTGCATATAACAAACTTCAGAGAGTAGTATTATAACACTCTCTGAAAATTTGTTTTGGGAGTCTGGGGAGGAGATTTAATCTTTTTATCGAAATATTTTATAATAAATAGTATTTTATGACGCATTTACTAATCAATTTGGAGTATTTTATAATTCTTGTTTTCGTCTAAATATAGAAGTAAATGACCATTGCAATCTACTACGCCAAGTCCCATGATAGAGTTTATTTTTGCAGATTTATCGTCCCAGATATAAAACTTTCTGACGGTTTTACTTTCCCACCAAGGCTCTTCTAACTTTTGATCGCTAAATACAAAAACATCCGCATGAATAAAAGGATAATCGTTAGACTCCACCATTGAAAGATTTGCTTTGATTAAAGATAAATTGAAATCATATATATCAAATAAATTATCTCCTTTACTTGCAAGTATTAAATTTTTGAAAATAGTAATATCTTGGTATTTAGAACCATCAAGCATTTTTCCTTTTTTAGAAATTACATATTTATGAGCATTTTTTGTTATGATGAGAAATTCTGAATGTAAATAAAAATCTTCAATAACCAAAGACCATTGACCAGAGTTAAAAATAAGAGAAGAATCTTCTATGCAAATTTTATTGGAACCATATTTGAATAAATCAGTTTCTTGGGCATTTTTAAAAATCCTAAAGGTATTTTTCCCTTCTTTTGATTCTTCCCATGCAACAATATAATTCTTATATTCCCAAAAATCTATTCTTTTACCACTATATACAATTTCACCTTTTTTGTTTAATATTTCTTTTTCGTCACTGCCAAAAGCTGGGTAAAGAACATGGTTTTCATAGAGAACAAAATAAGAATTTGGATTAGCAATAGTAGTAAAGGGGTACAATAAATTCCCTGTCTGTGAGGATATTACACCACATTTCTCTCCTTTTCTGACAGAAATGAGAGTTTCAGTGGGTCTGTAATTAGTACAAAAAGGATAAAAACCATCATATTTTTCACTTTTATTTGTCATAATATTATGAAAAATAACCCCATCTTGCTCAGGATAAATAATAAAAATCCCGCAACTTTGAAAATTCTGTAATTTTCCTTCGTAAATTGAACTAATTAAACTGCCTTGCTCATCAAAGATATTAAATACATATAGACTATCATTGATTTTTTCTTCTATTAAAATATTTGATATATGCAAAATCATAATCAAAAACAGGAGGAGATAACCATTCTCCATTTTTATCCAAGAAACCTATTTTGTTATTTTTAATTACTCCAACAATATTCAATTTGTTATAGAAATCAAATATGGGAAGAACGGTAGATATAATTTCCTTTCCATCCTTATTCAAGAAAATATTATTTTTGCCATTATATATATGAACCATTTGGTCAGAATACAATGAAACTCTATAATCCTTAAAATTTGCAATACTATCATTTAATGCTTTTAAATCTAAAGCATATACTTTAGAAACTAAACTCATCAATATAAAGAAAAAGATGGTTTTATAAATTTTATCTGTATCCATATCTACTATCTTGATATCTTTTGGGAACAAACGAACGAACATATTTTAAATAAAAATCATTATTTAATTTATTAAATATACCATTAGGTAAATCAATTAACTCGGTTGGAGATAAGTCGTATCCTTCTATATATTGATTTCCTCCTCCGTCGTTATCTTGATTTTGGACTATTCCTGAAGAATCTTGTAATCTTGGATGGTGATCTAAAGTTGTCCTTATATACGGCCCCTGATTTGTCGGGTTGTTTCCTTCTCTTATTCGATAGAGGTACATCATTACAAAATTTCCGACTTGAATCGCAGCATCATTGTTGGGTTTTTGTAACCAACAATTAGCATTAAAATCTTGATCGATTCTATTAAAAGTTATAGGATCAAAATAAATAGTTTCTGTATAAAATATTTTATGTATTAATTCATGAATAAAGAGGACAGAAATCCACTCCTCTCTGGAATAATATTGACTAACCGGAATTGATTGTATTTGACTATTTCCTCCAAAACAATCTGTACCAGCAATACAAAATGGATGTCGTCCGGTATCAAAATCATTGGGATTAATTCTGATCCTTGTACTATAAGCAACTCGCATATTGTTTGATTGTTCCCAATCATTAAAATAATAAACACTAAAATCCGAAATTCCGCCTACATCAAAACGCATAGAATTACCTGAAGTTCTTATATTATATTTTTCTATTATATACCTACCATTTTTAATACCTTTTATATACATTTTGGGGACTGTGTATCTGTGAACTAACCCCGATTGGATTATCCCTGCAATTAATGCAATTGAAAACAGATTTTCTCTACATAATTCATCTTCGCATTGTCCCCCTAACGCAGTAAAAACAGTAAATTCGTTAGATCCAAATGTATTATCAGGGAATCTTAATAAACATGTCCTCAAATCATCGAAGTCTCGAAATATTGTATTTATCGCTACATTATATATATTATTTCTAAACACTTCAGTCATACTTGGTTTAGCAGCATAAGCATAATCCCACATATCCTCCTCTGCCCTGCTCAATGCGCTCCAACTTGGGAGAGGTAGATTGATTTGGGTCCACTCGTGGTAGGAAAGGAAATCGTTAGGGGTTTTCTCTGTGTAGTCCATCAGGTTGTAGGTAACTCCTTTTTTGATGCCGTATGCCCCGGAAAAGATGTGATCCAAACCAAAGAGACCATGACCCAACTCGTGCGCCATAGTGTGGGTGATGGAAGGGGTATAACCACCACTAATGTCCCGGAAACATTTTGATATGTGATGAACAAAATTCATTCCTTGCTTACCAATTAATCCACACCACAAATATAGTAAGAATTTGGAGTTAGGGGGCTACTCATTCACCAGCCGCTCTATCTTACAGCTATGCTCCTTCGTCTTCTCATCGTAATTCACGCCTACGAAAAGCAGGTCGCCTTTGTAATTATTGAGAGCTTGGCAGTAGTTTTTATCCTTTATTTGTTGCAAGGCGCTTCCTGCGCTTTTGTTGTGCTTCAGTTCTATCACCATTGCCGGAATATTTGGCAAGTATGGAATTAAAACCAAGTCTGCATACCCCTTTCCCGTTGGCAACTCTTTAAAGAGCGTATAGCGTGTGTTGGCGTAGAAGTAAGCCAAGCAGATGGCACTTTGGAAGCAATGCTCGTCGTTGTAAGTCAACGGATTGGTCACCTCTGTATGGGCTGCGTCGAGAGCACGAGCCACTGCCTCCTCGTTGCCTTCTACCGTTGCGTCGAGAAGCTTTTTGGAGGTTTTGATGAGTTCCATAATCGGAGCGTAGTTCTCTTCGTCATCTATGGCATTAACCCACTCCAGACGCACCTCCTCGTTGGGTATGCAGCAAGTCTGCTCCTCATAGTTATATGAAAGATAGCCTAAATGTATCAGATAGGTGAAAGCGTTATCTTTGTTAGTGATGGACTGAAGCGTGTTTTGGAACTTCGTCACATTCACAGGAACGCTTTTGCCGGAAATCATATCAATCACATCCTGCTTGATGCCTTTGAAGTCCATCATGATGTAATCTTTCAACGCCTCAAATGAACCTGTAGCAGACCAGTAGCTACCCATCCGCTTGCGACTGATGGAAGAGGTCACCGACTTTGGATTGAAGAGGCTGACCTCGTCGCTAAGCTTGTAACCGTCATACCAACGCTCA
>JAGBVI010000022.1 GCA_017630395.1 Paludibacteraceae bacterium
CCGTAGGTGTAGGTTACATCATTTTCCGGATGATTCGGATAGGTAACCTTTTTCAATCGGTTGTAATCATACTCATATTTAATCAACTTCTCCTCTTTGCGCAGATTTTCTGTTACTTTTTCAAGAACATTACCTGCAATGGAGATTGAGAATATACGTGGATTGGGTTGTTAGAGCATTGATTTTGCACTCATATTTTGTCTCTGTTTTGTTAACTTTTGTCATAAATTTCTTCACTTCCGGGCGCGCTTCGCCGACGTCAGTAACAGTGTTGCTGACGAGAGGAGAAAACGGACGGATTGCAAATCCGACCGGGCAGAGTCATATCCGACATTTCAGAAAATACATTGATCCTCGTTCTTTATCCAAGACAAAAACACAATACGAATAATCATCATCATAAAGATAACAACATAAACAATCTCTATCATTCAATTTCTCTACAAATTCTGTCACTAATTGACTTTGTGGCTCTGTGCCTAAGATAGAATTACTAACATCACCAATTAATTGAGATTCAAAAGAAGAAGAATTCCAATCAACAAATAGAGGATCCTGCATTTTAAAATAGTTACTTAAATAATTTTTATTTGCCACAAGTGGTAAATCTCTACAGTCATTTTTTATCCCATATTTATATATTTCTAATACTTCTCCTCGACAACTAAAACCAATAAGATCTTTACTACATGTTTTTTTAAATTTTATTTTTTCCCCGAATAGATATTCTGTTTCCATTTTATTTAATGGGTCATATAAATAAAAATCATGAAAACAAATTATAATAAGGGTAATCACAATCAAACAAAAGAAAGTTGTTAATGATATTTTTAAGATTTGTTTAATTAAGTTTAGCATGACCGTAACTTTTAATTATAAAACTTTTTCCATCGTCAGGCCCCCCGGGGCGTCCCACCCATGTTGCTATATTTCTAAATACCCTATCATCCATTTCAAAATCGTATTCATCTAAAAAATCATAAGAACGTCCTAACATTACGTCTCCTTGATTATTCAACAATGTTAACTTTATTGACCCATAAACTCTACCTGTTTCACTCAAATTACTATAGGGGTTATCGAAATCAAAATCCCATATAAAATTGTGATACATAGGATTTGACTTTTCAAAATCACTAATATCAACTCCTTTTAGATTAATTTTTGACTGATCAACAAACAACGGGATACCCGACTTAGTTTTCCACCAATCATCAGCTTCTTCTTTTGTTAAATACCCATCCCAATCAGGTCTGTTAGATAAATTAGTGTAACTTTCCAAAAACCTATCATAAGGATCTTTTCCATCATTACCAATATAACCTACCTGTGCATTTAAAAAATCCAATCCCAAATCATGTGAATCTGCATCTTCTGTGGACATACCTTGTTTAAAACGGTCCTTAAACATCACAATTGGCGAACCTTGTAAGCCCTTTTCATCCGTTCCGATTAAATTACCATCTTCATCATATACCGGTCTTCTTCCATCCACATCCACCAACTTCACCGGATTGCCGGCGCAGTAGTTGTACGGACTCATGCCCACGTACTTCTCCCAAAGCGGATCCACGCTTAACCACATACCATTTGTTGGGTTCAGATAGCGTGCTCCGTAGTAGTACAAGCCGGTCTCTTCGTCCAACTCCTTGCCGTTGAAGAGGTATGGGGTGTTCCATGTGCCGTTGCGCTCTTCTATGAAGACTTCGCCATACGGGATGTAAGCTACACTTTGCACCACATTTCCATCATTATCTGTCACCAACGTTGTGGAGCCTAAATGGTCTCCGGCATAGAAATAACTATTTACATTCATTTTTACACTCATTTTTTGCTTCTGTTTTTGTTGTTTTAGGTTACCTCCGAGTACGCTTCGCAGACGTCAGAAATAGAAGTTCTATTAATAAAGTATTTTTTTTAAGTCTGTTTTACATATAAAAAATTTGTTTTGTACAAACTAACTATTTAATTACTAGAATATGAATACTCAATTTTTTTAGCCTTTTCAAAATTATATTGGGAATCAAAATCAATATATACATCGTCATTCTCCTTATGACCAAATACTTTTAGCGTAGTATCTTTACCTTGGGATTGAAAAAGGTTATTATCATAGTAATTATCTTCCATAAATATTATTTTATCTTCAAAAATGACAGCGTTAGGTACTTCATCATTAAAATAATACTCATCAAGCAATAATTTTCGGAATGATGATGTAACCAAAAGAGTTAATCCTTTAGTTTCAGTTTTGTAATACACAATATAACTAAACTCTTTCCCATTATAAAACTTGTTATAATGATATTTACACTTGCTAAGCATAGATTTCAGTACAATAGGATTTTTGGCAGAATGTAAGCTACAAGTTATCGTGTATTGTTGGGGATGCTTGTTTATTTTTGTCACTCTGCAAGAACTAAAAATCAAGGCAATGATTAAAATATATTTATATTTCATCTTACTTCAAATTTTCTATACTCGCTACGATTTCCATCGTCTAAAAATATTTTAAACTCCATATTTTTACCTCCAATTGCATTTGTAAAAATTTTAGCCGTATCTATATCATCATCAGATGGGCTTATACCTTGATCAAAAGGAACTGAGGAAATATTCGGGTGACAATGAATATGAAATGTTGATTTATATGTTAATTTATCACTGCATATTTTACGAGCCAAAAAAGTTGATGCGAATTTTTCGCTTTTCCAATTATGAGATGTACCTAACATAAATGAAGTTGTATTATTTTTTGAATTTTTTAAATCAAAAAAAGACCATTCTACTTTTGTGTTTTTTGCCATAAATTCAAACATAGATTTAGCCTCGCCAATATTATTAAATCTAAATAGTTGTCCACCAGCATTCTTGTCGTCTTCTGTAGTTTCTCTAAGTTTTCCTTTAGAAACTTCTATATTTTTTATATCCGATTTCAATTTACCACTTATATCGTATGGACTTTTTCTACTGCCATATTCTTTTTCAATATGTCTTCTTTTAACTCCGGCAATCAATCTGTCCTTTTCACTCTCTGTCTTTTTTATGAAAAAGATATAACCATTATCATCAACGCCATAATCATCCAATCCCATAACGTCAATCTTATTCACCGGATTCCCATGACAATAGGAATACGGACTAGCATCTATATTCTTCTCCCACAACGGATCCACTGACATCCAAACCGCACTTGTTGGGTTCAGATATCTCGCACCGTAGTAGTACAAGCCCGTCTCTTCGTCTAACTCTTTGCCGTTGAAGAGGTATGGGGTGTTCCATGTGCCGTTACGCTCTTCTATGAAGACTTCGCCATACGGGATGTAAGCCACACTTTGCACCACATTTCCATCATTATCTGTCACCAACGTTGTGGAGCCTAAATGGTCCGGATGGTAGAAGAAAATCAGCTGCTCGTAGTCCGGCGTCTCAAATCCATCTTTTCCTGTTTGGCTCGGTTCAAACTCTTTC